>JABHRS010000022.1 GCA_018670085.1 archaeon | reverse complement strand
ATATGAAATTGCCGGCTCAAGGCCACTATCATCATCATCATACATTCGTTTACCAGTTTCCGGGTGCACGTTAAAGAATCTAGGATCAAATACTTGAACAACAGTTCCAAATAATTCTACTCCTTCTTCATCGCCTTCTAATGAGGTAATTTGTTTTCGAGTAAAACTTCCACTAGCAGCGCCGCCTGAATTCTTAACTTCGCCAACACTCTGTCCTTCTGGGTTCACTTCAAAAGTTCCACCACGCCCTAAATGAAATTCGACTTTTCCCCGATTTTCTTTTACATATCCGCCGTGAATTAGAAGAGTATCTCCTTCTTTCACATCTTTAATTTCATCAACTTGATCATTCCAAAGAGTGAATCTGGTACTTCCAGTTTCATCTCCAACTAATAAAGAACAAACCTTTCCTTTGTAACTTCCTTTATCGAATTCTCGAACTTCCCATTTTTGAATTACTTTAACAAGTACTGAAGCATTGTTCATCCCTGCAGCTAGTTGTTTAATTTGAATTTTCTCTCCTTCTTTTGGAGCAAATGTTATTCCAAATTCGTTTGCTATAATGTGAGCTGCCCCTTCTTGGCTAATTAATCCTGATAGGTCGTTAATCTTAGCTTTTACTTTGATATCAAATTCTTCTGCTGAAAGTTTTCCGCTCTCAACAATTTTTGCTTTAATTTCAGAAACTGGTATTTTATACATAATAATCTCCCCCTTATTATTATCAGATATTTTTTTGTTATGATACTTTTAATCCTTATTTTCAAGTACCTATTTGATCACTTGAACTAATAGAATCTTGCCTCAATCTGCTTTATAAGTTTTTGGCTAGTACACAACAGAAGTCCTCCTAAGATAACATTATAAACTAAAAAATATTCTTATTTTATATGGAAAGAAGGGGACAGGTCACAATTTTCATCATCTTAGGTTTATTCTTATCCTTGATTATTGCCACAGTCATTCTGACCAACATTGATTTAAACCAAGAAAAATTGGATTCAGAGCAATCTGACATTCAAGATTCTAGTCAAAATATTGCTCCAATTAAGTTATTTGTTGAATCTTGTATTGAAGATGTCACAAATCAAGCTATTCTTTATATTGGCAAACATGGTGGATATTATAATTTGCCATCTGAATCAGATGATTACCTTTATCTCCCTTATTTCTTTTATATCTCCGAAAATCATCTGCTTTCAATCGAAGAAATTCAAAATCAACTATCTTTATATGTTAACAGTGAATTATTCTTTTGTACTCGAGACTATTCTTCTTTTGAAAAACAAGGTTATCATATTCAGACAGGTAGTATCACAACGACCACAACTATCAATCAAGATAATATCAATTTTGACATTAATTATCCAATCTCAATTAATATCGAAGATACAACTCAAGAGCTTAGTTCATTTAATATCCAAACAAAATCTAGTTTATTTGTAATTTACCAAGTCGTTGAAGAATTATTAAGGGAACAAACAGAAGATCCAAAGGCAATTTGTCTTAGTTGTGTAGTGGAACTTGCAATTAACAATGATTTGAAAGTTTATGCTGCTTTCATTGAAAATGACCAAGTATTATTTAGAATTACTGACAATATCACTCAGATAAACAATCAAGATTTTGAATTTAGTTTTATTAACATATATAACTTTGAAAATGAAGAAGTTGAAGAGGACGAATCCCTTGAATAAAAAATTAACTGTGATTAGTACTTTTTTAATAATCATGTTAGTTTTAACTGTAATTTCCCACGCAGAAGATCCTGTTTTTGATTACGCAGATAAATCGAATTACCAAGATACTGATTTCTACTCAAATTCTGACCCTAGTCAATGGGATTGGAAAAATGTAGATTGGGAAAAAATTGACTACTCAAATTCTGATTTATATTCAAATGATGATTTTTACAAAAAATTACCTTGGGACGCTTATGTTAATTTAGATTACAATGAGGTGGATTATGATCACAAAAATTTAGATCATGATGCAATTGATAGTGATAAATATCTAGCTGACAAAGGTTGTGTTTCTTGTCAGATCGATTTCCACGAAAAAACCAAAAGCAGCTATTCAGAAACCGGAATTACACACGGCAATGGTGATTCCGTAACAATTCCAGGAGTTTATCCAACTGGAACTAAATTTACTGTAGAAAAAGACCAGATAAGAATCAATTTTCCTACGCGCTCCACTGAATTAGAAATCCCTGAAGGTGATGATGTCACCCTTATGATTGCCCCTGAAACATACGCAGCTAACGCAGACGGGTCATTTTCTTTTGATAAAGAACCAAGAGAAGTTATTATTGATCAAAACACAATCAGTGGAGTTATCCAATTCAAAGATGGACAAATGATAATTAAAAAAGATGACTTCTCAACAAAAATAAATGGAGTTCAAGTGTATTCAAGAAGCTCTGATGTGAATGTTTATTTTGATGGCGAAGAACACCTAGGATCATATATTTCAATGGATCAAGAATCTGGAACTTTACTTGCAGCAAATGCAGGTGTACTTAAATTCCAAGAAGAAAACCCATTTTTAACATTTGAAGAAAATGATCGCCTAGAATTCGATGTGAAAAATTCTGCATCCATTCAAATCTCTCAAAGAGAGAACGATTTAATTCCAATTGTCAAAATGTTTGGTAATGGTGATGTAAGAAATGGAAAATCAAATGTATATGTCGAAGAATCTAAGATAAAAACATATGGGTTTGGATCAAGCGGAAGTGTTCCGTTTACATTACAATTATATGACCAAGAAGAAAACAATCTCTTAGGAACAGATTCTTCACCTCACCAAATAATTTTTGATAACTCTGATCAAACTTATACTCTTCCCTCCAATAGTCCGTCTGAGATTTTTGAATGTGTTGAATGTACCGAAAATTTAGCGACAAATAAAGTTGTTTTTGATATGGCATCAACTAGGATAAGGGAATCAACTAAAATTGAATCAATTGAATCTGTTGATGCAGTTTCGCTGTATATCTTTTCTCAAGAATTAGATCAGCTCCCTACTGCTGTGAAAAATAGTGTCAATGGAGTTATTATAGTGTCAGAAAAAGATATTGGGGCATCCTGTGGTAGTCCTAACGCGGTGGGCTGTGCGTTGGGTGGAGTAATTACTCTTTCAGCGGATGTTGACCCAAACACGTTATATCATGAAGCTGTCCACACTTATGTTGGTACATTTAACGATGAATCAAATGGGCAAGAAAATCTAATGAAATTAGGAGTTTTAGGCCTTGAGTTAAAAAACAAATATGATCTGCAAGAAAAATATGGCGATGAGTGGACAACATTTATGTTCAATGAGGAAGTTACAGAATTAACTGATGAAGAAAAGGAAGAATTTGCTGGGATCCGCGATAAAATAATCCATGGTGAAAACACTTTTATTGACGAGTGGGAAGAAATTGCTGGAGATATATATGGTGAAGGGATCTCTTCAACTAGTAATGTCTTATGGGATGATGACTCTGATGGCCCAAAAAATGGTTGTACCAGGGCATATGGTTGTACTAAAGTTGGCGAAGATATTGCTACATTTGTTGAACCAATTGCAGATAAAGATTACGATTTCTTCGCTCCCTTAATTAACCCAGATAGCAAGCAATACGATCCAAGGTATGAACAAAAGATAAATTTATTATGGGAGCATGGATTCATTACAACAGAAGATCATAAAAAAATAGTAGGTGCCCCTTAATGAAATCAATTAATTTCCAAAAAATGAATATATTTATTTTACTACTAATTACTTTTATTACTATTACTGCAACATTTGCTTCAGCTGACACTGATCATTATTACAAAATTGAAATTCAATACAGTTTCGAAGAGCTTTCATACTCCACAATTTCAGTAGAACCAAGTCCAAAAGATATTACTAACACCCAAGGCCAATACTTAACAGAAATACTCTCAGCCGATGGAGATTTGTTAAATATTTCTTCATTTGATATCCCAACGGAATTGTTTTATGAAACTGCAAATGAGGATGGGCAAATTAATGGTGGCGGGACCATCATTCTCAATGAATCTACTCAGACAGTTTATTTGCCTTACTTCGAAAAGGCAGAAACAATAAATATCTACGACTTAAGCCTCAACAAAAAACTAACTATTGATATCTCTTCTTTCATCCAAACAGATTCAATCATGGCGGAGTTATCAGAGTCTGAGGATACTACTACTACTACTACTTCAGAAGATTTTCTCCTTGATCAAATTGAAACACCTGACACAGATGATACAAAAAAATCAAACAAATTTACCTACTTGATTATAATGGGAGTAGTATTGACTTTCGTTTTAATTACAATCATTGTTAAAATCAAGAAAAAGTAGAAGAAAAAAATAATCATAATTCATAATTCATAACTTTTAATCAACTGATCATTAATCAATTAGTCTCAAAACCACTAATCTGTGATTCTTTATCTCCTATTAAACTTGTAACGGCAAAATAATATGTTTCTCCACTAATCAAGGCATCCAATGGATATACATAACGAACCTGGTCTGCACAGCTATACCCAACTTCAACTACAGGTGGTTCAGGACAATTAGCATCTAAACTGTCAACAGAGATTTCTACAAATTCGAAAGTGTCGCTATTAATTCGCTGCAACTCGAATTCATCTGCTGATCCGATAAAGTCAGGAATCGCGTAATCTGTGATATAAATTTTATATGAGCTAGCAGTGTCCTGTGCATCAAACCACAAATCATAACCTAGTAGCGGATCTAACGGATCATAACTTACTTGTAAATTCTCAACTACAAATGATTCAAATGGCGTAAAATCAAGCGCAAATGAATATTTCAAAGTTTCAACAATTCCGGAATTGAACACCTGCATCTCACTTTCAACGCAAAATGTCGCAACTCTATTTTTTTCGTTATATCCTTGAAATTCACAAACACCATACTCCCATTCAGAATAATCTGAGTTTCCAATTACTTCTTGGTCTAAACAATCTTGTAAAACCAATGAATTTGCGCAAGCTGATACAAGGGAAATACTATCACTAAACAATTTACTGAAATTATCCTCAAGTTCCAAATCTAGCCGAATATCAAAAGATGGTTCAATGGAGTAACTTGCCAAAACACCTTCGTTCATGTACTCATTTTTTTTACTTGCAATTCCATGTAAGATATTATCTCCACTCATTCCACCATAAGAAAAGATATAATCTTGTTCAGGAGCTTTGATGAACAAGGATTTATTCATTGTAACTTTATTCTCGTCTTTTCCAATAAAACTAGTAACTATGTTTTCAGTTGGATACAATTCGTTGTAAGCAAGGCTGTAATTTACTCCAAAAGTTTCTACAAACTCATCAACTGTTAATCTGCAATAATCTTCTTGCCCAATTAACAACCTAACTCCATCCATCTCGCCGCAATCTCCCGAAACTTTTCCAGACAAGTAATCATTGAGTGTAGCAATTGCAACTTTTTGTCCTGTATATTCGATTTGTAACTGTCTCTTTTGTACTTCTCTAAATAATTCTAAAAATTCTAAACTGGCAACTCCTTTTTCTTCAATTGCTTCTTTAGTGTTTGATGAGATAAAGAACATTAAGTATATCCCTAATGCTAACATCATAATTAATGGCAAATAGTGCAAAACTTCTCCTTTCTTTCCAAGTTTTTTTCTATTCACCATTCAAATCACGCTCCCAACAAAAACTATGTGAAGATAAATTTCTTCTCCATCCAAATTGATTAATGGAATTATTTCTTTCCCTGTGATATAATCT
Source organism: archaeon (assembly GCA_018670085.1). Lineage (GTDB taxonomy): Archaea > Nanobdellota > Nanobdellia > Woesearchaeales > GW2011-AR9. The sequence continues at coordinate 63,353 of JABHRS010000022.1, read as the reverse complement.
AAACTAGTAGATCTTGAATCCAAACTGTCATACACATAAGCATTGTATGATTGAATAATATTATTTACTTGGCAACTACTATCATAACAGCCATCCCCTGCTGTATGCATATCTAATTTACAAATATCATCACTACAAATTCTAATTGACCACAAATCTTCTCCATACAATTCATCAAATAGTGCTATGATCTCTGTGCGGTAACTGTATGATTCCTTACCGCTTGCGAGTATTTGGTACAAAGGGACCTCTAGTCTTGAGTCAGTACCTGAATCAACACTTATCGGCGCCATTAAAATTGACAATGCTTCATTACTTGATTTAATTTCATAGGCATTAGTAGTTAATCCTTCCACTCCGCCTTCTGCTGCTTGTAAAAAAAAGGTATTCACTAATAAAAATCCAGCTACACTAAATAGTATTAACAAAATCAGATCCATTGCCTTCCCAACGGCAGCCTTCTTTGAATTGAATATTTTTAGTTTCATTGTATCAGTTGAATTTTAATCATATTCTTGTTTGTACATAAATAAATAATTTTGTCGGTACAAATTTCCCTTCATCGTAAACTAATATTTGTTTCTCAATCGTATGATCAATCAGATTTCTATAATTATTATCTGTTTCAACCGTTTTTTTATACTCTGGAAGAGATAATTCGAATTGAAAAAAATCCTGCCCATCAACTCCAGTAAAATAGCATGTATCCATTCTGCTATCTTTAAATTTCTCTAAATCGATTACTCCTGGGTACACCTTACCTGAAACTGGATCTGAATAGGCAAAACAATCAACACTTTGTGAAAATCTTAAAGCTATTATTTCTCCTTTAAGTTCATCTGGAAATTCCGACACCTGATTTTGCCATCCTGTTAAAATTGATGCAAACCCAAAAATTAATATTACAATAATAAATGAGGCCATCATGTAGTAGAGCATAACAGCAGGAATGTTAGCATCATTAGCTTCTCCTTTTTTGTTAAGCTTAAACAATCGAAAACTTGAGGGCGCCATCTTAATCGCAGTCCTCTAACCGTAAAACTTTAGCATCTTTCACCAAACAGATAATTTCTTGTTCTTTAACTGTTCCTCTTGCTTCATAATCTTCCGGCAAATGGAAACCTTTTCTTGCAGTGAAATAATCTATTTCACAACTACTGCAGACTTCTACATATCCATTATGCAATGAAACAGTAAACTCAGTAATGTTATAGTCTTCATTTTGCGGTAACTGAATTAACCCATCGCCTGGCACACTGATCAAAGAATTCAAAGCAAGCCTTACTTCTTCAGCAAATACTGCTTTCACAACTTCTTCAGAATCTCCAGTTTTTTGTGCTATCGAAAAAATCAAACTTACAATAGCAAGTAATGCTAAAGCCCCCATTAAGAAAACAATTCCTAGTTGTGCTTTTTTTGATAAAAATAGACTTCCCCTAAATGTCATAATTAAGGTCCTCCCCATGAAGCTTCTGCGTACAAATCTTGTACTTCTTCAGGAAGGGATTCTTCAGCGTCAATCTCTTTTGCATCCAATGGAGATGGGCCATTATATGCGTTCTGTGCTTCAACATATAATCCATTGTCATTAGATTCTAAAAAAACTGATCTCCTTCTTTCATTAAATAACATGGTTGCTACATCTGAACCCAAAATATTTCTTTCAATCACAAAACCATTTTCACAGCTTTGTTCAATACTCTTTGTTTTTTCGTTAGCGGTTCCTAAATTACAACTTGTAATTGACATTGAACCAACATCGCTAGCACTGCATCTAATTGAAGAGGAAGTTGCAGAATAATAAGTGTGAAATTCTGCTTCGCCTACAAATAACGCTAATGCGCTTGATTTTCGTTCTGTGTCTACAATTTCTGTGATGATATTTTGGTATAAACAGATACAACCTTCACTTGAGAATTCAGAACATCCACCAGGTCTTAAAAATTCAAAATTATTAGACCCAAGTTGCTCACCAAAAGAATCTACTTCAACCAGATAGTCAGATCTTAATGTCACTGAATCTTCTCCTTCAAAATAAACTAATGCTGACCCTTCATCTAAAATTAACAAACTACTTAATTTGTAACCTGGATCGTGCATGCCTACAAATTCCAAATCACTAGTAAAATCAGCAAAATTTTCTCCTGACTGATCCAATAAAATTGAAAATATTGACCCAATCATCGCAGTTGAAGCAAGAAGAAGCATAAGTGCAAGAATCATTTTAACCAAAAACGCTGTCATGATTTGTCCTTTTTTCTTACTTGAGATCCCTACCATTAAATTCACCAAAAAATAAGTTAACTTACTCTGCGCATTTTTTTATCTGATCTTCCGTGCATTCATCCACTTTGTTAGCATCCGCGCACCCATCAAACTCGGCAACTCCAACTTCACATGGACAATCATCAAAATAATTAGCTATATCATCATTATCACAATCTCCGAATTTATCAATAGTAGTATCTAAACTTCCAAAAGCTGCACCACCACTATTTCTAAACCAGAGAATGATAAAGGTTGCAGCAATGATTGCAATAATTGCAACCATTAATATCCAAAACATTTGTGATTGTGCCTTCTTAGAAGGTCGCTTAAAAAAATTAACTAAGCTTTTTTCTTGTCTTTTATTTTTATTGAGTTTGTAAACTGCCATCTTAATTTCCACCTAAGTCTCCTTCATGACAATGTGCTTGTGCTTCACGTAAATTATCTAGATATATTGAACTAACGTCCCTATCACCATCATACAAAACCGCCTTAACATTAGAATATCCTGATGCTGTAACTAAAGTTGCAACACCAAGTGCTCCAACTGTAACCCATCCAACCCCTCCTGTTGCCAGGCCAAGAACTAATGCGCCTCCAAGTCCAACTGCAATTTTTGCAGCGCCGATACCAAGAAATACATCGTCATCCTGAGGTAATTTTGAATTTTTTGCAGCAAATACAATCGCATAAGCATTACGAGCTTCAATTGCCGAATTTATCCCAGACCCATTTTCTGAAGTTGCTAAACTGTAGAACCTCCCTGGACCACCAAACTCTTGTATATAATCAAAATAGGTTACACCTTCTCCTACTTTTCCGTATTCATTTTCAAACATGAAATCCATGATCTCATTTCCAGGAATACTTGTTTCTCCCTCAAAATCATCTTCGTCCATCAGCAATGAATAACAGATAAAACAATCATTTTCTCCTTTGGTCATTCCCATCATTTGTCCAATTTTATCTTCATTACCAGACAGAATTTCATCATATCTTCCTTCTGCAAACATCCACCAACATCTAGCAGACAAATCTGCTATTTCTTCAATCACTTCTTCTTTGCTTCCTTCCAAGCGTTTATCGATTGTTGTACATAGTGGCGGCACCAAATTTAATTGTGCTTCTTTTTCAAGAAATGTACTTTTTGCCCAAAGTACAGTTGATGCGCGAATATTAATACTTTGACGACAAGCAGTTTCAAGCGCCAAATCATCTCCTTCGGCTATCGCTTTTGAAATCGTTATTGCTAAAAGTCCAAAGGATAATAAGGTCAATATCAAAGAGATTACTACTGCGTTTCCAATCGCTTTTTTCCCTTGTGGTAAATAGCTCAAAAGACCACGTTTTTTCTCTGCTTTTTTATTAGATTTCATTTTCATCTTCTCTTTTTTCAAATTATCATCTACTACTCACTCAACAACTATTTAACGATCCATGTTGACTTCTGTATGGAATTGTGGTTTTATATCTTTCATCAACAATTGATGAAAGGTCTCCACTTTTATCTTCAAAACAATCGTTGTCAATAAATCCACCTGTTTGTGTGCCTGCCTGACAAACATTCCCACCACGGGTTGTAGGAAAGAAGCAGATATTTTTATTATCTGGAGAAAATAACCAGTCATCCCCATCAAAATCAACATAACCTTCTCCAAAATTAATCCTGTTCTTATTGACATCTAACCAGGGTGAATCAAATGAAATAATTAATGATGAAACTTCTTTGAAGTACGGTCCAGTAACATCAAAGGGCACTTCGTTTTGATACAAAATTGGGTCAAGGGTATCATCTTTCAAAAACCGATGATAAAAGTTTGAATCTTCTCCATTATCTCCTTGAACTACACAAAGGCCCATATCTTCAATTGTATACCTATCATATACTTGCTTTGCTTCAGGGCCTCCTTTAATTTCAACCGATACGTCTTCGCCAACTTCAACCATAATAATTTCTATTTGATTGTCAAACGAAGTAAATCCACTAAAATGGTGAAAACAATTATCTGCTAATTCATCTCTTAACATAGATTTAAACGCTGCACTCATAGAATCAATTTCTTTTTTATGCTCAGCTGAAATACTAACTTCGTCCGCTAGCACTTCTTCTACTCCAAATCCTGCATCTAAGTCTTCAATAACGATCTCTTTTAACCCTGATAAGACTCCTCCATCAGGATCAATTAACCACAAAACTGTGAATATCAACGCGAACGCTATGATCACATATGTTACAATTTTATTTAATGGTAAACTAAATCCCATTTTTTATAGCCACCCAAAGAATTTTTCAAATACGCCACCAATTTTATCATCGACTTGTCCATAAAAAATCATCAAAAATATTAATATGATAATACTAATAATAATCAAAACCAGCTGCCACATCTCAGCACCTTTGCGTCCAGAAAATAATCTCATTTTATCCATCCTTACCATTCACCAAAATAATCAATATAAATAAAATCAACCAAACGTTGATCCAATTCCCTTTAACTTCAACATAAAAAAGCCAAAAATAATCAATAACAATAGTATTGAGACTATAAGTGCCATGGTTGCATTACTGACTCCTTTCTTTGACATATTCAAACCTACAATTATGATAAACTATCGTCGTCATTACCAAATCCTAAACAACATGTATATGATGGATTACTGCACTCAAATGGGGCTTCTAGTGTTCCAGAGCCACATCCAATATCTGGATCAACGCATTCTCCACTTTTTCCTTCGCATCCAGAAACTCCTCCTTCAAGGATTTTGGTTTTACTTGTAAAAAGTAATAGTAATACGATCATTACAACGAGTGCAATCACAGCTCCGATAATAATCCAAAACATGTTTGACTGCCCCTTACGACTAATTTTTCTAATATTCATTGTATCCTCTATAATTCAAAATTGAAAAAATAATTAAAAAATGATTAAAAAAATAAATTAATTCCAATCACAACCTGCAAACTCACATGAATTCTCATCGAGACCTGCTGCACGGCAATCATCAATCACATCTTCAAAATCTTCTTGTGCGGAGATTTCTAATTCTGCAGTGTTTGATTTATCATTTGCAGCTTGTTTCATATCACTCAAGAAAACTGTTTCTTGAGTACTAGTTGGATGACAATCACCATAAGTGATTTTGTATTTTGTAAGTTCAGCTGCGCCTGATTCTCCAAGGCCGTCAGTAAAAATTGCCATTCTTCCAGTGAAGATCAATACTAACACAACTAGTACAATTAATGCAAGTGCTGCTACAATTATTACTGTTAAAGAAAGCCCTTGTCCCTTTTTATCAGCTGGCACCAAAGAGCTGTTTAGACTTTTTTTTGAGTTTAATATTTTTTTTATAAGATCCATTTATTCCACCTCAGATTTAATATCAAATATTAGATTATAATTTATACTTTTGTTAATACAAATATACAAGAGAAACAATGCTTTAACGTATATAAACGTTACGGGGAAGAGAAGAAAAAAATAATCTATTTTTACTCGCAGATATATAAAACACTTTCAACTAAGCCAACGTCACTAACATATATTGGAAATAATCCACTGCTATCTCTCTCAGATGAATATCCACACCCACCACTGTCAACTAAAACTAATTCTTTTTCTGTAGTGCCATCAACAATAATTGAAGAAAAGACATAATCTTTTTGCCAAACACCTAATGTTTTGCTCAAAAGCTCAGTAAGCTCTGCTTCCAAAAAATCACAACTATTCGAATACCCATTACAAGGATAATCACTACTCCCACCAGAGTTTGGTTTTTTGTATTTGGCACAATCTTCAAGTAATATATCTTGTACTTCTAATTCTTGAGTATCCACATCAAATGGTTCTATACATTCAAGTTCAGTTTTCATTACTGCACTCATTGTGCTATATGCAAGCCCTTTGCGAGTAAAAATTTTTTTAGCTGGTTCCTCTTGAAGTGCAAACTTTGCTAAAAACAGCATTCCAAGGGTTATCATGATCACAATCACTACAAGACCAATCATTTCTGCTTGTGCTTTTTTAGAAATTTTATACCCGAAAATCAGCTTTGTTTTGTAAGTTAACATTAACTAAACACCTCAACTGTCAGATAACCAAACCCGTATACAATTTCTTTATTGTAAAATTCCTCATTATTTTCTCCTATTCCTTTCAACTCATCGCGAAGAGTAACCACAAAATATGTGGCTTCCTTCCTATCCCAAGCAGAATACTCAGACCCATTATCGTAAACTCCTACTTTTTCAAATTCATAAATTGTCCATGAATGTTCAACAGGATGCACCATTGTCACAGATATATTTGCATAACTGAAAAGGTTAAAATAATAATCCGTCAAATATTTGGGATTTTCCTTCAGCACTTGTTGCAGTGCCCTAACTTTCCCTAAATCAATACAGTTATCTTCGGCTTCAGAATCTCCTCTACTACATTGAATTTCTGGGAGAAATAATGTTACTAATGTAGTGTCCATAGCAGATTGCGCAAGTAACTCTTCTTGTTTATTCTGAAAACTTATCTCTTGAAATTTAAAATAAAAAATTGATCCAAACAGGATTAATACGAAAAAAATGAAAATTACCCCAATGGTTTCCAGCATTTGCATTTGTGCTTTTTTATTCATCTTTTTCATTATTATTACCTATTAATTTTAATACATACACCACACACAACTAATACAACCTCTCGCAAGTGTCTGCTCTTAAGTTAGCATTTAATTCATGCAGTTGATTTGCAAGTGGTTCTACTTGCAAACAGTCATCATATCCATGTTCGATACAAGTGCTTAATTCTCCAGATAATGAGCTCAAAGTGTCTTCCATATTATTCCCAGTTGTATCCGATAAAAATCCCTTACAAGATGTTTTGGAAGCACCAGGCCCATCCAATGCATGATACGCGCTGAGCGAATCAAGCTTATTTTGATATATTTCTACTAAAATTGAATATCTCTTAAATGCCTTCATCATATTGCATTTATACACTTCATCGTCTGCTGCAAATAATGCACCATAAAGAGAAGCTTCTTTTTCAAAGAGGCCTGTTGCAATTATCGGAACTGATCCAGCACCAGTTAGTCTATTCCATTTATCGCCGCTAGCTGTAAAATAATCTACTTGCCCAAGTGTTGATCCGACTAAAACTCCAGTTACAACCCCAACTCCTGCGTTAGCTAATTCCTCTGGAACTCCTGCGCCATCAACTAAAGTGGATCCATCTAAATCAATCACCCTCACATGGAACAAGTTTCCAACTGCAGAAATTTCAGAAATATCGGAGATAAATTCTATTGTAAACCCACTGGTTGCATTTTCCAAATCGTGCCTAAAGTCCGAACCTTTTCCTCCAATTACATAATATTTGATTGAAGTTGAAGTTACCATTAATAAGTCCATTACTTTGAACGGCATTTTGTAAGGTAAACTCCATGTGATCATTTCATTTCCTTCCATTGTTTTGGGTGCGAATAAAACTTGCATTGGTAATTCGCTACTTGCAGTTGTGCCTGTGATTCCATATTGCGCAAATATATCTTCATACCCGCCCCCATCGTCAAGCTCGCAATCAAAAAATAATTCAAATCCTGAAAGGCCACTGATATCAACAAAATTTATGGTTTGTTCGGAAACAGTTGATCCTGTTAATATTGAATCCATTACTGTTACCACATCAAAATTTAATTTTTGTTCTGATACAGTTTTTTGTTTCATAATAATTCCAACAAAAAATAGTAAAATCATTGTTCCTGCAATTAAAACGAATATCCAATTAAAACTAAGTGTTAACTGTCCTCTTTTATTTGCCATCTTCTTTTTTAAATCAAAATTATTAAATTAAAAATAATACATTCAAAAATTAATAATTAACTATGCTTCGTCATCGTTTATCCTAAAAAAATTAAGACCCCTCAGTAACATATGTTCTTGAACCTTTTCCTTCTAACCTCAAAGTGAATCTTCCCCCTTGAACTGGGACACAGAGGTATTCTTCATCTAAATCAATAGTATAAACTTTAATTGCAACCGGTGCTGCAGGTTCCAGAAAAACATTTTCATCAGCTGCAGTGTATCCACCTTCTTCAGATGCTGTTTCCCAAACATCACACGCAATAATGTTCTGACTACAAAGCTCGCTCGAAGAATCGTAGGGCTCATCCAAATCAATAAAACACACTTCTTCATAATTTCCTGGAAGATAAAATGTTGTTTGTCTAACTGACCCATATTCTGAGGCAATTTGTTTAATGCTACTTTCAAGTTCATTTTTAAACTGTAAAAATTCAACAGTTTCCCCTTTATCTAAAAAATCAGCTATTGCTCCATATCCAAAAATTAAAACAAATGCGAAAGTGAGTCCTGCAACGATAAATGCAAATACTTGACCAATACCCATCCCCTTTTTCCCTTTTGGAAAAATGCTCAAAAAACCTTGTTTTTTCACTGCTTTTTTTCGTGATCCCATCCTCACTTCCTCTTATCACTTAATTCTTTTAATTTTTTGAAAATATCTTTTGCTTCTTTAGGTGAAGACACTTCAGTTAAAGGATGTGTTTTTGCTCGCTCAGTGATAGTATCTAACTTGGCGAACAGATCTTTCTCGTGTGATTTTAATCCTTTATTCACAGTTTCTTTATGTTCAGCATACCTTGAAGTTAAATCTCCTAATTTTGCCATTGGTTTTTTACGGGATCCGAGTACATCATCAAAATGAGGAAATCCCTGAGTTCTTGAACTAAATCCAGCAAAGATTCCACTTCGTTCTTTTCTCCTTGATTTTTTTTGTTTCGCTCTTCCAAGCCCAGCAACGCTACTTCTCAAATTTTGCATCCAAGAATTTTTAGCTGGTTGCCCTTGCAGTTCACCAGTATTAATTTGCCTAGAACTTCTTCTACTTCTAGTAGGTCTCCTATATCCATTGGTAGTGGCTATTTGTCCACCAAGAGATCCAACTCCTGCACCAAAAAATTGTGCAACTGCAGCTTTCCCGTTAGGGTCTTTAGCATAAGCATAATACAATCCACCAGCTCCACCTGATATTAGTAATAAACCAGCTAACAAAAACACCAATCCTAAAAGTGATTTTTCTTCATTTGGATCAATTGGGTCATCATCTATTATTGGATCTGGATCAGTACCTGGATCTACGGTTCTCCCATCAAACACGCAAGGATCATACCCTGCTCGGTATTCTTCATAATTAGTATAACCATCATCATCATAATCTTCATTAGTATCTAACACACCATCAGAATCACTATCACTATTTGCATAATTTAGTGGGCAACTTATTTCATCATACAAATTTTCCCAACTATCTGGAAGTCCATCATTGTCAGTGTCAGTTGTATCCCCATCATCAGTGTCAGGGTCTTGTCCATAACCGCAACCATCCAAATCAACCGCAGAACCCGCAGTTGTAGAACTACAAACGTCACAACTGTTTAAAACTCCATCTCCATCATCATCAGTAACAGTTACTTTTACTGAACCAGTTAAATTGTTTCCGTTCACATCTTCAGCGATATAACACACCCATCCAGAACTTTCAAAATTAATTGCAGAACCATAGTAAGTTGAATCCGCTACACATGAACTTGAATCACTTGCAAAACCATACAATACACTACTACAACCAAGGTCATCAGAACAAGTTATAGTTGCAGCTTCTCCAGAACAACTACCTTCAGTACTAATTGTTATTTCTGGGGCTACTTCATCACTAGCACAATTTACTGAGTCACTTGGAACTGCAACAAATCCGTTGCTTGATAATGCAGCGCCAGAATTTCCTGCTTCATCAGTAACTGAAACTGAGAAATAATAGCTTCCATTTTCAACTAAACTAAGTCCACTAATATTTGTCCCTTCTGTTGCTGGCATTGAACCGCTTGAAATTAATGTTCCACTTGAAGAATCCAGGTCTGAAACATTAGTACTATCATTTTCATCTACCCCAACCACATCTCCTGTTTCGTATAGTTCATAATAGAAACTGCTAATTGCATCTTCATCAGAATATACTAAGAGTGATACAGTATCTAAACTACAAGAATAACTTCCGTCGTCAACCTCAGTTACAGTTGGTGCAGTTAAATCAATAATAAATGCAGCTTCCCCTTCTCTATCACTTCCTTCAATACTACAGACAATCAAATATTGGTATTCTCCTTCTTCGAGTACTCCTAAATATTGAGTGTGAGTAGTTCCACCAGTTGATTCCATCACAATTTCATCATAACTACATTCAGCATTTTTGCTTGTAACAACTTCTAATGTCACATCAGTATCACTAATATATCCGTTAGGGCTTGTTGATGCGATATATCCTGAAATCGAATAATCAACACTAAAGTCAATTTCTTCAACCGCAGATAAATCGCCAGCACCATTCATACATTGAACATTTAGTAAATAATCCTTTGATGCCCCGGAGAAACTAAATCCGAAGCTAGTATCATGGTCAATGAATAATTCTTGTTTGCCTTCATCTAGTTCAAATCCAGGAAAACTATATTCCATTGTATCAAATTCTGAACTTCCACTTCCTTCGCTATTATCACTAAATTTACAAAGAGTTTTGTCGTCGGTTGTTGTAAACAGATAAGTTTCAACTCCTTCACTCAATGAATCAGGTTCAGCGAATGCATCATTTATTTCAGGTGCACTAGGATCATACTCTAAATTCATTTTTTGATCAGGTCCAACTTCGCCTAAATAATCTTGACATGCAACATACAATGTTTTTATGCTACCACCCTTATCAAATGATTCAAGAACATCACCTGGAAAACTACTGTATAAATAATAATTATCCCCAACATCACTACTCGAAATTTGTTTATATTCTGGTTGTGCAGTCATGTCAAATCCAGAGTTAAAATCAAATGCACAGGCATTCGTATCAATCTTTGTCATTAATTCCCAATCAAATGTTGCAATATTACTTATTCCCCAAGTCTCTCCCTCATATACATATTGTGTTGGACTAACTAAAATAATTCCAAATCCTTCGATTAATATTTCTCCACAATCAGGGTATCCAACTGAACCTGCTTCATCAATTGAGTAATAACAAATTTCAGTAGATTCAACCAATTCTACACTTTCAGTATACTCAATATACCCTCCGGCGCTTGCGTACTCACAACCATCCCCTAAACAATAATATGTATTCGCACAAGTAAAACCATCATCTTCAACACAACTAAAATCGACTTGAACAGTTTCCACAAAATATTCTTCCCATCCAAATCCATTTGGTTCTTCAGTTCTCTCTCCCTCAGTTAGAACTATTTGAGTTTCTGGTGCGGTAAAATCTACCTTAAAATAAAAATAATCTTCAAGAACATCTCCATCTAAAGACTCAACACAAACAGCTTTGACTGTTCCTGCGTAATTTCCTTCATAGAATCCGCCTACTGGTTCTGTTTTATGTTCTTTGTTAGCATCATCCAAACTTGAAAAATCAGCTACCTTTGCACCACTTTCAACATCGTATAATTCGCAACTAGCTGAGACTAATGTTGTAATTGCAAATTCGATACTAGTTTCAGCAACCACTCCATCATACTCTGGGTAGACTAAAGTAATATCTTGTTCTAAATCAAAAACAATCTCTTCATCGTATTCTCCAATGTTCCCATAATCATCACGACAAGCAACAGTTAAATTGTAAATAATTCCATCAAGATCTGAGAAGCTTGCATCTTTATCTTCATCGCGCCCTACACTTGATTCAAAAATGTCGCCAGCAGGATACACTTCAGTAAGGCCAAAGTCACAACTCATAGCCTCATTCAAATCACCAAGATAAACAATCAGTTCAGATATGTCGCCGTCAACTGAGCTTTCCCATTCAACTGTATATTCAGGTAAATGGTTATCAATAAACACAATTGTTTCATGCACTGATTCTTGGTTAAGATACTTGTCCAAGGAGAAATATCTCAGAACATAACTGACTCCATCAATTTCACTTGATTCTAGAAAACTACTTGCAACTATATCAACAATTAATTCTTCAGACGGTTCCAGTCCATTATAATCAACATATTCAAAATCAGTACAATCGCTAGTCTCGCTACTTGCTAAACAGTAACCTAATTGCCCCATTGGATTAGCTTCATCAACTCCCAAAAATGTAATATTGGAGAAGGTAGTTGAAACAATAGCAAAATATTCTACATCTAAACTTGTAACTGGCGCATACACATCTTTGATACATGCAGTATACTCTCCGCTACTGAATTCTGAACAATCATCAATAGTGTCGGCGTTTCCATCTTTGTAACAATAGCCATTAACTGCGCTATCACCAGACTCATCATCAGTACTTAGCGTTTGCCAACTACATTTATTCCAAGAACAACTATCTGCTGAGCCGCTTACAGTTCCTGTAGTAATTGAAATTGCATCTCCGCCAGTACATTCTAATTCAGAGTTGTAGGCATAACAGTTTGCTTCGCTACTTGCAATATCTCCACATGTATCACATGCAGTTAATTCAGTATCTGCAAAACATCGACCTAAATTACTACAAACATCTGCAGTGCAATAGCTGTTTTCAAATAAATCTGCTTCTGGCCCACATAGTCCACAATAATCATTAAAACCTGTTTCTTCATCTTCTCCATACTCATCTGGAGCACAATATCCATGTCCTGTTTCAAGTGTTGAAGGAAATAAGTATCCTGAATCTAAAAATCCTTCACTTCCGGTAATTCCATAATCTAAACTGGTATTGCTTGAATCAATCCAACTACATCCAACGCCAAGACAGTTATTAATCTCACAACTTTCCTGTCCAATATAATCAAAACAGTTGGTAACTTCTTCACATGAATAACATGCATCAACAATACTAGACTCAGCATGATCATAATAACAAAATGATTCATACCCATCAGAACTATCTAAACCGCCATAACAACTCTCGCTTGAATAATAAAGGCCAAATGGTTCAGCAGCTTGCCCTAATATACTACAACTTCCGGCGTCTTTACAAAGCGCATAACTGTCAGATGCTGAACTACAAAAAAAGCTACTATCTTCGTTATCTAAACTTGAACAATCACTACTGACTAAAATATCGTTATTTTCATTGCAGGTATATACGGATTTTCTTTCGTCAGAACCAGAGCTGGTATCGCCAACTACACAAAATGTATCACCAACTTCTCGCCCTTCACAGTTAAAACTTCCAAGAGTCACGGTAACTTCAGTTGCACTTTCACTAAATCTTGGTTCGTCAAGTGGCCCATCAGTATAAACTGCTACAATTGAATAAGTATAAGTTTCTCCCCATTCCACGTCTGTGTCAACTGTTGTTATTGCAAGTGGAGAAAATGATTCTCCAAATACTTCTCCTTCTTTTTCAATAATATATCCGCTAACTTCTGCACATGGTTTTGCCCAGCTAAGTGTGATCTCTGGATCTCCTTGACTTGTAACTCCGTCAAATATTTCTACAGCTTTTTGATCATTTTCTTCACCATAACTACATTCACCAATTTCTTTTTCAAGTAATAAATCTAAATCTACAGTTACCCCTGATGTTACTGCGATATCATACTCTCCGCTCGCATAATCCTGATATGTTGCATGGATAACATAATCTCCCTCCTCAAGATAAACTTCATAGTCTCCACCTGAATACTGTGAATTACCTTGGTATACTCCATCAACATAAATTGAAGCGCCATAAATCACATCTTCTGTAGAGGAATCATACAGACCATTTCCATTTTCATCAAGTAAGGTTATTCCTGAGACTCCTTGAAAATCAATTGAATTAATTACTAAATTGTGAGTTGCATCCGCAGACACAGAAAGAGAATCAGTGGTAGTGGAGTATCCATATTTTGTCATTGTGATAGTATAGTCGCTTGCTTGTAAATCAAAAACACCGTAAACTCCAACGCTATCACTTACTGTGCATGATTCATCGCCAGCTGAACTTTCAAAACAAATACTCACATCAGATACTTCTAAACCTGTGTTATCATGAATTATTCCACCAATGGTGAAACTTTCTCCTGCTTCAGCCAAACTAAAATTAACTTCAAGGGATTCTCCAGATCCAATTGAAACAGTCGAACTGGTACTAGAATAGCCAGATGCACTGACTTGTAAAACATAACTGTTAGGTGTGACATCTGCAAAAAAGAAATATCCGTCGCTAGAACTTGTGTCACTAACTGAGCTGCTTATTTCAATAGTGGCTCCACTAATTGCAAGTCCAGTTGTTCCATCTAGAATATATCCTCCAACGGTTCCACTACTTAATGTGATCCCACAAATATCTGTCTGACAAGACACTGGATCAGTATCTCCAATTTCCATATAAATGTCACTTTCAGTATATCCTTGTTGTAGTGCCCGATCAACACAATCATATCGAAGGTCAACGTACTCACAAAAACTTCCAACTGAGCAACAACCTTCGCTGCACCATAAATCATATTCAGGATCAGTTACTTCAACTCCACCAAGATCTTCACATTTTCCAATGCTGTGTGAATCACAATCAACTGAGCATGTTACTTCTTCACAAACTTCTGGGTAATCAGAACAGGACGCTCCTGCAATAAATTTTGAATCGAAATCGCAATCAGCCCCATATAAATCACAATCAGCTTCTGCATCACTTTCTAAAACATTATCTTGACAGAGATAGTCTTCTGATCCCCCTGTAAAAAGATAACATCCTTCGGTGTCTGCTAAAACAGATATTGAGAATAGAGAGAAAATAACTAAAAATAATAAAGATAGTTGAAAAAGTTTAGATCCGAAAATAGAAGAACCAAACCAATCTTTACTTGAAGAAGCAAAACCATCTGCTTCAGGCATAATTTTTGTCCCAACCATCACGGTAAATCTAATAGATAAATGGTCGAGAACTTTATAAACCTTCGTTTTAAAATTAGATAAAAATATACAAAAAAAACTAATAAAAATATACAAAAAAATAATACAATTCCTTAATTGAGATGAAGAGATACTGGAATAATTGCATTTAACGGATGATTAACTTCGAATTAAAGATCAGAAAAACAAATAATACAATTGATGGATCATTCCAAACAAGAACAATGAAATAATTGTGTAACCAACAAATTTATGTTTACCCATTGTGAATTCTGGCTTACGTTTCCCAAGCAATTTTGCTTTCCAATATGCAAGTACAATCAATATCCCATCAATTCCGCCAGCAAATATTCCAGTAATTGCGAGAGCCGAAATAAAAGTTGTCAGATTAAACAATAGTGCAAATAATGGAACTGACACAGTTAAAATGATACTCCAACTTCTTGGTATATGGTAATCGTAATTATACATCTCAACCAAGGCAACCCCTAAAGTGATAAAGGAAGTAAACATTGCAAGAATTGCAAGAATGTTCGCAAACGCCCCCATAATAGGTCCGATATAATATCCAAGCGCAATTGTTGCAATTCTCTCATTAGCCGCTAAATTTTCAAAGTTTGCAATACCTACTGTTCCAATTACCGCAAGACAGAAAAATAAATATAATGCAATCGGAGTTATAGTGCCAATGATTACTGCTGTTTTGAATTTCTTTTTATCTTTTTTAAGAATCTCCTTCATCTCTGGAATCCCAGCTGATCCAATGAAGGCAAATATAATCACTCCAAGTGGGAATAATATCTCTTTAGCATTTGAATAAGTCAAAAAACTACTTTGTATTTTTGGAATTGAAAACGCACTTATTAACAATAAAACAAGTAACATAAAACCCACTACAACAAGCTCAGCTTTACCCATTTCTTCAACGCCCATTGAAACGATAATTGTACAGATTACAAAAAATATGATACTAAGGGTAATTGGTTCCAAAAAAATCCCTGGTAATAAAGAACTAAGACCTGGGATCTGCATAATCAAGGCTTTTATCGATTCACCCTCTCCAATTAAATACGCTGTCAGTGCACCATATATTCCAACCATCATCGAAAATGTCATAGCGATCTTTCCATAACGTCCAAGATACTTTTCCATGTACCCACTGAGCTGATGATCTCCTTTAGTTCGAAGTGAAATTTCTGCTAAAAATAAATTAAGAAATAAAAACACAATCCCAATTATGATAATAATAGCTGAACCATATAGCATTCCTGTTTTTGCAACAACATATGGTATTCCAAGAATTCCAGCACCAATCACAGTTCCAGTTAGAACTGCAGTTGCTTTAAGCATTTTAGAATTTTCTTTGCACCAACTGACACAATTATTCGCCATCAAAAAGAAGAAGAGGAATTCTGTTTATATTTGTTTGTAATTTTTTGAAGTTATATATACAAAACTATTCCGATGATTGCAGCCCAAATAACACTTAATATCAATAATTTCCAATCTCTTAAAGCTAATTCTGATTGTATGCCAATTTTATAATTCGAAAAAACTAATTGCATGTAACGCCACAAGGCAGCGGCTGCAACTGGAACTGACAACAAAAAGTACAGGTTTTTCTGCAAAGAGTAAATAGTAAAACTGAAAATCAACATTACAGCGCCGATGTTCACCAACCTCTTCGCCTTTGACAATGAATATTTTTTCAGTACAGATCTTGTTTTAACTGCTTTTTTAGAATCCATCGCAAGGTCAGCATATCTTTTATTCGCAGCCAAAAATATCGCCAAAAAGAAAGGGCAAATGATCAACCAAGGAGAAATCCAGACCATAATTGCAAAGGCTCCAAGTACGGCGCGCAAAACAAAAAATACTGAAATCATAAATACATCTAAATATAAATAATGTTTAAGCCAGTAAGTGTATGTTTGCATTAACAAAAATAAAAATACTATCATCACACAGAAATACAGATTCAAAATATATGATAACCCGAAACCAAAAATCAACAATCCTGCAATCCAAAATTTAGCAAATTTTTCTGATATCAGTTTTGCAGCAATTGGTCGAAATTTTTTAATTTTGTGTAATCGGTCTTTATCTTTATCTCGCAGATCATTAATTATGTAATTTGCTGAAGATACTAAACATAAGGCAACAAATGCCAATAAAGTGATTAGAAACAATTCTTTATCAAATAGGTTTCCTGAAAATAATAAAGCTATGAAAACAACGCTATTTTTGTACCATTGTTCGGCTCTAAGTAATTTAGAGATTAGTTTCAGTTGATTCATATTATTGGGAAGGAAGAATTTGTATTTAAAAGTTAGTGAAAGTGAGGTAAAGAGTGGGGACGCTGGGATTCGAACCCAGATCGTCAGGTATCTTCTAGAAAGCTAATCATCGCCACAATGTGACTCATCGCTCCATTACTGGAGCCCGAAATTCTAGCCGTTATACTACGCCCCCACAAATTTCTTTTGGTGAGATTATTCTTATCTTAAAGTCCCCTATAAAAAGATTTCTGCTATTATTCCTTTTTGGGAAGCTTTCTTCAGGGCAAACGATAAAACCTTCCCTTATATCCAAATCTTTCATATACCTTAATATCTGTTTTATTTGGGATTTAGTGATGTTATTTCTTCCCCTAAAATCTTTAACTTCAACTACATATTTGATGTTATCTTTCACAAAAATTGCATCAGTAATGCCTTTATTACATCTTACTTTTGGAAACACTTCTCCATATTTAGAAAATTCATCAACAACGAATTTTTCAAAAAGAATGCTTCTTTTGCAGACATCTGGATTCATGACTCCACTAGTTACTTCTCTTTCAGGATATCTAACGCCTGCCAATTTGTAAACATCTTTAATAGATCCAAACTCTCTTGGGATATTCACTCCTGTGACTTCTTGGATCTCAATAACAGTCGCTCCTGGATTTCTCTTTAAAAATGAGATTACTTCTTCTTTTTGATTATCTTTATTTCGTTTATAATATCTAATTGGTAATGCTACTCCTGCATCAAGAAAGGCTGCAGGCATATTTTGATATATTCTTTCAACTTTGATTTTTGTATTATTTTTAATGTCAAGATACGTACAGGTCGGATTTTTTACAATGAAATCTCTAATTATTTTTCTTTTTTCAGATTGTCTTTTCGTATTCATTTTAATTCATTAATTATGATTAAATAAATATTTAAAGGCTATCTATACTTGACCAGTGGCTTAGATTCAGATAATTGCGCCGCAACCCATTTAAAGTACCCAAAATCCGAACTCTTATGCCTCAACAGACAGTCCTTGCCAAAATCAAAGAACTTGAATCTGAACGTACTGATTGGTTCGTAAAACAAGATTCATTGCATTTAATCATGCAATACATCCGCCAAGGTGATTTCCATCGAGTTCTAGAGATTGGAACGCACATTGGATATTCCGCACTAAATTTCTCACTTGTAGCTGACCATGTAACAACTATTGAAAAAGACAGAATATTCATAGTTGAAGCTGTCCAAAATTGTCTCCTTAGTGATAATATAGAATTAATTCAAGCAAATGCATTTGATGTCTTAAAACGATTTAATAAAGAAAAAAGAAAATTCCATTGTATATTTATTGACGCCCATAAACCAGATTATGGTGAATTTCTCCTACTTAGCATTCCTTTATTGGAAGACAATGGCGCTATTTTCATTGACAATACTATCTCTCACAAAACTAAGCTTGGAACTTTCTTCAAGGATCTAGAAAATAGTGGTCTATCATACAAAGAGTTAAATGTTGGTGACGGTCTAATCATTGCATTTAAAACTAGAAAATTTTTCCAACAAAATAAAATTAATTAAAATTCAAAAATTTAAAATAAAAAAAAAACTAAAAAACTAAAAATTAAGAACATGGCACAAATGATTGAATTGGATGGGTCCTTTGGTGAAGGGGGCGGAGCATTGGTGAGAACTGCTTTAGCTTCATCCATGCTTAGTCAAAAACCGTTCAAAATCAAAAATATTCGAAGTGGAAGGCCAAAAACTGGGCTCAAGGCCCAACATCTTGAAGCAATCAAAGCATTAAAACAATTAGCACCAACCACTAAAACAAGTCCAATCGAACTTGGAACAACTGAATTTTGGTTTCATCCAGGTCAGATAAAATCTGGCCAATACACTTTTGATATCAAAACTGCAGGTAGTATTAGTTTATTTTTACAAGCAGTCCTCCCTCCTTGTCTTTTCGCACCGAGTAAAGTCACTCTTACAATCAAGGGAGGTACTTGTGGAAAATGGCAAGCTTCAGTTGATTATTTACAATCTATTCTGCTACCAAACCTTCAACGTTTTGCAAACAAACTAACTCTTAGTGTAACTAAGCGAGGTTATTATCCAAAAGGTGGTGGAGAAATAGTTTTAGAAATTACTCCAAAATTCAAATTAAAAGAGTTCAGTGATATTCAGTCTTTAATTTCAAAAATTTCAACTGGAGTTAGAAAATTTGATTTCACAAGTCAAGGTAAATTAGAATATGTTAAAGGCTTTGTTAATTCTTCAAGAAATCTTTCCGACGTTGAAGTTGCAAGGCGTGTTGAGGCTGCTGCAACCACCAGTTTTAGAAATTTAAGGATCCCTGTAAGTATCGATAAAGGTTATTTTCCTGCTCTTTCAACAGGAGGAGAATTTTTACTTTGGACTGTACATAGTAAAAACGGAGATATTAATCCAACAAATTGCATCAGGTTAGCTTCCTCGATGTTAATTGAGAAGGGTGTTTCTTCTGAAGAAATTGGCCAAGGTGTTGCAAAAAAACTAAAACAACTTATTGATTCAGGGGCTGCTGTTGATCATTACCTCGCAGATCAGTTACTAATCTATATGGCTCTACTTCCAAATTCCTCAATTGTAACTAATGATATTACAAAACATAGTACAACTAATGTCCATGTGCTTGAGCAATTCCTTAGAACTTCTTTTGTGGTCAATGAAAAAAACAATAGAATTACTTCCAAGAAAGGAACACTAAAGGTTCAGCAAACAACACTTAGTCTTGTTCAAAATGAACCTAAAATGACTAAAGTTCCATCGGAAACGAAGGGGGTCAAAATAGGTAATTGGACTCAGGTTTCCAGTGAAAAGATTCATTCTGGTAAAATATTTGATACTTATTTTGATGAAGTAATTAATCCAAATGGGAACAAAGGAGAATACACTTACATCAAGGTAATGGATGGGGTTTGTATCTTACCTATTGATAAAGAAAACAATGTCTACCTAATCAAAGAATATCGTTATCCCATCCAAGATTACAATATAGAATTAATTGGAGGTGGATTAGAAAAAGGCGAGTCAAAATTAGAAGCCGCCAAAAGAGAGTTACAAGAAGAAGCTGGAATTGTTGCAACAGAGTTCATTGAGTTAGGTAGTTTAGAGATAGATCCTTCTACTGGCCCACATGTTGATAGTTATTTTATTGCCAAAAATTTATCTTTTAGAGAGGATAATCAAGATGATGACGAAGAAATTGAACTTCTAAAAATTCCATTCGACCAAGCAATTGAATGGTGTATGAATGGTAAAATCAATAACGTAGAAACAATTGCTATTTTGTTTAAAGCTAGAGAATTCTTAAAAAATAGCCAATAATAAATTAATGATTAAATAAAAATTAGAAAAAGAAATTAAAAATAAAAAAGATTTTACCCTAAAGCCAAATCCATCTTAGCAACTTCTGCTGAATTAACTCCAGCTAGTTCTGCCATTTTTCCTGCAATCACATCAAAGTTTGCACCATCTACTTCGTACATAACTAAAACTAGAACTGCAACTAACCCAAAAGCAATTGGGTCTTCTTTAACCAGCATCTCGCCGATTGCGCCAGCTTCTTCTGCGATTTTTTTTGCGCCTTCCTTAATAGATTCAAGATCAGTGTCAGGACTCTCTGGCATTATTTTAAATGTAATTATTGCTTTAGACATAGTTATACCTCGTTTTTCTCAGTTTAAATTTGTTGAACTAAAAATAGAATAAAACCTAGTTAGGTCCAGTGAATCCACAAGATGGGCAGTGGTATTTGATTGCGTTTTTTCGAGCAAATGTTCCTCGAACAATCTCATAGTCAGCACATCCAGGGCAAGGGAATCTAACTGCTCCTGAATCGTTCACAATTTGTTTTTTAGTTGAGATGCATACTGTTGATTTCATAAGAGGATCGGAATGAACCCTATTTATAAAGGTTACTGAGATCTTTGATCTAAGAACTTCAAAAAGCAAAGATTTTTGTAAGTTTAAGCTTAATACACCTCAATGACCACAATCTTCCTCATCCACGGCAGCTTTGGTAACCCGAACGAAAATTGGTTCCCTTGGCTTAAAACAGAGCTAGAAGCTTTAGGGCACGAATTAATAGTCCCAAAATTTCCAACACCAATTGATCAATCCTTAGAATCATGGCGAAAAATATTTTCTAAACACAAAGCAAAAATTGATCAAAACACTATTTTCATCGGGCACAGTTTAGGTCCAGCTTTCATCTTAGATATACTGCAACAATCTAACAAAAAAATATCTGTCTGCTTCTTTGTCTCAGGATTCTTAGGTCTCTTAGGTAACCCTGAATTTGACCAGATTAATCAAACTTTCACAGACAGAAAATTCAACTTCAATAAAATAAGATCTTCCTGCCAAAAAATAATTATGTTCCACTCTAACAATGACCCTTATGTTCCAATTGAAAAAGCAAATGAGTTACAACAGAAACTTGATGCAGATCTAAAAATTATTGATAATGGTGGTCATTTCAATAAAGAATCTGGGTTCCTTCAATTTCCTCAATTATTAAAAGAGATTAAAAAAAATCTTGTAATTCTATAGTTTCATACTAAAGTTTAAAAATGAGCCTTTTAACACAAGCTTAGAT
The DNA here is from genome assembly GCA_018670085.1 of archaeon. GTDB lineage: Archaea > Nanobdellota > Nanobdellia > Woesearchaeales > GW2011-AR9. Next base: position 41,299 of record JABHRS010000022.1, on the reverse strand, counting down.
GAAAACAGTACTAGTAGCCGGTAAATTCGATTTAGTTCACCCAGGGCACCTTAAGTTCTTTGAAGAAGCAAAATCCAATGGTGACAGATTAATAGTTGTGGTAGCAAGAGACTCAACTATCACTAAAAACACCGGTGTTGCCCCAATTTACCCAGAAGATCTTAGAAAAGAGTTTTTAGAAGCTCTCAGTGTTGTTGATCAAGTAGAACTTGGAAACGAATCTAACGAGATGCAAATAATTCTTGAAATCAGACCAGATATCATTTGTTTAGGTTACGATCAACCAATCAAAGAAGAACGGGTTCAAAAATTCATCAAAGAAAACAAGCTCAACATCAAAATTAAGCGCCTAAATGCCTTTAATGAAAAACTGTTCAAAAGTAGTAAGATCAAATCTCAGGTTAGAATGAGTAAATCTGAAGTTTTAAAAGAATTTAAACCAACTGGAGTTTCCAACAAAGACCAACTGGATTCTGTTCCGGTAATTGTTGGAGATTACGATGAAATTGCAGATTGGGAAATGGATCCAAAGGGATATTTTTTAATCAGAATAAATAAGGAAAAGCAGATTCTCGAACTTGCTCATTGTAAAGAGCTTGGAATTATTGACTGTATTTTCGAAGGAAAAAAGCCCCAAGATATTTATTTTGAAATTCATAAAGCAGGAATTGTTTCTAGAATTGATCACGCAGCCTACATTGGTAAAGAGTTACATAAGGCATATCTTGCTCTGCAAAAATCAACCAACTACACACAAGATTCAGAGCTAGAAATATGAAAGTTCACAAATGGTCAGAAGAACAGGTTAAAAGTGCTAAAAAACCAAATTATAGTAAATTATATGTTATTGCTCCAGCTTTAATGAATTTAATTGGTGATGTTAAAAACAAAAAAATTCTTGAAATTGGTTGTGGAGATGGATACTGGCTCAGAATATTAAATAAAAAAGGAGCTAGGTGTACAGGATTTGATATTTCAAAAAAACAAATTAAATCTGCTGAAAGCGAAAACAAAGAAAAAGAAATCAAATATTTTGTTGCTGATGGTTCTGAAGAAATTAATTTAGAAAATAATTCTTTTGACGTTATTCTTTTAGAACATGTAATTTTAGAAATTTCGGAATTATCAAAAATTAAAAAAATATTCAAACAAACACAAAAATTACTCAAAGAAAATGGGTTTTTAATTGTAGGAGATATTCATCCTTTTGCTCCAGAAACTAATTTCCCAAATGTTGAAGTTGAAAAAGAATACAATTACTTCAAAAGTGGTTTTCCATTCAAGATTGTCTCAAAAAAACCAGATGGATCAGTTACAAGATATACAGACTTCCATTGGACTGTTCAAGATTTAATAAATTCAATCACTGAAACTGGACTTAAGATCACGAAAATTCTAGAACCCACTCCCAATAAAAAAACTGTTGAAAAATATCCTTACTTAAAATATAGAGAAAACAAACCCCTTGCAATTATGATCAAAGCACAAAAATAAACTCAAACTCCCCAAACAGGATTATCCTTCCGCTTAATCTCCACAATTTCTTTCACTAAATCAACTTCTAACTTAGAAAGATGTTTCTTCAATTTCTTCAATTTAGCGTAATCATTTTCAGGGATATCAGTATACAAAAAATCGCCTTCCTTTGCTTGACGCCCAACAGTGAGCCCAGGCATTGCCATCGCAACTTGGTCTCCTTGAGTTGCCCGTGTTACGTTTTCTTGTCCTTTTTTCATGCTCTTAACTGTGCTCATAGATTTTCCAGAGATAGTCATCAAGCCATCTCCGTTTTTGATTTGCCCAACTTCAATATCCACTCCACAAATTGCAGGATTATTTTGTCGAAAAACATACCCTGGCATAATTGAAAATTTACAGGGCCTAGTTAAATTTGCAAGTTCTCTTTTTTCAATTTTTTCCTGCAGAGTTCCAGTATACAGATCATAATCATCGAATATTTTATAGATTATATCATGTTTAATAATTGTCAAATCCTTCTCTTTTATTGCAATCGCCAAATCTCCAGGAATTTTCACATTAAAACCAAGTAAGACTCCTGTGAACTCGTCTTTATCGCGCAAAGATTCAAGTGTTGACAAATCCTTTTTACTCACATCTCCTAAACTTGCAAACGCAACTGGAATCCCTTTATCTCCGAGTAGAACTTTCATGGCCTCTAAACTACCAAGGGTATCTGCCTTAATCATAACTCCTGATTCCTCAGTTTCAGTTTCTTGTAATACATCCTCAATTTCTGATTGTACTTCAAGTTTCAATTTCTCAATTTCTTTTTTGTCTTTAGTAGTTGCAGCACGTACTGGCATTCCTGCCATCGCGCCGTCCATGTTAGGACCAGAAATTTTTACTCCAGTTGCTGCAACAACGGATTTCACATTTTTGAATTTGCTTTTTTTATCTCGCATTTCAGCAAGTTCCTTAGGTTCAAGCAATGCTCGAACTTTAGTCACAATCGCACCATTTAGTGATCCAATTACTAAAACATCATTCACTCTGATAGTTCCATCATAAATTATAGTGTCAAGTGTAAGGCCTAATCCTTTTTCTTCTTTAACTTCAAGAATACTTCCTTTAGCAGCCCCATCAATTGAAATTTCCAACTTCGCTTCAAAGAATTTTTGTGCAAGGCCAGTTAATACCATTAATAATTCTGGAATCCCTTGTCCTGTATGTGCTGAAATTGGTACAATTGCAAATTGCTGTGTATAATCTTGAACTCTATCAAATCTTTCAGCATTCACTGTATGTTCTTGGAATTGTCCAACTAATTCATAAAATTTTTTCTCAAATTCACCTTGTGCTTGGTGACTCATCCCAGACATATTTTGCAATAAATTTTTGTTAGTATCATATTCCCATCCATGCATTAAATCTACTTTATTTGCTGCAATTACGAACGGCACTTTATTTGCTTTTAAAATTTCGATACTCTCAATCGTCTGTGGTTTAAATCCTTCATTGATGTCAACAACCAATATTGCGATATCAGCAAGTGATCCTCCCCTTTTTCGAAGTGAAGTGAAAGCTGCATGGCCAGGAGTATCAATTGTGAGCAGACCAGGAATTGTAATTTTTCCTTTCATATGATCAAGTAATTTCCCACAAACTTTCTCAATAGTTCTAATTGGGATGATAGAAACTCCAATTGCTTGAGTGATCGCGCCAGCTTCTCCCGCTGTTACATCACTTCGTCTAATTTTATCAAGAAGAGAAGTTTTTCCGTGATCTACGTGACCAACTACTGTAACTAGGATCTTTCGAACTGCCATAACAATAGTATTTTTAGTAGTATTTTTTAAATGTTACTTGATTTTAGAACAAACATGGTCCAAGAAGCGAACATCAAACTAGATATCAAAATTCCAAAGGATCCAGTCTCCAAGGCTATGGGGACTTTCTACAACCCTAAAATGCTCTCTCACAGGAACATCACAATCAATGCTATCAAATCCTTCACTCAAATAAAAAATAAGCCAATTAAAATCGGGCTCCCTCTAGCTGGTTCTGGAATCCGTGCACTTAGGATCTTAAACGAAATTTCCACAGAAAATATTTCAGAAATTGCAGTCAATGATATCAGAGAAAATTTCATCGAAGATTTCCAAAAATCAATAAAAACTAATAAATTAAACTCCAAAAAAGTATCAACTCACAACCAAGACGCTAACCTCTTCCTCTTAAACAATTTAGGATTCGACTACATTGATCTTGATCCATTTGGTTCGCCAAACCAATTCTTAGCAGCAGTAGTTGCCAGAATTAATAGGAAAGGAATTATTGCAATCACCGCAACAGACACTGCTGCCTTAGCTGGAACTTATCCGAAAGCCTGCAAAAGGAAGTACTGGGCATCTCCACTAAAAAATCATTTAATGCATGAGCTCGGACTTAGAATTCTGATCAGAAAGGTGCAGCTTCAAGGAGTTCAATTTGGCAAAGCATTAACTCCTATTTTGAGTTATCATAAAGACCATTACTACCGAATATTTTTTCAATCATCTAGTGGAAAAGAAAAATGCAACAATATTCAAACACAGCACCAATATTTTCTTTATAACCCAAAAACTTTAGAATCGAAAATCAGTAAAATAAATTATTGGGAAGCTAAGTCTAACAAAGAGTTCCAAGTTGCAGGGCCACTTTGGACAGGGCCACTGCATGACAAAACATTCATCAAAACTATAATCAAAAAAAATGATTTCAACTCAGAAGTCAAACTTCTCCGCTCTTTACAGACTGAGGCAGAAAATCCAAATATCATAGGGTTCATTGACAGCCATATATTAGCAAAAAAATACAAGATAAAAGTTCCAACAAATGAGCTGCTCCTTAATATTAAGGGAACATGGAGAACACAGTTCAGTGAAACTGCCATCAAAACAAAACTCCAACCAGTGGAACTAATCAAAAAACTTAAAACATAATAATTTTTATTCTAATTAAATGGTAAAATATTGGTTAATCAAATCTGAAGCGACAGAATTTTCAATAGATGATATGAAAAGAGAGAATATTATTTATTGGGGTGGTATCCGCAATTATCAGGCCAGGAACTTCCTACGTAAATTTACAATTGGTGACCAGGTAATATTTTATCATAGTAATTGTAAGCCTCCTGGTGCTGCAGGCGTTGTTTCTGTGTTTCATCCAGGGGTTGCTGACCCAGAACAATTTGATCATAAATCAAAATACTTTGACTCCAAATCTACTATTTTTGAACCAAGGTGGACATCAGTTGATTTGAAATTTGAAAGAAAATTTAATTCATTTGTTAGCCTTGATGAGTTAAAAGCGAATCCAAAACTGAACAAGATGAAACTTGTCCAACGTGGAAACCGCCTTAGTGTCATGCCAGTAGAAAAAAATGAATTCAATGAGATTATCTCTATGAGTGATAGATGATAAATTAAAAAGAAACAAAGAAAAGAAAAAAATTAATTCATAACTTGATACCAGTTCAAAAGTAATCTATCAGCCGCACGGACCATTTCTTCGCCACTACCTGAAATTTTCATGCACATTCCATCATATTCAACTGTTCCAAATTCAAGTGTTTCATCATAAACTAATTCTAAAACTGGATAATTGTTTGGATTGTTTTCACAGCTAATAATTTCTCTGCCCACACAAACTTCATGTTCTTCACTGCAAGATCCAATTGGCTTTCTTCCAATTCCTTTTACAATATTAAAACTAAGTTCTGATATTGCAAGTGAATAATGTTGGTCAGACACCTTAGGGTCAATTGCTAAATATAAATCTGCAACTTCGTTGAACTCGCTATCAAGTTTTCCTTCAACTGGGACATCTAAAAGGTCTTCTGGGCTGTTATGTAACGGCACCACAATAATAGTTGGTTGGTCTTCATAATGGACTACAATTTCTGTCCACCAAAGCTCATCGTAAAATACAAAACTAAAATCTTCATACATGTATCCTTCAGAATTATCCAATTTTCCTGCTCTGTTTTCTGCATGCAAAATATCTAGATCAGAATTAACGTCAGTAGTAACTGCGCCTGTTACGGTTTCACCCATCCAATCAAGGGCGCTAAAACCACCAACTCCAATTACAAATAAACCAAGTAAAACAACTACTGCAATTCCAATTGTTTTTGGATCAAAATCTTTAGTCATTTCCTTAGTTTCTGCCTTTGTCTCTGCTGTAATCCCAGAGTTCAATTCAGCATTAGTGTTAGTCTCTTCTTCAACTTCTAAATTAGCTGACATTTTGGTCTCGTCCATAACTATCCTCAGAGCTTGATCCCTTTAAGAATTTTTCGAAACAATGATTTTTTTGCTTATAAATATAAATTAACCTTTGTTCTAGGTTTACTTCTTGTTCTTCAAGAATTTTTCAAACGACGCCCGAAAATCTAATGATAAATCTCCCAAAATCTCTGTTTTTGTATTAAATTTTTCACAGAGCCTCATATTCTGCTGCATTCTTCCCAAAATTTTAGCCTGCTTAATTGGGTCATTAATCTTTTTTAGTGATTTAAACGAAAATCCGATAATATTCTTCTTTTTGGTAGCAATTTTGCATGTAATTTGATCTAATCCACCTCTTAAATAGTGTAAAGAGTCTTTGTGGTGAATTTCTTCAGCACCAGTTATAGCTTCTTTATTTGGTCTCTCGATCTGACTACGTAATTGATTTTCATTTCTGATTACAGACTTATTTTTTACATGTTTTTTATGTTTTTTCAAGTTATTACCATAAATGTAGATAATATTTAAAAAACTGCCCACTAAATTGAACATAGATCAAAACACTTAGCCAATTAATGGAAGAGTGGGATGTGAAATATGAAAATTACAGTACAAAACGAAAAGGCAGGGACAACCACTAATTTGACAACAAATGCGACAACTGTCAAAGATTTATTAGTAGAACTTGCTGTTAATTCTGAAACTGTTCTTGTTGCAAGAAATGCTGAAATTTTGCTCCCTACTGATTCTATTGTTGATGGAGACATAATCATTTTCCTCAGTGTGATCAGTGGAGGATAATATGTCTAAAGGAAATAACCATCAAGGCAGACAGAACAGTATTTCTATTTGTAGCAAATGTGAAAAAAAAGCAGTGATTGAACTACAGCACGGGTTATACTGTGGAACTCATTTTATCTCTTATTTTGAAAACAAAGTATTTCGTACTATTCAAAAATTCAAATTAATTGATAGAAATGATAAAATTTGTGTAGCCACCAGCGGCGGGAAGGATTCCCTCACAGTTCTTTATCTAGTTAAAAAATATCTAGAAAGACAAAATATCAATTCAGCTTCTATCACTGCTCTTGCAATTGATGAGGGAATTGCTGATTATCGTGATAAGACTCTTTTGGATCTAAAAAAATTCTGTGATGATCACGATGTAGAATTGACTATTGCAAATTTTAAAGATAAAGAGCATTTAGGTGCAACCCTTGATATCGCATACCCTAAAATTAATAAGGTGACTGGAAAAAAACCTTGTAATGTTTGTGGTGTTTGGCGCAGATATTTGTTGAACAAATACGCGAAAAAACTGAATGCTACAAAATTAGTTACCGGACACAATTTAGACGATGAAGCACAAGCAATTATGATGAACATCTGTAAAGCTAACACAAAACTTGCAGCCAAACTTGGTCCAATGAGTGGAATTTCAGATCAGGCAGGATTTGTAAGGCGGATCAAACCATTATATCTGTGCTCAGAAAAAGAAACAAGGTTGTACACTTTCTTAAAAAAATGGAAAGTTGAGTATACTGAATGTCCTAATGTAGTGCAAAGTTACCGTGCAGAAATCAGAGATTCTCTTAACAGTTTAGAATCGAAATATAAAGGAACCAAACATGGAATTGTTAAATCATTTTTAGATATGATGCCTCTTTTAAGAGAAAGGGAACTTGCAAATATTTCTAAAGGAAAAACTAATGGGTCCCCAAAAAAATGCATTACTTGTTCTGAACCAAGTAATTTAATGGAATGTAATGCTTGTAAATTAAAAGCGATTTTTGAGGATCAAAAAAATGAATAAATTAAATGGCCGTTATATTAGGCAAATTCCTTTAATCGGAACGCAAGGGCAAGAAAAATTACAATCTGCAAAGGTTGCGATTATAGGAGTTGGAGCGCTTGGTACAGTTGCAGCTGAGTTACTGGTAAGGTCAGGGGTTGGATCAATTCTATTAATTGATCGCGATGTAGTAGAATTATCTAACTTGCAAAGGCAATCTTTATTTGCAAATTCAGATATATCTTCAAGTAAGGTTGTCGCTGCTAAAAGAAGATTGTTGGAAATTAACCCAGAGATAACAATTGAAATTGCGCCAGTTCATCTAAGTGCCAAAAATATCAGCCAGACCATCTCAGATAAAATTAATTTGGTCCTTGATTGTACTGATAATATGAATACTCGGTTTTTAATTAATGATTATACTAAAAAAAATATGATTAATTGGATTTTCGCATCAGCTGTTGGTTGGAGTGGTATGTTTTCTTTTATCGCAGCAGATTCTGCGTGTCTACGTTGCCAGATGCCAAAAAAGGCAAATGGTGAAACTTGCCAAGAAGCAGGAGTTATTGGTGCTGTAACCAAAAGTATTGCATCAATGCAGAGTAATATTGCAATTCAATTCTTAACTGGGCAAGATATATCTAATCTTAAAAATAAATTATTCACATATGATGCAAAAACAATTTCTCTTCGGAACTTTGATATACAAAAAGATCCAAGATGTAAAACCTGCTCTAATGAATTTCCCTCTCTAAAGGTCCAAGGCCAAGAAGATATAGTCAGATTTTGCTCCTCTGGAATGTTTCAAGTTTCCCGTGAAACCAAGATCGATTTAGTTAAGTTACAAAAAACAATAGAATCAGAATTTACTGAAACAATTCTTGATGAGATTAGTTTACGTTTTGGTAATTTGACTGTTTTCTCTGATGGTAGGGCTTTAATTAAAGCAAAAACAAAAGAGAGTGCCGTAACTTTATATGACAGGTATATCTCTAATTAATCAATTAGAGAATTAAATTTTGATATTTTTTAACCTCTTCAAGAATTTGTTTTTTGGAATACGCACAAAGCGGGTACAGATAAACAATTGCAAGTTCAGATTTAGTAGCATCAATATCAACTTCTTCGATCAAAGATTCTACAATATCTTTTTTTACAATCACGCAAGGTCTTCTTTTACATTTTTCAATATAAGCTTCAACATTTTCTACAATTTTAATTGGTCTTGGGCTAAACGCTTCAATTAAGGATAAATCCAAAACTTCACAATTCCTTTCTTTAATTAAAGTAATTCCAACTCCTCGTTTCATCATTAAAAGTGCTGCAAGTAATGATGATTCATCTTTAAGCATAACTCCTGCTTCTCCCTCAATTCCTGCTGGCAGACCTCCTGGGCAAATTACTCTGTCTTTGTAAACAAAGGCCCCTGTTTCATTAATCTCAATTCCAATGACGATATCAGGGCCTTTTAATTTGAATACTAAATTTTTGTTTTTTTCTTCGATAAATTCTCCAATTTGATGATTTATTTCAACTGAAGTTTTAGAAAAGGTTTTATCACTTCTCTTTGTTCGGCAATGAAATGATCCTTTATCATTTTCTAACAAATGAATCGCCTTATGTTGAATTTTATTAATTATGTCTTCATCAGAATCTTCTTTTTTGGGAATAAACGCTGCCAGTGAATATGAATGAACGCCAAAAACTCGCTGTAATTTTTGATGTCCCTCAAAAAAAGGAATCAACATTCTTCCACGTCCTTTGCTTATTTGGCTTTGGCCAGTTAATTTCTTAATATTCTCACGCAACTTATTTACAAAGGAATTTTGATTTTTTCCTTTCAAAAATATTTCACTAGCAATTCTAACTAGTATATGTGAATATTGAATTTTATCTGTCATATTCCTTTTTTATTTGGAGTTTTTATAAAAGAATCGCTTAATTTCGAATAGTTTTCGTACCTTAAATTTTAAAGTGATATTTTGGCACATAATCTCATTTAGAGCGATATTTTGCCTATCTCCATAGGAAACAAGGGGGTTGGTAAAAAGCATTTTTTAACGAAGTATTTATAAAGTACTATTTAAATATAAAACAAGTATCATTTATAAATAGAAATCATTACTAAGCAAATATTTGTGGGGGAATTTCAATGGCAAAATCATTAAAACCTATTAAAAAAGGTAAAAAAGAAATCAAAAAGGGTAAAAAAGAAATCCAGATTGTAAACATCGTAGTTTCTACTGCTTTAGAAAAGGATATTCCTTTGGAAAAAATGGCAGCGACTTTGCCAAACACTGAATATAACCCTGAACAATTCCCTGGTCTAGTACTTAGAATTAAAGATCCAAAAACTTCAGCTTTAATTTTCTCATCTGGGAAGGTTGTTTGTACTGGAGCAAGAACTCTTAGTGATGTTGATCTTAGTATCAAAAGCATCATTAAAAGTTTGAAAAAAATGAATATTAATGTGACTATTACTCCTGAGATTACTGTTCAAAACATTGTAGCCTCAGGTTCAATAGGTATGGCTTTAAATTTAAACTTTTTAGGGTTAAAATTACCTAACACTGAATATGAACCTGAACAATTTCCAGGTTTAGTTCACAAACTTCGTGGTACACGTGCAACCTTCTTACTTTTTAGTAATGGAAAAATTGTTTGTACTGGGACTCGAACAGAACAAGAAGTTCATGAAGCAACTGATATGTTGATTGTGAATTTAGAAAAACTTCTTAATCAGTAAAAATATTTTAATTTTTCTTAATTTCTTTCTTTTTGTTGTAGTTCTCTAATATACATAATCTACTATACTTGTAATCTAAAACATTGGTTATATTTCCCATACTTTTTTATTAACTCAGCGTTCTAAACACAATTGTGGTTGAGGCAGAGTTATCAGAATCAGAAAATCAGGAAATAGGGCTTGAAGTTAGTGAGCAGATTAGGCTTTTCAAGGAGTTTATTGAACAGCATTATCATGCTCAGCTCTTAGAGGCCAATCGTAAAGGGAAAGAATCCCTTGTAATTGAATTTTCTGAATTATTGAAGTTTAATACTGAACTAGCCGAAGAGTTAACAGAGCGCCCAGAAGAAGTTCTAAAGGCAGCCGAAATTGCAATCAAAGAGTTTGACTTACCAAAAAAATTAGACAAATTCGCAGTTAGAATCAAACGAATGCCTGACTCCTTAAAAATTAAAATTAGTGAAGTTAGAAGTAAACATCTTGGAAAATTTTTGTGGTGTTATGGTATTGTAAGGCAAAAATCAGATGTAAGACCTCATGTATCAACTGCAAAGTTTGAATGTCCGAGTTGTGGTAATGTTTTAACCGTTCTTCAATTAGATCAAAAATACAAAGAACCAACTAGGTGTAGTTGTGGAAGAAAAGGAAAATTCAAAGAGCTTAGTAAAGAATTAGTTGATGGTCAAGGGTTAGTTCTTGAAGAATCTCCTGATGATTTGGATGGAGCGCAACCAAAAAGAATTAATGTATTTCTAAAGGGGGATTTAGTTACTCCAATTACTGAACGTAAGAGTAGTCCTGGGACAAAAGTGAAATTATATGGTTGGGTAAGTGAAGTTCCAATTCAGCTTCGTAGTGGTGGGAAATCTACTAAGTATGATCTAATTTTAGAAGCGAATTATATTGAACCTGTTGATGATGATCCAAGTAATATGAAAATCAGTGAAGCTGAGCTAGAAGAAATAATGAGTATTGCAAAAAGAGAAAATGCTTTACATTATGTAGCAAGTAATATTGCTCCATCAATTTACGGTCATGATAAAATCAAGGAATCATTGGTGTTGCAATTAGCGGGTGGATGTGTCAAAAAACGTAAAGATGGAGTAAGGACCAGAGGAGATATTCACATGCTTTTAATAGGGGATCCTGGAGCTGGAAAATCTCAATTATTAAAGAGGATAACCCGAGTAGCACCAAAAGCCAGATTCACCTCAGGTAAAGGAGCATCAGCAGCTGGGCTTACAGCATCAGTTGTTAAAGATGAGTTCTTAGGTGGTTGGAGTTTAGAAGCTGGGACTTTAGTTCTTGCAAACCAAGGGTTCGCGGTAATTGATGAGCTGGATAAAATGACTAAAGAAGATAGGTCCGCTCTGCATGAAGCAATGGAGCAGCAAACAGTGAGTGTTTCAAAAGCAAACATTCAGGCAACTCTGCGATGTGAAACAACTTTACTTGCAGCTGCAAATCCTAAATTTGGAAGATTCGACCCTTATGATTTGGTTGCGAATCAAATTAATTTGCCTCCAACTTTAATTAACAGGTTTGATTTAATTTTTCCAATTAAAGATAAACCTGGTCGAGAAAAAGATGACAAGTTGGCTTCATTTATTTTAAAATTACATCAAAATCCTGATGCAGCTGTTGCAAAAGTAGAGTCAGATATTCTCAAAAAATATTTTATGTATGTTCGTAGAGTCGCAAAACCACATTTAAGTGATGTAGCAATCGATGAGATCAAAAAATATTATATAAATATGAGAAACAGTGGTGCAGCTGAAGAAGGAGGTGTTTCCTCAGTTCCAATTACTGCAAGGCAGCTTGAAGCACTTGTACGGTTGGCTGAAGCAAGTGCTAAATTGCGATTAGCAACAGAAGTTACCCGTGAAGATGCCCTTAAGTCAATTGAATTAATTGATTATTGTCTGAACCAAATTGCAAAAGACAGTGAAACTGGTAAAATTGATATTGATCGTATTAGTAGTAAGATAACTTCTACTCAGAGAAGTAAAATCAGCATCATCAAAGATGTGATTAACACTATTGAATCCGAAACAAAGGAGCGTATTATTCCAATTGAGTTAATTATTCAAGAAGCTGCTAATAAAAATATCAGCTCCGAAGATGTTGAAGGAGTTTTAGAAAAATTAAGGCGTAGTGGAGATATATTTGAACCGAAAAGAGGATTTATCCAAAAATTATGATAATTAAATAAAACATGGCAGAGAAGAAAAGTTTTAGGGCAGCAGCCAAAATTGTACTTATTTCTGAGTTATATAATGGGGAGTATATCCAAGGAGATGAGAATTCTGCTAGTTATTTAAAATTGAATAATGATTTACAAATTATTCGTGTCAATTTAATTGGGACTATTGTAATGCAAGAATCACTAGGTTCAATTAATGTATTAAAAATTGATGATGGTAGTGATATTATTAGTCTGAGATTTTTTGATGCGAATCATGGTCTAGAAAAAATTGAGATTGGTTCTGTAGTAATTGTTGTAGGTCGAATTCGTGAGTATAATGCTGAGAGGTATATTGCAGCGGAAGTGATCAAAAAAGTTCCAGCAAGGTGGTTAAGACATCGTGCATTAATTTTACAATCACAGCAAACTAAGATTACAAATGAAGAAAAAGTTTCTGAAGTAGAACAAAAATCAGAAGAGAACTTAGAATCTAAAGAAATTAAGATTGAATCTCAACTTGTATCTCATGAGGTAAAAGAAACAATTACTCCAAAAAAAACTAAAGTTACAAAACCAAATCCAGTGACTATTGAAAAACCTAATATCACTTCGGTTGACGCTACAACAGAACCTATCAAAAATTTAAACAATCCTTATCTTGAATTAATGTCATTAATTTCTGAACTTGATCTGGGCCCTGGTGTTGCTTTAGAGGTTGTAGTTACTAAATCTCAATTTGATAATACTGAAGAACTTCTAAAGAAAATGATGGAATCTGGGGATATCTTTCAGAATGTTCCTGGTAAAGTTAAAGTTCTTTGAGCGAGTTATTCTTCTAATCCTTCTTCTGATCTTCCATCATCTGATGTTGACGATGTTTCATATGATGGCCAAGTAGGATTGAACCTTACATCACTATCAAATACTTCTTCAAGATAATCTAAACAAGCGTTACGACCTGAGTCGCAAAAACCTAAATTTTCAAATTGGACACCTAATTCTTCTTCCGTAATATCAAAATACTCATGGCCATAATTTATGAGTGTAGATGCAAAAAAGGAACAATCAACTTCAGCTGCTTCATTTACCTCGGCAACTACTTGAGGTAGTAAGGTATCAGAATAATGAGCTTTGGCTGCTTCGTATTCCCACTCCTCATAATCTCCAGCATAAAAAGAATCATAGATTTCAGTCTGATATGTCCTTAATTCATCTTGTCCTGAAAAAAAAGCATCTTGACAATGACTCTCAAATAAAACCTCAAGAGCACCATCTAAATAAGCTACTTGCAAATCAAAAAATATTGAAGCCAAATAAGCAGGATCTTTATAACGCTGAGTTAAATAAACATATTCTTCATAAGTACAATCCCCTTCAACTATTCCTTCTTTGCATTCCTGAACAGAACTAGGGTGAGATTCTTGATTCAAAATATGAATTGCTTCATGTGGCAAACAGTCAGCAATTTTTTCTATCCCTTCATCAAAAGTTGTATCCCTAATACCTATCTCTCCAATACCAATACCCCCTGCATGGCAAGAAGAATCTGTTTCTGTAGAATCTTCATTTGTAACAGTATAAATATAAATTTTATCATCTTCATAAAATTCCCATAAAACTTCAATTGATTCATCAAGCATATCTGCAAAATGGCTTGTTCCTTCTCTTCCATTATAATCAAATAGTAATGTGGAATCAGCATCAACTGCAATTAACTTAGCAATATAAACCATTTCTTCAGCAAGTTCAATTGATTCACGAACAGTTGCCTTTTCAGAACTGGTTAAATACTCAATGTCATAATCTTCTTTAGAATCACCACAAGCAACAAACAAAAACATCAAACTAACAATCAACAAAAACACAAAAAACTTACGAAATTTATAATAATTAACCATCATGAAAAAGAGAATAAACAAACTTAAAAACTTATGGATATTCACTAAGTACATGACAAACAAAAAACTTTCAATAATATTCACCTTCCTAACTATTCTTACTATTCTTTTATCAATTAATACTTTAGCAATTAATAGCTTTGATGATATACCAAGAGTTGAACCAGCTAACTCTTTATTTGAATCAGACTTTATCACAGCAGACTTCTTTGAAGGAGAAGTAGGTGCTGAAAACCTAAAATCATTTTACTTTGATTCACTCAGGATTAACAGAATTACCCTACCTTATGATATCCCTTCCTCATTTCAAGGAAAAGTAATCCAACTTAATGTTGAAGGCGGTTATTATGGATACGCTACAACTGATTCCACTGGATTAATTGATATTCATAAAAATGAGGAACACTCAAATCCTGATGTAATTGTGGAACTAGACAGTGAGAGTTTTTCCATGTTAACTTTGGATAAAACTGTTGGTTACGACCTTCTAAGCAAAGAAGGAGTTAATGTTTACTCAGGGCCAAATTCAGACATTGAATGGGGCCTTATTGTTGAAAAAAAAATATCAAGAAATGGAAAGGAAAAGATTCTTTACAAAATGGTAAATGAAGATGCAACTGTACTTTCCAAAATATCAGAAGATTCATTATTAGTAGCAATTAAACCAGCATGGCTACAAACTTCTTTATCTGGTAAAGCAATAGAAAACAGTGATGATACAACTCAAAAGCCAAGTATTAAAGATTACATCATTGGAAAAGTATACAAATTTCTGTGGAATTAATTTCTTCCACTTTTTTTTATTAAGTTTAAGATTTTTCAGAATGTTCCAGGTAAAGTTAAAGTTCTTTGAGTAGATAATTTTAAGATATTTGTTGTGTCATTAGCCTTTCTTTAGCATTTTCAAGGACCATCCCAAACAAAGAGAATATCTTAGTAAAATTCTTCTCTTTTAAAGAGTTCAATATTTCATCAACCTCTTGGTCTGAAATTTTCTCATTATCTGTACCATGTTTTATCAAATATACAAATGGTTCTCCTGCCTCATTAACACAGATTTGATCTCCAGTAAAAAGGAAACCATAATCTTTGAAATACAAACAAGAATTTCCTGGTGTATGACCTGGAGTATGTATTGCCTCAACATTCTCAACAATTAAAGTATCAGAAGTGAAAGGAATATCTACCTCACAATCAGAAATAAATTTGGCTTCTGATTTGTGAATAATTATCTTTGCATTATATTTTCTTTTATACATACTTACACACCCAATATCATCACGATGCGAAATAAAGATAAAATTAATACCACCAATCTCATTGATCTTTTTAGAAACCTCTTCTGTTAATTCTTCTGGACAACCAATGAGAAAATTCCCATTTTTATGTTTTATTAAATAATAAGGAAAATCTTTCTCAAAACGAGTTTTGTATTTGAACATGACTACATTCTCAGCAACATTTTCAAATTTCATCTATAATAATGGGCTAAGGCTCTTTTTAATACTTTGTAAAGTTTAAACTTACCAACCAAAGAACACTGGTGTGATATAAACTTCCATTAATGCTGCAACAAACAATACCCCAACACTGAGTAAAATTAAATTCACACTATCATATAAAACAGATTCTTCTTGTATATTATGTTTAATTACTGCAATTGAAATAATTGACCCAGCTATCCCTGCAATAAAGTATGCTGCGATTTCAACTAATCCATGAAACATGAACCTCATAAAACTAAAAGTCCCTATACTCAGGTAATTGAACATGTTTACCGATCCAACTTCTGATGCAACCGTTGCCAGATTCGTTTTTATCATATTACCAATAGCAACAGCAACTACCGACGCATTCCAAGTAAGTATAAATATCGCACCAGCACCGAATAAAAATGAGAACACTAAGCAAAACAATAAAACTTTCATGTTATTAACAAAAATTCCTTGGAACAATCCAAACAAAGTGATTCCGCCTTGAACATTACCTTGTACATCAACCATTGCTTGGGATTGAATAGAAAATATTTCAGTCACCATTGAAGATGGTAAAAAAACGTATGCGAGAGTGAGACCAATTACTACTCCAATAAAAAAATACATTAAGAAGATTAACACTTTACTATGTTCTTTGAGTATCTTCCATTCTCCCTTAACGTGCATATCGATTTCTTCTTCATTTTTGATAGCAGTGTATACTAGGGGTATTGCAGCCATCACTATGATGAATACTAACAATAATCCAGCGTAATCTCTAAAAGAAATGTATGCTAAAAATAATCCTATTAATGAATATAACACACCTGCTACAAACATCTCCCACGGTTTACGTTTAACTGCAAACGGATTGAATAGGGATTCTAGAACCATCAACAAATAACTAATGTATTTTTGTTTATAAAATCTTTGTTAACTAACTAAAAAATAAATTAGAAAAATTACAACATAAATTCAAAAAACCATGAAAGCGAAGAGATTAAATGGTTTAGTTTAGAAGAGATAACCAATAAAGAAGACTTAATTGTGAGTATTAAACAGATGACTATATCTACTTTACAAAAAACTTCTAATAATAAACAGTAATAATGAATAGTAACTACAACATCATTAAACAATTATGCATAAATAATAATCTAACTCAACTAGATACATATAGTAACATCTTAATTATAGATTTATCAAACATAAACAACAGACAAACATATTGATCTAAATTACTAAACAAAGCCAAATTCTCACTGATTTCATTTAACGTGAGATATATCTCTGATTATTCGCTATTTCAAACGTTATATGCAATCATACATACAAACGAGCTTTATTTTGTTTATAGAGGACAAAATGACTATAAACTACCTAAGACAAACTAACTTTTAGATAATTCATTTCTGCAAACAACTATTAAGATCTTATTCATTGAGTAATATAAATTGTATCATCAGACATCCCTACCCCTCCACTTCCGATGGAAACTCTTATTTTAAAAAAGTGAAAAAATCAAAATCATCTAACGCACAAAAATTTCTACTTAAAGACAATTGCATTTAACAAGCAGCAAAAAAGAAAAAAATGAATGTGGTTCAATACTATTATGTTAAATGTATTTCATCAAAAAACAAAACAATACTTAAACATGAATCAAACAGAGATAATATAATTAATTAGATAAAATAAAAACACCTTTATCATTAAAAGAAAAACGAAATAATCTTTTGTCTTCAATTCAAAAAATAAACAAAGCGCTAAACATAAGAATTACCTTTAAGACTGAAGCTTCCTCTATTTCTCTTCCTAAACCAAAATTTTACCTTTGATTTTTTGTTTTTTTTTATTTTAATTTATTTATATATATATATTTATTTACTATATTGTAAATAATAATATAATATATAATAATAATCATAATAATCATAAAAGTTCAGTAGAAGGAAAGTAGCAAAGCATAGAACAGAAGAAGAAGATGCACATAGTAAAAAAAACAAATACCAATTTGATTTATATTCACATTCAATAACTTCTTACTGAGTTTATGCTCAAACCAACTAAAAAAGCGAACAACACAAAACAATTTTTTCAAAACAACCAATCCATCCTAATCAATTGAAATTGACCTAATCCAACACAATGATTGCATTTAACTCTACTCAAAAATATATCTCAAACCAGTCAATCATGTACAAAATACATATTACTTTAGTTATACTCGGTGTTTACTGTTCATTCATCATTGTTTCTATAACACAATTCAAAGACCTCTCTTTTGTTTTCGATATATATTTAAAGAAGTTCCACTGGAAATGATAGGGTAGGTAGGTAAAAGGCAACGTTATATGCAATTTAACCTAAAAAACATGTTTCAGAATTAAAATTAAATTATTTTCCATGAGAAATGAGGGGGTAACTGTGTAGAATGAAAAAGATGAAAAAATTTTTTGAACATTTTTTAGAACGTGAATCATTGTTTACAAACAAGGCTCTTCTACTTTCCCACTATGTTCCAAGTGAAATTCTTTACCGGGAAGAATTAATTAGTGAGATCGCAAATATTCTAGCACCTTCATTAAGAGTTGAACGCCCTTCAAACCTTTTTGTCTATGGAAAGACTGGTACTGGTAAAACTCTGTCTATAAAATACATATTACAATCAATGGATCAGATTGCCAAAGAAAGAGAGATCCCATTAAAATCAATTTATGTTAACTGCAAACTAAAAAGGGTAGCAGACACTGAATATCGTTTAATTGCTCAAATAATTAAGGCATTTGGCCGTGAAGTTCCAGCAACCGGTCTTCCAACAGATGAAGTTTACAATATATTTTATTCTCTTTTAGATTCCAAGAAGCAGATTGTTTTACTGGTTCTAGATGAAATCGATCAATTAACTAAAAAGATGGGAGATGAAATGCTCTATAACTTAACTCGTATCAATGCTGAGTTAAAACAATCTCAAATATGTTTGATTGGTATCTCAAACAATTTAGTTTTTGCAGAAAATTTGGATCCAAGGGTTCAATCTTCTCTATCAGAAGAAGAGTTAATCTTTCCCCCATATAATGCGCTTCAAATTCAAGATATTTTAAGACAACGTTGTGAGCAAGCATTTGCTCCTGGTGTTGTTGAACCTGGTGTTGTTGAGAAGTGTGCTGCCTACGCTGCTCGTGAGCATGGTGATGCGCGTCGTGCAATTGATTTACTTCGAGTAGCAGGGGAACTAGCAGAACGTGAAAATTCCAAAACAGTTGCACTTAACCATTTAGATAAGGCTGAAGAAAAAATAGAGTCCGATAAGATAGTTAATACAGTAACTAGTCAACCAAAACAATTTCAACTAGTATTGTATGCAATCCTTCAATTAACTCCTAACAAGCGTCCATTTTTCACAGGAGAAATTTATGAACTTTATAGTCAAGTCTGTAAAAAGGCCCAATTTAATGTTTTAACTCAGAGACGTATCTCTGACATTCTAGCTGAGTTTGATATGCTTGGAATAATTAATGCTAAAATCATCTCCAAAGGAAGGTATGGTAGAACCCGTGAAGTAAGTGTCTCCCTTGATGAGATGATGAAAATAAAGCTTCAAGAGTTAATTGAGAAATCTTTGAAAATGAATAATTAGTTCATTTTTGAATTTAATAATAATTTAACTAAACTAAATACACACTAAAATGGAATCCAAAGAAAAATTAATCGAAAAACTCTTCGCTCAAGGAGTTTTAGTCACAAAGGAGATGATGAACCAGATTGAATCTGATACTGATGGAACTTTGATTGAAAAAATTCGAAAGGAAAACAATTTATTGGTTGTAGACAATCAAGACATTTCACTTCAATTAGACGATGGTAAATTAATAGACTCAAAAAATCTAGACACTCACAGAATCGACTTACAAACTCCAGAAGAGAAGGATTTGTATCAATCCCATCTTCAAAATACAGGTGCAGTTTCTCTCTCAGGTGCAATTGAATCAAGTATTCAAACACAAGGAACTACAACTACAATTCATGCAGCTAAAACTGAGTTAAAACCAGGTGGCGTTGAAGTTTCTTTTGATTCACCAGGAACAATGTTTGAAGAAGGATTAAATGAAAAATTTGATTTACCTTTAGAAGAAGAACAGCAAATAGATGTATCATATCAAGTGGTTGTTAATTACGCCCACATCGCTAAAAAATACAAAGTAAAAGATTTTGCAGGGATTTTTAAGAGCCGTTACAAATTTTTAGAGAAAATAATTCGTGCACATCCTGAAATGAAAGGTGTTACTAGTATTAGTAGAGTATTACAAAAAAAAGAGAAGGAAGATTGCGCAATCATTGGTGTTGTATATGATATCGCACTCACCAGGAACAATAATTATATTATCACAGTTGAAGATTTAACTGGTCATATCAAAGTAATAGTTTCTCAAAAAAATAAAGCCGCCTTTGCACAAGCTCAAGAATTAATTTTTGATGAAGTGATTGGAATCTCTGGGTCCAACTCTGGTGACATCATGTTTGCATCCGAATTTGTTTGGCCAGATGTCCCAAACTCAGCTGATCTTAAAAAAGCACCGAAAGAAGAATATGCTATTTTTCTCTCAGACATTCATGTAGGTAGTAATAATTTTTTAGATGAAGAGTTTCAAAAGTGTATGAACTGGCTGAAAGCAGAGACTGGAAGTGATGCACAGAAAGATCTTGCAAATAAAGTAAAGTATATATTTATCGCAGGTGATTTAATTGACGGGATCGGAATTTACCCTAATCAACATAAAGAATTAACAATCTTGGATATGAAAGGTCAGTATGATGAGTTCACCAGGTTCATTAAACAAATTCCAAAAGACAAGAAAATTTTCATCTGTCCAGGTAATCATGATTTAGTTCATTTAGCTGAACCTCAATCAGTTTTCTACAAAGAATATACTGAGGAGTTGCATGCAATGGAAAACGTAGAATTAGTTTCTAATCCTTCCACAATTACTATCGCAAAGACTCCTGATTTTGGTGGTATCAATGTTTTGATGTATCATGGTTATAGTTTTGATTATTATGTAGCTAATGTAGATAGTATTCGAAATAATGGAGGATATAACCGTGCAGATTTAATTATGAAATTTTTATTAAAGCGCAGGCATTTAGCTCCTGCCTTTAAGTCAACGCCATATCTTCCAGCTTATGATGTTGACCCTCTATTAATTACTAAAGTTCCAGATATTATGATCTCTGGGCATATCCATTATAGTAGTGTTGCAAATTATAAAGCAGTTACTATGATCTGTGGAAGTTGTTGGCAATCTAAAACTGATTTCCAAGAAAAGCTTGGACACAATCCTGAACCAGGACGGGTTCCAGTAGTAAATTTGAAGACCAGGGAAGTTAGAGTTTTACGTTTTGTTTGATAGTAATTTCTATTTTTTTCAACAATAACTCAATTTTACAAGTGAATATTTAAATACTAAATTTAATTATTAGATCTTGATGGTAATGGATTCTCAAAAAGCTGCTAAATTAGAATTTAAAGAAGAGAAAGATTTACTGTTTGAAGTATCATTATTATCTGAATTAATTGAAGAAACAAAACACATTCTAAAAATTGAAACTGCCATAAAGGATGGCTCAAAGGCGCTCTCCGAAAAAGATCACAAAAAAATACAAGAGCATGCATCGCTTGTAGTAAAAATATTCCAAGATGAAAAACGAAATTTAAATAGAATCAGCAGAGTAGAGCGGCGCAGAGTAACAGATGAAAGAAAATTATTCAAAGAAATAAATAAATTATCATCTCATTTGGATAACTCTAAAAAACAAAAAGTTCGTAACATTTCAGAACAAGTTAGGGTCCATTCAGCAACTTTAATCAGAGAATTTTCCAGGTACACTGGAGAATTAGCCAAAGCAATCAAAGAAAAAGATACAAAGAAAGTTGGGAGTTTAGAAGGGCAAGCGCATGCTGCTGCCATGGGACTTTTAGCTTTACTAAAAGAAGTCAAGAATGTCATTAAAGACCATCAAACAAAAGTAAAACAAGATACTAACTTCAACTCCAGTCATCAATTAATCTTGGGTGTTGAAGGATATTTTAGAGAATGTGCAGTTAAGACTGCCTACATTAAATCAATTCCAATGTTCAAATATTTTTTAGAGAAAGGTAGGGCAGAACAGTTCCATAAAAAAGCTTATTTTTTTGACAATCATCATTGTCTTGGCTACAATTTCAGTTGGAATACATTCACCAACACCAAGAACATCGCTAGTGAATGGATTGATATGTTAAAAAATAATCAAGATCATTTAAGAAAAGTTTTATCAGAAAAAGACTTTGACCAATTATGTAATATTTATTTCAAGGTTCCAAAAGGAACAATCCTCATCTTCAATTCATCTAGCAAGTTTCCTGCTCTTTGTATGAACCCAGATAAGATTCCTTCCTTTGCAACACCAGGCTTTGTTAGCCATTATTTCCCAGGAGGAAATACTAAAAAATTATTCAAGGATGGAGTTATTGCCAGCCCACTAGACACTTTAATCCGAAAGAAAAAATATTTCTCTGATAAACAGTCATCAGCTGATTTTAGCAGGAGAGTTACCGATGGAATTTCCTTTGGCTACCAAGAACACCAAAGGTCGAGTGCATATATCAAAGATGAAAACAGGAAAGTGGGAGGCCTGCTGTTATTTCCAATAATGTCTACAATCGATAAAGGGCATATGTTAGATTTTGCAGGAACCATGGATCAATTTCCAGAACTATGCTTAAGAGATGCCAGACATGGGAGTACTGAGATTATAGATATAATTAAAAATTTACTTTGGATTAGAAAAAATTATCTTGGCTGGATCGCGAAGTTCAAACCATACAAAAAAGCTTTTGAATATGCGGTGTCTCATCATGAAGAATTAATGAATATTTTCGGTACAAACGAGATAAAAATTTCAACAGACAAAGCAGACGGAATTCATTTTTATGATAATTATAAAGAGACAAACGCATTTTATATTGGTTCAGATCCGTTTTCCAAAGCAATTTATCTCGCAAGTAAAAAAAATAATCTGAACATCAAACAATTGCTAAAACTTGCAAAAGAAAAAAACTTTTTCCAGTTTTCATTAGTTATCAACTACACTTCAGACAATATTACTTATTTTGATAATCAATTGATCCCTAAGAGATATCGTGGTCAAGCAAAACTACGGCAGGAATTAGAGGGAACTTCATTTGTTAAGGGATTAGATATGTACTATGCCACAAATAAACCTTATCGAAATTATTATTTAATTCTCCAACATATTCACAAGAACCCATTAATTTGGCAAGGAATTGGACACAGAAGAAGCCCAATCCAACCAGAAGGATATTTAGAACTTTGCAAAAAAATGAATCCAAAACATGTTAGGGATTTATTTGTAGAAGCATTATCTTCAATTAAAAAAGATTTGAATGTATTACTAAAACGAACCACTGACCCAAAAAATTCAGTTGCTTCAATCAATCTTTCAAAGGGAATTTTACTTTTAAATGGAGGGTTCACTCAAACTGAACTGTTCTCAATAATCCAAAGAAAAAGAATTCCAACTATCGCATATCTAGCGAATG
The DNA here is from genome assembly GCA_018670085.1 of archaeon. GTDB lineage: Archaea > Nanobdellota > Nanobdellia > Woesearchaeales > GW2011-AR9. The sequence goes on along the minus strand of JABHRS010000022.1, from coordinate 17,871 downwards.
ATCATAACATGCATTTCACAAAAAAACAACTGGATGAAGTTACATCAAAAATGCTGAAAGTAAATATGATAGCAGGCATCAACCAAACAGCATATTCTGATCAATGTTACTTCACAAAACATAACGGCCATTTAGTTTATGTTAACAGGCGAAAGCAAGAACACCGGACTTTATTTTAATTCTGAATCAAACCACTAGAAACCATACATCGCACAACTCCTTACCCACAACCCACTGGTCAAGCACCACCATTATTTATAAACTAAAAACGCTCATCATTTTTGGAGATTATTTGGTTCAATAATGAGAGAATAGCTGTTTTAGAGGATAGAACCCAACAGTTAGGTTCAGAGCGGCGAATCCTTAAAAAGCCAAATAGAGGTATATACTTTATGGAAATTGTAGCGTCAGAATCGATGCATAAATATTTTGCAAAAATGCGTGAAGAGATTGATCACTCTTACAAAATTGCCAGGGAAGCCAGGAAAAAAGGGTTAGATCCTCATGATGATGTGGAGATTATGCTAGCAAATTCTATGGCAGAGCGAGTAATTGGATTAATCTCAATTGTAGCCCCACAAGTACTTGGTGCAGGGATCACAGAACGTATTGAAGAGTTAGAAGATGAAATTGGTTTATTAGATTGGCGAGTTGGGTTTAGAATTGCAGAAGAAATCGCACAGCAAAAGTTTTGTAAATTCCCAACTAAAATTGAAGCAATAGAAGTTGGAATCCGAACAGGTTTTGCGTACTTAACGCTTGGGATTGTAGCTGCACCATTAGAGGGTTTTGTAGGTTTAAAACTCAAAAGAAGAAGAGATAATGGTAAGGAATATTTCGCTTTGCAATATGCTGGCCCAGTTAGAGGAGCAGGAGGTACAGCGTCTTCAGTTTCAGTAATTCTTGCAGATTATGTTAGGGTGAAAATGGGTTATGCACCTTGGGATCCAACTGAAAAAGAAGTAAGCCGTTATGTGATTGAAGTAAATGATTATCATGACCGGGTTACTAATTTACAATACCGCCCAAGTAATGAAGAATTAAAATTTATGGTAGAACATTTACCAATTGAAGTTGATGGTGATCCAACTGAACGAATTGAGGTATCAAACTATAAGGATATCCCAAGGATCGAGACAAACCTTATCAGAGGAGGAATGTGTCTTGTTATTGCAGAGGGGCTTTGTCAGAAGTCACCAAAACTTTGGAAAAGATTATCAAAATGGGGAAAAGATTACGATTTGGATTGGGAATTCATGGGTGACTTCATTAAACTAAAGGAAGAAATTCATGCAAAACATAGTGCTGCGAAGGAAGGTCCAGCGTCTAAAGATGCTTTTGGAAAAGACGGAAAGAAAATAGAAGTTCTAAGGGCTAACGACACTTTCATCGCAGATATTGTAGCTGGTCGGCCAGTTATTACTCATCCCATGGCACCAGGTGGCCTAAGGTTAAGATATGGTCGTGGAAGAACTTCTGGATTTTCAGCGGCTGCTATGAATCCAGCTAGTTTAATTGTGATTGAAGATTATATTGCAGTAGGCACTCAGTTAAAAGTAGAAAGACCAGGAAAGGCAGCTACAATCACCTTGTGTGACACAATCGATGGTCCGACTGTAATTTTAAAAGATGGGACTGTAAAATATTTGCACACTGAAGCTGAAGCAAAAGAAGTTGTGAAGGAAGTCCACGAAGTTTTATTTTTGGGCGACATCCTATTTAACTATGGCGACTTTAGTGAGAATGGACATAAACTAGTTCCAGCAGGTTATTGTCCTGAGTGGTGGTCTCTTGAGGTACAAAAAGCCATTCTCGGGAAAGAAGCTTTTGACAAAAAGGAAAAATTAAATTTTGAACAAATTAAAGAAAAACTAAAACTGACCACAGAACAAATCACTGAATTTCAAAACTCCGTTGAAAAACCATTATATGTTAATCCTAAATTAGATTTAGCATTAAAAATTTCTAAGGAGTACCATGTGGCACTTCACTCGTATTATTCTTATTATTGGAAACTTCTAAATATCTCAGATTTAAACTCCCTTGTCAGCTATTTGAAACTTGGAAAAATACAAGGAGTAAAAGGCAGTGAAGAAGAAATACATTCAACAGAAACAACAGAAAAAATAATCCTTCCTTTATTCGAATCCCAATCAGTACAAATCAAAGGAAAAGCATTGTTAGAAAAAATAGGTATTCCTCATTTGGTTTTAGATAAGGAAAATTTAGTTTTAGAAAAAGATCAAGCAAAATTAATCCTCAAACTATTCAATTTAAATTCTCAAAAACAGCTTTCAAATTTAGCCATTGATCCAATAAAGTCAAAAGATTGCCAAAATGCTCTTGAGTATCTAAACAGCATCAACAGTGTAATCCAGCAAGATAAGGCCGGGACCTTTATTGGTGCCAGGATGGGTCGTCCAGAAAAATCTAAAATGCGTTCTATGAAAGGTAAACCTCATGTGTTATTTCCAGTGGGAGAAGAGGGTGGACGGATGAAAACTTTTCAATCAGCTTTAGAAAAGGGGACGATCAAAAGTATGTTCAATAAAGAATGGTTAATCAAATTTCAACAGCAATATGGTGAGTTGTTTGAAACTAAAGACAATCGTTCTGACGATTATGCCTATGGTAACTTAAACATCAAAGATTATTTCAAAAAGGTCCTAAAAGAACTGAACCTCCGAATTTATCCTGATGTAATTAAGGGTGTTAAAGGTGTTTCAAACAAAGCAAAGATCCCTGAAAATTTGATCAAGGGAATTTATCGGGCAAAATATTCGGTTGCAGTAAATAAAGATGGAACGACTAGGTATGATTGCACTGAATTACCTTTAACTCATTTCAAACCAAAAGAAATTGAAACATCTATAAAAAAATTAATTGAACTTGGTTACACACAAGATATTCATGGGAAAGAATTAACTGACACTAATCAAGTTTTGGAGATGAAACCACAAGACTTAGTCCTTCCAAATTATGATGCTATCGAGGATTCATCTTCTAAAGTTCTACTCAGAATCACAAAATTTATTGACGAAATCATGGTGAATTTATACAAGATGAAACCATTTTATAATGCTGAAAAACAAGAGGATTTGATTGGGCATTTGGTAATAGGACTAGCTCCACACATTTCAGCTGGAACAGTTGGTAGAATTATTGGTTTTTCTCAGACTCAAAGTTTACTGGCCCATCCCATGTATCATGCAGGAATGCGTAGAGATTGTGATGGAGATGAAGCTGCAGTGATGCTTTTAATGGATGGCCTTCTCAATTTTTCCAAAGAATATTTGCCTTCTAGCAGGGGTTCTACTATGGATGCTGCGTTAGTTCTAACTCCAGTATTATCTCCAGCAGAAGTTGACGATCAAGTTTTAGGGGTTGATGTAATGTGGAATTACCCACTAGAACTTTATGAGGCAGCTTTAGAGATGAAAAAACCATGGGAGTTAAAGTATGGTCCTGACCAAAAAAAAATTGAACAACTTGATGATAGAGTTGGTAAAGAAAATCAATATGAAGATTTTGGTTTCACTCACGATGTTGACGATTTTAATAAAGGAATCCAATGTAGTGCGTATAAGACTCTTCCAAGTATGAAGGAGAAATTATTTGGCCAAATGGATATTGCCAAAAAGGTGAGAGCGGTTGATATGGATCTGGTTGCAGCCTTAGTTATTCGTAAACACTTTTTAGCGGATATTAAAGGAAATTTCCGTAAGTTTAGTATGCAGGGTTTTCGTTGTACAACTTGTAACACTAAATACAGAAGGCCACCAATTTCTATGAACTGTACCGAGTGCACTAAAGGAAATATAATTTTTACAATTTCGCAAGGTTCTGTTGTTAAGTATGTGCAGATGTCGCTTGACCTTTGTGATGAGTATGATTTCTCTCCTTATCTTAAAGAAACAATTAACCTTCTAAAATTAAATATTGATGTGGTGTTTGGTAAAGAGAAGGATCGTCAGGTAGGTTTGAGTGCTTTTATGGGTTAGGAGTTTAATGTTATAAAGAACATTAACGAATTAAAAAAGAACTTACAATTATTACAACTCTTGCTCGCCACTTAAGGTTAGAATTCTTTTCCCTTCATCAACTTCAACTTGCAAACTAATTAGGTTATTAATTACTAAATCATTGCCCATTAAATATAGGCTAATATTACGCAAGTCTCGAAATCTAACTTTAATCATATCTTCGAATTCTAGAGATTTAAAAGGTACTTTAGCTTTCAAGTGAGGGTTATTCTCATCAAATAATCCAATTAGTGCAGTCCAAAGGCCATCTTTATCTTTACCTGGCTTTCGACTCACAACAATACTTTTACAGCTAACTTCTATCATAACTCACTTTAAGAAGGCCTTACTTTTAAACGTTTTGATGATTTTTTTGTCATGCAAGTAATATGAAATTGCAAAGCTCCCCAAAAACAAAACCATAATCAAGATCCGATTCACAAAAAACATCCCTGAAATTAAACCTACTGCAAGTGCAGAGATGATTAACACAAATGGTCCAATTGGCTGTTCAGCCCTTTTTACAAAAAACACTCTAGCGGCAACCGCGCCTATACAAACAGTTGTGAATATCGCAACTACTGGGCTTTGAGAGAATAATGCAAGTAAAAATCCTAAACATAGAACTGCACCAGCCAAATATTCTGGCCAAAACGCAACTAAATCAATACCATTTTTTCCCATCTTTAACACCTCTCTTATGCAGTCCAAAGTAGACTAACAATTTTGTTAATAACTCCGATCATGATCGCAAGAACTAATCCTATTTTAGTCCCTGATAATAATAAAAGACTGTATAAAATCACTGATCCAACTCCAACTGTGAATAAGAACTTACTTCCAAAAAGTAATGCTAAACCATCCATTTTCGGAATTGGAACTAATGTACATGCAGCAAGAACCAAATTAAAAATAATTCCTGTAGTGAAAAAATAACTGTCTGGGAACAAAAAAGAGCCTAATGCAAATATTGTTGCCAAGGTTAAACAAGTAGTTATTCCATTTAAAATCAAATTCGCGTTGTCTTCAAAAGAATACCCATATCTAAATTCTCCTAATCTTTGACGAACCATAAAACTAGTTGAAATAGCACCAAAAAATAACACTGGTAGATATCCTCGACTAAAAATCCCAATCAAAAGTGACGCAATCACTGCTATCCAAACAATATGAAACTCAGCATAATATCCATGTTTGAGTGCCTGCATTTTTTGTGATGCAGTTTTAATTACAATACTAATTGCAGCAACCAATGCTGCTAAGATAAAATGGTATGTCCAGCTCTGGATTGTAAAAATTTCTCCTGGAAAACGAAGTGAGAACAGAAAACCACCTATTAAAATAACAACTCCAAGAGAGATCATCTCTTCTCTTGAAAATCTAAAAAAATCACGGATTCTCGCAGCCCATTCTTCATTCATGATCATAACTATAAACATAGAAAAAGAACTTATTAAAGTTTACTAAAGTTTTCGATCTTAGAAACTCAAAAACAGTTATTTTGTCAGTATTCTGTGTATAAACATTAGATTTGACAATTTTTCAAACAAAATGGTCTAATTTTTAATCAGTAAAGAGAGCGGAATAAAGCCACTTCCCCGTAAAATTTGTTTATACCATTTTAATGAAAAAGTAGAATCTCCTTCAATTTCAAATCCTGACCGGGTGATGAATAAAACCTTTGCCCCTGATTTTAGAATTTTGTTTAACTGGGAAAAAATTTCATTAATCCTTTTTTCATCCTTTCCAGTGATATGAACAATTGCGGTGTCTATGCTCTGCTCATCTAAAGTAAAATCCACTTCATCCAATTGAACAAGTTCAAACTTTAGTTTGTGATTAACCCCTGCCATTTTGGCATTATTAACAGCTGCCCTAATGTTAGAACCTGCATCGTCAAGGCAGATGATTTTCTGTGTATCTTGATTAATTTTTTCCTTAGTCATAACACTTTCACTAGTGACATAATTTCTCAAGCTTTTCGAAACTTCTCTGATTGGGAAGTTATTTTTTTGAAGGGCAGATTCAATAGCTATTGCTCCATCTCGGCAAAACAAGAATAAGGTCGAATCTCCTTTTTTAATCTCTGCCAATTGACAAATAGTACTTGCAAAATCACCTCTAAACGAAGCCTTGTGAGTATAAACTCTCCATTCACGTTTATCTAATTCTTTTTGATGCAATTTCAATCCTAATGAGAATTTTTTAGTTTTTGTAGCATCTTCCAAACTTAAAGAAAAAACAAATTCTGGATTTTTATAATCAACAACCAGTTTAATACCCTGTTTTCCAAATAAAATAGTTAAGGCTTTTTGAACAATTGAACAGTACTGGATTCTATTTTCATTCCCAGAGATACCTTCACATAAAACCCTGAAATTATAACTTTCCTTTTTTTCAGTGTTTGAAAAATCAACTATGTCCAAAATCAATTTTTTAACAGTTTCAACATCTAAAGAGTTTACAAGTTCTGGGTCTTCTCCTTGCCAGATCAATTTTGAGAGAGAATAACTAATAGATATTTTTTGAAAAACTTCTAACAAATCTTTATTCTTAAGAGAAAAAACAACCGACTCAGTATCTTTCAAAATATTAGTAATTTCAATTTGCTGTTGAAATTCTTCTAATTCTTTATTACAATACTCAGCCAATCCGGGCTTACAAAGTGCGATATAAGAATTAATCTCATTAGAATTATTATTCACTAGGCTCATTTTCTGGGGCTTCCTCTGTCTGTTCTGAATTTTCCACCGCTTCCTCTTCTTCGATTTGTACTGCTGATTCATTATCAACTGAACTCTCAATCTCTAAAGTCTCTTTTTTTTCTACACCTTCAACATCATTTTCATCTATATCTTCACTGTCTTCAGAAATATGTTCTGATCTGATTATTGCAACAGCTGCAACCATATCGTCTTCTCGTTTAAATCGCATAACTCTAACACCTTGAGTTGACCTACCAATTGTCGGAACTCCAGTCACTGCAATTCTAATTGCAATCCCCTCTTTACTCATTAACATTAATTGTTCATCGCCTGTAACTAATTTTGCATCCACAACAGGCCCATTTTTATCAGTAACTTTTAGATTAATTACTCCTCTCCCGCCACGATTACAAAGTCGGTAATCTGTAACTACGCTCCGTTTACCATAACCTTTCTTTGTGATAGTTAGTACTTCTGAAGTTTCATTAGAAACTAGAACTGATACTACTTTGTCGTTTTCTTTTAACCTGATCCCTCTAACTCCGCGAGCGCTCCTTCCCATCGCTCTAACTGTAATCTCGCTAAATCGATTAGCAAGCCCCTTCTTTGTAACCAAGATAATATTGTCTCCACCAGAACTAACTTTCGCTCCGATTAAAGAATCATCTTCTAATAGCTGAATCGCTCTAATTCCACCTTTCCTCGGTTTGGAGAACGAAGACAGTTCTGTTTTTTTGATGGTCCCACTAGCAGTTGCCATAACTACATACCCTTCAACATTTTCTTCTTCAAGTGATGCAACTGGAATTAGCGCACTAATTGTTTCACCTTCTCTAAATTCTACAATATTAGAAATATGTTTTCCGCGCGATTGACGAGAACCTACAGGGATATGGTAAGTTTTAATCCAATGAACTTTTCCAAAACTAGTAAATAATAATAACCATGCATGAGTTGAGCAGACAAATACATCATCAATAAAGTCTCCATCTTTCATGTTAGTTGCAACAACTCCTTTTCCGCCACGTCCTTGAGTTCTGTAAGCATCAAGAGAGATTCTTTTCAGATAACCACTGTTTGTTTTAGTTAAAACAACTGTTTCTTCCTCAATCAAATCTTCAATATCTAAAGTATCGTCTTCGTTGAAGACAATTTTACTACGTCTTGGTCCACCATACTTTTCAGAAACTTCACCAATCTCTTCTTTAATGATAGAATAAATTTTTTCCTCAGAAGCCAAAATACCTCTCAAAGTTTCCACAATTTTCATCAGTTCAGCATGTTCTCCTGAAATCTTTTCTCTTTCAAGACCAGCTAATTTTTGTAATTTCAAATCCAAGATAGCTCTTGCTTGAATTTCTGACAGTTCAAAATTTGAAATCAGATAATTTCGCGCATCTTCAACAGTGCGACTGCCACGAATAGCTGGGATAATCGCATCCAAGTTAGTTAATGCGATTAAAAGACCATCAAGAATATGTAATCTTTTTTCAGCTTCATTAAGTTCGTATTGTGTTCTTCTTGTTACAACTTCTTTCCGGTGTTTAATATATTCTTCAAGAAATTGTTTAATACTCAAAAGTCTCGGCGCGTTATCAACTAACGCCAGCATGTTCAAACTAAATGAAGTTTTCAAATTAGAAAATTTGTAGAGTTGGTTTAACACTACAGCAGAATCAGCATCTTTTTTCAAATCAATTACAACCCTAATCCCATCACGGTCAGACTCATCATTAATATTTCGAATACCTTGAACTCTTTTGTCCTTCACCAGGTCCGCAATCTGTTTAATCAAATTAGATTTGTTAACTTGGTAAGGAAGTTCTGAAACAATAATTTTTCTTTTTTCATCTTCAATTGTGGCAACGGATTTAATAATCACTCTTCCTCTTCCTGTTGCGTATGCTGCCTTCAAGCTACCTCCAACATAAACATCTGCTCCAGTTGGAAAATCAGGCCCAGGGATAATTTTAATTAATTCGTCAAGTTCTAATTCAGGATTATCAATTAATGCAACAATTGCAGTACATAGTTCAGTCAAATTATGGGGTGGAATGTTAGTTGCCATTCCAACTGCAATCCCACTACTCCCATTCATCAATAAGTTTGGAATTTTACTTGGAAGAACTGCAGGCTCCTTAAGAGAGTCATCAAAATTATTTCTCCAATCAACTGTGTCTTTACTAAGGTCTTCAAGTAAGTCTTCAGCAAGTTTACTTAGTTTTGCTTCAGTGTACCTCATAGCCGCAGCGTTATCACCATCAACTGAACCAAAATTCCCTTGACCTTTAATTAATGGATAACGTAAAGAAAAATCTTGAGCCATTCTAACCAATGCATCATATACTGCAGTGTCACCATGCGGGTGATATTTACCCAGAACTTCCCCTACAATTCTTGCACATTTTTTTGATGCCTTATTGTGGTACATCCCAAGGTCTTGCATTGCATACAAAATTCGCCGATGAACTGGTTTTAATCCATCGCGCACATCTGGGAGTGCACGGCCAACAATCACAGCCATAGCATAACTAATGTATGCCTTTTTCATTTCATCTTGAATTAGATTCGGGATGATCCTATCATAAGATTCACCTTCGTGTTCTTCTTGATTTTCTTCAGTGATCGCAACATTTTCTACAACTGATACTTCGGCAATAACCGCGTCTTCAGTCGAAGGATTTTGTGGAGAATTTTGGTCTGACATTTTTGTTATTTTAAAATAGTTTTTCAGTCTTTTCCTCTATAAAACAGACTTTATTTATATATCAAAACTGGCCGAAATTACTTTATAAAGGTTGTGGTGATTGGGTGATAATTATTCACAAAAAACTTTTATTCTCTCATTTTCCAAAAATTCACTCAACAGATCCACAATAAATTGATTATTTGCCACAAGATTTAAAAGCTAATTTAGACTCCCAATTTTGAAATAATGGAAGAATTAAAACTAAAAATCGAAGCAGTACTATTTGCGGTAGGAAAAGAGATTAGCCCAGAAAAAATCGCATCGCTTACTGAATCTGAAATTGTTCAAGTCGAAGAACAATTGGTCATTCTTCAAACAGAATACGCTCAAAGAGATCATTCTCTACAAATTAATCATCGCGAGGACGGGATGTGGAAGTTGACTGTGCGTGATGCATACATTCCACTTGTAAGTAGTATTGTAGAATCAACAGAAATTGATGGTGCACTAATGCAAACCTTGGCAGTAATTGCTTGGAAATATCCTGTTGTCCAATCTGAAATTGTGAAGATGAGGGGTTCATCTGCGTATGAACATATGCGTGAATTAGTCGAACAAGGTTTCATAATCAAAGAGCGTTTTGGCCGAACTTATCGGGTAAGATTAACCAAAAAATTCTTTCAATATTTTGATCTTCCAAGTGAAGAAGCTAAGAAAGCATTTTTAGAACAAGTTCCAGATGAAATTCTAAATGAGGCAGATGCACTCGATAAAGAAATTGATGAAGTTGAGCGAATGCAAGAAGCGCATCAAAAAGACGCTATTACCAGAAACGAAATAGAGGCTGCAATGCTTGCAGCTAAAAGTGATGATACCACAGTTGGTGACTCTGTTATTGATGAAGATCAATTAGTTTGAATCACTTTCATCAACTACAGAAATATTTTTAATCAAACAAATAAAAATAAAAAATATCAATCATTAAACGCCTTGAATTCTAGTATACTTCTCTCCATCTAAATCAATTTTGCCCATATCAATTAATTTGTCCAAATAATCTGCTAATTTATCTGCGTTGACTCCAGTAAACCCAGCAAGTTGTTCAATTGTTAATTTGTTATTATTCAACAAAACTAAAATATTGTTCTTCAGGAGTGCAGCCAGGTTACTCGCGTTCATATCTCGCTCCATTTTCATCTGTTTTGCGAGCATGTCGACTTGATGTAACTTTGCTTGCAAATCATTCAGGTATGCACTGTAATCTGCAGCACTCAGTTTTAATTCTGAAGGCGCTGCGATTTCAATAGAAGAGGGCATAAAATCAAAACAAAAACCAGTGATGTTATCAACACCTTCAGTTTTTAATTCTACTTCCATAAATGTTGCAAATAATTCAGTCCCTTCTTGCAATGTAGCTTCATGCACTTTTGATTCCTTTAGAATGAATCTATCATCTTCTTTGAGCTTTTGTAAAATTGACTTCAACATCCCTTCTACATGTTCCTTCGGTTTCCCTAAAACTTCAATTGTTGCCCCATACTCAATAGTTGTCATAATAACTCTATTTAAAGAACTCTTTTTAAGGATTTCTACGAAATATCTCTGTAAAAAGAATCATCAGAACTTTTTCTTCCAAACTAAGATCATCATCACCAAACAACTAACAATAATTAATCCTGGAACCAATAGTTTCGCCCTACTCCCTGTTGATTGATAAACCAAGGGGTTTGTGATTGCACCAGTTATTCTAGAACCAAATGAGCTTGAACTAGTGTTGGGTTCACTTGTAGCAGATTCATTACCATCCTCACTTGATTCTTCACTTTCAATCAAATCTACAGTCGACCCAGTATCGCTATTTTGTTGTTTATCAGGCAGATCAAATGCAGTCAAATCCAATACTTCTGTACTATTTTCTGAACCATTACTAACATTTTCCATTATCTCTTCTCTTTTGACAATGGAAATATTTGTTGTAATCTCATCAAATGTTTTGCGGTCATCCTTTTGAAATTTAACTTTTATTTTATAGTCTCCTGGATTGATCTCTTTATCTAAAATCAACTCAAATTTTTGGTAATTAACTTCATCAACAGCAACTGAAAAAGAGATTTTATTTTCATCACGCTCCAAACTTTTATTGTTACAAGAATAACAAAAAGCTCCTTTGTAAAGATAAGCGTGAGCCAAATAGTCATGTGCACTATTATCCATTGATTTAACTGCAATTTCCAAATCAATTTTTTCATTTTCATATACTTTATTTGGCACTTCTAGAAATTGATATTCGTTATCAAATTTGTCTATCATCAAACTACTATTTGAATGAATGGATTCACTCGAATCTCCAGAGTTATTTGTATCACTAACTCTATCACCATTACTTCCATGCCCTCCACCAGAATCTGTTTGGCCCACCTCTTGAACTGGTTCAGTGTTTTCTGTTCCTAATTCAGTAGCACATAATTGAGGAAGTGCATTTGACAAATTTATCTGCTCACTAATCTCAGAACTGATTGCAAAAATTCCTGATTTTTTGTTGTTATACTTATCACTATCATTGCAGTTTATGTCTTCAACTTCAAAATTTAAAAAATAGATCCCATTTTCCAAATTAGGACTATAATAAAAAGATTCTAACTTATTGTAACTTTGATTTGTCAAAGGATAATATTCTTTGATTATTTGTCCATCAAAGTTTATAATTTTTCCAACAATTGAGTGTGAACTATTGGTTACATTATTTTCACTATCAAAATTATCTTGAACTGCAACTGAAAATGCAAAATCAGTTGACGAGGTTAAACTATTGTTCAAATAAAGTTGTAAATCAAAGTCGCATCTATCTGTTGAACCATTTAAATCAGAAGAATTATTGCTCTCATTAATTATCAGAACATCCTCTTGTGTCAAAATTGAATTAACTGAACCAGCGCTCCCTCCAAAATCAAAAGATTTGTTCCAATAATTCTCATTAAACTTCTCTAAACTATAATTATTCCCATTTGCAGTATCAATCTGAGTAGAATAATTTATCGAGTCATTACAAAAATCAGATCCTTCCAAAACCAAATTTTCTCCACTATTTGATAAACTAAATGACATTTCAATAATCGGACTATCATTATTATAACCAAAATTACCAATAAAGTTTTCTCTGTCACGAACCAAGATCACATAACTTTGATTACTGATATTGTGGTTTCCAATCTGTTTTGAGTCAATGCTACAATTTTCAAGAGATACAGTTTCATTCAATGGGTTATATAATTCAATCCATTCACATTTACTATCACTACAATCAATTGGGTTGTACATTAATTCATTTATTTCTACAAAAGACAGTGCAGCAGGGATGAAAAGACAAAATAAAAATAAAAACGCTATTGATCCCCAGAGATTTTTTTTCCAATCCACCATAAAAATCCTAGGAATGAGTTTGTTAATATTGGCTCCGCATTAGGGGAAAATGTAGGTATATCACTCATGCACTGAGTCGATTATATTAACATACTCAGGTTCAAGAACCATGTTTCCAAGGATCATTTTCTGTAGCTGGAAAGTTTGGCCACCCTCTAGCACTCCATGTATCACAGATGTGTGCAAATGCTGCAAGTGGAGTTTGAGTTCTTCTTTTTGGAGAATAGTCATCTTTCTCTCCTTCGACATGTTTCAATCCAACAATATGTGCTTCTGTTAATTGAAACCCATATTCTGCAATTTTTGAGGCAACAAATGGCGGCACTTCTTTCTTTTTTGGTAAAAGACGATTCTGAGTTTATTTTGGGTGTTGATGATTTTAGGAACCAAGAAGAAAGATTGAATCTAATCAGTAAAAACAAAAACTTAATTTCTGTCTTGGAAAATTATTTTGAAAACATGTGGGAAAAAGCAGCTAAGATACCAAAAAGGAGCATAAAGTAAACTATATTATCTTATGTTACTATTCTGAAATACTCAACAAAGTTTTAAAAGCAATCTTGCGTTTATTCCTTTTAATATGGGATGGTTATTTGGTCGTAAAAAAAAGAAAAGAGTAATTTCTAGTTTGCAAGATGATAAATCACTGAGTTTTGGAACAAACAATTCTGAGGGCACTATTTTAAAACCAGATCAGTTCAAAGAAGCTGCAGGTTTGGATTCAACTTCAATTGGGATGGACAATCCAAATGTTATGGGGATGGGTGACAGTCCTGATGCTTTAGACACTGATGTTTGGGGTCAATTAGATTCTGGTACAGCACCTCATGATGATATGGTGGATCAAGAATCAGGCCCAATACCAGTTCAACCACTAGGAACTGGCTTACCTACAACTCCAAGGGTAGCTTCTAGAAGGTCTTCTCAAGATTATAAATATATTCAAGTACTTCAGTACAAAAGAATTTTAGGTGAATTAAAAGATTTGCATTCAGAGTTATCACATATGAATTCTCTTGGTAAATCCTTAGAAAAAGCTGAGTACAATGAAGAGAAGCATTTTATGAGATTAAAAGAAACAATGCGAAAGGTTCACGATAAAGTGTTACACTCTGATCGGATTCTTTTTAGTTCATAATTGCTCATGAATAAAAATTACAATATTTGTAGAAACGAAAAATTAAAGGTGATTAAGATGGAAAAAATGCCAGTGTTTGTAAAAATTGATGAATATCGCGATGTATTAGATTTAATCGAGGTTGTAAGACGTAAAGTAGATGATGCAAAAGCGACTCTTCTTAAGATTCACGACCTTAAAAATGAAGAAGATTCTTTAGTGGAACAGTGGCAAAATTCACTTGCTGAAGTTGAGAAAAAAATAGAATTTATTGATCACACTTTGAATGAACCTGAACATTATTAGGTTGACAGTTAATTGGTGAAATTATGGTAGTAAGAAGGAGAAGTGCAAGAAAAAGTAAGAAAGTTGTTCACAAAAGAAGAGCTTCGACCATTAAAGCTAAGGTTAAAGATCCAGGTTATATGGTTCAAGTTAATGAACCAAGTTTACTTAGAAGAGATCTTCTTGAAACACTTCGAGAAGTAATCTTGTTCATGCAAAGTTATGAAAAATTCAAACGAGTTCAACAAGATAAAGTTCATTTATTCACTTCTTTAAAGACAGATTTAAAGGAATTAAACATGTTACTTGGAACTAAGATGAAGGCACATTTCCCTCAAGGAAAGTTAGATGCAATCACTGAAGCTGATGAACATAATCGTATTGAGAAGCAGCATGAACTTGAAGAAGGAGAAATTCGTAGTGAGAGTATTAGTATGGCAAGGCAAGCACCTGCACCAAGGAGTTTACCTGCAGCATCTAGTGCACCAGAACCAAAGCATGAGTTGGACCAGTTAGAAGATCAGCTTCGTGATATTGAGTCTCAGTTGAAGAATATTCAATAATTCTTTTCTTAATTTTTATTTCTAATTTATTTTTCCTATGGAAGTTCAAGTGGGGATATAATCAAACATAAATTGAATAAGGATCTAATTTTTCAGACAGTATCAGTTTTCGCTGAAGAAAACTGGTTCTTGGAGGTAAAAAACCGTGTATTTTCCACACATCGATTCGTGTTTGGTGTCTTGGATTATTGGTGCCAATGGTTTCTATCCAGGTAAGAATATCTTCCTTTTTTTGAATAATTAAAACATAAAAATTATTTATATTCCGATTACATTTTCTCCCTTTTTTGGCTGATTGACGCAGTTTAGAATTGATATTTAATTGTGTTAACATAATTTGGATTTGTTCAAGCAATATTTTTGAGCAAGATCCTAATGTAATTCTTGGACTATAATGATATTTCTTTTTCCAATGCGAGATAGTGGTTTTTGCTCTAGATTTATCAAACCAAATAGATCCATCAGTATCAAAAAATCCACGTATGAATGCAATCTTAATTTCTTTGTTTTGTGAGTTATAAATTGAATGTGGAGTTTTTGCAACTAATGCCTTTGGTCCACTTTGGAATCCAAGAGATAAACATTTAGAAATTATTTTTGATTTGTGGCATCCAATCCCATATACTTTCCAATCAATAAACTCTTTAGGAGTCACCTTAGAAAAGTGTTTACTGAAAAGAGGCCCTAGAAAATAATCATAATATTCTCTTTCTTCTGAAGAATTACCTGTAATATAAAGTGATTTGAGTGAACTTGTTATCCATCCGTCACCAGTGAAGGCGCCTAGAATCTCTGAAATTTCCACATTCATGATATGCATTGTTTAGAAACAAGGATATTTTAATCTTCTTCCTCCTTGACCAGTGGGGTGTGGCTAAGATATGATAGCTGTTGTAGGAATCTTTATAAAAAACTGATTTAAACACAATGTTACGCGGACGTGCCAGAGTGGTCAAATGGGACAGTTCAATTTTAACTAAGGTTATTATTGAGTCCAAACTCAAAACATTTGGGTATGCGGCTTTTTTAGTCAAAATACTTTTGAGCCATCTGTTGACTTAGTGTCTTCGCAGGTTCGAGCCCTGCCGTCCGCACTTTTTCTTTAGTATTTTTATTTTGAAGCAAGATCATACTGCTCTTCTTGATTCGCACAGTAAGGTACAAGATGGTAAGTAATGATATCTTTATTTCCTTTGCGCTCATTTGAAATATTATCAACTCTGTACTCCCCACTATATAATTCTGGAACTCGAAGTCCAGCAATATTGCATGGTTCTACAATCTCTCCAACTGGCCAAAGAAACATTCCTCTGGCCCGAATTTCTTTTGGGCTCGGTTCTTCAAATTTCACGATACTTGAAAGTTTCATTTTCATAAACTACATTTTTCTCTTTATAGATATAAATATTATGTGCATTAATTACATTTCTCTCTTTTCCTTTCAACAGCTTTTTAAACCAAGTTTCCTTTCACCTTAATATGGTTCTAGAAATATGTACAGTTGGCGGGTTTAGTGAATGTGGCAGAAATTGTACTGCAATTAGAGTTGACGACGAAGTAATCATTCTTGATCTTGGTCTTGAAATGGAAAGTTATATTTCTCATACTCAACAGGACCGTGAGAATGTAGTAAAACTTGATGCTGAAGAATTAATTAAGGTAAATGCTGTTCCAAATTTGCATTTAATCTCTGACTGGATGGATAAAGTTAAAGCAATAATTCCATCTCACGCACATCTTGATCACATCGGTGCAATCCCTTTCTTAGCATCAAGGTTCAAAGGAGTACCAATCATTTCAACTCCATACACAATCGAAGTTATTTCTACAATTTTAAAAGAAGAAAGACTTCAAATTTCTAATGAGTTAATAATTAAAAAATCCGGACAAAAATACAAGGTAAGCAAAAACATTGAAGTGGAATTTGTTCACGTTACACATTCAATCCCGCACACAGCAATGTTAGTTATTAACACTCCTTATGGGAGGGTATGTTATGCCAACGATTACAAATTAGATTTAACTCCTGTACTTGGAAAGAAACCTGACTTGAAGCGAATTAAAGAACTTGGAAATGAAGGAGTGGACTTATTAATTTGTGAATCTCTTTATGCTAATAGTCACCGTAAAACTCCGTCAGAAGCTGTTGCAAAACAAATGTTAAAAGACATCTTAAACAACAGTTGCGCAGATGGGCACGGTTTAGTTGTTACAACCTTTGCAAGTCAAATAGCTAGGATCAAATCAATCATTGAACTCGGTCAAAAGCTCGATAGAAAGATAGTTTTTTTTGGTAGGTCTTTAAGAAAATATTTACTTGCAGCCCATAGGATTGGAGTGCTCAGAATCCCAAAGGAAATTCCTTTACTCAGTAGACGTCATGAGTTGGATCGGATGATGCGAAAAATTAATCGTGAAGGTCAAGAAAAATATCTGATTGTCTGCACTGGCCAT
The DNA here is from genome assembly GCA_018670085.1 of archaeon. GTDB lineage: Archaea > Nanobdellota > Nanobdellia > Woesearchaeales > GW2011-AR9. Next base: position 616 of record JABHRS010000022.1, on the reverse strand, counting down.
CAAGGTGAGCAAAGGGCTGTCCTTTCCAGAATTGCCAGGGGTGAACTTGCATTAAAACTTAATTCTAAAACTATGTGTGTCTTCAGTTGTTCAGTTATTCCAGTGGAGTTAAACATTAAGAACAGAGAGAGACTAGAATCTACACTTCGCTCTTCTGGTGTTAGGATCTTTAGAGATGTTCATGCATCAGGCCACGCTTCTCGTGAGGACCATCGTGAAATGATTCAAATGTTAAAACCAAAACACATAATTCCTTCACATGCAGGATTTGGTCTTGCACATCATCTGCGGGATTTAGCAGTTGAGATGGGTTATGTTGATAACAAAACTGTACACATGATGGAAGACGGTAAACGTTTGATAATTAGTAAATAACTTATTACTAATTAGGGTACAGAACACTTTAAATACAATTACTGATTTATTCTAATTAATGGATGGTACTAAAAAAGAAGGGGTTTCTGTTCTAGAAAAGATCAACAGTTCAAAAAGAAATGATCCTTTTGCAGATGAATCTGCACCAACCCAAGGTTCTGGTCAAACCATTGTATTGACAATTTTAGCAGTAGCTGCAATTATTGCAGTTATCACTCTTTTTTTAGGTGGTGGAATTACT
>JABHRS010000003.1 GCA_018670085.1 archaeon | reverse complement strand
TTTTTTTTTTTTTTTTTTTTCTGATCTTCGAAAATATGTGTAGAATAATTTCTAATAATCAAAAACATCCTAAATATAAATAAGTGGTATTATTCTCTTTACAATTCCAAACTGGAGGATTACAAGAAAAATCTGCTTTAGTGTATTTGGCCATAGTTTCTGTCCAAATTTTTGCTGAAGCAGATTTTCCTTCATATAGGCAGGCAACAGTGAAATCTTCAAAGTCTTTGCTAAGGTCAATTCCATGATCTGTGAATGATGTCAGATATTCCATATTATCATTATCATGTTTATCTAGAATGTTGTTAATTAATTGTTCGATCTCTGGATCAATTTCATAATTTGTAGAATTTTTAGAACCATTGTGTAGGTTTGCAGGAATATGATAGGTATCTGGTTGATCATTTTTGGACTCTTTGCTGTTTGTAGTATCGATACCAGTATTTGTGTGAATCTTCCTCTCATTTGGTCTAACTTGGTAATCTTTGGTTGTTGATTTCTTTGGCAGATGAGATTTTTTAATTTGATGTTTGGCAATATAGCTTGATGCAATAACAACTCCTAGTGTAGCTAGTATTACTTTAGATCGCGTTATTTCCATGTAGTAGTTAAAAAGACAACTCATTTAAATAACCTCCCTACTTTAACCACCACACACTCACAGCGAATTGTTATATACTCTAAACGCTTTCTAATTATTAATGTCCAACCTGAATCTTTCTGAATTTCACTATTTTGGATTCGATGAATCGCCAATTGGTGGGAATAGTTCTGGATTGGTACTAACATATGCGCATTCTACAAATGATGATTTAGTCAGAAGAGGTGGAAATTTTCACAAAGCAAAAGACTATTTGGATTTTTCTAAAAAAAGTGTTGAAGTTTTTGTTCCAACTTTAGAAAGCATGCAATCCCGGGGCCTTGCAAGTTATTCTTGGATGCGTAGCAATCAAGGGAGGAAATTTTGTCGGCAGAGGGCAGCTCATGCTAGTATTGGGAGATTACTTTTACAAAGCGACGTTGAAGCTTCGAAAATGGTAGTGTATATAGATGCTTTTTTTCCTAAACAAGAAACTCAAGCGTTAGTTTGTGATTATTTGAGATTTTATGGATTTGATCTACCTAAAGAACAAATACATGTGATCGCTGGTGGTGATAAAGAAGTAGAGCTGATAAATTTTGCAGACATTTTAGCTTATAGAATTGCAGCAGGGTTCAGACGGAAACAAAATGACTATTTGTATCAAGGAGAACCTAGCTTACCTTCACTTGACCCTTTTTCTGGAGAAATTAATGCTTCTTTGAGACGAGTTTCAACAGTTGCAAATGAAGGAAGAAGAGTACTTGAAAATTGTTTAAAAAACAAGTAAAAAAAGAAATTGTTAATTACTTAACAAACAAGTTATACTTTTCCTTACCTTTAGCTTCACTTAAGATCCGCTTAATGATAATACTTTTAGGGTCTGGTAATAGTTTAACTCGTTCTCTTAAGTCTGCAAAACTCTCAAATGGTTTCTGCTTTCTAGCATCTAAAACTTCCCACATATGTTTCTTACCAAGACCTGGAAGTAACTCTAACTGGTGCATTCGCATTGAAAGAGGTTGTGCTTTATTAAAAAATTCAACAAATCTAGCTTCGTCATCTATTACAACCTTCTCAACTACATGTTTTAACTCAGCTGCTGCAGTACTAGTTAATCTATCGAATGGAATTCTACCTTTAATATGATGAATTAATTCACGTTTACCTTCACCAATGTAAACTTCCTGGTTTGGTTGTAAAAATACATCATGTTTTGGTACTAATTCTAATAATGTTAAATGGGTTTTTCCAATTGCTTGCGCTATTGCAGTCTTAGGCCGGCTATTAGTTGCAGCGGCAGGACTTGCATATCCATGCTTGAGGTAATCAAGCACGATTGCATACTCTTCAGTTCTTTTAGGCTCACGGGAATCTCTTTGATCCCTTTGGCTAGTTGGTCTTGTTCTTTGCATTTTATTTTTATTAATTGATATGATCGATATTTTTATCTTTCTTATTCAGAAAAGTGTTTAAATTTATTAAACTTTGCTAGAAAAGAAGACAAAAAATTCAATTGCAGCTGTTATGCTACTTTTTTGACTTCCGAAATAATGGCTTCAGAATCCTTTTTTGGTAAAGTGATATTGTATCCTTGAAGCACATAACGAAGATCGTCTGCAGTTTGTGGTAAAAAATCAATAATTTTACAGATATGTTCTTCTTTTAACCTGGTAATTCCAAGACTATCGATTCCTTTTCTCAGAGTTTTACCATCTTTTTGGCTCCGCTCTACAAAGGCATCCAAATATTCTTTGGTTTTTTGAGAAAGAAGACCAAGCTCTGTGTCACGCTTTTCAATCTTTGACATAGCAACTTTAACGTCGATAAGACAAAGTGGGGTCTCTTCTAAAATTTCTGGATTTACCATTTTTATAGTTTTAATTGATTATTAATTTTTATTATCTAACTTGATCATATGAATTGGGTGTACATATAGACTTTTTCGTTTTCCGCCATCTTTAATTTTGACTTCATAACATCGACCCTTCATTCCAGCTACAGTTCCACAGTGACCGTGAAATCTTGGAAAAAATTGTCCCTTTGCTACAGCAGAGTTAATTTTAAGCCCTACTTGTTCACCATTCTCAAATGTTTGGAAGTATCTACTTAAAGAGATTTTCCCTTTTTCATGCCGTGCACGTTTTAATTTATGCCGGGTTTTACGCCTCTTTGTTCCAATTCTTGTAACCATAGGAGTTAATGTTTGTGAAACATTTATAAAGTTTGTGGTGGCAAATGGGTTTGCTGAGTAATTAGTGCTAAAAGATGGTTTTTGGGATTTAGGTTTTAGTTGAAACAGGTTGATTTAATGATCCCATATAACGAATTACAGTATCATCTTAGAAGACGCAAAAGACAAATTGGTGTTAACAAGGACACCTTGTTTTATTTGAAGCAAGTTTCTAGTCTAGTGCTTATTGGTTCTTCTTGCACAGGAAAATCGACACTAATTGATACTTTGCAGAAAAGTATACCTGTAGAAAGTGGACTAATTGATGTTCCTCTAAGATATATCACTCGTTCAAGACGTTTTGGAGATAGGGATTCTGAAAATATTTTTGTTTCTGAAAATAAGTTTAAAGAAATGCAAAGAAGTGGAGAAATAGGCCTTGCATGGGAGAGAAGTCTTCATGGACCAAATACATTGTATGGTTTTCCTCCTAAAAAAACTGGATCAGTGCTTACAGTGTACTCAGCAAATAATGATCTTTATCATCAAAGGGAAAAATTATGCGGAAAAGATATGCTTTTTATGGAGGTAATGGCACCTCTTGATACTCGAATTCAAAGGATGCTTCAAAGGTCGCCTGACCTGTCTGAGGAAGAAATTGCTGCCAGGTTACGAGATCATCCATTTATTATTCAAGAAACAAATGAAGCGATGGATTTTATTCCATGTGTAGGAGATGCTTTCCCTTGGTCGAGTGATTATCCATTCTATATGCCTAAAGGTTTTTTTGATACTAGGTATCAAGGACATTTAAGAATGTATAATTTTGGAAATTATGAATCTAGTTCAAGCAAGTCATTTGTGGATTTTGTTGAAAAATTAGCAAACATTTTAGAAGCAGCTTAGCTTTTTTGATAATTGAGAGAAAATGATACCAGAACCTGTAATTTTAGAGATTTTAGATGAGATTAAAAAACGGAAGATCTCAGATAAGCGTGAGCTTGGTATTCTAAAGCGAGAAATCGCGAAAAAGTATAAACTGAAGAGAATGCCAACTGATATTCGGCTACTTTTGTCATTACCTGAATCTGAAATTCAAAAACATAATACAATTTTTGCAACAAAACCAACTCGTTCACTTTCAGGAGTGTCACCAGTTGCAATTATGACAAAACCATCTAAATGCCCGCATGGAAAATGTACTTTTTGCGTTGGTGGGATCAAAAGTCCATGGGGAGATGTTCCACAGTCATATACAGGACATGAACCCGCTACCATGCGAGGAATGAGAAACAAATATGATTCTTATTTGCAAGTTTTTAATCGATTACAGCAGTATGTTTTACTTAATCAACCAGTTGATAAAATTGAAATTATTGTAATGGGTGGAACATTCCCAGCAGAACCAATTGAATACCAAAATGAATTTATTTTAGGTGTTTATCAAGCATTAAATGATTTTTCAGATTTGTTTTTTGATGCTGTTGGAAATTTGCAATTTGTCGACTTTAAAAATTTCTTTGAACTGCCAGGAGAATTACATGATAAAGAACGTGAAGCTAGAATTCATGCAAAATTATCTCAAATGAAAGCTAAACGTTTTGATAAAACTAACATTGAAGCTGAACAAGTTTTGAATGAGAAGAAAAAAGTACGTGGTGTTGCACTTTGTATTGAAACAAAACCTGATTGGGGATTTTTAGAACACGGAAATGTGATGCTTGATCAAGGTTGCACTCGAGTAGAACTTGGAGTTCAATCTGTTTATGATGATGTATTAAAAGATGTACACCGTGGTCATGATTCAGCAGATTCTAAAAAAAGTATTCAAATACTTCGCGATTTAGGTTTTAAAATTAATTTCCATTATATGCCGGGTCTTCCACTTACAGATCGGGCGCGAGATATCGCTGGAATGAAACAATTATTCACAGATCCTGGGTACATGCCAGATATGATTAAATTTTATCCTTGTATGGTAGGACCTGGAACTGCACTTTACTATAAATGGAAGAAAGGAGAGTATAAACCAATTGATACAGCTGAAGCTGCTTCTAGATTAGTTCCAGTTAAGAAAATTATCCCTGAATATTGCCGTGTTCAGAGGATTCAACGAGATGTTCCTACTAAATACTGGGAAGATGGAGTGGGACTTACTAACTTTCGTCAGCATTTACATCAACAGTTTAAACTGGAGTGTCGTTGTATTCGATGCCGTGAACCAAAGAATCGTAAAGTTGATTTTTCCTCTGTTAAGATGAATATTCATGAATTCGAAGCATCAGGTGGCAAGGAGTTTTTCATTTCGTTTGATGATACTAAGAATGACTTGATTTTAGGGTTTTGTCGTCTTAGATTTGTAAATGAAAATTTACGTTCTGAATTTGTTGGAAAATGTGCAATTGTTCGTGAACTGCATGTTTATGGGGTAACTGTACCACTTGAGACTGACAGTGGCGATTCTGTTGAAAAAGATGGAGCGGTGCAACATCGTGGTTTTGGAAAAAAATTGATGGCAAAGGCAGAAGAATTGGCGTTAGAAGCTGGCATGCAGAAGTTACTTGTTATTAGTGGAGTTGGTGCTCGTGAGTATTATCGTAAGCTTGGTTTTGTTCGAGAAGGACCTTATGTTGTGAAAATGTTGAATGGTTCTGAATAAGTAGTTCTTTTTGAAAATCAACTGCTGTTGCGACTGATAAGTAGTTAATAACTGTAAGTTTTATAAAGTATTCTCATTATTAAGGATAACATGACACTAAAGAAAGTTGTTGTTACATTTGACCCAGGAAATACTGATATTTTTCGGCAAGGATTTATGAGATATAATGAGGAAACATATGTTAAAGACACTTATTTATTTCCAGAATTGAAGCGACTTGGAGTTGATGTAACTATTCTGGAACATGAGGCTGGAGAGAGTAGTTCTGACGCCGCTCAAAGATTTGGTCCTGTTTTTGAAGCTGCGGATTTAATTTTTCATGAATCAAGAAGAGTTGCTTATGGTGTTGGGGCTAAAGAGTGGAGAGGAGAATACGCTAAAGGAATTGAAGAATTAATTCAAAGGGATTTTTTGAAAAAATCTCATCTTATTGGGTCAAATGGCAATCCAATTGCATATAAACATAATGGATCTAAACTTGCTTCTGATGCAGGTGCATTGATTCCAGCTCAATGGAATCCAAGTGAATATTTAGCAAGTGATAGACCTCTCCCAGTTGTGATAAAACCGGTTAGTATGAACGGCGGTTCACAAATTTTTTTCCTGGATAGAGCTGAACAAGTTGCTACTATCTTTGATGATGAGAAATACAAAAATAATGCTTTTTTTCCTCCAACAGATGGTTTTAACATTATTCAAAAATTTGTTGAAACTCCTAGCGATCATTTTACTCATTATAGAATATTCACATTAGGTGATGGAAGAATAATTGGTGCGGTTTTGCACGCATCTTCAAACAAAAAAAGTGGACTTAAGCGATTAGCAGAACCAGGCCCTTTTGATTGGGGTAGTCATATTTATGATAATGTAAAAAGTCCATTGTATTTAGGGAGATTTGACATTGTGAGCAATGTAGCACAAGGTGGGTTTCAAATTCCAATGAATCCAAATCGGGAGTCTGCTTTAATACTTGGAACTGATCAAAGAATTCTCACCGCTCATAATTTGGATCAGTATCATCCGCAATTGCCAGATGCGCTCGCAGCACAAGCAACGAATGTTGCAAAGGCATTTCGACAGCACGGTGTTGTTTATGGTGGTCAAGATTGGATGCAAGATAAACAAGGTAATTTTTATTTCATAGAAATTAATGAATATCCTGGGATGGCGATATTCAACACATTGTATAGTGGGGGACAAGAAACCGATGCTGAATTTATTGCACAAAATGGTGCAAAACATTTGGCAAGAGGACTTGTTGAGTGGTCAGGATAAATGGCAGAAGGATACGATGATAACGGAGTTTCAATTCATTACAACAAATTAATAGAGAACCCTGATGATTCAAGATTATCAATTCCTAGGTTACGACTTGGTTCACTAGATGATTTAGCGTTATCAACTGATACTCATGTTTATTATGGTAATGATCGTTTGAAACGAGGTTTGAAAGAGTACATTAGAACAAATTTTGGAAAAAGTGAAGTTCCAACATACATTGTTGATAGTCATCATCATGCTTTTTTTGGATGGGCTGAAGCTTTAAATGAGTCTGTAGTTGAACCTGGTGCAACGTTATTACATATTGACAATCATGATGATTCAAGTTTTCCTGGAAATTTTGATGTAGATATTTCAGATATGACTTCTGTGAGGGATTATATCTTGTCTTTAAAAATTTATGATTTCATTGAGCCGGCATTTAGAACAGGGATGATCTCAAATGTTGTTTGGGTTCATCCAAGATATCAGGTTAACAATGATCGCCATTTTGTGGAAACGCGAGAGGGTTTTCCTTGTGCTGTTGTTAGTCCAAACTCACCGATTGTGGAAAAATTATTATCAGATGTTTCAAGGAATAAACTGATTGTAGATATTGATTTAGATTATTTTAATCTGCATCATGAAGATCCTTCATGGTTATTGATTCAGAGAGGAGAAGATAATATCGAAAATTTGATTGATAATGATCTTGCTGTAGTTGCGAAGGCGATTAATTCTGCAGGACTTGTGACTATGGCAACGAGCCCAGGATTTATTGATCAAGAGTTAGCAATTCAATTGATTAAGAAATTAGATGAGCTATCTCCTTAGACTTTGAATACACAGACTCTCATGTCACTTTTTGCATTTTGCTGCTTGTAAAATCATCCTTCTCC
>JABHRS010000002.1 GCA_018670085.1 archaeon | reverse complement strand
TTTTTTTTTTTTTTTTTTTTTCTTTCTTTTTCAATTATTCATTTTTACTCATCATTAAACCTACTTCGCCCCCACAGCTTCAAAATATTTATATACAAACAGTAAAAACATAACTATGAACAAACAATGATCATAAACTATCTAATCATTCTCATTTTCTTAACTCTATCAGCTATCTTCTCAGGCCTCACGTTGGGTCTCATGGGTCTTGACACTTTCGAATTAGAGAGAAAAGTCAAACTTAAAGATAACAACGCAGCTAAGGTTTACCCACTTAGAAAGAGAGGTAACCAACTTCTCTGCACTTTACTAATTGGTAATGTTGCTGTTAACTCTGCTTTAGCTGTTTTTCTTGGATCAATCACTCAGGGAGTTTTAGCAGGACTTATTGCAACTGGTCTGATTGTAATCTTTGGAGAGATCATCCCTCAATCTCTTTTTTCTCGGCATGCTCTAAAACTTGGCGCTAAAGCAATTCCATTAGTCTATTTATTTCACTTCATTTTTTTCCCAATCACTTGGCCTCTCGCAAAGATTCTGGATAAGGCACTTGGTGGGGAACTCCCAACAGTATATTCTAAGAATGAGTTGAAGCTTTTGTTAGAGGACCATAATCAAAGTGCGGATTCAAAATTAGATTCTGACGAATTAAGAATTCTAAAGGGAGGCCTTGAATATTCGGATATGACTGTCCAAGAAGTTATGACACCTAGAATTAACACTTTTTTTCTAAAGAGCACAGCTACTCTTAACAAGAGAACTCTAAAAAAAATCCAAAAAGTAGGCCACTCAAGAATTCCTGTTTTTGATCAAAATCGTGATAAGGTTATTGGGATTCTTTATTCAAAGGATCTTATACCAATTGACCCTGATGATAAGGAATTGGTTTCCAAAATAATGCGTAAGAATACTCATTTCATCAAAGATTCAGCCCCACTAGATTCCGTACTAAACAGATTCAAAAAAGAAAAGATTCATCTTTTTATTGTAACTGATCAGTTTGGTGGGATGGCAGGTATCATCACTTTAGAAGACGTATTAGAAGAAATTGTGGGTGAGATTGTTGATGAGTTTGATACTCATGTTGATATGCGGGTTGTGAATAAATAGGGCTAAATGAATAATTAAACAAATAATTAAACAAATAATTAACTGAATAAAAAAAAAAGAGTAAACAAACACTCACACCACCACAAACCTTTAAAACAGCACAAACCAACCAATCAACATGACGCTTCTCCTAACCAAATACAGTCCAAAATTAAGTACAGACTTAGTTGGTAATGATGCTGCCAGAATCAAACTCAAAGATTTTGTAGTGAATTACAAATCTCAAAAAAAAACAGCAGCAATCCTGCACGGACCGCTTGGTACTGGAAAAACCAGTTTAGTCTACGCCTTAGCAAAGGAGCTCGACTACGATATTCTAGAATTAAACTCAAGCCAGCTTCGAAACAAAGATGCCATCCACTCATTTCTCACAGCAGCTCTTGGACAAATGTCTTTGTTCATGAGACCAAAAATAATCTTAATTGATGAAGCAGATAACACTAGTGGACGAAAAGATCGAGGTGGTATGGCAGAACTTGCAAAAGTGATTGCCAAATCTAAATTTCCAATTATTTGCACAGCCAACGATGTCTTAGACAAGAAGATCAAACCAATGAAAAAAGTTTCAAAACTAATTGAGATCCATAAACCTCACTTGGATGAGATAATTGCATTTCTAAAAAATATCTGTCAAAAAGAAAATATTGAGTTTGATGACAATGCACTTAGCAGCCTCGCAAGGCAATCAGACGGAGACATCAGGGCCGCTCTTTTAGACCTTCAAGTTCTAAGACATCAAAAAATCACTTTAGAAAAAGTAATGGAGTTGGATGATAGAAAACGTACGCAAACAATTTTGCACGCCTTGAAAGTAGTTTTCAAATCCAGTAGTGCTGCAACTGCGAAAACCGCCTTCAGAGATGTCGACCTTAATCCAGATCATATCATGCTTTGGATGGAATACAATTTACCTAAGGAATACACTGACGCTAAATCATTGCAAGCAGCTTTCGAACACCTAAGTCGCGCGGACATATTCAAAAAAAGAATTATGCGTTGGCAACATTGGAGGTATTTGGTTTACATCTTTGATCTTCTAAGTGCAGGAGTTTCTAGTGCAAAGGAAGAAAGGAATCCTAATCAAATAGAATACAGTCAATCAAGTAGGCTTCTAAAAATTTGGATGGCCAAAAATAAAAATGCTAAGAAAAGAGAAATCGCAAAAAAGTACGCAGCTACTATGCATACTTCAACTAAGGTTGCAATGCAGCATTTCCCTTACCTAAAGCATATCATCAAAAATTCAAATCCTGTTATTAAACAAAAATTCTACCACGAACTCGACTTAACTGATGATGAAGTGGTTTGGCTTAAACGTTAATTTGAGCTCAACTTACCCAAAATCTTATTAAATGCAGTTCAAACTATCATCAACTATGACTCAAGATACTAATGTTCCAGATACTACTCATCCAGATTCAACAAATTCTACACCTAAATTCACTTCTGAGGAATTTGCAACTTTTCTAAAAAAGAAGGGTTTCATCTATCCGAGTTCAGCAATCTATGGTGGCCTGGCGGGCCTTTACGATTATGGTCATCTCGGAACCAAAGTTAAACATAACTTTCAAAATCTTTGGAGAAAGTATTTTCTCTCACTAAACCAGAATTTTTATGAAATTGAGACCTCCAATATTGCAGCTGAAGGTGTTTTCAAAGCAAGTGGTCACCTAGAAAATTTTACTGACCCTGTAGCTATTTCAGAAGACGGACATTTCGAACGTGCAGATCACTTACTAGAGAAAGAGTTAGGTCAAAGATTCGAGGGACTCACAAACCAAGAAATGATGGACTTAATCAAAAAGCATAATATTAAATGTCCAAAAACAGGAACAAACATTGTTGAAGTAAAACATGTTAACATGATGTTTCCAGTCTCTTTGGGTGTCGGAAAAAGTCACACTGCATATTTAAGACCTGAAACTGCACAATCTCCTTTCATCAATTTTAAAACTCAATTTGAAATTCAAAGAAAAAAGTTACCGATGGGCCTTGCTATTATTGGTCGTGCCTACAGAAACGAAATCAGTCCTAGGAATCTTACTTTAAGGCAACGTGAATTTACTCAAGCAGAATTGCAAATTTTCTTTAATCCAGAAAAGATTCAACAACACGAAAATTGGGATGATATTGAATATTATGAATTGAACACAGTTTTAGTTGAAGACAGAAAAACTAACAAAATCACTAAACGCACAGCCAAGGATTTACTTGCGTTAGGTCTTCCTAAATTTTATGTTTATCATTTAGCAATCATTCAAAAGTTCTATTTAGAAGTTCTAAAAATCAATCCAGAAAAATTCCGTCTTTATCAATTAAACGACAAAGAAAAAGCATTTTACAACAGGTTCCATTTCGATTTAGAAACTGATTTGACAGCTCATGGTTGGACTGAGGTTGGTGGTTTACATTACCGAACTGATCACGACCTTAAAGGACACCAAAATATCTCCAAAGAGAAAATGGAAGTTATGGATGAATCAACTCAAAGTAAATGTCTCCCACATGTTCTTGAACTTAGTTTTGGGGTTGACAGAAACGTTTTCACTATTTTAGATCATGCATACCAAAATGAAAAAGATCGTGGTAATATTGTGATGCAACTAAAGCAAAATATTACTCCTTTCACTGCTGCAGTTTTTCCACTTGTAAAAAACAAAGAACCAATTGTAAACAAGGCAAAAGAGGTCCTAAAAATCCTAAAAGATGCCAACATCTCATCCTTCTACGACAAAGCCAGCAGTATTGGAAAACGTTATGCTAGAGCTGATGAAATTGGAATCAAATGGGGTATCACAATTGACTTCGACTCTCTTGATGACAACTGCATCACCATCAGAAACAGGGATACAACTGAACAAGAAAGAATCAAGATCACTGAGCTACTTTCTTTCCTTAAACAATAACTCCTCTGAGGTAGAAACACTTAAATATTAATCATCCTCTAAAATTCTCATGGAAATAAAAATTGACCCTAAAGAATTACAATTGCTCCTTACTGGCAGTCTTGCCGAATTATTGAATGAAGGTCCACTTAGTGAACTTGTGCAAAAAACTGCAGATCAATTAGTTCTTTTGCAAGCTTATGGGACTGGTCCCAAAATGGTCGACAAGATGGTTTTGCCAAGTTTTATCTCTCTAGATTTCACTGGCCCTGGAGCTGAGACTATTCGTAGTCTCTTTAATGCAACTGGTGTTTCTTATCAGGAGGCAGACCGCGCTCAAATGGCTCATGGTGGGTCCTGGGAATTATATTTTTCTCAACCTGTAAATTCTACTGCTTTGCTTACAAACCTTGATCTAGGATTTTATCAAACAAGTGAACCTCGGACTGCGTTTGATTACAGCTTAGTCTCAGGTGTTCAGAGAGTTCTTACTATTGGAGAAATGCCATTTACTTGGGGTAATTCAGGTGGCAGAAATTTGTCTAGTCTTACTGATTATTGTATTCAACAAGTTGAAGAAGAGAATCCTGGGTCTTTTAGATTTATCTCTAATGGATCTGTATATGGTGCTGAAAGTAATCCAATTACCATGAAAAGAGAATGATTTTTTTTTTTTTTTTTATTTTAATTTATTTTTCTATCAAACACTAACCTAAACTTCCACAAAGGCAAGTCCAATCGCCTGTAATCACAGCGTCGTTTCCTACAATCTCTGAATCTAAACTACTAATCATAACTGACTTGCCACTTCTAGCACATGCATAACTACATTTCATCGTTCCAGTTCCCGAAAGTAATTCTGCTTCTTGTAAAACTGTGGTAACTCCAATTGTGTCTGGAGTTCCTGAGACTGCTTGACCTGTAACTGAGATAAAAGAAGAAATTAAAACTAAAATTGCAAGTGCAGAAGCTATTAGAACGCCTGTCACTAAATAGTCCTTCGGCTCTTTATGGTGCACAACTGATTTTACTTTTCTTTTTCGAGTAGTTTTTTTCAATGCCATTTTATTCGCTCGCATCATCACAGCAGAAGCATTGTTCATCATTAACTTCTGAGCAAGTTTCTTCTAGTGGTACACAAACAGTTCCACTTGATTCACAAATCTTATCACAACTACTGATTCCATCTGCTTCAACACTGCTGCAATGTTCTTGTAATAAATATAACATTCCTGAATATGTTGGTGTGTTACTATCCAAACTGATTGCCGCTCCTGCCACATTTGAGCTTCCATTATCTATTGCTACATGTTGTAATAACAATCCAATCATTCCTACAAATAACACTGAAGTTACAATTAGTATGATCTCTTTGTGATCTTTTTTTAAATTCATTCAACAAAACAAAAGCCAAATCTGTATATAAAACTTTCTTCAAATCACATTTAACGAAAAATATCGCCTGTTATAGTCGACAAAACAGATTACAAATAATCCAAAGATTTAAATAGCCAAAAATCTTTCAAAATCATTGAATAGAGAGGGAAAACCAGTTCAAAAAAGAGTGTGGTGACAAATTCTTTTGGACTTGTAATCTTAAGGTATGGTTTTAGGTAAAAGAGGTGTAGCTCCGCAAGTAATAATCCTAATAGCTATAGCTCTTGCAGTCACAATTGGTGTTGGCATCTTATTTTTTACTGGTAGCCCTGAAACAGTTTCAGATACTTCAACTAATTCTTTAACTGGTGCAATCACTGGTCTTGCAGTAGCTGGTATCCCTGGCGACGGTTCAGTTGGTGCTGCAACTATTACTGAATGTAACATTACTGTTAGTGAAAATATTACTAACATTGGTCATGATTATGAATGTACTGGTGCTAATGGTTTTATCATTGGTGCTGATGCAATTACTGTTGATTGTCAAAACCATTCCATTCGTTGTATGGGTGAGGACTGTGATAATCAAGCAGGGTTTATCAACGATGGTTATGATGATGTAACTATTCAAAATTGTCGAATCTTTAATTTTTCTGATGGAATGCGTTTGTTCAACAATGCTTCTAGAAATTTATTAACTAACAATTTACTAGAAAACAACACAGATGGTATTGATTTATATGATGCACCATCCAACAATGTTACTCTCTCAACTATCACTAACAATACTGCCTGTGGAATTAACGTTTCTGGATTAACTCATGATGTCTCTGCAACAGAATCTTACAATCGAATCTGGAATAACTTTTTTTACGCAGTCGATAGCAGTAGTTCAGAAGCTTGTAATGATCCAGACAGTTTCACTTACTGGAATTTAGAAAAGACTTGTACTGCAGGCTCAAACATTCTTGGTGGGCCTTGTTTGGGTGGAAACTTTTGGGAAACTTATATCGGTAAGGATATTACTGGAGATGGTTTGGGTGATAGTAACATTCCTTATCAAGATGGTTCAATTTTAGCAACATCAGTTGGAGATGGTTATCCTTTGGTTGACCCTTGTGATATGCCAGGTGTAATCAGTGAAGACACAACTTGTGATAATCGTGAATTGGATTCCGATACTGGTGAGGGTTTGGCAATTACAAGTGATAATGTTTATTTTGAATGTAATGGTACTGTTCTAGATGGTAACAGATCATCTGATGGTGAACCAGGGGATTTTGCTGAAGATATGCGTGGAATTGAAATTGTTGGAGTAAACAATGTAACTGTTGTTGGCTGTACAATTCACGATTTCAAATATGGTATTTATATTTCCAATTCCTACAATGTAACTTTAATCGGTAATGATATCCATAACAATCAAGATACAGGTATTTTTGTAACTTCTCTCTCATACAACATTAATATCACTGATAACAATATCACAAATAACAATCACACTGAAACAAATTCACAGTTCCAACAATATGGTGTTCGATTTGTCGGTTCTTATCCAGGTACATCTGACAGAGAAAGTTGGATTACAAATAACTCTATTCAAAATTCAACTGTCTCTGGAGTTAGAGTTTACAGTTCTTCAGATTATGTGGAAGTTTGGAATAATACTTTCAGTAATAACACTCAAGGTTTAGAAATTAATGATTCAGCAGCAGCCAGTATTCGTTACAATATTTTTTTGAATAACTCAGTCGGTTTGGCTCTTGATTCAGCAACCAGCGTTGCTTCATTTGGAACATACGGCGAATCTTCAAATAATTTCACTAACAACACATATGGAATTTATGCTAGAGGTTCAACTGCAGATTTTGGGATTACTGGTTCTTTTACTGGAAATGATTATGGGATCTACTTTTATGATACTTCAATTGATATCACTCAAATTGATAGTGTAAATGATAGTTTGTATGGTATTTTTATTGAAGGGTCCAGTGGAAATATTATCGGCGGGGCAGAAATCAATGGCACTGGGAATCCTGATAACTCTGCAATAAATGGCACTGCAATTTACCTTTATGCTTCAACTGATATTTCATTTGGAACTTTACCAATTGATCTAAACAATAATCTATTTGGAATTTACTTAGAACAGACAAATGAAAGTGATTTGAGTTATACTAATTATCAATTTGGAGACAACTCGTTTATCTTGAACAATAATGTCAGCATTGTAATTGACTCATCATTAAATAACAATATTTCTGGGTTAAATATTGTCAATAACACTATTGGAATTGAAATCAATGGGTCTTCCTCTGGCAACATCATTTACAACAACAATTTCACACTTAATATTCGATCCAATGGGTCCAGTGGTAACGGTGTTGATACAACTGGTTTGAATCACTGGAACTCTGGTAAATCTACTGGCACCAATATTATCGGCGGTGCAAACATTGCTGGTAACTTTTGGGACAGTTATATCGGTACTGACACAACTGGGGATGGAATAGGTGATTCTAGTACTCCTCATACTTCAAATGATAGTATCTTTGGTCTTGGAGGAGATGAATATCCTCTTGTTGGAACTGGAAACGCAACTTGTTCTTCTATCACTCACGATACAACTCTTTCCAGTAATGTTTCACAATCATTGGATGGCGCTACTTGTTTTACTATAAACACAGCAGCTATTACTCTTGATTGTGCTGGTTATAGTATCATCGGGACCCAGGATAATTTTGGGGTGAGTATAAATGATGTTGACAATGTTACTGTTTTAAACTGTGAGTTTACTAATTTATCTATTGGTATCAATGCTTCAAATGCTGATGGAACAATAATCTACAATAACTCTTTTCTGGAGGTAAATAGTAGCAACGAAATCACAACAGCCGGACTAATAGTTGATGCTTCATATTTAGTTAATATCTCTGGAAACATTTTTTCACAAACCACGCCTTTTGTAACTGGTGGAGATAGCAATTATTCTATCTATCTAAACGTCAGCAATTCAACTGTTGAGAACAATACCATTAAAGATTCGTATAATTCAATCATCTTTTCTAATGGTTCAAATAATAATACTATTCATTCCAACACAATTAAGAATAATACCTTTGGGATAATTTTTGATACTCTTTCAGAAAACAATACTATTTACAACAACATCTTCAATAACACTAATGGGCCAACTGATACTTCAACTAATTTTTACAACACTTCTTACAATTGTGACTCTGGGGCTAACATCTTAGGTGGATCTTGTATTGGTGGAAACTTATGGGCCAGTAATTATTCTGGAGCAGATGATGGTTCTGGTGTTTATCCTTACAATGAAAGTGATGATGGAATTGGTGACACAAATATTCCTTTTAACTTCACTAATTTGCCTGATTTCACAGGAGACTTCCTTCCACTAGCAAACGTTCCACTTAGTTGTTCAACAATCACAAGTTCAACCACACTCAGTGAGGATATCTCAGCAAATGGTGATTGTTTTATCATCCAAGCTCACAACATTACTTTAGACTTTAACAACTATGTTCTAACTGGTAATGGAACTGGAATTGCAATTAACATCTCTGGCTTCAGTGGAGTTACTATTCTAAACGCCTCAATTATTAACTTCTCGACTGGAATTTACGCTGACCCAGCGACTGGAATTAATATTACAACTTCAACTATTCAAAACACTACAACTGCAATTGAATTTTGGGACATCAATGAAAGTTTCATTGAAGACAGTTTAATCCATAACAATACTTTTGGTATTCTTTTCAACAGGTCTCATAACAACACTCTAATTAACACTGTGCTATCCAACAACACAGTTTCACTAAATATTGAAGACAGTGATAATAACACTATTTACAACAACTATTTCAGTAGTACTAGAAGTAACGCAGTTGATGACGGGTCAATCAACTTCTGGAACCTTTCTTATTCAGATGGAATAACTAATATCATTGGTGGAAATACTAGTGGTGGAAACTTTTGGAGTAATTATACTGGTACAGATAGTGCAGGTTCTTCATTTCCATATGACACAAGTGGCGATGGTATTGGGGATACTCAAACTCCATACAATGATGGGATCACAGGTGGCGATGCTCTGCCATTAACTGCAGCAACTGGTTCAGTTAGTTCATGCCAGCAAATAACAACTGATACTATCCTTTCATCAAATATTACTTGTAGTGGCGATGATGGTGTAACTGTTGCAGCAGACGATGTAACTCTTGATTGTCGTGGTTACAGTATTATTGGAACTGGAACTGGTTCAGGTGTATTAATCGAGGGCCGTGAAGGAGTTACTGTTAAGGATTGTTATATCAATGGATTTTATTATGGAGTAAAGGTTACCAACTCTAAAGATACTAGCATTATTGAAGAAAACACTATCACTAACAATGGATTTTACGGTGTCTACCTTCATCAGTCAAACAATACTCACATCGATAACAACTCTATTGTGAATGATAACAATGGTGTTTATGCTATTTCTTCAAGGCAAACAACAATCGCTAACAATACAATTAACCTAAACAGAAAGTTTTACGGTGTTTATGATTATGCTGGAGAAGACGATACTATTTACGCAAACACCTTTTACAACAATTATCATGGGGTTTATCTGATTAATTCCGATAATGCTAATGTGTCAGAAAACAATGTGACTCTTAGTGATGTTTATGCTCTCTTTATGCATACTGGTTCAACTGATGCAAGTATTGTTCAGAATAACTTTTCAGCTTCCCAGTATGGTGCCTACCTTAAAACAAGCAGTGGGGATAACATCTTTAGTAACAATTTAATCAATGAGAATAGTGTGGCTGGAGTTTATTCCATTAACTCAGAGAACAATACTTACAATAATAATATCATTGATAACAATAGTATCAACATGCAGCTAATCTCAGCATCAAACTTAGTACTAAATAATAACACTATTAATAACAGTGCAACTGGATTGAACATTTCTTTATCAACTAGTGTTTCTTTGAAAGAAAACAATATTCAAGCAACAACTGAGCCAGCTTTGTATATTAATGGATCTTCTTTTGCAACTCTTAGGGAAAACACAGTTCGAGGAGTTAGTATCTTAGATGACGATGACTCATCAACTATTATCAACAATAACTTCACTTGGGAGTTTAATGTTACTAATTCAGATTCACTTTCAATAACTTATAACACTATGAATTATTCATATTTAGAGAGTAGTACCTCTTCAACAGTTTCAAACAATGCTATGGAGAGACTATGGGTTAATACAGCAAGCGTTCTGACTCTTACTAGTAATACATTAAATCACAATAATGAGTCTGCTTTAGAATTAACAACTGTTACTAGTTCTACAATCACAAGTAACACTATTGAAAACACTTCTACTGCTTTAATCTTGGACGCTTCAACCTCTAATACTTTTACTGATAACTGGGTTCAAGACAATGTTGTGGGAGCTAACATTTCATCAGATTCATCTAGTAACACTTTTACTAATAATTACTTTGAAAACACTTTGAACATCGAAGAAAATGCTGCTAACACTTGGTATGCAAGTATCGATTGTGCATCTCCAAACATTGTTGGTGGACCTTGTAAAGGTGGAAACTTTTACTCAGACTATTACGGTCTAGATGATGGGTCTAATGGCGGAGATGAAGGTGATGGTGTTGGTGATAATCCAACTTCTTATACTGTTTCAGCAAGTAGTGAAGATGAAAACCCTCTGGTACTTTTTGTAGCAAGACAATATTATGCTCCTGATGATGCAACAACTGCAACTCTCTTAGCACTAGGAAACGTATCAGGAGAAATTTCTGATGAAGAAGTAGTTGGTAGTACTAAACAGTTAATCAACTACTCAGTAAGTGATTTAACTTACGCAGAGTTCCTTGGGCAGTTCAATGAGTCTAATGTTGATGCTTCAACTTTAATTGTTCAATACAATGATAACACTACTTTTGTCAACACAACTGGCGTCTCTGGGTTTGCTGATAATTACAGTATTTATGTTATGCATAATTACTCACTTAACGCTGGAATATATCTTTGTTTAGATGCTAGTGATTTTGATTCAACCAATGCTATTTGTAACGATCGTATCAATTTCACAACATTCACTTCAACAAACTCTAAGGGGTTGAAGGCCAGCAGCGAAGGTGCTTATTATAAGGTTGAAAACATCACAAGTTCCAATGTATCTAGTATGGGTGTTGTTCTTCAAACTGGTAATCCTTGTGGTGCTAATGTGTATCATGATGTAACTCAATCTGGAGATAACAGTTGTACAAGTACAGCATATAATGTCTTAAGTTCAGACATCACTTTTGATTGTGCTGGGTTCACAACAGATGGAAGTGATGCTTTAGTTGGGTTGAACATTTCCAATGTTGACAGAGTAGTAGTTCAGCATTGTGTCTTAAGCGACTTTCAAACTCCAATTTTAATAGAGAATGCAACTAATATCACACTACTAAACATCACAGTCTTGAATTCTAGTGTTAATGCTATTAGTTCTTCACATGTGCTAAGTCTAAACATTACTAACTTTACAGCGGCTTCAACAACTACTAGTGGGATCTATTTTCTAGACACTAATCAGTCATCTATCACAGAATTACAAATTAATGATTCAACTACTGCAATCAGATTAGATGATTCCAATGCAAATAACTTTACAAATTCCTACATCACAAACAACACAGTTGGAATTAACAGTACTGATTCAAATTTGAACTTGTTTTACAACAACTACTTCAACAATTCCATTAATGCTCATCAAGCTAATGGTTCTAACTTTTACAACGCAACAGAAGAAACTTCAACTAACATCTTAGGAGGAGCAACCATTGTCGGAAACTTCTGGCATGATTATGATGGTTGGGATGTTGACCTTGATGGTGTAGGTGAAACCGTACTCTCTTACAATTCAAGTATCAATGTTTCAGGAAATTCAGGGGACTTTCATCCAATTACTCCAACTGGTCAAATTAGTTGTGGTGTTGTAACCACCAATGTCACCATGGGTCAAGATATTACATTTGATTCAGATTGTTTCAACATTAGTGCTAGTAATTTAGTCTTTGATTGTAATGGACACAGTTTAACTAGAAATGATACTGGAACTTTCGAAGCCTTTAATTTCAAAGAAGAAACCAACGTTACTATTCAAAATTGTAATATTTTGAATGCTTCAACTGGAATACTAATCAGAGAAGTGAATAACTCTTTATTCTATAACAACACTATCTCAGATTCAGATTTTGGTAGTTTCATCTCCTTTCATTCAATAGGAATTAATGTGTCAAATAACACTATCCTTAATTCATCAGCAGCAGCTCTAGTATTTGAGGGAACTAACGCTTCTTCAGTTGAAGAAAACAGATTTAACAACTCTTTGTATGGAGTTAGAATAGATGTTTCTATGAACAACACTTTTACTGAAAACGCAATTGAAAATAACTCTCTTGGATTCAACAGTTCAGATTCAAATGATAATTTGATTCATAATAACTATTTCAACAATACTCTAAATGTAGTTGAACCAAATGGAACAAATTTCTTTAACACAAGTTATCTTTGTTCAGATGATTATCTCAACATTGTTGGTGGGAATTGTACTGGTGGAAACTTTTGGCATACCTTTGTTGGTGGCGATGCAGGTAATGGTAGTGGCGTTTACAACTTAACTCCTTGGAATATCTCTGGCGATAATATCGGTGATGATGAAATTCCATACAATGACACTGGTAGCATCTCTTCAAGTAGTCAAGGTGACTTTTTCCCTTTAATTAATATTTTAACTAGTTCAAGTAGCAGCTCTTCTAGCAGTTCATCTAGTAGCTCAAGTAGTTCCAGCAGTTCTTCGTCAAGCTCCGGTGGCGGCGGAGGAGGGGGCGGAGGCTCTGGTGGCGGTGGTGGCGGCGGATCTAGCTCCAGCTCTTCAACAACTGAAGACACAACTGACACAACTGAAGACGCAGAATGTACTGAGTCTTGGACTTGTCCTGATTGGTCAGAATGTGCGAACAGAGAACAAACAAGATCTTGTAATGATTTGAACGACTGTGGTACTTACAGTAGTCGTCCAGATGAGACCAGAGAATGTGAAAGTGAAGTAGTTGAACAGACTAGTGAGGATTCAACTGAGGATACTACTAAAAAGATCATCCAGTACATTGTTGATGCAAGTCCAGCTAGGACTTTAACTCTTTCAAGTTTAGCTGCTTTGGCTGCCTTTGGAACCGTTTATGCTTATTGGGGATTTATGCATCCAGCGGCAAGACTACGACGTAGACTTAAAGGAACTAAGCAAGTTATTGGTGAAGAATCAACTGATGTGTTAAAGGGGCAGTATGCTGGGATTTACAAAATGTATATGAAGCTTTCAGAGAAACATAAGCAGAACTTTTATGCTAATGTTGCAAGTGTTCGTGAGCATATTGAAGAGCAGTTAAAGGCTGAAAAAGAAATCGAGTTATTATTTAGTAAGGCCCATCAAGGTGACTTGCAGGCGAGAAAACATGCTTATATGCAAATCTTTGAAGAGTATCAAAAGCTACCAGCTAAGACTCAAGGTAAGGTTTATCCAAGAATTGTAGATTTGAGGGCGCAGTTAGAAAGAGGCGTGCAGTAATTTAAATGGCAAACATAACTATCTGCGGATCAATTGCATTTTTCAAAGAGATGCAAAAAACAAAGGAGCAATTAGAATCAATGGGGCATACCGTTAAAATTCCTCCAAGTCAAGTTAAGGGCAAAGATGGAAATTTAATCTCGGTTGCAGAATTTTATCAAATTAGAAAATCATCAGAGGCTCAAGGGGAGAATACTGATTGGATCTGGCAGCTTAAAACTGAAGCTATGAGGGCACACTTTGAAAAAATAGTTTCTTCTGATACAATTTTAGTTTTAAACATCGAAAAGAATAATATCAACGGCTACGTTGGTTCTAATACTTTTTTGGAAGCCGGTCTTGCTTTTCATTTAAACAAAAAAATATATCTATTAAATCAAATCCCAGAACAACAATGTAGGGAAGAGATATTAGGGATGCATCCAATCGTAATTAATGGTGACCTTTCAAAGATAAATTAATCTTCAATTAATAAAAAAATGGCAACTAAACAAAAACTAACTAAAAAAGAACAAATCCTCCTAACTAGGTTCAAAGAAATCGACCGCGAGATCTACACACTTTGTGGAATCTCTGCCATGCTTGGTTGGGATAAACAAACTTTGATGCCAGAAGCTGCCAGTAACGATCGTGCTGAACAATCAAGTTATTTATCAACTAAAATCCACTCTTTGTTCACCAGCAAAGAGTTCAAAGCAACAACTAACGCTTTAGCAAAACCAGATACAATAAAGAAACTCTCAAACAAAGAACAAGTTCTAATCAAACATTACAAAAAAGAGATTAAAAAGTCCAGTAAAATCCCAGAAAGTTTTGTTAAAGAATTTTCTAAACTTAGCAGCAAATCTTACTCTCAATGGGTTAAAGCCAGAGAAAAGAAAGATTACAAACTTTTCGCTCCATTCATGGAAAAACTAATCAAGATGAAAAAAGAGGAAGCGAATTTAATTAACAGCAAGGCCAACGCTTACGATCTCATCGTTGACGATTTTGAAACAGGAATGACTCAAGCAACAATTGATCCTGTCTTCCAAGAATTAAGAGATGGAATCATCGCTCTCCTCTCCCAGATTAAACGTAGTAAGAAATACAAGACTCAAAAGAACATTCTCAAAAAATTAGATTTTCCAGCTGACAAACAAATGCAAATTTGCAAAGAGATTATTCAGTTAATGCTCCAAGAAGATAAACGTTACAAAGTTGCAGAATCAGTTCATCCATTTACAACCAGACTCTCATACGATGACGTCAGGCTTACAACAGCTTACAGAAAAGGTATGCCTCTTTTTTCATTCACTAGTGCAAGTCATGAAGCAGGACATGCTCTGTATGAACTTGGCATGGATAAAAAACTCAAATTCACAGGTTTACAAGATTCGCCAAGTTTCGGATTACATGAATCTCAGAGTAGACTTTGGGAGAACCAAATCATGCGTGGTGAAGATTTTTGGAAGGGTTATTACTCTAAATATCAAAAAACCTTCCCTGCGTTAAAGAAGATGAAATTCCAAGAATTCTTTTTCCAATCAAATCAAGTTAAGCCTTCATTAATCAGAATTGAGTGTGATGAGTTAACTTATTGTTTACATGTTATCATTCGTTACGAACTTGAAAAGCAAATTTTCAAAGGAGAAATCAAAACTAAAGATTTAGAACAGGCCTGGAACAACAAGTATCATGAATACCTTGGCGTTACACCAAAACATGCAACTGAAGGAATACTTCAAGATGTTCATTGGGCGGAAGGGATATTTGGTTATTTTCCAACTTATGCAATCGGTACTTTGTATTCAGCAATGTTGTTTGAACAGATGCAAAAGGACATTCCAACTCTTAAGAAAG
This sequence comes from archaeon, assembly GCA_018670085.1. Lineage (GTDB taxonomy): Archaea > Nanobdellota > Nanobdellia > Woesearchaeales > GW2011-AR9. Next base: position 44,123 of record JABHRS010000002.1, on the reverse strand, counting down.
AACTAAGGAAAGGAAATATCGCAAGTGCCAGATCTTGGCTTAAAGAAAAAGTTCACAAATATGGCCGTGAAATGACTAGCGAACAGATCATCTTCAAAGCAACTGGTAAACATCTTACAGCCAGACCTTTCTTAGATTATTTGAAGAAGAAGTATTATACTTTGTATGAGATAAAGGTTTAGTCAATTCGCGGCTAAAGAATTAAAAAGTACTCTAATTCTAAAGACACTATGCAATCAAGCAACAAGGACAACAAGAATAAGGGCCAGTTGGACAAACCCATCAAAGAACTATTCATATTAAGCAAATGTAAAACTAAAGCAGCTTACAGCTCAAGACTCAAGGATCAGCATTACAAATTGGACCTTAAGATTCTTGCAAAGGAGTTTGACGTCATCATTGAAACCCCTGTAGTTATTGTGATCAAAGTAGAAAACATCGAGCTCACAGTTCACAATTTTGGAGAACTTCTATTTAGAAACACAACTGATCTGGACAAAATGCAAGAAATTGCAGAACAAATATACTCGGTTGCTCTCAAACGAAAGTAAGTAAATTTCTAATACATATACTCGCATTTCCCCACTGCCACTGGTCAAGTTCAGGCAGGGTTTATATTCTAGTTTAAAGACGAGAAAGGTATGGAATTAGACTTGTCAAAAGTTGAATTTAGTCACAATGATAAACGTTTAGGAATCAAGGTTCCAACAGAATTAACAGAAGACTTAGCATATTTTATGGGGGTTCATGTTGGTGATGGGTATATGAAAATCCAAAAAAGAAAATCAGCAATTGATTACAAGCTCCAATATAGTGGTCATTTTATCAACGAATACGCATGGTATCAATTTATTTTGAGCCCATTAATAAATAAATTATTCAACAAAGAAAATTATCTGAAAAAGTCAAATTCAAATTCTGTATCAATATGTTTTAGATCGAAGGCAATACTTACTTTTATGCATCATGCATGTGGTATTCAATTAAGTCCAAAAAAGAACATTGATGTTCCAGAAATAATCAAAAATGCAAATCTCTCAATAAAAGCAGCTTTTATTCGAGGACTAGTTGATACTGATGGTAGTTTAGTTTTCAAGAATAGTGGAAGAAATCCAACAATCGATATTTCCACATCCAGCAAGGCTCTTTATGATACACTCCAGGAATTAATCTCTGAGTTAGGAATTGGGTTTTACTCTTGCGTGTATCATACTTCAAGGAACCTTACTCCAATTATCCAATACAAAATTCAAATAAATGGAAAAAAGAAATTGGCAAAATGGATAGAACTGGTTGGATTCTCTAGTTATAATCACTTGACCAAATATTTAGTTTGGAAGACAACGGGCTCTTTGAAGCCTTACACCAATATTCATGAAAGAATTGAAATTTTAGAAAAAAAAAAGCGTCCCGGAGGAGATTTGAACTCCTGACCTGCCGGTATCCAATGTGGACAATCCACACTAACAGCCGGCCGCTCTGCCGGACTAAGCCACCGGGACACGTATTCAACAATCAATTTAAACTATTTATAAATTTATCTTTCCAATAATGCTGTTTTGGCCTATTTGTCTCCAGTAGACCCAAACCCACCCCTTGAAACATTATGAGAAAATGAATCCACTTCGGTAAATTCGGCCCTATCATAATGAAATATCATCATTTGAGCGATTCGATCTCCCCTTTCAATCACAACTTCAGAATCTGTAAAATTCAAAGCAGGAAAATGATACTCATCATTCTCGCCGCAATAATCTAAATCACCAATTCCAATTCCGTTAGCTGCCATAATTCCTTTTTTGTGGCATGAGGAACGTGGTACTAACATTGCCCAGCATCCTTTTGGAAGTTCAATAATTGTATTCATTGGGATCAGCTTTACAGAATGCGCAGGAATTATAACAGTCTCACGTACATACAAGTCAAATGCAGCGGCACCTTCAGTTTTGTATTCAGGTAAGGGTAAACTTTTATCTACTCTTTTAATTTTAATTTTCATATCATCACCTTCTTTCTTTTCTAGTTCCGGCAAGGGACCGAGGATCTTTGAACCCAAACAGCTTATAACTTCCGAACAAACATCATAAACCCAGTGTGCACAATTTGCGTAGCCTCAGGTCGTAAAATTTCTCTTTCAACCTTCCAATCACGTTTACTAATCTCAGTAACTTCGATTATTTTTAATGATTTATATTCTTGTAAACTATCAATTGTTTTCTTCATCTGCAAAATATTTGGCAGGTACACAACTAACCATCCTCCAAGTTTCAAAGCAGCATCAACTTTAGCCAAAACTTTTGAAGGGTTTGGTAAATCCAGAGTCACCAGATCTAAATCTTTTTCATTGAGTAATTCAGAGACATCTCCTTCTTTGATGATCCAATTGTCTGCAGAACAAAGTTTCTTATTTTTCTCTAATACTTTTACATGTTTAGAATTAGTCTCATAGCAGGTAACTTCAGAACAGATATTAGCAAGAGATAATGACAAAGCGCCAGTTCCACCTCCAGCATCAACACATCGAGATGAAGCATTAACTCCGGTTTTAGCTATGATATAGCCAATATCTTTTTCTGTAATGATCTGTGGTCCACGAGCAAGTTCTGTCTTTAAATCAGCAAGTGTTGGCACTATTTTAGAGAAAACATTCCCTTTACTACTAGTGGCAACTTGTGCCTTCGCGTTTAACAAATCTTTAGAAGCTACGATGCCTTCAGTACAATGAAAATCCATTGAACAGTCTTTAACGAAGTATTTTTTACCTGATTTATGTGATACGAGTAGTATATTATTTATCATGTATCACCTAAGAATTAACTTACTTTAAATTATTATTGTTAAGAAAATAACATAAAAAAATAAAAAAATAAAAAAATAAAAACAAACTTAAGCTTTACTTCTTACGAAGTCCAACCATTAGTAATGCCAAAATAGCTAGAACCACTAAAATAATCAAAGCAACAGTTAATCCAAATTCAACATCATTTGATGTGTAACTTTTCTCAACAGTTGAAACTTTCTCAGCAGTGCCTTCAATAACTTCAACTTCCTCTTCTACATTGGAGTCTGATGATGTCTCAAGAACAATTGTTTCAACTTCTTCTTTCACTTCAACAACTTCTTCAGTACAAGTTACTGAAATTTCGATTTGTTCACTATCAGCTAAATCATCTAAATCACTATCGAAATACATTCTAGCAGTGATGTCATAGTCTCCTTCTGCTTGGTCTTCATCAACAAAGAATTGAAAACTAAGTGTTTCTTCGTTCTCATCATTATCATGCCCATATCCAAGTTCGAAGTCAGCATCATTAGATTCACTTAATTTACCAGTTTCAACTTCGATAAACATATCTCGTTGTCGATCGCTTCCATAGTTGGTCACATCAATTGTAATACCAAAACTCTCTCCACATTCAACACTCTCTGGGTAGCTAGACATTTCATCAATTCGAACATCGTCATTATCTCGTTTAACTTCTAATGTTGCAACCCATTCAATGGTGTATTCTGCTCCACTATCATCTTCAATCTCAAAGCTAATTGTAAGGTCGTAATCATCTCCTTCTTCAGCATCAGTTGGAACAGTAAATTCAACAGCTGTATCTTCATCACCATCATCAATGTCGTCTCCAGCATCAATATTGAAGCTTACATCTTCGTCAATATCATCTCCAAAATCACTGTCATCCATTTCGATTGTAACTTCGATGTCCATGTCTCCATCATCAAATGTTGAATCAAATAGATTTTCTAAATCGAAGAAAATTGAAACCTCATCTCCTGGTGTAACTTCCAAATCTACATCGCCATCATCGCTTTCACTCTCTTCCATTGAGTCTTCTTCATCATCATCAATGTAAAAGATAATTTCAGAAAGTTCGACCATTGATAGTACTTCAGCATCAAAATTGATAGTACTTGTATCTCCTAAAGCTGTATAAACTTGTAGAGCGATCACATCATCATATGTGCCTTCATCAAATAGCCCGTCTGATACATCAACTGTTACATCAAGACTGATTGTGTTAGTTGCGCCTGCAGCAATATCAAAAGCTGCGTCTGTGCTGGTTGTAAAATCAACACTGTAGTCAGTATCAGTGCTACTTACTGTCAGTGTTACAGTTTCTGTATCTGTTCCACTGTTTAATAGGACAGCATCAAAGCTGAGTGTAATTTCGTCTTCTTCATCATCATCAAGACTTTGATAATCGTATGAAAAACTTGTTGCAGCATCTGTATTAAGTTCAACTGCAGCGAAGGCAGGGCTTGCCAATAGTGCAACTAGAACAAGTAGAAATGCTAGGATTCTTATTTTCATTTTTCTGTTCCTCCAAAGGATTAATTTTCACCTAAAAAAGAGGTGATTTTGTATTTATTGTAAAGTAGTTACCATTTTCCCTCAAATTTATTTAAATCTTTGGGGTAAATCTCTATATTTCTACTTAGTCCCCATATAGAAGAATTTTTCAATTGACACATCTGTTGCGTTATATCCACCACTTCTTGGGTGATCTCCACCTTGTGGGTTGGTTGAAGTTTGTTTAACGGGCTCTGTTGGTTCAGATCCTCTCACTGCAGCTTGCGGAGCAGGTCTTGATGCTACTTGATGAATTCTACTTTTAATAGAAGCCATTTCTTGTTCTAGCATTTCAATTTTGGTTTGAAATTGTTTAATTGTTGAAACCAAAAATGCACTATTTTTTCTAAGAATCTCACTAATCTTCTCTTGTGGAAGGTCAAGTTGTGAATTATTGTTGTTGTTGTTGTTATTAGATTGTGATTGCTCACTTGTTTTTGACATTTCATTACTTGCCTGCAAAGATCCTGCTTGCATTTGATTTGTGTCAATCATAGTTTTATCTTCAACGCTAAATATTCGCCTTGCTTGTGCTACTGCGTCTTCACGTCCATCTGCTAGACCTTGTTTTTCAAGTTCAATTGCTAATTTGTTAATTCTTTGAATTTTTTCTACATCCATTTATTTCACCTGTTATTATTGTTATATCATTATTAATACAATTCTGATAATTCAACTTTTTTTAGAGCTTCTTTATTAATAACGTTTTCTGTACTAGAGTAGAAATTGAAAAAAATACTTATTTGTAATAAACAGAACAAAAAAGAAATAATAACAAAAAAATCAATTATTTACTAATATTTACCCACAAACTAGTGGCATGTGGAATGGAATAATTTCTGCAGTTCCAAGATATGTTAAAACTAATCCTACAATTACTCCCATAATCATTCCATAAATAAAGAATTTGAACTCAATCATCCCTAATTGTCCTTTTTTGTTAAATACCATCAATACCACCTTTTTAATTTGAATATCACTTACAATCTAATAATTAGAAGAAGCCTATTAGCGTATATAAGAGTTACGGTAATTCAAGTATAAGTCAAAAGATTTCAGAACCTAGTATCTTTGGATCTCCTGAATCTAGCTTCAAAAAGAGAAAGATTTATAAACAACTTGCGTTCTAACTATATAAATATAACGTTTAACTATTGTTGTTCTAACCATTTAACATTAATCAACAAGGAACACATCGAGGTATCTACCATGCGAAAAAATGCTATTAAAGAATGTCCAGATTGTGGCAGTAAAGATATTCATAGAAACAGAGATAAGGGTGAGGTTACTTGCCGTGAGTGTGGATTAGTTCTAGAGGATCGAATGATTGATTTTGGTCAAGAATGGCGTAGTTTTGATGATGATAAAGGTGGAGACAGACGTAGAACTGGTGCACCATCTTCTCAAACAAGTTTTGATCAGGGTATGGGTACAGAAATTGGGACCACATCTGATTACTATAAGTTAGGTGGATCAAATAAAGATAAATTTTTCAGATTAAGAAAGTGGCAATACCGAATTAGTACTGCAATCGAGCGAAACCTAAAAGTTGCTCTAGCAGAATTGAAGAGAGTATCTTCTTACCTTAAACTTCCAAAACAAGTTGAAGAGGAAGCAGCACGTATTTACCGTTTAGCTGTTCAAAAAGGACTTGTAAGAGGACGAAGTATGGAATCCGTTGTAGCAGGTGCATTATACGCAGCTTGCCGAAGACATGAAGTTCCAAGAACTTTAGATGAAATGGGTGAAGCAAGTGGTATCGAGAAAAAAGAAATTGGTCGAACTTACAGATTTATCACAAGGGAATTGGAAATTAGTATTCGTCCAAGTAATCCAAGTGATTATATCCCAAGGTTTGCAAGTGCACTAAAATTGTCACCAGAGACTCAAAGTAAATCAGTTGAAATTTTGGAACAAGCAAGAGACATCGAACTTACAAGTGGTCGTGGACCAACTGGAATTGCAGCTGCTGCTTTGTATGTAGCATCTTTAATTCATGGTGAAAAACGAACTCAGCGTGAAGTTGCTGATGTTGCTGGTGTGACTGAAGTTACTATTCGAAACCGTTACAAGGAACTCATCAAAAGGCTCAATCTTGCAAAAGATGTTGAGAAGATGAAGAATAAGAAGTAATTTTTTTTAATTATAAATTAGTTTTTTACAATGGCACTCACAGACCACCTATCAAAAAGTGATCCTCAAAAGATGTCGCTCTTTCAATCACTAATGGACGACTACCACTCAATTCGAGCGCAAGGACTTTTCCCATATGCAATTCTTGAAGATGGTAAATTTATGTGCCGGGCCACGAGATTTAAAGAACCATTTGAGCGCTTTGAAAGATTACAAGCAAAAGCTGAGGCAAGAAACAAGTCAGGTTATGTTCTTCTTTCGAAGCCAGAGTATCATCATTTTGAAAATGGAAAATTAAAAACTCCTGGATCAGGTCAAAGAGCCCCCATGTTTCGCTTGTGGCTATGATTCTATAATAAAAAATGAAAGACTAAATTTTCTTAAAATAAACCTAAGCATTTTTAATATAAAACGATTTCTTCATACACAATGAACATCACACCTGAAATGAAAGCTCAACTTCAAGAGCAAAAAAAACAATGTATTCATTGTAAACTAATCAGTGGCGAGCAGCCTGGTGCTAAAACAGTTTTCAAAGACAGCAAGACAACAGCTATGCTTGATATTTATCCATTCGTTAAAGGGCACGCGTCTTATATGTCAATTGAGCATTATCCAATGCCAGCTTATATCCCAGGGGATGAATTTACTCATATGTTTGCACTCATTCCTGAGCTTGCTAAAGCAACACAGAAAGCCACAGTCTCAAGAGGCTTTAATGTTTTTGTAGCAGTTGGTGGCGTAGCAGGACAAATGTCTCCTCACTTTCTAGTTCATTTATTACCAAGGGATCCAGACGATAATAAAGATCAATTTTCTTTCAGAGCTAAGGATACTATGGACGATGGAACTATCAAGATGCTTGCTCAAAATATGCCAATTATGATGAACAATCATTTTGGTCGACATCCTAACAATTGGCATACTGGTAAGGGAAATGTTCCAGCTAACTTATCTAAAATTTATGAAGATAACACTGTCATCTATGAAGACGAACAAGTACTTTGCGTAGCACCAAGTGTCTCGCATGGGAAAGCGCATCTAATAGTTTACAGTAAAGACGAACAAAAAGACATTAGAAAACTTTCTCAAGAACAAAGTGCGCATCTGTTTTTTGCAGCAAGTTTTGCAAGCACAGCTCTTTTTGAAGGCCTCAAATGTCACGCAACTAACATTGTTTTAAAATCAGGTCAAGCAAAAGATAACCCTAGTGGACGTTTAGCAATTCATGTTTTTGGACGTTGGCAAGAAGATGGTTTGCAAACTATGAACTGGAAGTCTGAGCAAACTCAAGAGAATTTAGACTCTCTCGCAAAGGAGATTAAAAGTAACACACTTACTATTAAATTTAAAAGTGATAAAAAATCAGCATCAAATCCAGCACCTGCAGCGAAAGTACCAATAAAATCTATTGCTCCAAAAGTTACCAAGATTACAGAGAAGAAGCCAGCAACTTCTAACAGCGTTGAAGATCAGATCCGTAGAGCAATAGAAAGAGCGCAGAGATAAACAGCTAAAAATTTACAATAATTCTTTTATAGTTCTCCAAGGAATAACAACTCATGACACTTTATATGGTTTCTCACGCATCAGATCCTGACGGAATTATTGCACATGCCCTAGCTAAGAGGTACGCTGGCACGCAGCATATGAGATCAGAACATTTCTTCATTGATTATGCAACTAGTGAATCAAGGCCACAAATTATTACTTTAGATACTGCTCTAGAACAAATTCAAAAAGTTGATCCTGGATCTGTAATCATTGCGGACACTGGTTACCCAGAACATCTTTCAGGTAATCTGTTAAGCTCAGTTGCCAGCAGAAGTTCAGACGCCACTTGGTATGATCATCATGAGTCAACTAATAAATATCAAGATAGTTTAACTGAACTTGGTTACAGAGTAGTTCAGGATCAAGGCAGTTGTGCAGCACAGTTAATGCGTGAAGATTTAGGTTTGCAAGATCTCTATGAAATGATGCTAGCAGAACTAGGTGATGTCCATGACTATTTACGCATCCACCATGATTTTTGGCCAGCGGCTGAAGCTTTAGAGGAAGTAATCACTAGTGGATTTTCATTAAATAAATTAGTTTCTGACTTAGCAAAAGAACAAGTTTTTAACAGAGATTTTACTAATTTAAACGCAGGGTATGGTGGTCAAGTTGTAGATGATTATCGCAGAAAAGTTGCAAATGCTATAATTGATCTTCATGATAATATTACAGTAGAATCAGTTTGTGGCAGAGAAGTTGCTTTTGTAAAGATGGATTTGGTGTTATACATGAAAAGAGGGATGCGTGAATTAGAAAAAATTTTCGAAGACGATAATCACTCCATAAATAAGCCAGACTTTAGTATTTTATTAACTCCTGGAATAAATAATACTATGATTCAAGGATACAAAGAAGGTAGAAATTTAGTTCCAACTTTTTGTGGGGAATTCTCTAATGGTGGTGGCCGTGAAAGCCGTGGGGGATTTGCTTTACCTCAGGAGATTTATGATGGTTCATTTGAATCCCAATCACTATTCATTCAGAAAAAATTTGCAGATTTTTTTATGCAACGGTAGAAGATATCAAAAATAATAAATAACATAAAGGATAAAAAAAACAAAAAAAAATAATCTCAAAAAAATAAATTCAAACTTTCTCAGCATATTCTACAGCTAATTCAAAATACTTCTTTCCCTCAGCCAATATCTCACTCTTTGATTCTTCTGGCATATTAGGGTCTGAATACATAAAGAAATTAATTTTTCCTTTAACATAAGCCCTATAACAAATATAAAACGCCATTAATTTATCCATGTCTTCATCATTGATCACTTTTTGATAATTTGAGATCAATAGTTTTGAAAATTCTTCTTTTCCATTGAACAACAAATCCATAACCATGAATGCCAAATCAGCGATAGTGTCAGAATTTGGAAACCTTTTGTTAAACACAATTCCATCAAACACCATTATCTTATCATTTCCTTGTTCATCTTTTTCAATAAACACATTCCCTGAGTGTAAGTCTCCATGGCAATGTTTAATTTTCCCCGAGTGAACTCGTTTTGAGATTAATTCAGAATTTTCATCCAAGAAAGTTTCAATTTTTTCTTTTACATATTCAAAGTTAGAACTTGAAATCATTAGTCCTTTAGCTCCCTGTGTTTGTTCAAAGTTTTCAACCCAATTTTCTAGAATGATTTCTCTTTTTCCATAATTAGAAATCTCTTCACTGATTGGTGCTTTTTGGTGAAATTCTGCGATAATTTTTGCCATCTCAACAATTTGTTCAGAACTGACTTTGTCTGATTTCAAAAGTTCTTTCATCACATTATTAGGGTCACAACGTTTCATTTTGATTGCATATTCTACAATGTTCCCGCTTGTGTTAGAGTCCACTGCAACAGATATTTTTCCAGATTCATTAACTAAAATTGGTACAACTCCTTTGTACAGTTCCGGACTAATCATTGAGTTAAATGAAACCTCTTTATCATAGCATTCCTTTCTTTTTTCAAGTGTTGTAAAATCTAAAAAACCAAAATCAACTGGTTTTGATATTTTGTAAGCAAAATTTCCTGCTAAGAAAACTACTGAAATTGCAGTTTGGATAACTTTAACTTCTGAATCAAATTCTTCCGTATACGCTGTACTTTTTCCCAATTCTTCAATTAATTCTTGAATCATATCTGTCATCTGTGTCACCTTTTTTAATTATACAAAATAAACTAAAAAAAATAAAAAAATAAAAAAAAATCAACTTAAAAAAACCCTAATATCGATAATGTTCTGGTTTATACGGCCCACTCTTTGGCACACCAAGATAAGCTGACTGTGAATCAGTCATCACTTCAAGTTTCACACCAAGCTTAGCCAAGTGTAAACGTGCAACTTCTTCATCTAAAATCTTAGGTAGCACAGTTACTCCAACAGAGTGTGGTTTTGTCCAAAGTTCAATCTGCGCAAGTACCTGATTAGCAAATGACGCTGACATTACAAATGACGGATGTCCTGTAGCACATCCTAAATTAACCAAACGACCTTCAGCTAAGACATAAATCTCGCGACCGTCAGTAAATTTGTATCGATCATATTGTGGTTTAATCTCATCGCGTACAGCCCCAGATGATTTATTCAACCAACCCATATCAATTTCGTTATCGAAGTGTCCAATGTTACATACAATTGCTTGGTCTTTCATAGCTAAGAAATGACGTGAAACAATAATGTCTTTGTTCCCAGTTGTGGTCACAAAAATATCTCCTTCAAGAACAGCTTCATCCATTGGTTTTACTTCAAAACCTTCCATCACAGCTTGTAGTGCATTGATAGGGTCGATTTCAGTTACAATTACACGGCATCCATACCCAACAAGTGATTGACAGCATCCTTTACCAACGTCTCCGTAGCCAGCTACAACTGCAACTTTTCCAGCAAGCATAACATCAGTTGCTCGTTTGATTCCATCAACCAGGGATTCCCGACAACCGTATAAATTATCGAATTTAGATTTGGTTACAGAATCGTTTACATTAATTGCTGGAATTTTTAACTCTCCTTTTTCCATCATCTGATACAGACGGTGTACACCAGTTGTGGTCTCTTCTGAAACACCTTTCATTTTAGTTAAACATCGACTAAAGAAGCTTCCATCACGAGCTAACATTTCTTTAAGTTGAATGTTCACTTGTGCAAGTTCCTCGTTGTCTTCATCGTTATCAAGAATTGAAGCATCAACTTCAGCAAGGGCACCACGGTGCATAAGTAAGGTAGCATCTCCTCCATCATCAACAATCAAATCTGGTCCTGATCCATCTGGCCAAACTAGTGATTGTTTTGTGCACCACCAATATTCAGCAAGTGTTTCTCCTTTCCAAGCGTAGACTGGAACTCCTTGTGCTGCAATTGCAGCTGCTGCGTGATCTTGCGTAGAAAAAATGTTACATGAAACCCATCTAACATCTGCGCCTAATTTTACAAGTGTTTCAATCAGAACTGCTGTTTGAATTGTCATATGTAGTGATCCCATAATCTTCGCACCAGTCAAAGGTTTACTAGATCCATACTTTTCTTGTAGTGCCATCAATCCTGGCATTTCTTTTTCAGCGACGCTAATCTCTTTACGTCCCCATTCAGCGAGTGACATGTCTTTAACTTTGTAGTCTTTATCGTTTTCGTTAAAGGCACCAGAAACTGGTTTCTCTGTGTTAGTTGTTACTTGATTCTCAATATTATTTTTTGTATCGTTTTCATTAAATTCTATACTCATAGTATTCACCTTTCGTTTATTTTCTTATATTTTTTATTATTGCAACTTTTAGAGTTACAACTATTCATGCAAGCAAGAAAACTACAGTAAATTCTGCAATTGAAGTGAACACCAAAGATCATACCCAACAAAGTTAAGTACAAATACGAGCAACTAAGCCTGCACTAACCTCTCAAAAATCGTGATTTATAAAGATATAGGCATAATAATTCCAACTCTAAATTAATCAAGTCAATTCTACTATCTAGTAGCTAAATATTTTTATAGGAAACTCAAAAAAATACTATTTATGTCATATCAAATAATCGATGCAATTCTAACTTTGGGTGGGGAAGACCCGCTTTTAAGAGCAAGAAGTGAACGCACATTTGACTTAATGCAGCAGTTAAGGTATACTAGAATTGGTGGTGCCAGAGCTATCCTTTCTGGTTATTGTAGTGGTTTAATCCCTGAAGATAAAAAGCCAAGTCCATCAGATGCTGAAGCATATCAAATGGCCAATTGTCTAGAAGACAAAGGAATATTAAAAAGTCAATTATTCATTGAGCCTGAATCACTTGATACTATCGCAAATTTTGTTTACTCTCAGCCAATTTTAGAGGAACTTGGCGCAAAGAGAATTTATGTTGTAGCAGATAAAACTGGGATGCCACGAGTCTTGCAAACCGCAAAATATGTTTTAGGTTCATCTTATACAATTGTTCCAAGTGCAGTTGATGAAGGCAACAATAATTTTCCAGCAAGGTTTCGTGAAAATATGATCATGCGAGCCAATAAACGTGATTTTAAACGGTTTAAACTTAACACTGACTTTACTGACCAAGAGGATTGGGAAGATTATCTAGCTAACATGCATCCATTCCATGGGTCAAGTAAAAAAAGACATCTAACTGCTTACGGTTTTCCAGCATTTATGATGACTCTTCCATCAAGCTTATCAGCAATACCTGCAAATTATCGAAGAAATTCAACAGAAAAAAATGTTGATACTGGTATTGATGCTGATATTGGTACCTTAAATGATGATGCCATTGATACTTTAAGTGATGATGAATCTCTAACTATATTAAGGGATTCCTCAGGTAAATCAAATAATGGTGATCCTAACCCTTCAGAAGGGCAAGAATCAGATATGGGATTTGATGATTTCTTTGTTGATGAACAAGACCCTACAACATCTGCACCATAAAACATAATATTCTCTTTTCTTTCTTGTTTTTAATTCAAATCAAATAATTTCTAATTATTCTTTAAAGATGTGCATAATATATTTAAACAAAGACTAAAATAATAACCAATATGGCTTTAATAAAAACAAATCCTGGTGACTCTGTAAAAATTACACTTAATGATAATCACACTGAAGCTGGGATTATCATGCCAAGTAGTAAAGAAGCTGTAACTATCATTAAACTTTCAACTGGCTACAATGTTGGATTTGAAAACAAAGATATCAAAGATTTAAAATTAATTAAAAAAGCTAAAGAGAGTTCAAAAGAATCAAAGCAATCTCAAGTTCCTAAAAATAAAAACTTACCAAAAATTTCTATTTTACATACTGGTGGAACTATTGCAAGTAAGGTTGATTACAAAACTGGTGGTGTGGTTGCTTTGTTTGAGGTAGAAGATTTACTCAGGATGGTTCCTGAATTAGAAAAAATTGCTAATATAAAAGCCAGATTAGTTTCTAACATGATGTCAGAAGATATTCGTTTTTCAAATTATCGAAAATTAACTCATGCTATCAAAAAAGAAATTCGTGAAGGTTGTGATGGAATTATTATTGGTCATGGAACTGACACTTTGGCAATTACTGCATCTGCCTTATCTTTTATGTGTGAAAATTTACCAGTTCCAGTAATTCTTGTAGGTTCTCAAAGATCAAGTGACCGTGGAAGTAGCGATGCTGCTATGAATTTAATCTCAGCATCAAAATTCATCTCTCAAACAGATTTTGTAGGTGTTGGAATTTGTATGCATGAACATGCAGATGATGATTCTTGTGTGATCTTACCTGCAACTAAGACTCGAAAGATGCATACTTCCAGACGTGATGCCTTTAAGGCAATTAATGATTCACCAATTGCCAGGATTTCTTATCCAAAAGGAGAAATTTCATTTTTAAAAGATTACAATAAACTTTCAGAAAGAAAAGGAGAAGTAATTTTCAAAGAGCAAATGGAAGATAAGGTTGGGTTGCTTAAAACTCATCCTAACATGTTTGTTGATGTCTTTGAAGTATTTCGCAAGAAGGGTTACAAGGGTTTAGTTTTAGAAGGAACTGGTATTGGTCAAGCTCCAACAAACACTCCTGAACATCAAGCAATTTATGAGGAGTTGAAGAACTTCATTCAAGAAGGTGGAGTTGTGGTTTTAACTTCTCAATGTATCTATGGTGCTGTCCATCCATTTATTTATTCTAACTGTCGAAGGTTAGTTGAGATCGGAGTAATTTTTGGAAAAGATATGTTAACTGAGACTGCGCATATCAAACTTTCATGGCTTTTAGCAAACGAAGCTGACAAAGATCAAGTTAAAGAGCTCATGCAAACTAATCTGCGTGGAGAAATAAATGAAAAGATTAAATACTCAGAAGATTTTACTAATTGAATAATAATTAATTAATTATCAATATGGTTTTCAAAAATCAATAATTTATGAGGTAAAAAAATGAACACAAAAATTCTACTATTACTAACTATTCTCGCAGTTTCTAGTATCTTAATCTCTTGTGCTTCTGTAGCACCAGTTGCACCAGAACTTGCTTGTGAAGCTGATACTGATTGTACTGCAGCTTTATGTTGTCATTCTGACTCTGCTGTAAACAATGATTATGCTCCAAACTGTCAAGGAATGCTTTGTACTGCTGATTGTCAACCAGGAACCATGGATTGTGGTCAAGCTGTTGCTAAGTGTGTACAAGGAGCTTGTACTGTAGTTCAAACTTAATCATCATCTACAATGTTAACAAAGTGAAAAACATTTCGGGGGCGTCTGTGCAGGAGCCAAGTTAAATTCGAAAGAGCTAACACTTTCGACCTGAGCATTTATGCGAAGTTGAGAAGTGGAACCCGTTGTTTGGTACTAACCAAGCTCAAAAATTGCCAATGCAATTTTTCTCTGCTTCGCCCCGATGCCAAAGGCAAGGTTTTCATTTTGTTATTTATTTAGTAATCAAAAAATTATTGTGGCAAAGGTCAGGCCGGGCTACTTTATTTCACTGCACCACAATTTTGGAATGCTACGCGTTGCCAAAATGTTTGTGAAAATTCGCAAATTAAGCTCAATATTCCGGCAATGGGACGCAGGCCACAATAATTTAATCTGAGGTAATAATGAAACAAAAGATGCTTGATGGGCTCAAAGGTTTTATGCGTGAACTAGTTTTTGGAATGGAAGATGGTTTAGTATCTAATTTAGGGATTGTTTTAGCTGTGTGGGTTGCAACTGGTAATGCAAGTGTTGTACTTCTTTCCGGGCTTGCAAGCATGTTTGCAGGCGCTTTAAGTATGAGTGCGGGATCTTACCTTTCAAGCAAATCTGTCAGCGAAGTTTATGATGCTGAGGTTGTAAGGGCAAAAGAGTTGGTTGCAAAGAACCCACAGAAGGCCAGCAAAGAAATGAAGGCTATGCTCAAAAAGGAACAATTTGACACAGATGAAATTTCAACGATGATGCGTCATTTTTTACATCACAACAAAGAAACTTTTGCTATCAATTATATTCAAAAGAAGCTTCATATTTCACCGAAAGGAAACTCTCATCCAATGCATGATGCTGCTGTGATGTTTTTTGCTTTCGCTTTTGGTTCTTTATTCCCAATCGTTCCATTCTTTTTTGGAGAGTCTGTGAACATTATGTTAATCAGTATTGGAATGACAATTGCAGTTCTTTTTGCTGTGGGTATGGGAAAATCAACTGTAACTCATCGTAACTGTATCGATTCTGGGATAGAGATTGTGTTAGTTGGTGTTGGTGCAGGTGCACTAGGTTATTTGGTAGGTCTAATTTTTGGAGTAGTTGTCTAAGGTGATTGGTCAGTATATTTCTGAGTAAAGTCACTGCCCACTGGTCAGCCACGAGTAGGATTTATATTATCACAAAAACCTCAATCAGTATGGTTTCTCTTTCTAAAAATGAACTTATGGCTGAAGTAGTTGGCTTGGCTTTTGGTGATGGTTCATTAACAAAAACAAAGAAAGGCCAACTAAGGTTTCAACTACGCGGAGATGTAAATGGAGACAGAGAACACTATGAAAATTTTATTATCCCTTTGTTTACCAAAGAAATTAATCTGCCTTTAATTGGAAGAAAAGTTTCTACAGTTACTTCGAAACCACCATATCCTTCTTTTGGAATATCAACACAAAGCAATAAAGTTGGAATGGCCCTTCATGAGTTAGGGATTCCAATTGGTAGGAAGAATGAGCTGCCAGTACCTAAGTGGATCATTAATAATCATAAATTTTCCACTGCGTTTTTAAGGGGTCTATTAGATACTGATGGGTCAGTTTTTTGCAAGAAGAATTACACAACACCTAACAACAAGTTTCATAGATTAATTGCAGTGAAAATAGGAATTACTTCAAAAATATTGGCATATGATATATCAAAAATGATCTTCTCTTTGGGAATCAGAAATGACATTAGGGTTACCAATAGTAAAAAAGAAAATAGAAAACCTTGTTATCATGTAACTGTCAGTGGGAACATTCATGTGATCCAGTGGTTCAAGGTAATTGGTTCTAATAATTCTAAACATATTACAAAATATCAACTGTGGCAAGCTTTTGGATTCTGTCCACCTTACACAACGCTCAAACAGAGAAAAAGGTTTTTAAGTGGGGAACTAGATCCAGAGAATTGGTATTCATGCGAGGGTGCCGGAGTGGTCAAACGGGCAGCCCCGAGGAGGCTGTGACTTAGTGTCTACGCGAGTTCAAGTCTCGTCCCTCGCACTTTTTTTTCTTAAGGTTGAACTTTTGTGAATGCCTTATGTACTATCAAATGCTGCTGCATTTGGTGAGGGTCTCGTCCCTCGCACTTTCTTCACTTCTCCAACAATAATTCTCTAAGAAAAAACATTCAAACAACTAAAAAAATAAAAAACAAAAAAACAAAAAAAAAGAATTACTCACAAAGTAACTCAAAACCAATTGAATTGATCCCAGCATAATACCCTTGTGTGTGTGCCTGAGTTGGCAATACTCTAAATGACCCAGTAGGTGAACTATATGAATCAACAAAGTTAGATCCTGCATCTAATAAGAAATCTTCTCCATTTATATTAAATGAAAGTGGAAATCCATCGTTGTGCATAAATGATACATTAATTTCCATTATATCACTACAAACTCTTCTCAAAGTGAAGTCTGTTCCAGTCATTCCACTCCAATCTTGAACTACTGGATTTTCATTCTGTTTAATTTTTATCCCGGTAGATAAAACATCTCTGTCTCCTTTTCCTAAGGAGCTTGAATTTTCTCCATTGATAACATAGTGTGCTTCAGAACTTAGATTATCAAAATATGCTGTAATCTCATACTGATGAATTTTGTTCCTGGTTGCAAAACTTGTTGCTTCTCCTGCAATATTCATTTCATCATCTTCAAAATCATCTGTTTCTTCAACGCTTGCTTCTTTTGAACTAAATACTAATAATCCAACTACTGCAATAATTAATAGAACTGCGAAAATTAATTTTTCATTATTCTTTTTTTTAGCCATCTAATCACCTCTAATTATATAATAATAAAAACAAATCTTAATATAAACTTTTTCTAATAATCAAATAAAAAATATCTAACAATCACAACATTTATCAACCCACACCAAAAAAACATCAACATGCCAACCCCTGCAATTCACATCAAAGATCTGCACAAGAACTACGCTGAACTAAAAGCCGTTAAAGGAATATCTTTTGATATCAAACAAGGAGAGTTCTTTGCACTCTTAGGTCAAAACGGTGCTGGTAAATCAACTACTATCAATATTCTAACTGGTCTAAGTAACAAAACCAGTGGTACAGTAAAAATCTTTAACAGCGATGTAAGTCAAAATTACCAATCAGCAAGAAAGAGAATTGGTTTAGTCCCTCAAGAATTTAACATGGACAAATTTGAGATTGTCGAAAAATTCTTAGATTTTAATGCTGGGTATTTTGGAATTGCCAAAGAACAACGAAAGATCAGAATTACTCATGTCCTAAAAGAGTTAGGGCTTGAAAACAAACGTCACTCAAAGATTTTAATGCTAAGTGGCGGAATGAAGCGACGTTTATTAATCGCAAGAGCTCTTTTACACGATCCTGATATTCTTATCTTAGATGAGCCAACAGCTGGGGTTGACGTTGAATCACGAAGAAGTATTTGGGAAACTATGCAAAGGTTCAACAAGGCTGGAAAAACTATTCTTTTAACAACTCACTATATTGAAGAAGCTGAAGAGTTAGCTGATCGTGTTGCAATTATCCATCATGGGAAAATCATCAAAATTGATACTAAACAAAATATTATGCAACAATTTGGAAAAGACCTTGTAACTTTGCATTTTAAGAGCAAAATCAGCAAAGTTCCATCGGAAATCATGGGGCAAAAACCCACACTAGGATCCGATAAGTCCTCATTGCAGTTTATTTTTGATCACCAAAAATTCAAACAAAAAGACTTACTTCAAACAATTACAAAATCAAAAGCAGAATCTTTTGAGATCAGTAAAGCCAAGCTTGAAGATATTTTTGTAGAACTTACTAAGGGGGAATCTAAAAAATGAACTCCGAAATGATCTCTTTTCTTTCATTCACTAATCGGGAAGTCTCCAGGCTGCTAAGGGTTTGGAAGCAAACAATAGTGCCACCAATCATAACTAGTCTGCTTTATATCTTAATCTTTGGTTACAGTTTAGGATCGAAGATCACAAGTATTGGCGGGGTCTCTTATTTGGAATACATTTTTCCAGGACTTATAATGATGGGTGTTATTTCCAGTTCATATTCCAACACTTCATCTTCACTGTACATTTCCAAGTTTCAAGGAAACATCCAAGAAGTTTTAGTTGCTCCAATGAGTTATATGAGTATCATTATCGCGCTAGCAACTGGCAGTTTGGTAAGGTCAACTTTAGTTGCAATCGGAACCTTGATCATCGGATCTCTTTTCGCAGGGCTGAGCATTGTCAACATCGCAGTAATTATCTACTTCTTGGTCGCTAGCATCCTCTTATTTGCTTTCGCAGGAATTCTAACTGGTCTTTGGGCAGAGAGCTTTGATCAGATGTCTGTCTTTGCAACTTTCGTTGTAACACCTTTAACTTATCTTGGTGGCGTGTTTTACTCAATTGATATGTTACCTCCTTTTTTTAGAACAATCTCTTTACTAAACCCAATTTACTACATTGTTGACGGATTCCGTTATGGATTTTTTGGAACTACAACAAGTCCTCTTTGGATCAGTGCATTAGTAGTATTCATTCTCACAGTTTTCTTTTTTGGTACTTGTGTTGTGCTATTCAAAAGAGGCTATCGTATCAGAACATAATAAACACCAAACAACAAACCTTTTAAACACTAAATCCATTCCAATTATTATGTCTTCTTGGGAAATTCAGTGGCACGTAAAAAAGCGTCCAAAATTTAATAAGCCAATTTTAATAGAGGGTCTTCCAGGGATTGCAAATGTTGGTAAAATTGCAATTGATTTTTTGGCTCAAGAACTTAAAGCTAAACCTCTACTAAGTTTTTATTCTCATTCATTCCCTCATACAGTTTTCATTAATGAAAATAATCTAGTTGAGGTTCCAAAGATCGAACTTTGGTATCGTAAATCTAAAGATCCAAAGAAAAGAGATATTTTAATTTTAACTGGTGACGTTCAGCCAATTGATGAGAGGAGTTGTTATTCTTTTTGTGATGAAGTGATTAAGTTAGCTGAAGAGTTTGGTGTAACTGAGTTAATCACAACTGGTGGAATTGGTTTGCAATCTCTGCCAGAAAAACCAAAAGTTTATGCAACTGCTAACCATAAAGATTTTCTTAAGACATTTCAGAAGAAGGCATTGAAGGTTGAAACTAAGATTTTTGGGGTAGTTGGTCCAATCATTGGTGTAAGTGGTGTTCTACTTGGTTCTGCTAAACGTAAAAATATTAATGCAGCTGCACTTCTTGCTGAAACATTTGCTCACCAGATGTATCTTGGAGTTAAGGGAGCTACTGAAATTTTAAAGGTTTTAAACAAAAGATACAAACTTGGTCTTAAACTAAATAAAATGAGTAAAGAAATTTCTAAATTAGAGAAGGAAGTCTTGGTTAAAACTAAAGAGTGGCTAAATGAGTTAACAAGTGCGCAGCAAGCTGGTGGTAAAGGCCAGAGAAGTGATGCTAGTTATATTGGGTAATCACTAATTCATTCTTTTTTCCTAAACATTTTTAATGTAGTCCTGTTTCTACCATTCTATGAAAGAAATGCTTGAAGTGTACTCTTCTGAAGGGGAACTTATTGGACAAAAGGAGAAAAAGGCTCTTCATGAAGAGATGCGTAAAGAGTTTATTAAAACTGGAAAAGTTTCTACTCGTCACAAACATGTTCGTTTATTTTTACTTACTTCAAATGGAAGAATTATTTTGCAACGTCGTTCTAAATGGAAAGGAGACAATGCTGGGCTTTGGGATAAAACTATTGGTGGGCATGTAGCTGCTGGAGAAAGTTTTGATTTAACTATGCTTAAAGAATGCGCAGAAGAATTGGGAATACCTTCAACTATTGTAAAAGAAGAAGAATTTGAGCATAGTGTTGCAACAACTGATTTGCATGTGTTGGCAATTTTAAAGAAGGTAGCCTTTTTAGATAATTATCAATCATCAAGGAAAGGACAAGACCAAAAAGAATGGGTTGAACCTAACATGACTCAAATATATATTGGATATTATGATGGTTCAATTCGTTTTATTGATCAGGAATCTTGTGGGATTCAGGTATTTTCAAGAGATGAATTAAAAGAGGAACTGACACAACATCCTGAAATGTTTACTGAAGATATTAAATATATCATGAAGAAGTTTGCAAAATTGATCAAACCTATTACTAAAATAAATAAAGTGTTGAATGATTAACTAAAAAATAATCAAACTAAACCTTTCTCTTCCCTTTCTTTCTCCTTAACTTCACGACGATACGAAGCGTACTTATCATCTAAAGAGAACTTACCAGGTTTTGCTTCCACTGTTTTCCCAGAACACTCAGGGCACTCTTGTTTCATAGTGTACTTGTGACAAGATTCACAAATTAGAATTTTTTTCATCTTAACACCTATGCATTAAAATCAGCTTTCTCTCGACTAAAACCAAAATTAGAAACTTTATCTTGAAATTTACTTAAGATTTTTTCAATTGCTGAAATATCTTTCTCAGCTGCTTTAATTTCTTTATCAACGAATGTGAATTTATATTTTCCTGCACCTAAATAAACAACTTGCATATCTTCACGTAACTCTGCAATTTTGCTAAGTGTTTTTCGAACCCTTAAAACTCCATCACTTGCATAAGTGTGTAGTTCAATTTCTCCACGGAAAGTCGCAACTGGTTCTTTGAATTTCTCCTTTACTGCAACATTTAACTCAGAAGCTAGTTTACTATCAAATCCTAATTCTTCAAAGGTAACTTTCCCAGCTACAAATTCTTTGAAAGCAGAATGTACATAAGAATAATGTTCAAAAGCAATTTCTGAAACTTTTTTATACAAGTCTTCAGTTTTCATCTCTAGCTTTTTAGCAAGTTTTGCAAGCACTTGTTCAGCTTTTAACTCTTGTTTAATCTCATCGAGTTTACGAAGTTTAGCTCCAGTTCCAACTCTACGTAATGATAAATCAATATGTCCTCGATCTTTTTTAACTCGAAGTACTACACAAACAATTTGTTTTCCAACTTTAACATATTCACGTAAGTTTCGAATTCTACCTGGTGCAATTTCACTAATGTGAATCATTCCAGAATCGCTATATTCAACCATTTGCGCAAACACAGAATTAGGAAATATCTTGGTAACCCTACAAAGAACAATTTCTCCTTCATCTGGCAATCCGGCGTGTTTGTATAACATTGTATGAATTTAAGGCTGTTTGCCTAATAAATTTATCTTTAAATAACAAGTAATAAAAATAAAATTTGCTGTAAAGATCTAAAAGATCTCAAGCACACGTGCAGAAATCTTTGATTTTCCACCAGTTGGGTAGACAAGTTCTCTTGAGCACACAAGGCAACTTACTGTAGTTGATGCATTTCCAAAGATAGTTTGTTCATTTTTACACTTTGGGCAACGTACTTTAATAAATTTTGAATTTGTTTGCGTTTTCATATTATTATAACCTGGATTTATACTAATTCTACTCGTTTACTACGAATTCCTTTAGCTTGAATTGAGCTTTTCTTACATACTTGACATGTGTATCTAAAATCAGTCTTCTTGGTTGATTTTGCTCCTGTTCGTTTAAACTTAGTCACAGCAGGTTTTGAATATCTACCATGTCCACCGTTACCACGTGCAAGACCACGACGTTTAGCTCGAACTTTACTTCCTTTACTTAAGGAACTTGCAGTTTTTCTCTTATTCTGAGCAAGCTTATGTTCTGTATGAGTTTTACACTTTCTACAGAGTCTTTTCTGAACTTTAGGAATTTTCATAACATCTTGTCGGATTTAGGGTTATTTATAAAGCTTTCTGATATATATCATCTTTAACAAAGAACAAAAACACGCTATCTCATTTAATCTGTACTCACAATCACAACACATAAATATAACCAGCACAATCTCTGAGTATATGGCAGTAATCATCTATACAACACCAACTTGTGAATGGTCAACAAAAGCTAAGGCTCATCTGAAGAAGAAAAAGCGTGGTTTTGAAGAAAAGGATCTAACTGAAGATAAACCAGCTAGAAAAGAGATGATTGACATTAGTGGGCAGATGGGTACTCCTGTGCTTCAAATAGGTTCAGCAATTATTGTAGGTTACAATCCAAAATTAATTGATGATGCTTTATCTAAAATAGAATAACAGAATCATAGAATAACAGAATAAATTTTTCTTTATTTTCTCTCATTTCTTTCTTCATAAAGAAGTAACACATATAAACAACAATTACCTTCCAAATACTATGAGGCATTTTGGTGATGTGGTTGTTCAGATATATCTGTTTATTGCGTTAATCAGTGGGGCAATTGGTTTAACAGAAGGCATATCTTTCTTTTTTGGTTGGCAGCAAGCTTGGTATACTTTGTTCATTGGTCTCTTTGCTTTAATTTGGTTTATATCAACTTTTTTTGTAATCTCATTATTTAGAAAATATCGTGTTGAACACGTCTATTATATTTTACCAATTTTTTACATCTGCAGTTATGCACTTTTAAGTCTATTAGCTTTCTTAGTTACTCACTTTCAACTAAGCTTTGGATTTATTCCAACTTTTTTTGTATCAGTTTCTTTGGCGTCTTCAGGTATCGAACTTTTCATTGCAGGTGGACTACTTAGCAAAATATCTCAATTAAAAAAACATGTGAAAACTGGGAAACAGAAATTAGATGTTTGATTTAATTCTTTGAATCTAGAAAATATTTCAGTTTTGAAAGTGCTATTGCCCTGTGGCTGACTTTATTTTTTTCTTCTACTGTCATTTCAGCGAATGTTTTTCCAGAACTTGCAACTTCAAAAATTGGATCAAAACCAAAATCACTATTCTCTCTTGGAACAACTATTTTTCCCTCGACTGATCCTAAGAAAAATTGCGTTTCTTTGCCATCAAAGTATCCAATTGTACAAATCACAGTTGCTCTGTGATCGTCAGATAAATGCACTCTTTTAACTCTGTTTTCAACTGACCCAGATTTATTCCAAAATTTAACTAGTGGTCCAGGAAATCCATTCAAGGCGTTAATACAAAGTGATACATCTTCGCAAAATAATGGTCCTTTGTGTTGCTTCATCGCATGTCTTAGCTTATGTTCAATGATCTCCTTTGGATCCATTGATTGAATTTCATCTAAATCCAATTTAACTTGTTCAACATCAGAAATGATCTGCTTTGCTTCAGCAAATTTGTGCGAATTTCCAGTAATAAAATACAGTGTCATCTTTTTCTCTTAACTCCTAAAAAGTATCTCTCACATCTCATCTGGTGCTGCAATTCCAAGTAGCTTTAAACCATTAGCAAGTACTTGACGTACAGAATCAACTAATAACAGCCGCGCAGTTTGTAATGCTTTATCTTCACTTAAAACTTGTTCTGCGTGATAAAACTCATTAAACTGCTGAGACAGGTTTAACACAAAATGTGCGATCAAATAAGGTTTATACTTCTCTGCAGCCTCTTCAACAACTTCACTAAATTTTCCAAGTTGCATTAAAATCTTTTTTTCAACTGCACTATCTAATTTTGAAAAATCAACATCGCTCGATTTTTTGTTATCAAACTTTGCTTTTCGTAAAATACTACTCGCTCTTGCGTGTGCATATTGAATGTAAGGTCCTGTGTCTCCATGTAAGTCAAGTGCATGTTTCCAATCAAAAGTCATTCTTCTTTGATTTTCTTTTGACTGCATAGAATACTTCAATGCTCCAAATGCTATTTTCTCTGCTCGTGATTCAATTTCCTCTGAACTCAAGTCAGGATGTCTTTCTACAATTTCTTTGCTTACATGTTCAAGCATTTTGACTACTAAGTCTTCATACAAGATCATGGTTCCAAGTCGGGAGCTCATTTTCCCTTCTGGTAAATTAACTAACCCATAACTTAAATGGTAAGCTTTTTCGAACATTGGTGAATTGTTCAGTTCATATGTTTTGAAAACTTGTTTAAAGAATAGTTCTTGTTCTGATCCAACTACATGTACACTGCGATCAAATTTGTATTCTTTTTGTTTAATCTCAGCTAATCCCATATCTTTTCCTTGGTATGTTGGATAGCCTTTGCCTGTGATTGCGACATAAATATTCAGACCATATTTCTCTAAATTTACAATAATTGCTCCATCGCTTTTTTCAGCAACTCCTTTCTCCAATAATTCTGCCATTACTTTTTTCCCAGGAATTTCAGCTTCACTTTCATAGTATAATCTATCATATTTTAATCCAAATTTCTTATAAAAAATATCAAAATCATCTAAACACCATTGTCTAGTTTTTTTCCAAAGTTCTTCAATTTCTGGATCATTGTGTTCATACATTTTCCGAGTAATTTCTCTGATCTCTTCTTCGGCTGCAGCATCGCCTTTGATCTCTTGGCTTCCTCTCGCGTACAATTTTCCAAGCCATATTCCTCTATTAATTTTTGGAACTTCTAATTCATCTTGATACTTTTTGTAGGCCCAGATACATTTAGCAACATGCGGTCCAATGTCTCCTTGATAATTAACTCTGATCACTTTGTATCCACTAGCCTCAAGTACGTTACAAAGTGCTGACCCTAAACTGATATTACGTAAGTGTCCAATGTGTACTCCCTTGTGTGTGTTTGCGTGAAAAAATTCCACCATGATAGTTTCTTTAGTGCCTTCTTCTGCCAAACCATATTTTTCTTTCTTCAAAGAGATTTCATTCAGTACTGATTCAGCAAGTTTTATTTTGTCGACGTAGAAATTCAAATATGGTCCAACAACTGCTGTACTACTAATCCATTCTGGTTTTTTCATCTCTTGATTCAATCTGTCAGCAGCATCTTTAGGTGACATCTTAAGCATAGCTGCAACTTTAAAACATGGAAATGCAAAGTCGCCAAGTTTTGGGTCTGGTGGAACGCTAAGTACTTGTGCAACGTCATCAGTAGAAAGTTTAGTTTCTTTGGCTAAAACAGCAATTAATTCATCTTTAAAACTCATAGACTTTTAAGTATTAGAAATTGTATAAAAGGGTTGTGGTCGATAATTCTCTTAATGTTTCAATAATGGATATTTTTATATAAATATCTAAATAAAACCAACTATGACATTAAATAAATTAACTGGATTACTTGGTTCAGTAAGTTCTAATTTAACTGAACTAGTAGCTCTATTTCCTCCTACAGTTATTGGAAGAGAGTATCAATTTATTCCAATGAGTAAACGCAGAGGATTTTTCAAACTTGAACCTTTTTTGTCAACTAGAGAACCAAGTAATTATTCTGATTTATTTGGTGGGCAACAAATCCCTCAAGCAGGAGAAAGTGTGTATCTAACATTTGCTCCAAAAAATGGAGATGTTTATTCAGTAAAAGCACCGGATACTTACCAAATTATTCATCCGTCACCTTCATATGCCAGGTTATTTGATCGCGTTGAACCTGGTCATGCTATAGCTGGACTTCCAGAAGATGACCCAGAAATGTTAGATTGTTTTAATGCAGTAACTTATAGGTTTCAAACAGAAGGCAGAAAGTTAACAATTTATGGGCCTAACACTTCACAAGAAGGCGTAGGTGGAAATCGAGTAAAGTATAAATCAATTCTTTCTGTTTTATATGATGTACATAATCTGTTTACTAAAGAACTTGGATTAACTGCAACTCCTGATGATGATAGTTTTCATCGAAGTTTTAGGTACGAGAAATAATTTCTGTTTACTTTTTTCTTTTATTTACTTTAGAACTCTTCTTCTTCTTACTAGAACCCTTAGCAACTTCACGCTTCACAGATTTTTTAGAACCAACTTTTTTCTTCTTAGCAACGCCTACCTTTGTACTTAAAATCACTCTCAATTGCTCAAGCTCTTCTTCACTAAGCGAACGTTGCTTCAGAAACTTCACATCTTTTTCTACTCTTTTCAAAACATTAATTCTTTTGTAGTCAAGATATAATCTGATCAGAAAATAAACCACATATAATCCAAACAATCCTCCAAGTAACCAACTTAGCCATTCAAGTACTGGTCCAACTGTCCCAATAATTTCTTGCAATGCTAGTTGCAAAGGTTCTGGGAGCGTATTCGCTGGAATATCTGAGATTGCCACATCAAAAGAAACTTTTCAGCGTATATAAGGGTTTGCTCGATCTAAACTGTAACAAAGCCACAAATAATATAAAAAGAAACAGCAGCTTCAAAGATACAGATGAAAACCGATAAACAACTAAAAGCTGAGCTTAAGGTTAAAGCAAGTCAAGATCCAGATTCTTACTACGCAACTAGTATCTTAAAACAAGAAGGGTTTCAAAGATCCAGTTGTACAAAATGTAACTTAAACTTCTGGGCACAAGACAAGACAAGAACAATTTGCGGTGACTCTTCTTGTATCGGAGTTTTCAGTGTTGCAAACAACAAACTTTGCAAACAACAACTTTCTTATTTAGATGTGTGGAATACTTTTCAAACACATTTCCAAAAGCGAAATTATCAAAGTATCAAACGTTACCCTGTTGTAGCTAGGTGGAATCCAACTGTTGATTTTACAATCGCAAGTATCGCAGCATTTCAACCATTTGTAGTTACAGGAGAAATAGATCCACCTGCAAAAAGATTAGTCATTCCGCAATTCTGTTTAAGATTTGGTGACATTGATAACATTGGGATCACAGGTTCACATTGCATTGGATTTGTGATGGTTGGTCAACATCAATTTGTACCAAAAGATGAGTGGAATCAAGAAGAAGCTTTTCAGGATATTTACGATTATCTCACAAAAGTTATCGGACTAGACAAACAAGAACTCATTTTACATGAAGATGCTTGGGCTGGTGGCGGCAACTTTGGACCTTGTATGGAATTTTTCTCAGCCGGGCTTGAACTTTTTAATCAAGTTTACATGATGTATGAACAACTGCCAAACGGAGATACAAAAGAGCTGACTCAGAAAGTGTTGGATATGGGTTTGGGTATGGAACGGATCGCTTGGTTCAGTCAAGGAACCAGTAACATGTATGAAGCAATTTTTCCAAGGACTCTAACTAAAGTAAAACAGCGTACAAGTATCGAGTACGATATAAATTTGTTCAACAAGTTCAGTAATTTCGCTGGACGGTTAAATGTTGATGAAGTTGATGACATCAAAAAAGCGTGGAATGAAGTTGCAGCAGAACTTAACATCAAAGACGGTGCATCTTTAAAGCAACAAATCATGCCAATGGTTGCAGTTTACGCAATTACTGAACACTCAAGAGCACTTTTAGTAGCACTTAATGACGGACAACTTCCATCAAATAGTGGCGGAGGATACAATCTTCGAGTCATCCTAAGACGTGCTTTAAGTTTCATTGACCAATTTAACTGGGACATTAGATTAGAAGAAATTGCCAGGTGGCACGCAGAAGAATTAAAGGAATTATTTCCTGAACTATTAGAAAACATTGAAGACGTTTTAATGATTCTCCAAGTTGAAGAAGCAAAGTACAATGAATCAAAAAAGAATGCAGCAAGTACTTTGAAAAACACCAACCTTAACCAAATCACAACCAAACAACTAATCGAATTGTATGATAACAATGGCATCACACCAGAATTAGTTAGGGAATTTGCGTTAGAACAAAATATTAAAATCAAAGTTCCTGATGATTTTTATTTACAAGTTTCTGAGCTTCAAGCAGAAAGAGCTAACAAAAATAAAACTGTCAAAAAGAAAGATACTATCATCGGTGAAAAAACTCTAAGTAAAGTTCCAGAGACCAACATCATGTATTACGCTGATTGGAACACTGAAAAATTCCAAGCAGAGGTAGTTTATGTAAATGGGAATAAAGTAGTTCTTAATGAAACTTATTTTTATCCAACTAGTGGTGGACAAGAGCATGATAACGGAACTATTGCCGGCATCAAGGTAACAGAACTGCACCGAGTTGGAAAATATATTGTTCATGTTCTAAATGAGCCAGTTCCATTTAGCGTAAAGGATACTGTAGACTGCGTTATTGACATCGAACGTAGAAAACAATTAGCACAGCATCATACAAGTGCGCATATTGTGGGTTCAGCTGCAAGGACTATCTTAGGAAATCATATCAACCAAGCAGGTGCACACAAAAAAGTTAGCAGTGCACATTTAGATATTACTCACTTTCAAGCTTTAACAAAAGAGGAAGAAGACAAAATTCAAACTGAAGCCAATCGAATAATCAAGGCAGGTATTACTGTTGACAAGTTTTTTATGCCAAGAGCTGAAGCTGAAAGCAAGTTTGGTGTTCGAATTTATCAAGGTGGTGTAGCGCCTGGAAAAAGTTTACGGATAGTTGATATTGCGGGAATTGATGTGCAAGCTTGTGGTGGAACGCACCTTAACAACACTAGTGAAGCTGAGCAAATTGTAATCACTTCATCTACAAAAATCAGTGACAGTGTAGTTAGGCTTACTTATATGGCAGGCAATGCTGCAGAGAAGCAAGCAGCGCAAGGAAGTGAAGTAATCACCAAAGCAACAGAACTTCTAAACTGCAAACAATCAGAATTAGTCTCATATGCAACTGCACTTTTTCAACTTTGGAAGAAGGGACGTAAAGCAAGTAAGAAAGGTAAAGAATTCGACCCAACTCTTAAAGTTGAAAACAATGAGATCATCGAAGGCAGTGATTCTGAAATTTTAGAACAAGTAGCAAATATCTTCAGGGTGCAACCGGAACATATTCCGAAGACTATTGAAAGGTTCCAGAATGAAATAAAAGGATTTGCGGATAACAAACAATGAGTTCACACAAATTCCTAGATCACACAGCCGACGTTCTTTTTCAAGCAGAGGCAGACAGTATCAATAAACTTTTCAGAGAAGCAGCTTTAGCAACTTTTGCAACCATGACTGATTTAGCAACAGTTGAAAAGTTAGAATCTCGAACTTTTAAAATCCAATCTAACACTTTAGAATACCTTCTCTTCGACTTTTTAGATGAACTGTTAATGTATAAAGACGCAGAGATTTTGTTCTTCAGCGATTTTCAAATTAATATAGAAGAAACTGAGGATCATAAATGGAAACTTGAAGCAACCTGTCATGGTGAAGAAGTGCAAGAAGAAAAGCACGATAGAAAGTTAGATGTTAAAGCAATCACCTTACATCTATTCGAAATCAAGCAAGTAGAAGGCAAGTGGACTTGTCAAGTTTTGTTGGATATTTGAACTCAAAAACACTTATTCTCAATCAATCACTACTTGAGAGGAATGATTTATAAAGTGTGGTCCCTTCTAGACATTATGAGCGATTTACCTCCTTTGGACCATGCAGTAATACACCGCACATTTCTGGAGCTTTGGCCAAAATATTCTGTTGACAAAGATCAAAATACTGGTCTTCTAGGTGAAACTATTCATGATGCAATGGGTAGGGGGTTGCAAGTACTATTTAGTAATGTTACTGTGTTAGATGAAGATTACGATGATTTGTTAGGTAAAGATATGGCTTTAGTTCGGCATCGTGGTCGAACTTTTTTTACAGACATTAGCGGTACTAAATTTCCAGAAAAAACTTTATTTGATAAGGTTCGAAGCTACGGTTTTTCTGACCAACATAGCACTCAATTTTTGGATATAGCTTCAGAATTTGGGTCAGTTACTGGGGTAAGATTATTTGGAAAAGATTCAAAAGGTGGAGCTGTGCTTGGAGTTCAAAGTACTTCTCATGAACCTGGAATTTATTTTAAAACAGGAACAGCAAATTCTGTAGCCAGAGCTTACAAACATATGGATCTTGTACAAAAAACTAAAATTGCAAGACATTTTTCATTGAGATCTCCATTTTCATTCGAATTAGCTAAGGAGAAGGGTCTAATCCAGAAGGGAATTCTAGTTACGCATGGGGAAGAATCTTACAGGGCTCCTAGTAAAATTTCTGTGAAATTGATTAATCAAGCCTGGCGAGAAGCAATAAAAGGAACTCCTTGGAGAAGAGAAGATAGTGCTTTTGCAGAAAAATATGCAGCTGCTGCAGTTCATACAGAGATGCAAGTTCATCTTCAAGATGAGTTATATCAGGATATCGGTAGACAATTAGTATTAACTCCAGATCAACTTGAATCTAGGGTCCCCTCAGATGAACAAAGTCGTTTTAGTGCAAACTTTAGAACATTATTCTCACAATACTCAAAGATTCATGGTATTTTAGAAAAAATCTCAGGGCCATTAGTAGTTGGAAATTATGATTCTACTTATGATAATATTTTTCATCATAGTGATGAGAAAGATTTAGGTGTGGAATTTTTTACCTTAGGTGATGATGAATATGTTGGTGCTATTCCACTTGCTTTTGCCCTTGGACCAATGCCATTTGAAAATCTTTATTCTTCTGTTGTAGATTATTTAGTTGCTCAAAGAACAATTGCAGAACACTTTGGATTAGAAGTTTATCAAGTAAATGATTTTCAATTAACTCGTGAAAGTGCAGCTGCTGGTTTTCAGATGGCATTTCTCAAAGCTTGTCATCGCGCAAAATCTGGTGGAGATCCAACACCTTATCTGAAACATGCATCAACCTGTAATTATTGGGTTGATTGGATTGACGATAATGTTACAAGTATTTAGGCGGCCTACTATGAAAGACATAACTCTAACACTACCACATGCAACTTTGTATCCTTCTGCATTCAGTGGTACTCTTGGGTACTCTGCAGATATTTATCAAAAGTCCGCTCTTCTTGATGAAACTGTGTTGGATAAAGATGGTCGTGAGTTAACAATTATTTATACTGATGGCATGGTTTTCGACCATACAGTCCCTGAATTATGGGGTAGTAAATTAGGTTTGGTTGAATATCAAGGTAAAAAATTTTACACTGATTTGTCTACATTAGAACCTCCAGTGAGTGGTTTGAAAGAAAAATTAACCGGATATGGATTTAGTTCAGAAGTAGTAAGTTTAGTAAGACAATTCACTCTGTTGGATCCTAATTCAAGGTTCTTTGGATCTGGCAGATTATATGGTGCTGATTCAAAGAATGGTGGGGCAGTAGGATTGAGGGGATTTAATAGTGGTAATTCAAGAATATTTCTCAAAGTCACAACTCCAGGTGATGCAAGGAGGATGTATCGTCATATGGACATAGTTGCTTCAACTAAGTATGCACAAAATTATTCTTTATCATCTCCTTTCACAGCAAACGATCAGGAGCCTATCGATTTGGGTTTGATAGTTTCAAGAAACTTTGTTGAACTAAAGGAGCCTTTTGATTTGAATTTGTTACTTTCAGGAAACTTTGTTGAAGTAAAGGACCATATCGCAGCAGATTTTAATTTAGTTTACAAGAAATTTGCACAAGATGTTGCAGGTTGCGAACCAGTTACTCAAAAAAGAGGAATCTTTGCTTCACTTTATTCGTTACTCTTTTCCCAAGATGAGCAAGAAGAAGAAATACCTGAGATCCCAAGATCTCTACAAGCTAAATTTGCAGCAGCAGTTATTCATACTGATTTACAAAAATTCATCTCTCATCCAATTTATCAAACAATCGGAAGAGATTTAGTCACTACGCCTGAGAAGGCAGCTACAAAGATACCAGAGCTGCAAAATTTACATCATCAAGCAATCAGCAATTTATTTGAACACTATGGTAAGGTACACGAAATATTAACTGAGGTTAAAGGACCAATGGTTGTAGGTAACTGGGATGCTAGCCATGATAACATTTTTGATCAAGTACATCCTAGTGATTACCTTGTTGATGCTGGAATAATCCTGGAAACTCCTCTTCCTCCAATTATCATTGGAGATGACGAACACGTTGGAAAAATTCCTCTTGCCTTTGCGTTAGGACCAATGCCATTTACTGATTTACGCCAAGAGCTAACACATTATTTATCAGCACAAGCAATGGTTGCAGATCACTTACATGAAGACCGTTATGAAGCAGACATCGACACTTTGGCTCGTGACTCAGCAGCTACTGGGTTTCATTTAGCATTTCTCAAAGCATGTCATCGCGCAAAATCTGGCGGAGATCCTAATCCTTTCATTGAGCACGCAGAAAAGTGTCTACAATATTTACAAGAAAATAATTTTTAGTCAAGGTTTTTATGTCTGACTTGCAGACTTATTTATCACGCACCTAAACAATTTTCTAAGAGAATAAACTAGTAGATATCTAATTTCTGAATTCTTCATTTTTGATGAAAGTATTAATTTATTTATTTTATCATATTCTTTATTTATCCATTTTAAATCTATTTTCCTCATCTTGAGAAAATTCTGATAATAATCTTGAATCAAAGTACAGCCCTCAACCAAGTTTTTATCATTGAGCAAATTTTTATCAAACACTTTCAATAAATTTCTTTGAATAATCCGAAGATCAGTATAGTATGTCCACAAAAAATAATGTTCGTGGCTAGGATTTTCCATTTGCAACTCTCTTTGACAATAAACAGAGAAACGATTCACTTTCTTAGTATATTCTTCTATCTCTGAACTAAACATTTTCTTGTTTTTCATTTCAATTGATTGAATAATCAAATCGAGGGCATCAATAATTGTATGATGAATCTGTTTTTCTAAAAGTAATCTTCGATCACCAGTTGGTTCTGTTAATGTTTCCAGTACCAAATTTTTTCCTTTTATTTTAGTAATTTCAACTCCTATCAATTCTTTGATCATTAATCTCACAAGCTTTACTTTCGCATTTTTGATCAAAATTTTACTGTACCCCTTTGTGTACAAAGCATTCAGATGAATTTTTGTTAGACGAGTATCCCAATCACTCCCATCAATTTCAATCTTTTTCTGACTAACCTTTTGTTTAGCACCAATTAGAAGACCGCTAGCAGAGAAACTAACATCTACTTCATCTCCAGCTTTCAAATTTTGACTTCTAACCCAGTGAATTGGTAGTGATATAGTTGCACCACCTTTTCCTTGCCCAATGATCTTTCTTTTCATATTATTAATATTAATTATATTAGTCTAATATAAATCTTCCGTTTCTTACTCAGAAGTTACGATCTTTTGGAGGAAAGAAAATAATGACAGGAAACACCAGATTAGACTTAGCAGATTTTAACGTACCTTACAGTCCACTGAAAGGAAAAACAACAACTCAACAACATGTAGAATTACACTTAGCAATTGGACATGCATTAGAAACAGGAAACTATGAAGGAGTTAGGGAACTAGTTCCAAAACATTTTGTTGGACCTCTTAATTCTAGTGCTAGTGATTTAGAAGGATTTTTTGCTCCACTAACCAAGTCTTGGACCAGTGCTGACTGGGAATTATTTCATGGTTTTGGAAAAACTCACGATATAGGAAAACAAGCAAATCCAACTAGTATTATTGGGCGGAAACAAGCAGCTCTAAAAGCTCAAGGAAGAATGACAAATGGTTGTCACGCACTTGCTGGGGTTCAATTCTTAGCTGCTCATCCAGAATATATGGATGATCAATTTGCAGTTGCGGATTTTCCTCTAGTCAGAGAATTGGTTCATACTCATTTAAACCCAGGACAGATTGCTTTTGGGGAAGGACATTTTGGTTCTTATCAAAAATTGCTTGATTTGAGAGATCAGTACGGTGATTCTAGAGCAGTTCAAATGGCTTTGGTACAAGGATTAGTTGATGTAGCAGCTTCCGGACCATTATTGATCAAACCAATCGTTGGAAATAGTGCAAATATTGCAACTAATTTATTGCAAGCATTAAATGAAAAAAGGTCAGCAAATGATCAAGCGTACATAATGGCTGCTAATGATTTGCAAACTACTGATTTTGGAAAACAAACAGTTGGTATCTGGAGATTATTCAAAGCAACTTCAGAAAAAGGTCAAGATTTGAAAGCTTGGACAGAAAGTTACCAAGCAGCTTGTGCAAGTATTGGTGAAGATGTAGCAGATTATGCAATCTCTACCATGGGCGCTAAACGTACAGTTCTTGGAAGTTATGTAACTCCTGCGTTCAACAATGATGCAAAAAAACAAGGAGTGGATCAACCTACAAGAATGGGTCTTCTTATGCAAGTTTATGCTGGAACTCATAGTCTTGGATTGCAACATGGTGCAGAAGGTCACATCCCTTTAGGAGCTAGAACAATTGGTTTAGCAACTGGTGGAAATGATGCTGCTGCTCAAAACATTGGGAGAATAGTTTCTGACATGGCATCCGCTCCAAGAACTGTTGCTGATCTAACAAACTACCTCTCCAATGGTTCATCTTCTGTTCTGTTAAAATATGATGCAGGAAGTGTTGACGCTGTTTGGAACGGTTCAGACTAGGACTTCTTTTTTCTTTCTTTATTTTAAACAGAGAGAAAAATGTTAGAGGAAAATAAACATGAACGAAAATAGTAAGGAATCATTACATAATTTCATCCAAATACCACTTGAAGACAGGCTCCCTTTCTTAGTGGAACGTGGATTAATGAGTCCAGAAGAACTGGAAGCTGCAAGAAGTTCAAAATATGATTCAACAGTTTGGCATAGTGCTTATTCTTTTATCTGTAGGGCTGATTCCATGGGAGAAGGGTTTCAAAGTTTTGTTGATTCTTTTGATACTTTAATTGAAGCAGAAAAAAAATATGATCATGGCACAGTGAATACTGTGTTAGAACAAAATCCAACATTGAAACGTGTGTATTGGGCAACTGAGCGTGA
This sequence comes from archaeon, assembly GCA_018670085.1. GTDB lineage: Archaea > Nanobdellota > Nanobdellia > Woesearchaeales > GW2011-AR9. The sequence goes on along the minus strand of JABHRS010000002.1, from coordinate 8,857 downwards.
AACTTCTTCTCATATGCATAATCAAATTCTTGCTTGTGGAAGAGAAATGATCAGAAGAAAATATAATCGGTGATAAGAATGACTTCTAAAACCTCATACATACTAGACACTGATCCTTGGTACGATCCAGATGATTTGTTCTCATTACTTTATTTATTGAATTCTAACGCAACTATTGATTTAATAGTTACCGGCGATGAAGTTGGTACTGGCAGAGCAGAGCTTACTAAATGGTTTTTAGAAGAAATTGGTATGCCTGAAATAAAAGTTGTTGCAGGTGCAAAGTTACCAGGTCCAACCAAATTATTTTGTCAAGATCTTTTACCTAACAAGCTCTATGATGTTTCAGGCAATGTTGCGGATGAAATTGCTAAAGTTGTAGGTGGATCTGACAGAACTGTTTACATGGGAATTCAAGCGTATTCTAATCTTGATCTATTTCAACAAACACACTCAAGTTTATCTGATAAAGTCACTCTTTATCAAATGGCAGGGTCACTTGATCCAAGCCGTAAAAAAGCAGAACACAATGTTAGAATTGATATTCCTGCAGCTAAGCGTGTGATGGCCTCTAGGATCAAACAATATTTGGTTATGGCTGATACTACTTTAAATCCAAAATTTGAAGTTTCAAATCAACATCCACTTTACAATTTCTGTAGACAGCATAGTAATGCTGGAATCAGAGCGATTGCAAAAAACATTGATCAGTTCAATGGAGCAATTGGATACTGGACTTTTATGCACGATCCTCTAACTGTTTCTGCTGCGCTTGGTCACAACTTTGTAGATTTCTATCAAGCAAATGTTGCAATCAACGATCAGGGACTTATGAAATTAGATGATCGTGGTTCTAACATTTTTCTTAGTAAAAAACAATCAAGGGATGATGCATTCATGCAAAATTTCTCAGACACAATTATGAGAGGAAATTACAAATGACATATGAAATATTAATTGGAATAGATAGAGACAACACTATAAATTTTGACGAAGAAGCTTACTTTGGGAGTAAAGCTAACTGGAAAGAGGACTTACGGTTTTGTCCAGGTGCATTAGATGGTTTAAGAAAACTTTCAGAACAACCTAACATTGCATTGGCAGTATTAACATCTCAAGTTGGAATTGCAAAAGGTGTATTAACGCCAGAGCGGGTTGAAGAAGTTAATCACACAATGGATCAATTACTAAGACAAGAAGGTGTAAATATTGATTCTTGGCAATATTGTCCGTTTGTGAATCGAAGTGGTGCAGAGCGTTGGGAAAAGAGAGATATTCAAGGTTTGAACTATGACTTTGTTCTTGAAGATGGCGATGCTAGGTCTAATTTAAAGAAGCCAGGAGATGGATTGCTTAGATTAGCAGCGCAAGAATTTGGTATTGACTATGACTCAATTAGTAAGTTTGTAGTTGGAGATCGGTCTTCAGATGCTTTATGTGGGTATAATGCTGGAGGGGTTGGAATTTTAATTAACAATCCTGGTGTTGGTAGAGGACCTAGTTCTTTTGATAAAACTGGTAAAATTGAATCTATGCTTGATAAACCAGAGAATGAAGGGAAACTTTACATTGTGAGTAATTTGGTTGAGGCTGCAGAGATAATTTTGGGCTCTCTTGAAAAATCTACAAAATTTTACAGGTGAAAATATGTCAAATAATTATGTCTGTAAAGTAGGAAAATTAGAATTATATGTGGTAGGTGGGGATGTAACACAAACTCCAAGTGATGCTATTATGACTGCCATTAACTCTGGTGGTATGTGGTTTGGTGGAATCGATGGAGCAATCCAAAGAGTAGCAGGTAATCAATATCATGCTCAGGCAGGAATGGCTGAATTAGAAGATGGAAATGCTATAGTTGCAACTGGTGACCGTAATTCTCATCGTGGTCAATTTGATAATGTTATTTTCGTAGTAGATGACCTCAGAAAACCATTAAATGAAATAGTGTATGCTGGATTAGAAGCTGCTCATAATAGTGGATATGAATCAATCGCAATGCCAACTATCAGAATGGGATTGATGGCGGGAGTAGTTGAATCTACGCCTCAAGAAGCTGTGCAGAGAATTGGTGCAGGAGTTGAAACATTTATGGCAACTTATGCGACTGGAACCTCACTGAGAAAGTTAAGTATTGTAACTTTCAGAGACCCTAGTTCTAATGAACTGCTTAAAAGAGTACTTTCAAGAAATTAATTTTTTTAATTTATTTTTTACTACTTACTCTCTCCTACGACTTCCTCACTAAGTTTATAGATTGGCATCACTTGAGTATGATCCAGCGATTGACTCGAAGGACTATTGGCCATTCCTGCAAATATTACTCTCGTGTTTCTAAATCCTCTATGAGCAATTTTGGCTTCAAAACCTTTATCTTGCGCTAAGATCAATTCTCTTGTTCCTTCGCCTTTCGGTTCTAAAAAAAATCCAAACGACTCTTGAAGATCATACACCGCACGGCAGACATATGCTACTGCTTCTAGTGTTGCTTGCCCTAGTGGATCATTATTTCTAACTCTAAAATATGATTGAAAATTTGGTAGTTCACCCCAATTTATATTGAATGCCTTTCTGGTCACAGGGTCTAATTCTCTGTCAGAAAAACCACCAATTTGTAAGGTCCCAAGGTGAGGGTTTGCGAATTTGTAAATTATACCTTCCTCTGTATGTGATAATATCTTTGAGCAGTATTCTTCAAGTCCTTCCATCATATTTTCTGGAATCATACTGGTTGCAACAAATGGATTGTACTTATCTTTCATATCTTAAAATACAAACAAATCATTTATAAAGAAACCTCTCCTCAAGAACTTATCAAGGGGTAACCAGGTTAATGGCTCGGTTATACTGGAGATAAGATATTTGATATCAACATTCTTATTCTCTTACAAAACTTGTATAACATTTGGTGAAAAAATAAAATGGCTAGAATGCATAGTAGAAAGAAAGGAAAAGCAGGATCACGTAGACCTCATGGTGACAAACCAGCTTGGACCAGTTATAGTGATGAAGAAATTGCAAAACTTGCTCAAAAGATCCGTAAGCAAGGAAAAGACTCAAGTGAAATCGGAATGATTTTACGTGATACTTATGGTATTGCAAGTGTTCGTGCAATTACTGGAAAGAAAATTGGTGACCATTTAGAAGCTGCTGGGATGAAAAAAGAAATTCCAGAAGACATGATGAACCTTATCAAAAAGCTAGTTATGATTCAAACACATTTAGAGCGTAATAGGCAGGATCAAACTGCAAAGCGTGGACGTCTTTTAACAGATTCCAAGATCAGACGATTAGAGAAGTACTATAAGTCTTCAGGCCGTCTTGCAAAGGAATGGAAATTAGATAGAAAACGTCTTAAGATGTATCTAGAATAAATATTTATTTTTTTTTTTCTTTTCTTTTATTTTTGAGTATTTTTCTTCTTTCTAAAAACCACAGGATCAATAGCACCAAGTTTCTAATGTAGTAAGTGTCTTAAGAAAAAGAGTAGCCCCGCGCGGAGTTCGAATCCTGCGGAGCTGTTAGGGAAGAAGATTCAAATGAATATTTTATAGCACATGATGGGGAGTTGATTTCCACTGAGTGTAGAATAGGAATATACAACTGTTAATCTTTTTTATTTAGTTGTTACAATTTATTTTTAGTTAATAGTAGGTTTGCCAACATAAAATGATTTAGTCACGCTACCTCTGCCCCGAAAATTAACTTCAGATACATTCCCATCTCTTCTTGATTTTATCAGAACATCAGCACTAGTGCCTTCCTGTCCGTAAGTACGTAACCCTGGGATTTTACTGGCTCCATACGATGCAAAACTTCCAACCCTACTGTATGGGGCGTCTGCGCTATGACAAGAATTAATTACGCTGTGTGGTTCTTCTGCAAGAAGATCATACCCAGCAACTTGGTCCCAGAAATCTTGAACAAAAAGATTAGAATCTGGCAAATTGATTTTACCAACTTTAAGACCATGCCCTGCTAAATATAATAACTTTACTTTTCTTCCTAAACTAGAGGTAACTTGTAATGCTGTACTTAATGAAGTTTTATCTTTGAGGATGAAAAATAATGTATCATAACCTGGAACATTGCCTAACCCTTCCCCAGAAAGGTTAACAACATCGCGTCCCCCACTAAAAGCACCATTGGGGTCCTCGCCAGAGTAAAGCACTAAACAAAGAGGTTTGTCTGTTTCTTTTCCAGTGATTACTTTATGATTAGATAACATTATTCTTGCTGCTTCTTCGTGACCGATATTTAGGGTGTTGGGTAAACTGAAACCAAGCGTGTTATTTTGTTCAATTATTTCTACTCTTTCTCTTAATCCTACACCTAACTGATTAAATGCGTTAAATGCATATCTCCCTTCCACTGGAAGTCCTGAATAAAATAATAATGCACTACCTGCAAAATGCGCTTCATTGTGACCTGCTGCAATCTCTGCGATATTTGATTCATCTTCTAATTTGGGACTAAACGGTGTTCCACGAGATATTTTAGAAGTAACTGCTTGAGTGAAACAATCTAAAGTACCTGGATCCATCAATGGTATTCTTCCAAATGCATTACTGACTACAGATGGATCATGCGCTAAAATACTTTCTAATAATCCTGGGGCTACAATAACTGACTTTGTGATTAGATTTTCTGGCAGATTTGGATTTGCCCTTCGTAGAAGTTCACCATGTTCATGATTATATGGTCTTTCAAGTAGGACTATTTGTTCCTCTGTTATTCCTGCACCTAAAAGTAATCTTCTCACAAAAGGCGACCTATTAGTGGGATCTAGTACTTGGCTGTCCATTTAATCTATAAAGTGGATGTGGTTTATAAATCTTCTTACAATTAATCACTTACCAGTAACAAAAAACTAATGCTGTGATTTTTATATTGTTGTATAGTTGCAGTTCCACTTTATTATGCTTGGAATATGAGAAAAGTACAAATGGTGAAATGATAATTTACATTAAAAAAAAGTAACCCTTAAAATGTAAGAAAAAGAGTAGCCCCGCGAACGCACTAACCGACTACTTATGCTAAAATAAGAGCCGAGTTGTAGGGACTCGAATATCTGGATTATCTCTGTTTTATGTATGTAAATATTGGTTAGATATTTATAAAACTTTGTAGAAAAAGGGGTTTTTTTGCTCAAAAATCACAACCAGTTGTAGAAATAGGGGAGTTTTGTATATAGAAATGGGGCTTTTCTAAGATTCTTAAATCAAATCAAAAAAATTACTATGGGGTCAAATTTTCAGTTTCTTAAATTTTTGAAAAATTAGGTGATTTTTCACCATACAAAACAGATAAATTTTCATCAAAAAATACTCTTTTTGTCGTCGACAAAACATTTTTATAGGAGTTATAATTTACTCATTTATTATGAAAAGTAAACAAATGATTTTCAAGCTGGAATTGGACTTGTACGAGAAAGTACGAAGTCAAGCATTCCGAAGAAGGACAAGTATGTCTGAATTATGCAGAGAATCGTTAGTTTGCTTTTTGGATAGGATAGATGGCTGATTCCTTAATTGATGAACTAAAGCTCATTGAACGAAATATCTACCTCAATAAGATTCGTTCAAATCGTTGTTTAAAGCCCATGGAAAATACTTTAACGGATGGTGAAGATTCATGAGAATCACGCCACTTAAGGCAATTAGACTCAAATGCCTTGAAGATTGTATGTGTGGTGCTTCTAATGAAGTTAAGGCATGTTCAAGTATTTCTTGTAATTTATGGAAATTCAGATTGAATATACATCCATTCACTAAGAAAAATAAGGATAATCCATATTTACAAGAATCTAATTTTGAAGGATTACAAAATAAATCAGCTAAGGAAGTGATAAAAATTATTGAAAATAAAAAATAAATCCAGGAATATTATAGTTAGTGTAAACACCTACATCTGATGGGGGAGCGAAAAGAATGGAAATGATCAAAATTGTTTGGAAGGATAGTGGAAAAACAAAGATTGCGAAAGGCAATCTTATTGAAGAAGATAATTTTTTTATTACTGTTGCTTCTGAACGTGGAGATAGAATTTCTGTTTCAAAATCAGTCATCATTTCTATAAAAAGATCTAATAAAATATTTGAGAAGGGTGATAAAAATGCCTAACTCAATACAAATAATGTCTCTTAAAAATCTTATTGAAAGTGATTTTCCAGAACCAGGATGGTGGGTTAAAAATATTTTACCTAAAAGAGGAACTACTATTATTGGAGGAGATAGTGGAAATAAAAAAACATTTTTAGCATTAGAGATTGCAATTAAATGTAGTACTGGAATGCGGTTTCTTGATATTTTTGAATGCAAAAAAGCTAAAGTGTTGTATATTGATGAAGAGAATGATAAGTCTTTAATTAAATCAAGGATGATAAAACTATTAAAAGGAAATAAGATCTCTGAAATCCCCGGTCTTCTCGCTTTTGCTTTTGGAAATCAATTAAAATTAAATAAAAAAGGAAAAGATGAATTGGATAAATTATTAACCACGTATAAACCAAACATAGTAATACTAGATTCTATGGTTCGTTTTATTGAAGGAGATGAAGATAAATCTTCTGACGTAAAAAAGAATACTAGTATTTTAAAATTCTTAACAGATAAACATAATTGTAGTTTTCTTGCTCTGCACCATACTACTAAAAGAAAAGCTGGAAGCAAGCATTCTCTTAGGGGATCTGGAGAATTTTCAGCATTTGTGGATTTATTAATAATGGTAAGTGGAACTGTTAACTTAAAACTTAAACAAGAAAAAAATAGATATTGTGGTGCAACTGAAATAGGGGGGTTTGATGTAATTGATTGTGAAAATGGAGGACTTAAAGTAATCTCTGTTGAAATTGATAAAAATACAAAAACTAAATTTGAACAATTAAAAGAAATAATTCCTTTATGGATCCTACAAAAGAAAGGGTCAGAGAAAGTACTTTTTGATGAGATTTTGAGATCTATGGAATCCAAAGGTTTCAAGAAAAGTTTAATTTCTAAAGCTCTTAAGACAATTAGTGAAGAAGGAATATTAGCTAAATGTGGGCATGGAATGTATGAAATTCCAAAATCCAATTGATATAAGGACATAGGTTGGAAAACTTTTAACCCTCAGGGGTGTTAAAAGTTATTTTCCAATATTCCAAATTCCAACTGTTTCAAATTTAGGGGATTGGATTTTGGACTTTAAAAAACAAAATAGGGAGGAATAAAAAAATGCCAAATTGGAGTAGTAATGATTTATATGTATGGGGGCATCAAGTAATGCTAGATAATTTTAAGCGTTTTATTAATTCAATGAAGGAAAAAACAATAAAAAGTAAAGGTGAACTTACTGAACTTTCAGCAGATTGGTTCATACCAAGACCAGAATTTGAAGATAATAATTGGTTTGAGTGGAATAGTATGAATTGGGGAACTAAATGGGATTTTAGTGATTCATACAGAGAAGATCATGCAGATTCAGTATTTTTTGGATTTGAAACAGCTTGGAATCCACCTATTCCAGTTATTAAGAAAATGAGTGAAATGTTTAAATGGCTTAATTTTTCAATACATTATTTTGATCATTGTTCGGAACGCAAAGGTATTGTCAAATTTAGTAATGGGATTCTGAGGAAGGAAGAGAAATCAAAGTATTATGGCACGAGGGGAGCTTAATATTGGGCCTCATTACAATGAAAAAAATAACATTACAAAGAATAAATGAAAGAAGAGGATTAGAAAATTGTGATGATGTAATGGTATTTGTAACAAATGGAATCATTAGACAAAGCAAATCCAATTTTGTACTCACAACTCCCCATTATTTCAAAACAAACGTACTCCTTAGATTTATTTTGTATGCTATCTTTGATTTATTAATCCAAGGAGAAAAACCGTATCTTGGTTTGATTAAGGAAAGAGTAGAAGATAAAGAAAATAGAAGTCGATATTTTAAATTTCTATATCAAAGGATTAAAACAGATGCAGAGTTTTATACAGAAAAGAATGAAACTTCTATTAATATTTATGTGAAGGCAGTTGAAAGGTGTCAAATATTCTATCAATCTGATTATGGAATTGCATATAGCAGAATAATGAATTTTTTTATTGAAATTGTTAAGCGAAGAAGTTCGGAAGGTCATTGGATAAGTTACATAAAATTAACTTCCAAAGGTAAAACCTTAATGAACTATTACAAAATGGGTTATATTTTTTAAAATATATTTCACCCCATCCCTTATATTGTAGGTCAAAAACAGTAACTTTTGGCTTGAGAATTAGAGCTGGAAAAGGTTATCCGAAATTCTAAATATTATTATTGGTTATTTCCTTTCAAAAAGCTTCCAATGAATCAAATTGTCTATTAATGCTTTCTAAACAATTATTGAAACCTTTATTCAAAGGTTTATATTTGCTAGGTGAATATGTGGGTTTTAGCTCTAGCCAACATTTGTGATGTTATATATAATAAAATTTAAAATACCAGTTAATTTCCTTACTAGAAAGGTATTTTTTGTAAAATATTTGATGTTTTTGAGTTGTTTTGTATATTGAAAAGGAGTAGATCTACATTTTTAGATCTAAAACTACGAAACATTTATATAAAGATCCACATTTATAGATCTCATGAGCTCAAAAAATGTAACTTTGCATGTGGATTCGAGATTATATGATCAATATAGATCATATTGCAAAAAAAACAAAGTATTGGTTTCTCAACAATTTGAAATTATGATGGAAGAAAAGGTTGGTTCTAGTTACAAAAAAGAGAAATCCAAGCCTAAAATCACATCTACTGGTGCGGTTAACAAATATGTTGGTTCTTTAACTGGCGAGCCGATTATGATTCATGAGAATAAAATTGTTGCAAAATT
>JABHRS010000021.1 GCA_018670085.1 archaeon | reverse complement strand
TTAGAAGGCGATGAAGAAGGAGTAGAATTATTTGGAACTGTTGTTCAAGTATTTGATCCTAGATTCTTTAACGTGCACCCGGAAACTGGTAAACGAATGTATGATGATGATGATAGTGGCCTTGAGCCGGCAATTTCATATGTGATGAATGTGATTTTAGATGACGGAAGTAGTACCATCCGATGTGTGTTCTGGAAGAACCAAGTGAATAGTTTACTTGGTGCGGATGAAGCACGAATGGGCGGCTATAAAGAAGATCTAAGTACATTTGAAGACGAAAAAACTGACTTACTTGGCGAACAAATTGTTTTACGTGGTAGAGTTAAACATAATGAAATGTTTGATAGGTTAGAATTTTCTGTTCAATTTGTTGAAAAAGCAGATCCTGAAAAAGAAATTGCTAAAGTTAAAACTGAAGCTGTAGTTTCAGAAGAAGTTGTTGCTGATGTAAAAACAGAAGAAGTAGCTGAAGTAAAAGAAGAAGCAGTAGCAGCTGAACCTGAAGTTGTAACTAATGTTGTCCCAGAACCTGCTGCTAGTTTGGATGAAATTCCTGCGGTCGAATCAGTTGAAGCTGAGGAAGTTGTAAATTCATCAGTTGTTGTTGAAGAAGAAGTGATCGAAGAAGCAGTTGTTGCAAGTGAAACTGTGGAAACTCCAGTTGCTGAGGAAGTTGTTTCTGAGGCAAAAGAAGAAGTAGTTGCAACAGAAACAGTTGAATCATCAGAGGAAGCAAAGTCTGAAGAAAAGGCAGCTGAGAAAAAAGAAGGTTCTCCAGAGATCATTGAAGAAGAAGTGATTGCTTAAGTTTATTTTTTTTCTTATTTTTTATTTTAATTTTTTCTGATCATATTTTTAATATACTACTATATCCAGAAGGTTTTTATTCTTGTCACCTTTATTGATAAATTATGTTATTCGCAGGACACATCTTAATGGGAACCTTGTTCTTTCTTGTTTCACGAAACTGGCTGCTTGGATTTGGAGGAAACGAATTTTTACTATTTTTGATTTTGATTTTTGTGTCATTGCTGCCAGATATTGATGAGAAACACAGCAAAGTAAACCGGTGGAGTGGAATTATTGGGAGGTTTGTAATTCATGTTTTTAAACATCGAGGAATTTTACATTCAATATTTTTTTTTGGAGCCGTTGCTTTAGTGCTGTCTTGGTTGTTTGGAGAGGCGTACGGTGTTGCAGTGTTACTAGGATATTTTGCACATGTTTTGGCCGATGGAATTACACCCATGGGGATAAAACTATTTTATCCATTCCCATGGAAATTTTCAGGCCCGATGAAAGTTGGAAGTTTAGTTGAGAAATTATTAACTTTAATATTGTTTTTAGCAGTATTATTGCTTTTTTATAGGATATATTTTTAGATTTTTTGATATAATCAACATTAGCTTTATCAATAATAAAACTTTAGTAATTTGGATGGGTGTTATTTGGGTTAGATTTAGAAAAATTATTTCTAAAGGAGGAATTTTTTGGAATTGCGTCTTACTGTTATTATTACTGACAGTAGTTGTGTTTGCAAAGGTTGACGGCGCGGAAATTGACTCTGATATCAATGCAGCATTTGATGAACTTGAAATTAGTGGATCTGAAACAGTTAGAGTTGTAGTTGTGCTTAAAGATGAATCTGAATCTAGCGCGGTTGCTTCTTTTGGAGTTGAAAGTGGAGAGTTACAAGAAACAGTTGATGACTTACAAGAAGGTTTTTTTGAAGAATTGTCAACTGAAGTTGTGGTGCTCCGAGAATTTGAAGAAACAGCGATGATGACTTTAGAAATCTCAGACGAATCTACTCTCGATGAAATGATCGCTACAGGGAAAGTTGCTGGCGTTTATTTAGATCAAGAAGTGTCAGTTGAACTTGATGTCAGCGTCCCATTAATTAATTCTGATGATGTTTGGGCATACGATTCAATTGGAGATGGAACTGGTTTATCAATGACTGGACTTGGTGAAACAATTTGTGTTGTTGATACCGGAATTGATTATACTCACCAATTTTTTAGCGGAGGATGTAATCCAACAAACTATTCCAAAACTGGAAATGAAATAACCTTGCCTTCTGTAGTTGAGAGTGGTCATCCCTACAATAATTCCCTTGATGTAACTTACACCATAAATTATAGTGGCTTTGAAAATATCTCATTACACTTTGTAAATATTAGTTTGGAGGCGCCGAGCGGAGCTGGCGATACAATTGATAGAATTTATGTTTACAATGAAGATAATGAAACAATAGCAGTTTACAAAGGAGACCATTCTGATATTTGGACCCCACATTCAAACGGTTCTGTTCTTTATGTTAGGCACGTAACTGATAGCAATACAGTTGATGATGGTTTTATCATTGATAAAATTTTGAATGGAACTGCCAACTTGACTATGAACTGGTCCAGTTGTTCAAAAGTGATTGGGGGCTATGATATGTACAACAGTGATAGTGATCCAATGGATGACCATAATCACGGAACACATGTTGCTGGAATTGTGGCATCAGACAATGAGACTTACAGAGGAGTTGCACCGAACGCAAGTTTAGTTGCGTTAAAAGCACTTGATTCGAGCGGAAATGGTTATGTTTCAGATGTTGCAGCGGCAGTTGAGTGGTGTATGTCAAATTCAGAAGAACTGAATATCTCTGTAATCAGTATGAGTCTGGGCGATGGAACAGAAAATAATGCAGTCTGCGATGCTGGTTCAACTGGGATTATTATGGGTGGAATAATCTCAAGAGCGAATGCGAAAAACATTTCTGTTGTGGTAGCGACTGGAAATGATGCACACACTTCTGGAATTTCAGGTCCTGCTTGTTTAACAGATGCTATACCAGTTGGAAGAACTTCAGATGACGATTCAGTTTTTTCTAGTGGTAATAGAGGTAATTTATTATTATTGATGGCACCAGGAACCAGTATTGTTTCAGCGAATTTAGGTGGTGGTACTAGAACTAGCTCTGGAACTTCAATGTCAACTCCACACGTTGCTGGGGCAATTGCACTGATGAATCAATACGCAAAGGCAGCTTATGGAAAAGTTTTGACACCAGATACAATTGAACAAAAACTGTTTGACACAGGAGTTAATATTGATGACATATCTAGTAGTTCGAATAATTATTCTAGGATTAATGTGCTTGCAGCCATTCAACCATTTTTGAATTATAGCTCATCCTCGGTTGCTAACGATTCAACTGATACTGATGGCTCAGTGTTTGTGAATGTAAGTAGTGATGTTAACTTATCAGCTGCGATTCTTGAAGTTGATGATGGAAGTTTTACAAACTACACTATGGTAGATGAAGATGAATCAAGCGGAGAGGATGGTTTGTTTTTTTACAGTTATACCTTGGCTAGTCTGAGCGCTAATAACTATACCTTAAAAGTTTATGGAAACGATTCACTGAATACATTTGGAGAGAGTAATTTGCGTTTGGTTGAAATTGATTTGAATAATTCAATTACTATCAGTAACCCAAATAATGGGTCTTTTCACAAAGTGGGATTTAATTTTTCAGCGCTTGTTAGCTCAAGCAGTAATTTATCAAGTAGCAATTACTCTGTGATTAATTTAAGTAATAGTGCAAGCGTTCAATTCCAAGAAAACTTTTCAATTAATTCTGCGGATCTTACAAGTTATAACTGGTCGGAACTTTTGAATATCTCAAACAGCACATTTTCTGATGGTAATTATTCTTTACTTATTTTTGGAGTAGATAATAGTAGCACAGTGTTTAATGGGACAGTAGAATTTACAGTGGACAAAACTGATCCAATTGTGAGTTCAATTGCGTACAGTCCTGAACATATTTTTACAAGTGATACTATTCTCTTTGAAGTAAATGTGACTGAAGATAATTTGAACGTAAGTTTAGTTATTTTGGAAATCAATACTTCATCTGGGTTAGTCAATTATACAATGCTTGAAGAAGTTAGCGGCTCTGCGACTTATAATTTTAGTTTTGATGCATTTAATAATCTGTCAGGAGGATCCAATATTAGTATGCAAGTTTACGCAACTGATAAAATTGGAAATATTGCTAGCAATTCATTAGCATCATTTGTAGTACAAAATAGAGCAGCTGGATCATTGAATATTACAGGGCCTGCCAATAATACAGTTTTAGAAGTTGGGAATTTAACTGATTTTGTTCTTTTGTCTTCAGATCCTGATAATGACAGCCTAAGTTATGTTTGGAATTTTTCTGATGGAAACGACACAGGAACTTTGGCTAATCAGAGTTATGCATATGTTGCGGAGGGAAATTATACGCTTCGTTTAATTGCAAGTGATTTGAATAGTAGTTTGAATGTGACCTTGGATGTGGTAGTAAATGATAGTACAAATGTGAACGTTACATCAATAAATTATTCTAATCTTTCTATTGATAGTGGAGAGTTTGTAGAGCAAAATGTAGAAATTTTGGTTTTTGATTATTTGAATATCTCAGCTTTGAATTTGTATTATAATCAAACTGTGGTGACTGACAATAATTCTTTAGAGTCATATGGTAATTGGACATTTGGAAATTTTAGCGAAGCTGGGACTTACAATTTTACTTTGGAATTAATTGATAATTCAACTAATTTGAATGCAGTAAATTATACTAATAATTTTACAGTGACAGTTAGTTCTTCTTCTAGTTCATCTTCTAGTTCTAGCTCTTCTTCGTCTTCTGGTGGAGGAGGAGGTGGCGGCGGCGGTGGAGCTTCAGCTTCTAGTAGTAGTACATCTGAAAGTTCAGATAGCGAAACAGACAGTTCTTCTGAATCTGAACCTGAATTAAGTGAAACAGAAGAGACTGAAGACTTGATTGAAGAGAGCCCATCTAGTTCTTCTTCAAGCTCATCCTCTGGAGGGGCAGGAAATTTAGCAGGAGCTGGAGCTGGTCTTGGGTTAAATTTGTTTTCAGGATTTCAAACGCTTGGTGCGAAAATTTCGGGATTTTTTTCTAACCTGTTTTCAGGAGAAGAAGAAAATGTGGAAACTATAGTAGTTGATGAATCTGAAAAAAGCGGAATTTCAACAACTCTTATATTTTTTGGGGTTTTAGTAATTTTAATATCTCTATTGGCTACGACATATTTGCTTGTAAAACCTAAGGGTGGGTATTAAGAAAATGAATAAAGTCGACAAAATTCACCGTGAAATTGCACGCGAAGGAGCTAAAGAAGTAGATCATCTACATCACATTCATAGATGGTATTATCACATTGGTGTGAAGATGTTGTCTTTATTCTTAGCGTTTTTGATGGTGATGTGGATTGTTGCAGGTTTTCCAGTTGGTGGAATTATTCGAGGGCAAATTGAGTCTAATGCTCTTGAGGATGGCGTGTTGAAATTGGATGAATTTACTGTTGAATTCGAAGACGTAATACTATTTGATTTATTATCACTTTATTATCAAAACGAAGGACAAGAAATTAGCGTTTGTATGCAAGGCGAGTTCGATTCGAATTTGTTGCTTAAAGACAAATATTTGATTACAGATTTGTATGTTCCTGAGATGTATGTGCAGTCGTATTCGCATGTATCTTTTGAGAGTTGCAGTTTTGATACTTTGATCATGTTACACACTCACCCCTACAAAAGTTGCCTTGCGTCTTCAACTGATCTTTCTACACTTGAATCATCGCAGCGTGTGAACCCAGATTTAGTGATGCTGGTGATGTGTGAGCCTGGAAGGTTTAGTGCGTATCGGTGATTCTGAGGGGCACTTATTCACTGAGTAGTGGCAAAGCTTATAAATGGGTTTTAATCTGAACTTCTTATGAGATTTGGACAAACAGAATCAAAATTAGAAAATGGAAAACCAATCATTGGTTTAAGACGAACAATTGAGAATGTAGTAGTATTAGGTGCATTTAGTACTGTATATCTTGGGTGTCATGCAGCAAATAAAGCATTGAACTTGGTTTCAAAAACTAGATATGATTTACTTGGAGTAGCATATAAAGTAGTTCCTGCAGATGAAAATCACCTTTTTGAAACAATTGCAAGAAAAGGAAAATATGAATAATTTTTTTTTGATTAATTTTTTCCACTATTTTATTTTCTGATTGGAATTTTTAAGGTAATTAATAATGTATGATAGAACAATCCACTGGAATGATTTGCCAACAGGCAACATAGTTGGTTTTGGTCGAGAAGGCTTAGTTCTACGTTTAAATGAAACTGAATCAATTAAGGTTTATTCTCCAGAGCGGGCAATGTTTGCACAGCAAGCAATGTATAATGCAGAAAAGTTACTTGGTTTAGGATTTTTAGTTCCAAAGCCTAAAGAGTTTGTTCGAATTAATTTGTGCTATGGGGCAAAGTTACCTAAATTTGATTATAAACATGGTTTAAGATTAGATTCAGTCTCTGGAAGTGTTAGGAGTGTACCTGCTGTGATTAAAGAATATTTTGATGGCGATGGGTTTGGGACAATTAAACCAACATTTGATCAGTTGAAAAAATTAAGAAGTTATTTAGACCGGTTAGATGAAAATGATTTGTCTTTTTATGAAGGAATTAACTTAGATTACATTGCTTTAAAAGATGGGCGAGTTGGTTTGGTTGATTGTACTACTTTAGTGAGCAGAGAAAATTTTGATCCTTTAAATGGAAAATTTGATTATTTTGATGAGGCAGTTTCTTCTTACGAAGGAATTGTTTTAGATAGTTTGAAACAAGAGCTTAGAAATAATGGTCATCTTGATTTTTCTACACATGCAAAATTATTTGCATTGAGTCTATACAGAACTTTTAAATCATAGTCTTTGTTCTATTTTTCTTATGGAAAAAAGCGAAGCTGAATGGAAAAAGCAATTAGATTCTGAAAGTTATAACGTTTTACGAATGAAAGGAACTGAAGCCGCATTTAGTGGAAAGTATCATGATTCGAAAGCTGAAGGAATGTTTGTTTGTAAAGGCTGTGGATTGGAATTATTTTCTTCAGATACCAAGTTCGACTCTGGAACTGGATGGCCAAGTTTCTCTGAAGCCAAAGATTCTAAAAATGTGAAATTGATTACTGATGGATCACATGGAATGCAGCGAGTGGAAGCTGTCTGTGCTGGTTGCGGTGGACATTTAGGGCATGTGTTTGATGACGGCCCTAAAGAGAAAGGCGGAAAAAGATTTTGTATTAATAGCTGTAGTTTGGATTTGAAAGAGAAATAGTTAATTTACCTAATTTTTCCATAAAAATGAATCCTTAAATGAAAACTTTTTTAAGGGTAATTTACTTCTTTTACCTTGGATGGCGATAAAACGCAAGACTAGTAAAGTTAAAAACAAGGTTACTAAAACCAAAAGTAAGGTTAGTAAAGCTAAAATTAGAGCTAGTAACAGAAAGATTAATGCTAGTAAGTTAAGAAGAAACAGTAGTAAAACTTCTAAAAATAAAAAGCTACCACATCATCTAAAAAATACTGTGAGAGTACATGGTAGGTTACACGACATTGTACATGTACACGATAGGAAGGGGAAAAAGCACAAAGTTCTAAAACCACTTAGTGTAGAGTTTCATGTTCGAGACGCCTTGCAAGTAATACTTGGGGCTGCAGTACTTGCTGTACCAGTTGGATTCACTCAAGAAGTTTGGGAGATGGGAGCAAAACTTTCTAACTTGAACATCTTAGTCTTATTTTTGATCTCTTTATTATTTATTAGTTCTTTTATTTATTATTCTTTTTATATTCGAAAATTGGAAACACACCTTGGAATGTTTTTTTTAAGACTGGGTTCAACATATTTATTGTCAGTTATGGTAGTTGGAATAATTCTTTGCATTATCGGACAGGTTACATTTGAAACTGGATGGTTGATTTCATTAAAGAGAATAGTATTAGTTGCTTTTCCAGCTTCAATGAGTGGAACCGTGAGTGACAGTTTAAGATAATTCTTTTTTTATTATTCTAATTTGAATAAGTTGGTCAGAATCCTTTATATTAAAGGGCTATTGCTAAGGATCTATGTTAGATATAGTTCAAATCATTGGCGCTAAATACTCAGTTAATTTAGGGGTTTCTGAAAAGGAGAGAGCTAACAAACAAACAGTAATTTTGGATTTGTCAATGAATGTAGATATTTCTGTTTGTACAAAAAGTGATGAAATCAAAGATGCAGTTAATTGGTCTGAAGTAAATGCTTTGATTAAAGAGTTAGTTGAATCTAAGGAGTATAAATTGCTTGAGAAAATGATTGAAGAAATTTCTGAATTGCTTTTGAGTAATTTTCCCGTTGAGAAGGTTGAATTGAAACTTAAGAAGCCAGCTGCACTTTGCAATGCAGAGTACACTGCAGTGAAAATTGTGAGAACTAGGAAGTGAGTAAATATTTATTTTGCAGTTTCTTTGTGTGGAGTTGTTTTTAAACCATATGCAATCGCAAATGGTGATAGAACAGTCCCAACAGCAAATCCTACTGTTTTTCCTAATGCACTAACTGGTTTGTTGATATGGTGAAAATATAACTCGGTAGCTGCATGCCCTGCGTGTCCAGGAAAAAGAAGATCATTTACTCTAATGTCAGTTTTATTACTATACATGAAAGTATTTCTAAGATTTTCAATATCGTTTGACTCTCTCATGACTCTTCCAAGTTGATATCCTGTGAATAAAGAAACTCCTGCAGCTTCTTTGACAGTTTCGTAAGCAGTTCTAGTTACTGGCTTCATCTTGTCTTTTAGAGATTTTGGAATAATATGGATTGGATCTTTTCCTTCAAAATTTTCAATTAAATTAGCGTAATCTTCAGAATGCTCATTTTTATCAAGAATTGGGGCAACTTCTCTGAGATATCTATATGACATAACATCTACTGTGACCCATTTTTTAGCTGCTCTATCAATAATATTTGTTAAACCCATATAGTTGTTTTTGAGCTGTTTCTATAAAAGGATATCTGTGGAAAATGAGGTAAACAGCAGAATATATCAATAGCCACTGGTCACTAACAATTTGTTCCAAATTCTTATAGCTATTGGCAACTACTACATAAGCCACTAGCCACTGGACAAGTACGGATAGCGTTTTTATACAAGTTTTCTAAATAGTAATTCTGTAGTCAAAATTGATTACAACTCCCGGTTCCATAAAACCTGTGGAACTGTTGAAATAAGAAGCGAAAGCAAAGGAGCGAAACTATGACAGAAGCAAAAATACAAACGCAAGCAAAAAGTTACAAACAAGCATCAATTGTCTCAAAAGACTTTGTAGTCTCTGAGTCAGAAAAAGGAAACTATCCTAAAAAAAAATACCGGGCGGGAGGTGTAACTGCAACCGTTTGGACTAATTCTTATGTTAAAGATGGAAAAACAGGAGAATATGATACCATCAGTTTGGAGAGAGTGTATCAAGATAAAGAAGGGAACTGGCAAAGTACAAATACCTTAAGATTGAACGATTTGCCTAAAGTTAATGTTTTAATGCAAAAAGTATATGAAGATCTAGTTCTAAAGGAACAAGAGTTATTCCACTCTGAACAAATCGTGTCAACTGCAATTGCAGGAGGGGTGGAATAAATGGCCGAGGCAAAAATGCAAGAATTAGAAATTGAAGAAGATCAAGAAGAACCAATGATGGAAGTTACTAGTCTCCCAGGAGTTGGTGCTGCGACTGCTGAAAAACTGCAAAGTGCAGGATTTCATGATATGTTAGCTATCGCTGTAGCTAGCCCAGGTAAGCTAGTTGATGCAACTGGAGTTAGTGAAGCTGTTGCTCGTAAAATTATCAATGCTGCAAGAGATTCCATGAAAATGGGTTTTGAAACTGGTATGGATGTATTGAAAAAACGGCAAAAAGTGATTAAAATATCTTGTGGAGCTAGCCAAATTGATACTTTACTTGGCGGAGGATTCGAAACTGGTGCCATTACAGAATGTTTTGGAGAGTTTGGATCTGGAAAAACACAAATTGGACATGTGCTGGCAGCACAAGTATTAGCTAGTGATCCAGAGGCAACTGTAGTGTATATTGATACCGAAAACACATTTAGGCCAGAGAGAATCAAACAATTAGTCGAACCACTTGGACTTGATTATGAAGAATCTTTGGCGCGAATAATGGTTGCACGTGCTTATAACTCTGACCATCAGATGCTACTGGCTGAGAAAGTTGAAACTTTGATGGCTGAGCAAGGTAAAAAAGTTCGATTGGTTGTAGTTGACTCATTAACTGCACATTTTCGAGCAGAGTTTATTGGACGTGGAACATTGTCTGAGAGGCAACAAAAGTTGAACCGTCATATGCACACATTGGGCAAGCTTGCAAGCAGTAATAATATCTGTGTGTTTGTAACTAACCAAGTAATGTCAAAACCAGATCAGTTTTTTGGAGATCCTACTACTGCAATTGGCGGACACATTGTAGCTCACGCTTCAACTTTTCGAATCTATCTTAGAAAGGGAAGGAAAGGAAGTCGGGTTGCAAAATTAATAGATAGTCCAAACTTACCAGAAGGAGAAGCTGGGTTCTTTGTTGAAGAAGCAGGACTTCGAGATTTTTGATTTTTTTCTTTTTTCTTTTTTTATTAAAAAAGCATATTCATTCTATATCTCATTCTTTGAATTGATAGAAGGCTTTAAAAAGCAGCTTTACTCCAGAGCAAACATAATAAATAAATAATCAGTTGAGGCAAAAGTTATGAATATACCAGTAGTAGAAGGCAAAGAATATGATGTATCAATCCAAGCAGTTGGAGGAAAAGGAGATGGAATTGCACGAGTACAAGGATTTGTTGTTTTTGTACCAGGTGTAAAAAAAGGCGATTATGTCAAAATCAGGGTAAAAAAAGTTCTTGAAAAAGCAGCATTTGGTGAATTAGTTGAGAAATTAGTGAAACCAGTTAGAAAATCTAAATTCACAGAAGTTAATGTGGCAGAAGAACGCTACGAACCAAGAATCCCTGATAAAAAATACGATGATTCAGAAGATTTTGGTGAAGATATCGAAGATGAAGATGATTTTTAGCTAATTTCTTTTTTTAATATTTCTTTTTTATAATATATACAATATATTTTAATCGTGGTAGTTATTTCAGAAGTTTTTTATGCAATGCGAGTATTCATAGATATATGCTTAACATAAAGCGCTTAGGACTCTTGACCCTACTTCTTCTTTTGGTAGTTGGGATCATAGGAATTGTATCTTTTTCTGGTTTTGAAGATGTTAGTGTAACTGGTGCAAGCGTTGTAACAATTGATCACGTTGATGCAACGGATTCAGTAGAACTTGACGATGATTGCGATGAAGAATCAAGTGATGATCCTGATTGCAATTTAGAAATTTCTTAGATAATTTTTTTGCTTCTCACAAAAGTTATAAGTACTTTTATTATATCTCATTGATAACAACAAATAATACTTAGGTGATGATAATGACAGGTGTGGTATGGTTTTCTGAATTAAATAAAGATTCAATTGGAATAGCTGGCGGAAAGGGAGCGAATCTTGGTGAAATGTTTAACATTGGGCTACCAGTACCAGATGGATTTGTAGTAGCTGCACAAACCTATGGTGCATTTTTGGAAGAAACTGGTCTGAATAAACAGATTTATGTCGAATTAGAAGGCCTTGATGTAAATGATACTGAAAAATTGCAAGCTGTATCAAAAAGAATAAGAGAAAAAATCAGCAATGCAACTATCCCTAAAAAAATTGTGTCGGAAATAGTAGATGCATATGAACTTCTTTGTGCAAAAGTTGAAGGCGGAGCTTCCGCGTTAATTGATCCAAAAGATATCTTTGTTGCAGTTAGAAGTTCAGCTACCGCAGAAGATTTACCAAGTGCAAGTTTTGCTGGGCAGCAAGCAAGTTTTTTGAATGTTAAGGGAAGTGAAGAATTAATTCGCGCTGTACAAGATTGCTGGGCTTCATTATTTACAGCTCGGGCAGTATATTATAGAGTACAACAAGGATTTGATCATAACAAAGTTCTAATTGCTGCAGTAGTTCAACAAATGGTGAACTCTGAAAAAAGTGGAATTATGTTCACAGTGAATCCTGCAACCAATGTTGGTTCTGAAATGGTAATTGAAGCTGTGTTTGGACTTGGTGAAGCAATTGTTTCTGGAAGCGTAACACCTGATACTTATATTGTAGATAAAGAATCTATGACGATAAAAGTCCATGAAGTGAAAGAGCAAAAATGGGGATATTACCGTGACTTAGAAACTGGGAAAACGGTAAAAAAGGATGTTGCACATGAGAATGGAGCTAACCAAACAATGCATGATAAAGATGTTTTAGAATATGCAAGGCTTGGGAAAAAAATTGAAGCGCATTACGGACGACCACAAGATATTGAATGGGCGATGGATAAAGGAATACATTATATTGTGCAATCTCGGGCTGTGACCACATTTAAAGAGCAT
This sequence comes from archaeon, assembly GCA_018670085.1. Taxonomy (GTDB): domain Archaea; phylum Nanobdellota; class Nanobdellia; order Woesearchaeales; family GW2011-AR9. The sequence continues at coordinate 30,621 of JABHRS010000021.1, read as the reverse complement.
AAGAAAAAAGAAGTTTCTGTTGAGTCTACTGGCACTTCTGAGTCAAATGAATCTTCTGAATACGATATGAACGAAGTAGTATCAGAATCATCTGAAGGTGGCGTTAAAGTATCAACTCCAATTGAACATGGAAGCGAGTTATTATCAGGAGATGTTGCATGTCAAGGACTAGTAAGCGGACCTGTTCGATTAGTAAAAGATATGCACGATTTAAAGAAAGTTAAGAAAGGAGATATTCTAGTTACTGGGATGACAACACCTGATATGGTCCCAGCTATGCAAGTTGCAGCTGGAATAATTACTGACGAAGGAGGACTTACTTGTCATGCAGCAATTGTATCACGTGAGATGGGAGTACCTTGTATTGTGGGAACCAGGGAGGCAAGTTCTACTTTGAATTCAAATGATGTTGTAACAATTGATGCTTATCATGGGAAAGTTTATGCAGGAAATTTACATTTAAAATTAAAAGATAAACATCAAGAAAGTGGAGCGATTGTTAACTATTCTGAATTGCCAACAACTAAAACTGATGTGAAAGTAATTTTAGGAGTTGCCTCACGAGCCCAAGATGGAGCTGAGACTTTAGCAGATGGTGTTGGTTTGCTTCGGTTAGAGTTTATTATTGCACAAGGTGGAATACATCCAGCTGAACATGTTCGCCGAGGGTCACTTAGTTCTTATGTCGATTTATTAGTTGAACATATAGGAAAAATTGCTCGCGCGTTTGGAGATAGGCCAGTTTGGGTTCGATGTAGTGATTTACGTTCAGATGAATATCGTGGTTTAGAAGGTGGTGACAAAGAGTTACATGAAAGTGATCCAATGATTGGCTGGCATGGAATCCGTCGTCTATTGGATGATGAAGCGATTTTACGTGCAGAATTTATGGCAATTAAGAAGTTGCGTGATGCTGGAGTTAATAATGTTGGGATAATGATCCCTTTTGTAATTCGAGCTTCAGAAGTTGCTGATGCTAAAAAAATATTTGAAGATGAAACTGGTTTATCTGCTGTAGATGAGGTAGCGTTTGGGGTAATGATTGAAACGCCGGCTGCTTGTGGAGTAATTGAAGAGATTTGTAAAGTTGGAATAAGTTTTGTTTCTTTTGGAACAAATGATTTGACTCAATTGACTCTTGGAATTGATCGAAACAATCAACAAATTAGTAAGCTGTTTGATGAGATGCATCCAGCAGTACTTTCACAGATAGCTGATGTAATTGCTGTATGTAAAGAACATGGCGTTGAAACTTCAATCTGCGGGCAAGCAGGAAGTCGTCCAGAGATGGCTAAATTTTTGGTGGAACATGGAGTTGATTCAATCTCTGCTAATATTGATGCTGTGGCTAAAATTCGTCGAGTTGTTGCTAAGGTCGAAGAAGAAGTTACAAAAGAAGATTAGTTTGTAGTTATTTGTTTCTTTGATTTATTTTTTGTGTTATTCTTTTTTTTCTTTTTTCTTTCTGCTGTTTTTTGTAAGGGATTCTTTGGAATTTTTTGCAACTTAGGCAGAGCGTTACAACTTTACCTCTTGAAATTCTGATTCTAACGTTCTTGCTTGGAACTAGATAAGTGTAACAATGTTTACAATATTGGCGTTTTTGAATGAGGGGGATGCTTAGTCTGAGTTTCATAGCAAGTTTTCTTGCTAAGAAGACATATCTGTTTGCTAAAGATTGATTCTCTTTGTGTTGTTTTTGTGCTTGATCAAAAAGAGTTACAATTCTCTCTTTTGCAATCTTCTTTTGTTTGTTTTTTGGGATTTTGGGTTTTGCCATACTAAAATCACCTTTTTAAATCTGCTTTCATCTCTTCCTTTGCAATCCTAAAATATTCAGCAACTTTATTGTTTCCTGATACACGGGATTCTGGACCTAATGTGTAATATATTTTTTCAACTTTTGATCCCCAAGAAAAATCACCTTTTTCTTCTTTGATCTCATCCAGTAAAATTTCTCCTGTATTAACACCTTTTGTTAAATGATAATAGATACTTCTGATATGAACGGGTGTAAAAATCTCATTGTAGATTTGATAAATAGAATAACCATATCCCTTCTTTAGATAGAAGAGGATTTCAATGATATTTTGCCTGATAGGGCTTTTAGTCGGACGTCCACGAGCCATGATAATAGAATAAGAATCTAGTTTTTATGTGTTTAGGAAAAAATGTTGATAATATGGGTAATATAGAAATTAGAAATTTAAAAAGAAAAAAAATACAAAGAAACTAAGAGTTTCTAGTACCACCTTGTGGAAATAAAAAAAGGTTTTAGAAAACCCACCCTAACATCGTTTTAAACAGCGGAAATAATAAGCTGAATAAAAGAATTAGCAAAAATACCATACTAATTCGATGATATGTTTCTTCACCTTTAACTTTCCCTCTCCACTTATGTAAGAAGATTTGGGTCATTTTTCCACCATCTACAATTGGAAGTGGTAGTAAGTTAAATAGCCCAATACCAAAACTCAATAAGAATAACCACTTTAGGAAGTTACGAACCCAATCTAATGTGTTATACAAAACTAGAGAAGAACCTGTTGAAAGTTCTGGCTTAACATCTACTTCATTGGAAATTATTGAAATACCCATAAATGATTTTCCAGGATTTTCTGGGTTGTCCGCTAAAGTTAAATTGTAATCAGTAGAGGTTCCTTCATCAGTTGTGGTTGTGACTATGATCGTGTCTCCTGGACTTGTACACTGAAGAACATCTGCAAATTCTGCAAAGTTAATTGTTTCTTGGTTGTTGATTGCAGTTATCGGAGTGTTTAGAGGTAAACCTGAAAGTTCTGCTGGGTAACCACCTTCAATATAATCTTCAAAAACAAATCCTTGTTCCTCAAGCATACTATTTTGAATTGGCATTACACAAAGATTTAGTACCAGTATAGCTATTAATGCAAGAACAACATTTGAAATTGGACCAGCTGCTAAAACTGAGTATTGGATAATGTCAGACTTTTTATCCATTGTCTTTTCATCTGGTTCAACAAAGGCACCAATAATTGGACCAATAAGAACTAGTCCAGTTGATTTAACTTTGATGTTATGCGCTTTTGCTACAACCCCATGAGAAAATTCATGTACAGTTGCGATGACAAAAATTGCAATTAACCAATGCCAAAATGGTAACACTCCAAGTCCTGGGATATTAATCCCTGGAAGAACTAGTGCAACACCATTAGCTGCCCCTGCTACAAATAATAATTTGTAAATGTTTTGAATTAAGATAAATGAAATCATGAAAAGTCCTATGATTCCAAGACCAGTTGATAGATAACCAAAGAGGATTACCCATTCACGAAATTTAGTTGCACAAGTTTTAATGAATTTTAGACCCCAAGAAGTTCTGTAAAGCATAATGATCTTTGCTTGGAAGTCTATTTTTTTTCTATGTGTGAAGACTAAAATTGCAACAACTAAATAGAAAATTATAATGTATTTGTATTGAAGTATCAGTTCTGTTATGTTTACCATCAAAGTCTAAGAAGAAGGATTGGAATTTAAAGGTTGCTATTTAATACAAGTTTTTCCATAGCAGAATATTCTATTGTCGAAGGAAAAGGATTTACAAAGTAACCGGTAGGACTAAGATCACTACCGCCGTTGTATAATAATAAATCCCCATTTGATTGTTCAATAACTAAATCTGGGATCTTATCTGAGTCAATGTTGCCATGATACCTTGCAAGTTCATAAGAAGGGTCGTTAAAGGATAGACCTATTACAGATAAACCTAATAATGTGAAAGAAGAACCAATAATTATTTTATCACTTAATCGGAGATCTTTAAATGAATCTGAAATGTAATTAATAATTGACATGCATTGAAAATTGTTTTTGTTAATATAAAAGTTTCTGTAGACAGTTAGTTATAACAAAATAAAGATTGATTGTAGTTTTTGTTTAGAAAAAATGAAGTAAAATAATAATAAAAAAATAAGTCAGTTTACTTTTTCCTTTTCGGTCGAAGTTTAATAGATCCGCCTTTTCCGCGACCTTTAATCTTACCTGCAATAACTTTCAAAGGGTTAGCTCTGATTTTACGCTTAGTTTTTTTGTCGACGAAAATATTCTTAAATAATCGTGCATCTGCTTCTGGAAATTTTGCCATTTTGTATTTTTCTCCTGTTTGTTAATTTTTATTTTGATTTTTCCAAAATTGTTTTGGCACTTGTCAGACCGGGCCATTCCATTCGACTGCGCCTTGATTTTGATATGTTTTACATAGTCAAAATGCTTGTCGAAATTCGTTGGTTTTTTTCTTTATTCCGGTAAGGGACAAAGGCCCTAACAATTTTGTTGTTGATAATTATTTAACTTGCTTCATAACTTTCAAACCCATTAATTCCCAATAAAGGACATTTTTACCTTCAGCAACTTCTGCTTTCAGTTCATCTGGGATTTCTAAATCGAATGTTTCGAAACTTTCACCATCCATAACACTTGCCTGGTTACCAGTGATACCTAAAACTTGAGCAGTTTTCTTCTCAATGATTGGTGCTTCTACTTTATCGTGACCTGGCATAACTAAGTTTCTTTTCTTTCCATCCAAAAGACCAACTGCCATCATATTAACTTTAGCGTGACCGTGTTTTCCTGGACGTGAGGTTGTGGTGTCTGTTACTTTACAAGCATGACCATCAATTATAATAGTGTCTCCTCTTTTAAGTGAGCCAACTGAAACCATTTTTTTATCGTACATTGTGAATTCCTCCTCAAAAAGTTGACCTTGGTCAACCTCAAAAATTTAGTTAAAATTTTTGTTGTGTTATTTATGTGTATATTATGAATTTGCTTAGAAATTTCAAGCTACCTGTTTCTTTTTATATCTTTTGGAGCAAAAGGCCCTATTTGAATAGAAAAAGATCACTTTTCAGCAGCCAAAGTGATATCTTTGTCAGTTACAGTCTTCCTACCTGCATGCTGAGCAAATTTACTAGCTTCCGCTGCAATTTCCATTGCATGTTTTTCTAAGACTTCAGCAAGTGCTTCTTTTGCAGCATCGGAGACCCGATGAGCACCAGCTGCTCGCATAATCTTATCCATCGCATTATGTGAAATATACCTTTTTTTTGCCATATAGAGCAAGAAATGGCCTTTTAGTTTTTAAATCTGTCGGAAAATAACTAATAATTCAAATTAAATTGGTTAAATAAAACTGACTTAAGAAAAATATATATACATTGAAAGTGGAAGGAGATTTGGAATGGTAGAAGATACAGTTAAGGAGTTAATATTAGATTTAAGAAAATCATGGGATTCAGATTCCGAGATGAATTTATTGTATACTTTACTAAGAAGACATAATTTGTATAATAAAAGACATATTTTTAGGGGAATGGATATTACTGGCGGAAAAGAGTTGCTGTTACCTTATTTTTCTATAGGTAGAGAGTTTGATGCATTCACAGTGAGTGAAATGAAGGAACCAGTGGTGCAAGAAGCTAAAAAAAATGTAATTGCTTATGCAACTAAAGAAGGTGAACATAGAAGCGGTGGAATTGTAGTGTTTGAAAAGAATAAGGTAAAAGGTCATATTCTTGGAGGCTATACTTATAATATCGCGGCCCCAGGAGCAGTAAAAGCGATAATTCAAATTGTTTGGTAAAAATCACACATGCATATTTCTTAATCTTTTAACTCGCTCTTCTGTTGATGGGTGAGTTGAAAATAATTTAAAAAAAGATTTGCCACTGAATGGGTGATGAATAAACATATGAGCGGTTGCTTCAGTTGTACCTTGTTTTCTTAAAGGATGATGTGAAACATTCGCTTTGATTTTTTCTAACGCGCTTGCTAATGAGTATGGGTCTTTGATAATTTTGGCCCCAGTTTCATCTGCTAAATATTCACGGCTTCGACTGATTGAAAATTGAATGATCATTGCCATAATTGGGGCTAATACTGCAAGTGCGATAAGTTCGATGATATTGTTGTCATTTCCACGGCCACCAAATCCACCGAAAATTGCTGACCATCTGGCCATCATTGCAACGTATGAAATAACTCCTGCGATGGTTGCTGCAATACTGCTGATAAGTATATCTCTATTTTTGATGTGCGCAATTTCGTGCGCTAGAACTCCTTTAAGTTCGTTTTTGCTTAAAATTTTGATAAGGCCAGTTGTTACAGCCACAGCTGCATGCTCTGGATTACGTCCTGTTGCAAAGGCATTACTTTGTTCAGAGTCGACAATGTAGACTTTTGGCATCGGTAAATTTGTTTGGGAGATAATTGATTGAACTAGTTGATAAAGTTCTGATTCTTTGTTTTTGTCAGCTTCACGGGCTTTGTACATTGCCAAGACAATTTTATCACTCCACCAATAACTAACGAAATTCATTCCTCCAGCGAAAATTAATCCGATTAGAAGTCCGGTACGTCCGCCGATTAAAGCTCCGATTGCTAGGAGGATTCCAGTTAGTGTTCCAAGCAGTAAAGTGGTTTTGATTTGGTTTTTAATTGACATGTTAGTTTGATATTAGTTTGATGGTTTAAATGTTTTGTGGATAAGAGAGAGGTCATTTTAGGAGCGAGGATATTTTGAGAATTTTTTTTAACAAAATGAATATTTTATCCCCAATTGTTTATAAAAAGGTTAAGTTCTAAACTAATATGGGTATTGAGTTAATGATTGAAGATTATTCTTGGAACAAAAGAATGATTAATAATTATCAAAGTTTTCATGAACTAAATACTGCAGCGTTAAAAGGAATTTATAATTTAGACCAAGATGTTTTGAAATCATTAAATGAAGGTGTAAAACCTATTGGCCTAGATTTTTCTGATCAATACCAAGGGATTCATGATTCTATAATCTCAATGATTGCTATTGCTGATCATCCTAATTTTGATTCTGAGAAGAAATATCAATCTGACAGATTTGTATTTAATTTTCAAAATTATTCTGAAATGTTGGAAAAATTAGATGGTAAATTTAAACCAGTACTTGAGCAAATAAAAATGAATTGTCAAATGGGGTATAATTTAAGAGATTCTCGAGTGAAGGAAGTTCACAATGAGTTTAGAGCTATTCTTTCAGGCAGAAGTAAGGTGGATCCTAGCAAAGTTGACACTTTTGAAGAGCTGGTTAGGAATGTACATAATCATTTTTATGATAATTTTAATAATATGCTTTTGCGGCGAAAGCCAATTCCTAGCATATTTGGATTTGGGAGAAGTACTGTTGTTTATTTTGCCGTAGATGGAGAAACAATAAACCCAAAGATGCAAAAAGTTGTTGACGCTGTAAATTCTGTAGATGATTTTAATACTGGGTTTCATAATTATGGGGAAGAGCGATGGGATATTGAGGGTACTAATAAATCAGCAATTGTGAAGAATGTGATTGGAGGGTTATTTACCGATGCAAGTGCTTCGATTGTAATGGCACCAAGCCGATCTAGTGATGATAAAATAGATATGCAAATATTTTATGATGATTCTAAAGAACGTTATCGAATTTCTTGGCATTTAGGAACGAAGGGACATATTAGTCAACGTAAAAGTGATCTTATATCAAAAGTTTTTAAAGGAAATGGTTGGTCTTACAATAAAGATTATTGGTCTGAGAAAGATGTTGAAGGTAGAATAGATGTTAGTGAAGGAGATTTAGTTGGAGCAATAATACCAGTTGTAATGCTAAATGATTATGCATGCTTCAAAAAACCATACCAAGAGATTGAAACAGGTAAAAAAATGCTTAAGAAGATAACATTGTTTCGAGATGCTTATTTTGAAAGCCAATTTACTCAACAATAAATCCCTTAAGTTCTAGAATCTTAGTAACAGTAGTATCAATTTGTGCTTCTTGAATTATGTTCTGTTCAACACCTTCAGTAATCACTTCAATCATTCTATATATCTCATTTGGATCTTCGTTGAAGTTGATAATCAGATCATGTCCTGCGAGAACCAGATCTAAATAAAGTTGATCAGTATCATCACCATAGAAATCTAGCAACCCACGCATAATTGTATCATCGGAAATGATTAATCCTTGATAATTTTCTTTTAGTTGGAGAATTACACTTGGTGAAACAGTAGAAGGCAATCCATTAGAATCAACTGTACCTGTGGTGATTAAATGACTAACCATTACTAAATCAATAACTTCTTGTTTTGTTCTCTGTTCAGTAATTGACATTAATTCTTGGTATGGAAAAATATCTTCTGCTTCTATTGTAGCTGTTACCAAATTTTGATGTGGATCACTTACAACCAAGGTTTTCCCCGGATAATGTTTAATGGTTGCGCTAACATCAGCTGTTTGTAAAGCTGAGATGTAGGCATCAGCTAAAATTGTGATCTGTTCTTGGTCTCCTGGAAAGGATCTGCAGCCCCAAATGCTGTCTTCTAAATCAACAACAGGTGCGAAATTAATTGAGAAGCCAAGTTCATTTAGGAATTTAGCTTCGGTTGTTCCTTTTTGGGTTGCTTGTTCAACAGTTGTGATTTGATCGTTAGGAGTAAATTCTTGGAAATTTGCAAAAGAGTTTTGACAACCTTCTAAATCAGTTGTGACAAAAAAAGGAATTTGACTGTTTTCTTGGAAGGAATCTATTGTTGCCTTGTAGATTTCAGCTGATTCCATCGCAAATAGATGAAATCCACCAATATTCATTTTTTGCCATTCATCAATATTGTAGGTTGAACCATGAACAATTATCATTTGGCCAATTTTTTGTTCTAAAGTTAATGAGTCTAATTGAATTGCGTTGTCGTCGATTGATATTCCATCGGAAATGAAGGGGATAAAATAGCCTTGAGCCTTTGCAATATTAGCAATGCTTAAACTGAAGGTGAGGATCAGTAAGACAAATAATATCTGTAGCTGCAATTTCGAAGCATTGGCTGTTTTTTTGTTTTTTTGTACAGAGATGCTCTTTTTTTTGGATGTTTTTGTTTTTTTCATTGGCGTTAAATGCAGTGTTTTGTTTTGTTTAGTAGTAGTTATTTTGGCAATACCTGTAAGCGTTATCCGTTAAATGATATTTTATGGTTGTAGTTCCGGTGGAACATTGAACGTCGGTTTCGACAGTGGAGATCACTTGCTTATTTCCGATGCAACTAAGCTGCTTTTTTGCTTCTTGGCAACAAAGGTCCAAATTGATTTCACTTGCTTGATTATCGTAGCTGGCAAAGCAGGTTGCTTGTTCTGTATCTATGGCGTCTTGAATTGCGTACCCCAAATTTGGAATTTGAAACCCAAATAGGTTGAGGATTAAAATTGAAGAAATGAGAACTAATGAGATGTTAATCACATTTAACGTTTGTTTGGAAAGTTTTGGCATGTAATTGGTAAGTTGAATTTGGTATTTAAATTATTTGGGTGATGGAGGAAGATTTAAGAAGCTAAAAATATTCTTTTAATTTGATAATCATAATTATTTCACAAAAAGAGGTCTATAAATGGTACATAAAAATAAAACATTTTTGGTCCAACAGAAAACAAGAGGTGTTTTCCTATGGTACTAGAACATATTTTTCCAGAGGATTGGCTTGAAAAGAAAGCAAGATATGCTTTACTTCTGGGAGTTGGATATTCCCTTGTTGGAATTTTAATCGCATCAATATTATTCCCTGGTGATCCTGCATTAGTTGCAGTTGCTTTTACATCGTTATTATTGTTACCTGAGCTGTACAAGATATTCGATATGGAAGAGCGGCAAGAGCGAGCAGAGAAAAAGATTACACTCAAAGCACTGGTTCGCGATGATTGGGATGTGGTAAAAATTTATCTATTCTTATTTGTTGGAATACTGTTAACATACTCATTTGCAACAATGGCAATGCCTTCACTTGAGACTAACACATTATTTCGAGAACAATTAGAAATTAGGTTAGGACAAGGATTTGCAGGACAAGCTGTTGCTGGTACATTTAGTTCAGATCTGTTCTGGAGTTTACTTAACAATAATTTCTTAGTAATGATGGCGTGTTTTATTATGGCATTATTAACTGGAGATGGAGCAATCTTTTTGATAACTTGGAATGCTTCGGTTTGGGGAACGATATTTGGATACACTGCAAAGGCTGCAAGTAATTTTTCGGGTGAAAGTGTATATTCGCTGTATGCAAAGATAGCGTTGATAGTAACCCCGCATGTATTGATTGAATCAACTTGTTATATCTTAGCTGCGATTGCAGGAGCTGTAATCAGTAAAGATGTACTGCTTGAAGAATTTGCAGGAGATCGGTTTATGGAAGTATTTGGATTTAATATCTATTTATTACTGTTTGCTGTACTGTTCTTGATTTTAGGAGCGGGAGTTGAAGCTTGGGTATTAGATAATGTTACTATGTATTCAGATATTATTAGAATGAGTTTTCTGGGAGCGTAGTAGTTTTTTTTTTCTTTTTATTTTAGAATTTTATATTGTAATTGAACGGTGTTTTCTGAAATTTTTTTGATTTTTAATAATTTTAAATTTAGATCAAAATCAGCATCAGCAAAGAGTTTCACTCCTTTTCCAAATAAGAATGGTTCAATATCTAAATGTATTTCGTCAACAAAACCACTCTGAACAAATGAACTATTTGTCATCCCGCCACCAATAACAAGAGCCTCGGAGAACCCTTTCTCTTTTAGAAGAGTAATCGCTTGTTCAGGAGAATTGATAAATTTTGGATCATCGTTTTCTTGTTTTGACAAGACTAGCGTAAATGGGTTGCCCAGTTCTTGAAAGTCACCATCTTTACTCATGATTTCGAATGTTTTCCTTCCAACAATTAGGTTACCTACTCTTTTAGCAACAGTAGAGAAATGTTCCCATTCTTCATTAGACCAAGGAGTTTCATCATTCTCCCTTGCAATGTATCCATTTGGAGTCATTGCTAAGTATAAGATAGTTTTCATGTTTTTTTAAAATCTGTAATGTTATTAAAGGTTTATGTGTAGAAATTTTTAAGCTTGAAAACTTCAAGAATGAGGTTTACACACTTCATAAAACTCACACTGACCAGTCTTCCACTTACAAAGTGGAGTAATATTTCTCTGATAATCGGTTTTCAACTCCGTGATGCCAGTATGGGCATGAATTAACTCAATTTCTTCTTTAGCACGAGTTACCATCTCAGGCGTGGTTTTTAACATCTGTAAATTATTTCGTAAAAAGAACACTCCAACTTTATCAGGCATTTTACCATGTTTCTCTTTATACATCATACAATAAATTGCAAGTTGCAACTTAATAGAATCTTTAATCTGAGGCTTCTTATTAGTTTTATAATCAATAATGTGTACTTCATTATTCTTGTACGCAATAGCATCAATAAAACCCCTGACCTTGTGTTCTTCACTTTTGTACTCCATTTCTCTTACTGGAGATACCTTGTGAAAAACTTCTTCAAGTGCCGCTGGATTGTTTTTAAGTTCCTCAGTAAACTCTTTAATGAAATGGTTAGTCCAATTGATAACCATCATCATTGTTTCTTCAAAGTAAAATCTTAACTTGTCGTTTGATAAATGAAGGGCATCTAATTTCTCTTTGTATTCTCCCCATTGATTGAAAAGTAATTTTTGAATTGTTTGATGGAAATTTTTTTCGAAGTCATCATTAGTATACTTTGATATATCAATATCATAAAAATATTCCAAAGTTGAATGGGCAATATTTCCTCTCACTAAATGGATGCTAGATCCACGTGGCAGCTTTTCAACATAAGTGTAATAATATTTTCTTGGACACTGTTTGAAAGTGTTTATTGAAGAAGGAGATTCTATTCTATTTGCCACCGATTTTACCTCTTTTGAATTTGAATAAGAGAATTTGGTGTTATTAGTTATATATGTCTTTTGGGTCTTTGACCAGTGGCTTTGATACGATTGTTGCTTTAGTAATGCTTTAGCTATACTTTTATAAAGAAACTAAGATATTTGAGTATTATGCCAAAACCATTCGCTAAAAAAGGAAAAGGAAAAGGAAAGGGTAAAGGAAAAGGCTCCGATGAACCCCAAGTACTAAGAGTACGTTTGCCGCAAGGTAAAGAAATCCTTGGAATCGTAGAGCGAAGACTTGGCGGATCTAGAATGTATGTTAAATGTCTTGATGCAAAAACTAGAATTTGTAGAATTCCAGGACGTCTTCGAAAATATCTTTGGGTTCGAGAACAAAATATTGTAATCATTGAACCTTGGGAACTTGGTGGAGATGAGAAAGGAGATGTTGTTTACAAATATCGAAGCAAAGCTGAGATTGACTTTTTGAAAAGAAAAGGACTACTTGATTCTATTCAAGATGATTTCTAATTGATTTTTTTCTTATAATTTTTTACTAAAATAAGATTATTTTAACTGAATATTTCTGTTTAATATTTTCTACAATAGAAATCCAAGTATATAAATGTTTAAATAACGTTTTATTAAAAAAATAATTATGAAATCTACAGGAAGATTGGTGGCAATACTGTTATTACTAACAGTGTTTTTTATTAGAATGGCATCCGAGTTACTCGGATATGGGGTTGGAATTAACAGATATTTTGTTTTACTACTTGGAATATTTTGTGTGTCTTTATTATTATGGCTAGCATCTTTAGTTTGGCTTGATTCACATAACGGAACTTTACCTTTATTTGCTGCAACATTTGGATTATTTTTTATTGCAATGGAATTTTTTTACAGTTACAATATGGATTTGATTGCAGTGTTTACAGCTTTTGTTTTATTCACAGTTAGTTTGGGGAGAGGAGGTAATAACTCTGGTGGAGAGCAAGTGCGCTCCACTATGAGTACTTACACCGTTGCTGGAGTTACATCAACTGATGCTCCTGTAAGTGTTGTGAGAGATTATAGCCCACCATCTGAAGAAATTGAAATTGAAACTGGTATCGTAAGTGAGACTGTTGAAGTGAAAGAATCAACAGAATCAGATGCTGCATTTGTTGCAAGTAAACGTGGTAAATATTATCACAAAGCTGGAAGCGATTGGGCGGTAAAAATTAAAGCTGCGAATCGCAGAGAATTTTCAACTAAGGAAGCAGCATGGGAAGCAGGGTTTCATCCACATCGAGATATCAATTAATAAATTATTTTTATTTTTTCCATTCCATCAATTGTCACTAAGAAGTGACTAAACTTAAGATAACTTTATAAATGAGGTTTATATGAGCAGTTATAATGACTGATGCTAATCTCTTTGGAAAATCTACTGTTAAAGATAGCTCTCTTAAAGAATGGGCTTTGCCTGTTTTAGGTGCTTTAGCGGTTCATACTGGGGCTTTGCTTGCTGCAGATTATGATTGGAGAAATGTTGAGTCTTCTAAACAAATGACTGAAAAAGAGGCATTTGACGAATTATTGGAAGAAATTGTTTGTACTGATAATCCTTCATTTAATATGGTTTCACCTGAAAAAGCAGCCTTTGTAGATTCTTTAGCTGTAGATTTATCTGATGGTCAATTAGATTCTATGACTTTTACTGAATTTGTTGTGCGGCAAGAAGTGTTTGATTTCAACCAAGAAGAACTTTGTATTGAAAACACAATTGACCCTTTGGAAGAGTTAGTTTGGTTTGATCGTTATCTTTCAACAGCTGCTTCCTTGATTGTTGGAGAAAGTTCTTTTGAAAGATTAGAAAGCGCGTTTAATATCTTACATCATGGTTTGCCAATTGATATGGATGCTCCTGAAAACCAGGAATGGATTGCTGGAAATAGTGATCTTATTATAACTCCATTAAAAAAATATTCTAAACCATTTGGTCGTGTTATAAAAACAAGAAGAAATAATGGGGTGTATAATTGTGATTCTGGAACAAGAACTATTTCGATGCTTGCTGAATATGATTCTAAGATTCCTGAATTAGAAGTTGAAGTGTTTGATGATCATGTACGAACAGTTTTAGATGGAAGATATGTTGAAAATACACTAGCTTATTTTGATCCAAATTTCGAAGCTCCAATTAAAGGGGTTATTCGTCCATTGGAACATTTTGTGGTCGCTTATATTGATGAAAATAACGGAGATATTTCAAAACTTCATCCTGATTTACAAAAATGGGTGTTGGAACAGAAATTTGCGAAAGGAATTAAGAACGTAAAAGGAGATGGTGTTTCAGCGTTAGGAGTTGGGGCTAGAACACAAACAATTGAGCAGGAACTTGAATATATTTCATTTGCGCTTGAAGCATCTGAAGGTGGAAATTATGCTGTTTCAAATTTTGGTAGTGATTATGATTTGGTCGTGGCTGCTGTAAAATTAGATGAAATGATCTCTGAAAGAAGTGAAGAAATGACATTATCTGATTTGTATTCTCTTGCAACAAAAAGAAAATTGATTGGTGTTATGAGAGTCCAAGAATTAGCGTTACAGAAAAGTACTGGTGTTTCTGATGTTGTTTTTTCAGAAGAACTTATTGATCTTACAATAAAATCTGAGAGAGAGAAAGTTAAATTGGCAAGGCAGATTAGAGCAGAATCTTTAGAGGATATGTTGAGTACAATCATAGATGAACATGATGATATAAATGAGGTTTGGTTATTGACATATGATTATACTTGGGCAATACCCTCTGTACTTGTGGATAGGATTATTGATGGTGAAGATCCAAACGATCTTTATGTGATCCCTCCTGAAAAATTAGAATTACTATTGAATAACCCTGAAGAAAATAGTCGGATACAAAGAGTAAAATTGGACTTTGTTCAAAATTTTGTACTAGGTAATAGCGCTGCCTTTTCAAGAGAAAAAGATAAATCTTCTTTGAGGTATATATTTGATCGAGGAATGAAGATCATTACTCCTCTTTATGAAGATACTTCTGTTAGTGGGCTTCCAGTTGATATGAGTTTATCTCACGATATGGCAAGCAATGTTAAAATTGGAGTAATGCTTGAAGATGTAGATGCCATAAAATTTGCATATAAGGGTTTGACTAAAGAGGCGATATATGAGATCAATGTAAGAGCATTTGAAGAAAGTGACACTTACAAATTAGTTGCAGAAATGAAAGATCCTAGAAAAGCAAGAGAGATGAGGGATTTTTTTGTTGCTAGTTTTTTGAATCATGAATTAAGTTATTTTGTTGATGAGAGGGGAGATTATTTAGGGAAGATGGATGCAAGTGTGTATCAATTTTGGTCTCCACTTCATGAAGCTCAAAGAGAAAATAAAGATGTTTATGACGAAACAATAGCAGCAATAGAACAAGAGGCAATTGATGCTGAGAGAATGTATCCTGCGCAAGTGATCCAAAGATCTGATTTAGAAGAAACTTACGAAGTTAGACAAGTTCCAATTGACGAATTAATAAATTTAAATCAATAAATATCTATGACTTTTTTTTAATCGTGATCTCTTCTTGAATTACCAATAGAATAAACCCAACAGCTGCGATTGTAATAGCAGAATCTGCCACATTAAAACTTGGCCAAAAGGAAGTTGCTAAAAAGTCAACAACATATTCTTTAGTTAATCGATCAATCCCATTTCCAATGATACCCCCAAGAAATAACCCTGTTAAAAGAGAGTAAATTTTTGTTTGTGGTAATTTTGGATAGTGATAAATTACGGCGATTGCAGCAATTGCTGAGATGATTCCTAAGATAAATGAGGAATTTTGTAATATTCCAAAACCAGCTCCTGTATTAGTTGAGTAAGTGATATTGATAAATCCAATTTGAATATTTGGTTTTAAAAGTTCAATGAAAAATTTGGTTGACTGGTCAAGACTTGCGATGATGCTTGCAATTATCAGAAAAAGAATTGTTTCTTTAGTTTTTATGATTTTGGACCAAGAAGGATTTTTTGAAACAGATGTTACCATAACTTCTTACCACAAACGATTTTTTGGATTATTTTTTTGTTGTTGCCTTGCTTGATCGGCTCTGGCTATTTGTTCTATTGCACCAACACGTTGATCTAAAGATTGTAGAATTGCTTTGATAGTATCTAATTTACTATTCATTAACTCAGCGTCTCTGTGAGTTGCAGTGGATTTTTCATTATCTCTTTTTGCACTAAATGAAGTAGGTGCAGGTGGTGATGGCGCTGCACCTGGCATTGCGATGTCTGGAGCAAATGGATCATTAGTATCACTTGGAAGATTAAGATTGTCTTGAACTGGAACTCCTGGATTTGTTTTATTGATACCTAGTGGATCTTTTGGCATGTCAAAATCAAAATCATCTGATTTTTTCCAAAACATTAATTTGTCTTTTAGGCCCATATTGTAGTAAGAGAAGAGAGAGGGGCATTTAAAGGTTGTTGTTTTGTGCAATAAATTGTTTTGACAGCAAGGACCTACTCTAAATCTTTAATCTGCTTCAAAAGATTATCTACTCGATTACCTTTTCCTTTAACAGCTGAAGGTGACCCACCACCATGCCAAGTGAAACGTGGACGCATCTGAAGTGGAAAAATTCTTTCATTATTATCATCAAAAACAATTGCAGCACCTTTCTGAGAAGGCAAATGATTCAACTCTTCATCTAAACCAGTTCGCATATAACTTTGCATTAATTGACCAAGCGCTTCAACATCCATTTTAGCTGTGAGGCGATGTGAAATAACAATGTCTGATTGAGTCATCACATCAGTATGGATTTTCCCTGGTTGCTGCGTTGCAAGAATTAAAGAAATACCTGGCTGACGACCTTCTCTTAGAATTGTAATTAACGCATCGCTTGCTGCTGTCTTACCTTCTCTTGGCAAAAGTTCGTGTGCTTCATCGATAGCTATCCAAACAAGAGGTTCTTCTTGTTTTTCTTTTTGTTCTTTAGAGAAATAATGCATAGCCTTGTCTACACTTTGGAATTCTTCACTTTTTCTGGAGATCATTCTCTCTTTGAATAATCTACCACAAACAAGGCCTGTAACAAGCGCTTTAATTTCCCAACCAGAAGGCATAGTAGCATATGGTGAAACATCTAAGACAGTAACTTGTCCGCCTTTAACGATGTCTTTTAATGGAGTTCCATCTTTTTCAAATATTTTCCACCCTTTAGCTTTTTCGAATAGATTGATCACAACTGCTTTGGTAACTCTCTCACTTTCTGGATCGTTTCTGGTATTTTCAATGAGTGTGTCCATGCTATAACTTTCGCCAGTTTGATTTGCTTGCAGAGAAATTTTGGAGAGGAGGACTCCTTCAGCTGTGTTGCCTTTAATGTCAAAAGCTGTAAGCCAATCTTCAGGATCAACATCAATTGGTCTTAGCGAAAAAGGAAAGTCAGTTGGAATTCCTTCTTCTTTGTATTTGTAATAGAAACCAGAAGGAGTGTAAATTTTTACATCCAATGGTTTTGGATCGAATCCCCATTGTTTTAATAGGTCAGCGTCTTGGTAGTTTGGATATTTCATTGTCCAATAAATCCCCATAGTATCAAGTAAGACGATTGAAAGGTTTTGTTTGATATGTTTTGGCAAGTCCGCTAAACCTTCAGCGATGGAACCCATAGTGTATGATTTTCCACTGCCTCTCTTGCCGCAAAGAAAAACTACATGTGCACCAGCTACATCCATGTAAACAGGATTGGAAAGTGAAGTGGTTTGACCCATGCTAACATATTGTTTGCCTAAGAAAACTGTGCCTTCTTTTCCAAGTTTTTCAACATCTTTTTTACTTCTACCAATAATTACATCAAAGGTCATAGGTAGAAGGAGGTTTTGCTTGGTTAAATAGTTTGTGTGTTAGTTAAAGAATTATCCTTGTTGAAATTTAACATAACCTTGATTTAGGATGATCTCCAACTGAGGTTTAACTGTTGACAAGTCAACATCAGCAGATGCAACATATAAATCTCCTTGTTTTTTGAAACCAGGTGCTTGAATCTCTGGCGCTATAATTCGATATGCTACAGGTGAATCTGCTTGGTGATGAATAGTAACTCTTCCATTAACTAGTGCAATTCTTCCAGTTAGATCTGGGTTGTTGATATCAACTCTAGCATCATATGATTTTAAATCTAGATACTTTAAATTGGGAAAATGTTGGGTTCGTTTATCATTTAAATGTGCTCTTACAATATGTTGGTCTTCAGTTAAATTTTCTATAGAGACACTTAATTCTTCATCAGTTGCAAATACGAATGACGCGTATTCTGTGAATAAATCAAACATCTTACTTTGTGCAGTTGTTTCATAATTAAACCTCTCAGCGTTGTGATTTACTTTTTCTATGAAATCTTGTTTTTGCTGATCCTTGATTTCTTCACCTTCTGGATGTAATGTAGAAAATAAATATTGAAAAGCAGCTTCTTGTGCTTGTTTTGCAGTATCAACTGCCGTTTTGTATTCTGATTGCAATCTTTGTGCAGTGAATTGATCTCGGACCAATCCATAATCAAATTTGAATTTTATTCCTTTAAGTTCTTCAACTGCTGAATCTAATCTTGATTTTATTTCTTGATATTCAGTTTGATCCTGAACATCTGCAATCTTTCTGTCCCACAGAATTCCTCTTTCAATTATTTCTGCAAAAGAAGTTGTTGTTTGTCCATTGTGTTCTAATCCAGCACCAAATAATTCTGTTGCTATTCGTTTATTATCATAGATTTCTCTAAATGATCTTGATCCTTTTACTCCTGAAGGAGCTTCGTCAAGCAGAATTCTTTTTGCTTCATTTAATCTTCCTTGAAGACCGTCATCACCGCCTCTATCAGAATGAGTTTGTTTGGAAAGATGACGATATCGATCTTTGATATCTGCTGTTGAAGCATCTCTTGTTAGTCCTAGTAATTTGTAAAGCGCATCTGCACCTTGAAGTTCTGGGTCCTGGATTAAGACAATTCTTTGATCAAAAAGAGCTAGTTTGTTCATAAAGATGTAGAAACAGGGGTTATTTATAAGTGTTACTCTGTAGTGACGACCTTGAGTCCAATCATAACATTCAAGAATTAAAAGTAAATAAAAAATAAATAAAAATTAAAAAAATAAAAAAAAAAGGTTTAAAGATCTTTATCAGTCATAACTTTAACTTTAGCAGCCTTAGCTGAATTTTTGGTCCCAACTAATAGTTGAACTTTTAATCCTTCAGCTGTTTTTGCTAAGCTATCATTAACTTCGCCGTCAAGAACAATTGCATGAATTCCTCCACCTAAACTTTTGATGGTGGTTGCAAGTTCAGTCATTGGAACTTTTCCAAGAATGTTTAACTTTCCATCAAAAATACAAGCTCCACGAGTTCCAACTAAATCTTCAGCAACTTCTTTGAATTTTGCTTTTTCAGCATCGGTTGGTCCAGCTGAACGTCTAGCTGGTGCTGGAGTTCTTGGACTAGCAGCTTTTCGATCATTTCTTTTACTATCTCTGCCTTTACTGTCCCTGGAATTTCGATCGTTTCTAGATTTATTGTCTCTTCGATCTCCACGCTTAATTAATTGCCTGGTTAGACGAGCATCTTTATTGATTAACTCACCACTTGAAGTTACACCAAGATCTAATTTAGCTTGTTCTGCTGTAATTCTACCACGAAGCGCTTTGTGGATTTCTTTTTTAGTTAGTTCTTCTACTTCTTTTCCATCAGGTGCTTTACAGACAAAATCAATCTCAGCTACACTAATTAACTCTCTAATGTTTAAGTCTCCTCCACGATCTCCATCAACGAAGACAGTAGTGGATTTTTTCTTAGAAAGTTCGATAATTGTTTTAGGAACTGATGAACCTTGCATTGCAATTACGTTTTTGAATCCATGCTTTAACATCATTAAAACGTCAGCACGACCTTCAACTACAATAATCTCTTCAGAACTTTTAATTTCTGGGCCTGCTGGAAGTTTATCACTTCCATATCCTTTGATCTCCATCATTCTAACTGATTCAGCAACTTCAGTTGCAATTTCCATTGAATCTGGAAGAGTGTTTGCAGTTAAGTCAGCAAGAAGCGCTTTTGCACGATCAATTACAAATTGTCTTTTGGTAACTCGAACATCTTCGATTGCAACAACTTTAATGTCAGCGTTACATGGACCAATTCGTTGAATGATCTCAAGAGCTGCTGCAACGATTGCTGTTTCAGTTTTATCCAAACTACTTGGAATTACAATCTCTCCAGTAGTTTTTCCACTTTGAGTTTTAAGGTTAACTTCAATTCTTCCAATTTTACCGGAACGTTGTAGTTCTCTTAACTCTAAATCGTTTCCTAAAAGTCCTTCAGTTTGACCGAAGACAGCTCCGATTACGTCTGGTCTGTCTACAATACCATCAATTTTAATTGATGATCTTACTATATATTTTGATGCGATTGGGCTAATTTTTGCCATTTTAATTTTCTCCGTACTTGTGTACTTTACTTAATTGAATAGTTTTCAATTAATGTTTATTGGCTTAGAATTCTTATCACTACCTTGAAGCTCTTTTGCCTCTAAGGTTTCAAATGTACTATTAGTACTTGTTGCAGTTGTCAATTGCGTTTGAATTTGAATGAAGTGAATATGAATTTAAGCTGCGTATTTTTATACGACTTGTCGTTGTTTCAATATTACTAAGAATTACTTTACCTGGAATGTCTTAAGATTTGTCAAATCTTCGTTTACCATTTTGGTTCACAAATATTAATTGAAATTATGATGTGTGAATGTTAAGTAATTGATAGTTATGGGAAATTTCATGATAAAATTTCTCATTCCAAAAATCCGTTTTGAAATTTTGTAAATCAACGAATTTTTGTTGTTAATAATGAAGTCTTTCACAAACCCCCAAAGATCATAGCTTGACTTTCGTCGTAGGCTAGCTTTGGGTAACTCAGTAAAAGACTATTTTGTATATATGCAAGGTACTTTATAAAGCTTATTATTGTTTTTTAATGTTTTTCTTGTCCTTGGCATATTTGACTTTAAATGTGATTCTGGGCTTATTTTTAAGGTGAACTTAGGCTTAAAGTCAAATCTTTTTAACTCAGTAGAATTTAATCAGAATCTTTAGTTTTGTTGATCATGTAATGTTTTAGGGTTAATGCGGAAAGTAAAGATATTTCGTTATCTTCTAATATTCCGTGTTGCTCATACCATGTGTCTGAGGAGTCTGTCCATATACCAGCACCTGATCCACTCGAGTATTTGAAGGAACTTAAAGAAAATTCAGGATTTTCGAGCCTTTTTGCCATATTTTGAGCTAAATAATCAAAATCTCCGGGTGTACTATCTGAACTACCATTTATTCTGACTGCGTATTTTCACTCACCCAAGATATCATCCAAATGTTCATGGACTTGATCTGGGCCTATTTCAACAAGTACACTTTGAACTTCAGAAAGGGGTCTTTTTCTATATTTATGAATTTTAAATGATTCGGACATGATTTGATTTAATGTAATTTACTATTTTAATATTTCTATAGTAGAAGAAGCTATTTCTGCTTAAAAATTTAGTTAATATAAAAAGAATTAAGGTATTTTTCTATGTAAAATGTTTATTTTTTGTTATTTGTAGTTTTTCTTAGAAAAATACGATAATAATTCTTTTAGAATAATTAATCATTTTTTCAAACTTAGTTTGAAAAAAATACAACCAAAACCAGGGATTTTTGAGTATTTTCTTGATAGTCAAGAAAATAAACCCCAGCTGACTCCGAAGAATCAACTGAGGAAAGAGGTGGTTTTGAGGTGTTTACTACTCTGTTAGGACAACTTATATATAAATGTTCCGTTTATATTGTTACTTGAAAGTAGTTAAACGGAGAAAGTTTATAAATCTCAGTTTATTCTCATTGTTTATGTATGAATTAAATGGTAAACAAGTAAACATTCAATTAGCAAAAGCTGAGTCTAAGATGGATCTGGAAACATTTACCTCAAGATTAGGTGATTGGGCAGATTGGGCTACTAGAATGTATGGGAGATATCATCGATTTAATGTGGTCACAGATTTGGCAGTAGCACAAGAAATGTTGGCAAGTAGTTCTGTGGAAGTAGTTCATGATTCTTGCATTGATAATTCAACAACCACAATTTATTATACCACTCCTAAAACTGGAGATAGAGCATATATTTTGGGATTATATGGTTATAAATTAATCAATGCTCAGTTTTATTAGTTATTCTGTAGCAATTCTTTTAACCTACAGCTGCTTTTTTGTTAGTTATGGTTACACTAAAGTATCAAGAGCGATTTAAAACAGTTAAAGGAGTATTCGATGCTTTCACTAATCGTAATTTGTTCGAATTACAAAGTCGGGGACATTTTGATGAATTAGTGAGTCCACTGAAAATTGGGAAGGAAGCAAATGTGTTTTTAGCGAGTGCAGAAGGTGGAAAACATTATGTGATTGTGAAAATTTATCGAATTCAAAATTCTGATTTTTCAGGGATGTATAACTATATTAAACAAGATCCAAGATATGTCTCTTTGAAGAAACGTCGACGTGAAATTATTTTTGCATGGGTGCAAAGGGAATATAAAAACTTACATCGGTCATATGAGGCAAAGATAGATGTACCTGAGCCGCTGGTTTTGAAACATAATGTACTAGTTGAAGAACTAATTGGGGATAAAATATCTGGAGAAGTTGCTTTGCCATTAAAGGATTCTGTTCCAGAGGATCCTGAAGAATTTTTGGACCTAATAATTAAACAAGTTAGAAAGATGTATCACAAAGCAAATTTAGTTCACGGTGATTTGTCGGCGTTTAATATTTTAAATTTACAGAAAACAGTAAAAGGAGAATTAATCGAAACTCCTATCTTGATAGATTTTTCTCAGTGTACATTAGTGAAAAGTAGGGCTTCTTCTGAGTTATTACAACGAGATATGAAGAATGTGTTGCAGTTTTTTAAGAAACATGGTGTTAGGCGAGATTTAGATACTGTGCTGGCTAAAATTGTGAAGAAGTGAATTCTATAGTAAAGATTTTTAAAGTAAGATGGGTGTTTTTGAGTCAATGAATCTAGAAGACCAAGAAGCTAAAGAATTTACGGAAGTCGCAGAGGAACAAGTAGTAGAACTGCCAGAGGAAACACCTGAACAAAGAGCAGAACATGTTCACACAGAACAGTTAATGGAAGAAGATATTAAAATTCCAAAGGATCGGGTTGCTGTACTAATTGGTTCAGGTGGAGTTACTAAAGCGTTACTAGAGAAAAAAACTGAATGTAAAATCCAAGTTAATTCTGACGATGGTTTGGTTGAAATGTCAAGTCATGATGCTTTGAAATTGTTTGATTGTAAAGATATAGTTCTAGCTATTGGTAGAGGATTTAATCCAAAAATCGCTTTAAAATTATTAATTGAGGAAAATTCATTAGATATTATTCGCCTTCGAGATTTAGTTGGCGGAAATCAAAAACAATTAGAGCGAATCCGGAGCCGAGTAATTGGGCGCGAAGGAAAAGTTCGACGAGAAATTGAAAGATTAACAGATTGCGATATTGCAGTTTATGGAAAAACAGTTTCTATTTTAGGCGATTCATTAAAAGTTTCAATTTGTCACAGAGCTGTTGAAATGCTTTTAACAGGAGCTATGCACAAAACTGTGTATACATTCTTAGAGAAAGAAGAGCAGAAAGAACGACTTGCGAAAGATCAAGTTAAGTTGAGTGAGTTGCAGGCAAAGAAAGAAGATGACAATTAATGCAGTCATTTTTGATTTGAATGGAGTATTGCTCAAAAGCGAATATTTAAGTTCTAGATTAGAAAGAGATTATGGTGTTAAAGACGCTGATGTTGTTGCAGCAATTACAGATATTATGCCTAAAATTCGTCTTCCTGAGGCACCAAAAGCCTGGGATTTTTGGAAACCATACATTAAAAATTGGGGTTTGGATTTTACCGAAGAATCATTTTTTGCTTATTGGTTTAGTGGAGAAGGATTAAACCAAGAGTTATTTGACTATGCTAAAGAGCTAAAAGAACAAGGAAAAAAGATTTTTATTCTTTCAAACAATTTTAAAGAAAGACGAGATTATTACAAAAAAGAGCTAGGAGAATTATTTGACTTAGTTGATAAAGCATATTTTTCAAGGGATACTGGTTTTGTAAAACCAGATAAACAGGCTTGGCAGCTGGTTTTGGATGAATTTTCTTTGAATCCTAAAACTTGTGTTTATGTAGATGACTCGACGACAAATGTTGCTTCAGCCCAGAGTTTAGGAATCATTGCTGCGAAGTATCAAGGTGTAGGTGCGCTTCGAAAATTAATTTTAGATAATTGATCAGATTACCAAAACTTTTTTAAAGCAGCGATTAGCCATGTTTTCTTAATAATGGCTAAAGGACAGGTACACGCATCAGAACTTGCTAAAAAACAAAAGCAAATTTCAGTAGCGGAATTCTTCGAAAAAAACAGACACTTACTAGGCTTTGATAACGCTCGTAGAGCACTGCTCACGACGATAAAAGAAGCTGTTGATAACGCATTAGATGCATGCGAGGAAGCTAGAATTCTACCAGAAATCTTTGTGGAATTGATCCAATTAGATGATAAGCGATTCCGGGTAATCATTGAAGATAATGGTCCTGGGATTGTGAAAAAGCAAGTTCCGAACATTTTTGCACGATTATTATACGGTTCAAAATTTCATAAACTAGCACAAACAAGAGGTCAACAAGGTATTGGTATCTCAGCATCAGTACTTTATGGACAACTTACAACTGGAAAATCAGCTACAGTTCTAACTAAAACAGATGCTCACAAAAAAGCGTACGGCTGTAAAGTTAAAATTGATACCTTAAACAATATGCCAGAAGTTAAAGATGAAATTGAGGAAGATTGGGAAGAAAAAGACCATGGAACTCGAGTTGAAATTGATTTAGAAGGAAGTTATCACAAAGGTAGACAAGGTGTTGACGAATATCTAAAACAAACAGCAATTGTGAATCCACATGCAACTATCATTTATACTGATCCAAACGCAGAACAAATTATTTTCCCAAGAGTTGCTCAATCACTCCCACCGGAAGCAAGAGAGATAAAACCGCACCCATATGGAGTGGAACTTGGAATTTTAATGAAAATGATGCAAATGACATCAGAGAAAACACTTGGTGCATTTTTGAAAAATAGTTTTGAAAGAGTAAGTCCAAAAACTATGAAAGAAATTTGTCAAAATTCTGCACTTTTACCAACTATGAAAATTAAGGCTATGACTCGAGAACACGCTGATAAATTGATGAAAGGAATTGCAAGAAGTAAAATTATGGCTCCGCCAACTGATTGTATTAGTCCAATTACAGCAGAGTTACTTGAGAAAGGTTTGCGTAAAGAAATTAATGCAGAATTTTATTGTTCAACAACTCGGCCAGCAGCTGTTTACAGGGGAAATCCATTTATTATTGAGGCTGCTATGGCGTATGGTGGAGAACAACTAAGCGATAAATCTGTTAGGATTATGCGGTTTGCAAACAGAGTTCCTCTTCTGTATCAACAAGGAGCATGTAGTATCACAGGCTCAGTTCAGCAAACATCTTGGAAAAGTTATGGTTTGCAACAATCAAGAAAACAAATTCCAGTTGGACCTTGTACAATGGTTGTGCATATGGGATCAGTTTGGGTTCCGTTTACCTCAGAATCAAAAGAAGCATTAGCTGCTTATCCTGAAATTGAAAAAGAAGTTCGACTTGCTTTACAAGAATGTGGAAGAAAGTTAGCATCATTTGTTCGAAAGAAAAAGCGAATAAAAGATGAAGCGAAAAAACGTGGGTTCATTACCAAATATATGCCGCATGTAGCTGAAGCACTTCAAGAGTTACTTGGAATTACTGATATTGAAAAGAAAGATGTAGAAGATAAACTAGCTGAAATTTTAAAAGCAGATAGAGGAGAATTAAAAGAGATTAAAATTGATAATCCTGATTATGATCCTGAGTTTGCAAAAATTGGGCGTGAACCAGAAACTGAAGAAAATAGTGAATCTGAAGAAGAAGAAGAATCTTCCACTAAAAAAGCTAAGCAGCAAAAATTGGATTTTTAAGAGATATAAATAATTGATAATTAAAATTGATAACATGGCAGACAAAAAAATAACGGAAAACGAAGTCACAAAAAAGATTGCAGAAATTGCAAAAAAAGTGTACAACAAGATCGTATTGATTGAAAAGCCAGATTTAGTTCTACCAATTAGAAGTTTATCAAATGTAACTTACGATGAAAAGGAAGGATATTTTCGAATTTTGAATAAAGAGAAGGTGCGAACACTTGGTGCAAATACCATTAAAACATTCGCTCAAACTCTGAGAATGATGTCACTTTCTAAAGATTTGATTTCTTCAGAAGATATTGCAACAAAAAGAGAGGCGTATTATGTTTCTAAAAATTGGGGCGATGCACGCTTTAAAGAACAACCAGAATCAGACACTGTAATGGATGACATTGAAGCAATGCTTCGAGTGAATCGTGAACAAATTGGATTTGTTCCTGAAGAAAAAGGTGGAGCAGTTGCGGGAGAATTAGTTGTAATTGATAAAGATTCAGATACTGGCAAAAGATTAGAAATTGATTGTACTAAATTTGGATCAGGTGCTTATTCTGTACCATCATCAGTTGAACATTTATCATTTAAAACAAAAGCTAAGTTTGTACTTGCTATTGAAACATCAGGTATGTTTGAGCGATTAAACAAACATAAGTACTGGAGAAAGTCAAATTGTATTTTGGTTTCAATGGGAGGAGTCCCTACAAGAGCTTGTCGTAGATTCATTAGAAAATTAGCTGACGAGCAAAAAATTCCAGTTTACGTTTTTACAGATGGTGACCCTTACGGATTTGGTTCTATTTATCGGACTTTAAAAGTTGGATCAGGAAATGCAGCACATATTAATCAGTATTTTTGTGTTCCACAAGCACAGTTTATTGGAATTACACCAAATGATATTGAAGATTATAAACTGCCAACTCACCCATTAAAAGATGTAGATATGAAAAAAATTAAAGACTTACTTAAGAATGATCCATTCATTAAACATTACAAACCTTGGCAAAAAGCTTTGGTAAAAATGGCGAAGATGAAGGTGCGTGCAGAACAGCAAGCTTTGGCGAAGCACGGATTGAATTATGTAATTGATACTTATTTACCTGAGAAAATTAAGAACCCTAAGACTTGGTTGCCTTAGGAATTGTGGATTTAATTCATGTTTTTTAATTGTTTTTTGTTATCGTATTCTTGATAGATACTTTTAAATAATGCATTATTTGATAATTTAACTAATGAGTGAAGAACTAGAGAGAAGAATGGCTTCTGATGATATTGAGATCCGACAACCATATGGAGTGATTTGGGTTGATGAAGGGAGAGGGTTGCATATTCCATTTCCAAAGGCGACCATACCTGTTATTGGATTACTTTGTGTTTCAACTTTATTATTGGGTTATGAATCATTAAAAATTCCTATAAACTCTGCTACAGGAGAAATTGTTTCTAAAACAGACCAGATAGATAGAAATGGCGCTCTTGCTTTTACTAATTATCAGATTCAAAACTCTGCTGGAGTTGATTATTTTTTTAGGGTTAGATCTACTTTTGATGGGAGAGATCCTTCAAAGGTAGATGTGGGAGACGTTGTGAATTTTCCAATTAGATATGCTAGTCCTTTACTAGGTAGAGAAATTCAGGGGTTTGAAAAAACAGAGAATGGATATGAAGGGCTTTTGGATCTTAGTGTTTTGAGAGAATAATAGGTTGAGGTTTGATTATTTTTTTATAACAATATTTTAATGTTGTTCAAGGAGAGATATTTATTTAAAGAGTTTTTGTTCTAAATTTGATTATGAGTTATAAAACAAATAGGTCTTCTGAAAGACCATGGTATGCTGAAAGTAGGCCAGTTTCTATTGGAATGTTAGTATTTACAATAGCAGGGGTTGTTGGAGTAGTTGCAGACTTAAAATCAGCTGAAAAAAGTCTTTATGTAGAAGGAATAGTTGCGAATGCCTCATGTGATGTTGGAAGAACAATAACTAAAGGTGTTCGTCCAACTTATGAATGCGATTATTTAGTGGAAAGTTTAGATAACAGTTATTTTATTCAAATTGGTGATCTTGCTTATGGTACTAATGAAGCAAAGATTGAAGTTGGAGATGTGGTAAGGTTTCCAGTTGAAACTAAAACTTTAATGTTAGGTTTGGATAATCCGCTTTTTCAAAAAAGTGATCGTGGTTTAGAAGGACATTTGAGTTTGGAAGATATTGAAATAATGCCGAAGGAAAGTGGTTTTGGAAGTCGTGGCTTTGGTTATAGTGTTCAGTAAATGCTTTTTCTATTTCTTAACAATTTCGGCAAGCTTTTAAGTTAGTTCTGATTTGTCCTCTGTATGAGGCGGAAAAGTTTTCAGATATTCATAGCTTCGACTTTAATTGTGTCATTATTCGCAGTTTTAGTTTATGCAGTTGTAAACATTTCAATTGATACAGAAGGAGAGTTTGATGCTGGAACACATGTTGCTACTGATTATGCTAATGGTAGACTTGGAGCAATAGCTGGTTCTGGTGTGTACGATACTGTACTTTTTGCAAATCAAAATGATACTGAAGAAGTGGATATGACTGACACTCAATTAGTAGTTCATTTTGATGACGCCTCCGCAGATTTACTTGCAGGTTCTGAAGATGTGGAAGATATTAGTGGAAACTCACGTCATGGAGAAGATGGTGGAACGGTGGGTTATGGTGCGCCTGGAATTTTTAATGAGAGTTTAGATTTAACATCAGATGGGATGGTAGATTTTGATGATATTGAAATGAATAGTTGGGGTGAACTTACGATCTCCGTTTGGGTTAATAGAACTTTTGCAGATACTGCTGATAGAGTTGTTAGTAAAGATCGTATAGGACAAACTGATAATTGGATACTGTTTTTTACTGATACTAATTTGAAATGGTTGGTGCGTGAGAGCTCATCTTGGGCTACAGCTGAGTTTACTGTTGATAATAATGGAGTTGATGGAGAATGGCATCATATTGTTGCAACAGTGAATACAACTTCAGATTTAATTGAACTATGGTGGGATGGAGTTTCACAAGATACAGATGCTTTCACACCTGCAACATTAGATGATTCTGATAATCAACAAGTAGTGGTCGGATCAGATTCAACTGTAAGCGGCCCAGGTCAATACTTTACAGGGTATATTGATGATCTTGTTATTTGGAATAGAACTTTAAACCCGGATGAAATCGCTGCTTTGTATGCAGCTGGATCTGAAGTTACAAGGTCCTACACAAGCTCAGTTCAAGATGCTGGTTCTAGTACTGATTGGCAAACACTAGTTTGGAATCAAGAGATTTGTTATGGATGTGATCTCCCTGATTTTTCTCAAAATGAAACTGCTAATTATTTTAATGAAACAATTGATATGAGTAATTCTGTTGTTGTTTTTCATTTTGACGAAACATCTTTGAACTCAAATGCGGGGGGAACTGATTTTTATGATTCTTCTGGAAATTTTTATCATGCGAATGAAACTAATGGTGTGGCATTTTCAGGTACATCAGTTTTTGGTGGTGCAATTACCGCGGCTAACAATAAACATTTAGAAATTGGATACTTGAATTTCAATGGAGAAACAGAATTGTCAGTCTTTGGTTGGGCTCGGACAGGTAATGGTGCTAAAGGTACGCTGATTGGTAGTAGTGCTGATGGTTCTGATAATAATTTCCAAATATACAAAAGTGGCGGAGACTATCTTGAAACAAAAATTGTTTCAAATGGGAGTACATATACTATTTCAAATAGTTCTGGATCGAAGCATAATGATGATGTTTGGCATTTTTATGCCTTGGTAATTGATGCTAATAATGATTTTATTAAGTTTTATGTTGATAATGAACTAAGAGGAGAATTAAGTTTTGCACAAAGTTATATCAATTTTGTTACTGTTCTCCCAGTTAGAATGGGGAGAACATCAGATAGTAGTCCAACTCAAAGTTGGATTGGGGAATTTGATGAAACTGCAATTCTTGCAAGAGCGATAACAGCTGAAGAAGTTGGTATCATGTACCGCAGAAAGACTACTGGAAAAAATTTTACTTTTTCAGCAAGAACTTGCGACGATGATGCTTGTGATGCAGAGAAGTTTACTGAATATGATAATGTTTTTTCTCCAGTAAATATCTCTGATTTGGCAGATAATCAATATATTCAATTTCAAACAGCTTTTGGTGTAAGTTCTGAAGATGACCTTGATGGACCTTATCTTTATTCAGTAAATTTGACTGATTCAGCTGTCTCTGGTACTCCAGTGAATGGAACTGAATGGAGTTGCCCTAATGAGGATTGTAGACCAGCAGAAGAAAATCCAGGCTATGTTGTACTAGGAGATTTTGATTTGTATTCACCAACTAATGCAAGTTCTGACACTGTCCGTACTCCAACTTTACAATGGAATAGTTCAGCTGGAGGAAGTGAAGAGCTTGTAACTTATGAACTATTAGTTGCAACAGATGAAGCATTTACAGAAATTGTGGTTAATGTATCAGGGATTGCTGAAACAAATTCTAGTCAAACAGAATATAATTTAACTGATGATTTACCAGTGGATGATGTTTATTATTGGAAAGTTAGGGGTGATGACCTCACGTCTTCTTCATCTTGGACTTCTTTTTGGCAATTTGAGTTATTATCTTTTGTTTCGATAACTTTGCCTACTAACACAGTCGAGTTTGGATCTATGCTTCTCTTACAGAATAAAAATACTTCATTAAGCGGAGGATACCAACCAATTACCATAAGTAATGATGGGAAT
>JABHRS010000020.1 GCA_018670085.1 archaeon | reverse complement strand
TATTATGCTGGATATACTTCTTTTTATCAAGCCATAAAAGTAAAACCATAACTAGTGCATAAATCACAATTACTGTAATAAAAAATTGACTAAGTGTTTCCATCCAATGAAGAAAACATCTTTGGGGTATTTAAAAGTTACTCTGTATCTTTATTTAGATTTGGCATATATCCTCTAACTAAATCTAATAATGCTCTATGTGTAAATGGTTTTTTAATAAATTTTGTGGCTCCAGCGGCAAGCGCTGCTTCAGATATGTCATTTCCACTCATTATAACATATGGTGTGTTAATTCCTAACCTTTGAGCCCTCTCTAAACATTGTAAACCAGATACTGCTCCCATGTCGTTATCTGAAATGATCAGATCATATTCGCATTCTCCTCTAATGATCTTATCTAACTCACCCATCATCCTAACTCCATTTGCAGCATGCGTGATCTCTATCCTCTCGATTTTTCGCTTGATATTGCGTGAGAGTATGTTATACAACATCTGATCATCTTCTGCCATTAATATTTTGTAACTCATAAACACTACTCTCAAGTAACTGCTATATAAACATTTCTCTCAGTTCCTTTGATTTATTCAATCAACACTCTTTTAAACTCTAAACTCCAATCAAAACACATGAAGCTGGCACCGTCACTTAAACCAAAGAAACGTTACATTCTCTTTAAGATACTGCCAGAAACAAAAGGAAAAACATTCTGGAAACGTGAAGTTATCGAAGCCTTAGAACAACAAATCATCAAATGTTTTGGGATTTTTATGCACGCTAAGGCAAGTCCTATGATTGTTAAAGAAACTTTTGAGGAAAAGTCCGGTCAAATTATCATCAAAGTTGGCCACAAATATACTGATGAGCTGAAAGTGGCTCTGGCTCTTCTCAAGCAAATAAAGGATCACAATGTTACAATTGAGGCTATTTCAACTAGTGGGATCTTGAAGAAGCTTAAGGAACGCATGCATCATCAGACAGGAAAAGCTTAAAAACGAGTAATTAAACTATTATTCATTCAAAATTAAGGAGTTGATATTATGAGTATGAAAATGGCAGATCGGATGGGATATGATCGTAGTATTACGATGTTCTCTCCAGACGGAAGATTATTACAAGTAGAGTATGCAAAGAAAACTGTTAAACAAGGATCCAGTGCACTTGGAATCACTTGTAAAGATGGGGTTGTTCTGGTAGCAAATAAAAGAGTTAGTTCTAAATTAATGGTTCCAGAAGCAATTGAAAAAACTTTTAGAATTGATGATCACATTGCAGTATCTGCAGCAGGGATTATCTCAGATGCAAGAGTTTTAGTTGATAGGGCTCAATTAAAAGCACAGCAACACTTTGTAACTTACAATGGAAAAATCGATATTTTAAGTATCGTAAAAGACATTTGTGATTTAAAACAGATTTGTACTCAGTCTGCAGGTTTAAGGCCTTTTGGAGTTTCTCTATTGGTAGCTGGAGTCGAAGAAGATGGTACAATCAAACTTTTTGTAACTGAGCCATATGGTCTTTACTTTCAGTATAGGGCTGCAGCTGTTGGAGAAGGTGATGTTGAAATTGAGCAAATTTTGCAAAAGAAATGGAAATCAACAATCTCTGTCAATGATGCTGTAAAACTTGGTGTTGGGGCTATGAAAGATACTCTTAAGGGTGATTTTGATGTGAACACTTGTGATGTGACCATCATTAGAACAGAAGGTAAAAAAGCTCAGTGTCTTTCAGCAGATCAAATCAAGAAGATGTTGAAGTAATTCTTTTTATTTTTCTCTTTTTTATTTTATTTTATTTTTTAATCTCTTTATTCTGCGTCAAAATAAAACAGGCAAATAGTTGTACCAACTCAAAATACATTTACTTCATAACTACTTGTAAGTGATCAAAACAAGAACATTTATAACTGAGGCTATCTCAAAGTAATTCTATGGATATATTGTATCGTCAAGATCACCATCAAGTAAGGCGTGATAGTTCCAGTGGTCTGGAGTTTATTTCTAATAATAACGGCAATAGGGGAAGTTTTTTTTACAAGTCAATTAAACCATTTGCTTGGCGCGGGTTTAATAATCTCTACCTTGCAGAGTCAAATGATCAGTCTCGTGAAGACAGTCTAGCCTATGGTTCAGATCTGTTTGAATGGCAAACTGGTGTAAAACCAGGTTTTATAGTTCCTAAACGCTTTTTATGGGCTCCTAACGGTGTAACTGCATTAACAAGGGAAGTCCCAGTAGATTTGTATGAACCTGAAATTGATGAATTTACTGGTTATGTTATTCATAGGGCGGCAGAGCAGCAGTTGGTAGATCCACTAGAGGGTACTGTAACTGAAGGGGCTCAAAAATTTCGTATTTCAGGAGATAAAATTTTTGGGATGTATGGTGCAGATATTTTTCATGTGACTTTTGGAAGTCCAGAAGAAATGTCTCAGAGAACCAAACAACGGTATGAAGCTGGAAGAAATGGTGACTTCAGTGATGATCCACCTGGTGTTAAGTTCTCATTATTTTTTGAATAAGGAATTTTTCTTATTTTTTCTTTACCATTAGCAACATTTATATAAACACCCAGCTTTTAAACCAATGAACTAGAGAAAGAAGGAATAAGTATAATATGTCAGATTCTATAATTCTCGCACGTTTAAAACGTAGCGGTAAAACATTTGAACTTAGCATCGACCCTATAAAGGCCAGTGCTTACAAAGAGGGAAATCTCAACGATCTAGCTGAAGCTCTGAGGTCAGAAAATATCTTCACAGATGCAAGGAAAGGCCAAGTAGCTAGCACAACTGAATTACAAGCAGCTTTTGAAACAACTAACAAATTAGAAATTGCAGAATTCATCATCAAAAAAGGAGAATTACAATCAACTTCTGGTCAACGTAACAGCGAGAGAGAACAAAAGAGAAAACAATTAATCAATAAAATTCATACTTTAGCAATTAATCCAAAAACAAATCTGCCGCACCCAGCAACTCGAATTGACGCCGCATTAAATGAAGCTAAAATTCAAATTAAAGATCATCAGTCAATCGAAAGTCAATTTGAGGAAATTATCTCAAAATTAAGACCAATTATTCCAATTAAGATTGAGCAAAAACAATTACAAATTACAATTCAAGCAAAGCACCTTGGCGCAGTCAATCAATTTATCAGAACTAACAAATTGATCAAAGAAGATTGGACAACCGAAGGGAATTGGCAAGTTACAATTGAAGTTCCGGCAGGATTAGTCCAGAACGCAATTGATACTTTGAATCAAAAAACACAAGGTTCATGCCAAGTAAACATTCTTGAAAATTAAAAAATAAAATAAAACAAAAAATAAAACAAAAAATAAATTTAAAAAATAAAATTTAAACAAAAAAATAACGGAAAAACTGCACAGTAATAATAGAGCAAATTAATATCAGGGTTGAGTGACTAAAAGGAACGAATGCCCTATGCACTATCAAATTGCTGCTGCATTTGAGAGGATAAAAAAATATGTCAAGTGAAATAAAAGTAGAACACAAAGCAGTAGTCATTCCAGGACAAGTATTAGCAAACGGAATGGATTATTTGCCAGGTGAGGAAACATACCGAGATGGTGATGCAATTCGTGCAAAAATTCTTGGTTTAGCAAACGTCTCCGGACGTGTAATGAAGGTAACAGCTTTAAGCGGACCTTATATGCCAAAAGTTGGAGATACAATTATTGGGAAAGTTAGCGATATTTTAATGTCTGGTTGGAGAGTTCAAACAGGAACTCCCTACAGTGCGATGTTAAATGTACGTGACGCAACCCAAAGGTTCGTTCGAAAAGGTGAAGATCTAAGTAAGATTTTAGAGATTGGTGATTACGTTGTAGCAAAAATTACAAACGTAACTTCTCAGAACTTAATTGATTTAACCATGAAAGAACCAGGACTATTTCGAATTAGAAATGGAAGAATCATTCAAGTAGCTGCGCAAAAAGTTCCAAGAATTATTGGAAAGCGTGGAAGTATGATTAGTCTTCTAAAGAGATACACTGGTTGTAAAGTAGTAGTTGGTCAAAATGGATCAGTATTACTAGATGGGGCTGTAGAAAAAGAAGCTCTTGCAACTAAGGTTATTCGAATGATTGAAGAATTAGCTCATCAAAGTGGGTTAACTGAAAAAATCGAAGCACATCTAAAAAGCGTTGTTGGTGAAGTTCCAGAAGCTCCTGCGCATAGCGAAAATAGAGACAACCGAGATAACCGGAACAGCAGAGCAGCACCTAGTCGTGGGTTTCAAAGAGACCAACATGTGCCAGCAGACAAAGCAGCTGATAAACCAGCAGAAAAAGCTCCTGAAGCAAAAGACGCAGAAAAACCTGCAGCTTCAACTGAAGCTCCTGCTAGCCAAGAATAATAATTAATGAGGAAAAAATAACATGGCTTACACAAAAAGATTAGACGGACGAGGATTCGATGAATTACGTCCAATGGTAGCAAAAGCTGGAATCATTCCAAACGCGAGTGGATCTGGTTATTTTAAAGTTGGAAAAACAGAAGCATACGCAGCTGTTTATGGTCCAAGAGAATTACATCCAAGATTTTTACAAAATCCAAAGAAAGGAATTATCCGGTGTCATTATAACATGATGCCTTTTTCTGGAACTGGAACACGTATCCGTCCTGGAACAAAAAGACGAAGTCAAGAAATTTCAATGGTAATGGAACTTTCTTTAGATCCTGTTGTGGATTTAAGTGAATTTCCAAACAGTGTTGTTGATGTCTTTGTAGAATTCCCACAAACTGACGCAGGTTCAAGATGTGCAGCAATCTCAGCTGCTTGCATTGCACTAGCTGACGCAGGAATTCGAATGAAAGATATGGTGGCATCCGTTGCAATGGGTCAAGTTGATGGTGCAATTTGCGCAGACTTAACTTATAACGAAGAAGCATTTGATGCGATTGTCTCAGACATTCCAGTTGCAATGATTCACGGCACAAAAGAGATCACCCTTTTGCAAATGGACGGTGAAATCTCTAAAGAAGATTTGATCAAAAGTTTAGAAGCTGCTCGCGGTGCATGTGATCAAGTATATGACTTACAAAAGCAAGCTCTAAATGCAAAGTATTCAGGAGCTAAAGCAAATGAGTCTACTGAATCAAAGGAGGAAGCAAAATGATAGTTAATACAAATGCAATCCCAAAATTAGCTGCTAAAGGTATGCGCCTAGATGGTCGTGAGATGTTAGAATTTCGTGGACCAATTGAAATTGAAACTGGTATTACTGATACCGCTGAAGGATCTTCAAAGGTTAGAATCGGTGACACAGTTGTAATCGCAGGAGTTAAGCTTTCTTTAGAGAAGCCTTACCCTGACACACCTGATCAAGGTGGGATTATGATTAACGCTGAGTTAACTCCAATGTCCTCTTCAGAGTATGAAACAGGACCACCAAGAATGAAAGCAATTGAGATCTCAAGAGTCCTTGATAGAACAATTCGTGAAGCAAAGGCAATTGATTTTAAGAAACTCTGTGTTGTTAAAAATGAGCTTGCATGGTTCGTAGCAATTGATATTGTATCAATTAACGACGGTGGAAATCTTTTTGACGCAGCTTCAATGGCAGTTCTTGCAGCTTTGAATAATACAACCTTAAGGAAATATGATCCTGAAACTAAGGCTGTTGACTATAAGAGCAAAACTGATGAAAAGCTTCCGCTTACAAAATCACCTTTGGCAGTTACTGTCTATAAGGTTGGTGGTAACTTTTTAGTTGATCCATCTAGTGAAGAAGAGCATTGTTATCAAGCTCGTCTAACTGTTGGTTCCGATGAGAAGCAAGTTATCTCAGCTTTGCAAAAAGGTGGAGAGCAACCAATCACTATTGATGATGTCTCAAAAATGGTTGACATCGCTTTAGAGAAGGCTGCTATGCTTCGTAAAGCATATGATGCAAGTAAGTAAGACTTTTGTCTTTATTTTTTTCTTTTTTTAATTTCTTTTTAAAATTCATTCTTTAAATTTTTAGTAACGTGTCTATTCAGTAAAACATAATCTAAACATTTAAAAAAAGAAATTTGTCTGATAATAATATGTTATCTTCTCTATATAGAATTTTTTTTCAAGACAACTCCTTATCTCCGGAAGATACCATTAATCAAGGTTTATTTGAAATGCTTTCTAAACGTAATCATACATATAATGCTCTACTTTTAACTGATAATGGTGTGTTTGTTACAGCAGCACATTGCCTTTATGGAGATTATAACATTCAGTCTGGAAGTGTAGACAGCAAGGGTGATTTTCCAAGGTCAAGGTTGATCTTAGCTCATCATTCAGGAGATGTTGGTATTGGGAAGTTAGAAATGCGAGGATCAAGTAAGCCTATCTCTTACACTTTTGCTGAACCTCAAGTTGGACAAAAGGTAACTTTACTAACAAAGAGGGGAGAAATCATTCAAACACCTGGTGTTGTAGATAGGTTAGAACCTTATTTTTTTGGTTTGGAAATTAATGCCAGGGCAGGTGATAGTGGTGGAGTTATCGTCAATGAGGATTTTGGTATTGTTGGTTTATTATCTAGTGTTAATGCTGAAAACCATAGAGCTTATGCGACCAGATCTACTGCAATCACTGGTTTAATTAACCAAATTATATATCCAACATAAATCATAAATCTCTCATTATCAACACAACACTTAAAAACAGCAATCAAAACGAGGATAACTAATATGGCAGCTAAAAAAGCAACTACTAAAGCAACTAAAAAATCTGAAGTTTCAGAGGAAATTTTCAACGCATCTGATTTTAGCAAATATGAAAAAGCTAGAATGGTTGGTTCACGTGCTTTACAACTTTCAATGGGTGCTCCATTTCTACTTAAAGTAGACGAAAAAACCTTAAGAAGCATGCAATATAATCCTGTAAGAATCGCACTTAGAGAATTCGAAGAAGGAGTTTTACCAATTACTGTAAGACGACCAATTCCAGGAGAGTAAACCTTAATTTATATTTTTTATCATTTTTTTTATTTTTTATTTTTATTATTGTTCATTTCGATGCTATTATAAAGCACAAAATTATCTTCTATTCATGGGTCAATTTTCTCAAAAAAAGCTTAAAAGAATCGTTTCACATCTTAAGAAACACTACGACGCTAAAGCCATCATTCTGGCGGGTTCACGGGTAGTGGGGGATTTTCACAAAGATAGTGATTGGGATCTATTTGTTTGGACACCCAAATTAAAGAAAGGTGAAGATCGAATTAAAGTAATCGAACGTTGCGGCTTTCACGAGCTAAAAAATGAGACTAAACTTGACTGTGCTTGGATTCCAATGTCAACCAAGAAATTTGATTGGTCTGTTTTCTCATTGAAATTAAGGTATTCTCTGGTCCTGTTAGATACTACTGAAAAAATGGCTACCAAAATTAGAAATCAAGCTTTCAAAATTTATCAAAAAGGACCAATTGCCTGGTCAGAAAAAAAATTCCAACAGGAACGGCAAAGATCTCTTGGCTATATAAAAAAATTTCAACATCTTCTGAAGACTGAGAAAAATGGTCACCTTCTCCAATATCTCTCATATTACTACACGGAGCAAATTATTCCTGTATGGTTTCAACTTAGAGGAGAATGGCAATTAAGACCTCAAGAAGCTTTTGGCTACATTCAAGAACAGGACCCAAAGTTTTACAAAGTATTGCAGAAATTATGGTCTACAAGTAGTTTAAATGACAAGGTTGCTATTTGTAAAAAAATTGACAAACTACTATTTGAAAGATAAAAATGACAACTAACAAAAAAATCAACAACACTATCACCAAAGAAAAGCTCAATAAATACTTCTCTGTAAGTCAAGAAGCCCTAACTTTGGCCAAAGCCAACTTCAACAAAAAAACTCCTGAAACAGAAGCGCAGGCCAGAGAATTCTTCAGTTTTGCCAAAGATTATTTTAATGACGCTAAACACTTCAGAGATATCAAAAATGACTGGGTTTTAGCCTTCGCAGCACTTAATTATGCTCATGGTTGGTTAGATGCTGGAGCAACTTCTGGTCTTTTTGTCGTCAGTAACTCTCGACTTTTCACAGTTGATGGGCCTTATGAGTAGACTTACTTTTTCTAACAAAAATACTTAATTCTTATTAAAAAACCGAAGTGTTGTTACTTTTTAGTGAAAACTATACCCAAAGTTTTATAAATAAACTCTGTTCTAAGGGGTATATTACAATATAACTGTGATCATGGTGTGTTTTGGGTTTATAATGCGAGGAAATTAAAATGATAGTAGGACAAGAATTATTAGGAAGATTAAAGGATTTTGGATTAAACTCATATGAGAGTAAATTGTGGGTGGCACTTCTAAGCCGTGGTGTATCAACTGCAGGAGAATTATCAGACATTTCTAATGTTCCAAGATCACGTACCTACGACGTTCTTGAAAGTTTAGAAAAGAAAGGTTTCATTGTAGTGAAAATTGGAAAGCCTATTAAGTATTTGGCTGTTCCTCCAGCTGAAGTAGTTGAGCGTGTAAAAAAGCGTGTAATGAAAGAAGCTGAGCAAAAGAACAAATCCTTATCAAAATTAAAAGATAGTGAAGTATTAACTGAATTAAACTCTCTTCATAATGAGGGTATTCGATTAGTTGATCCAACTGACAAATCAGCTTCCTTTCGTGGACGTGAAAAGGTTTATGATCATTTAAACATGTCAATTAAAGGAGCAAAGAAATCAATTCATATCATGACAACTGGTGCAGGTTTAAAGCGTAAAGAATCATCTCTTTGGAACCAGCTTAAAAAAGCAAATGCTCGTGGTGTCAAGGTAAGTATTGCAATTCCAACAGGTACTGATAAAAAAACTGTTAAGAAATTTAGTGAAATTGCAACTGTTAAAGAGAGTAAAATTGCAGATTCAAGATATTTTCTTTTTGATGGAAAAGCTCTTACTATGATGATGACTGATGAATCAACTCATCCAAGTTTTGATAGTGCAGTTTGGCTTGAAGCTCCATATTTTGCAAAGCATTTTATGAATATGGTTGAGCAACACTGGTAATTTTTTTATTTTAACTTATTTAAATTAAATTTTTATTACTATTTTATTCTTAATAATAATTTTTTTAATTCATAACAACCTTTAATAACTCTTTCTTCCTAACTTAAATTACTATGTCAAACTACGATTTTAAACAAGTAATTCTTGTACGAATGGATCTTAAGCTTCCTAAGGGTAAACTTGCAGCACAAGCAGCTCATGCCTCTGTTGAAGCAGTTCTAAGAGCAGACTCAGCCTATGTTGCAGAATGGAGAAATCAAGGAATGGCTAAAATTGTTCTAAAAGTTAAAGATCAGAAAGAATTAATTCAATATTTTCAAGACGCTAAGGATCAGGGGATTCCAGCTTCTTTAATCACTGATGCTGGG
The DNA here is from genome assembly GCA_018670085.1 of archaeon. Classification (GTDB taxonomy): domain Archaea; phylum Nanobdellota; class Nanobdellia; order Woesearchaeales; family GW2011-AR9. The sequence goes on along the minus strand of JABHRS010000020.1, from coordinate 92,507 downwards.
CACACTGTAGTTGCACCTGGAACTAAAACTTGTGTGGGTATTGGCCCTGATGAAGAGAAAGTAATTGATGCTCTAACTAAGGATTTGAAACTTCTCTAATCTTCTTCAAACAAAACTACCAAGTCCTTTCTGCTTTCCATCCTTAGAATCAAGCAACTCATCTTCGCTCTTTCCAACGACATCGAGAATCGCAGTCACAGCTGGGATCACTTGATTCTTCAAATAATACGTTGCATCATAAGGTGAATCCATCTGATCTAGTTGGCGTGCTCTCTCGCGAATTATTCCGCTCCCCTCTTGCACCACGTACTCAATTAACATTCCCTTCGAAATGGCAATGCCTTCTTTTTTCATCCGCTTAGCAACTGCTACATGTGGGCCAATTGCTTTATAAGACGACAAAGCCCGAGTTAATTGTGTTTTAATTACCATTTTTTCAGCAGGAACTTTGTGGTCTTTCACCAACTTAACTTGCACTTTCAGATATTCCATCCCTTTCTCAATCTCATCACGCAGCACATAACCTAGAAACTCTTTTTGAATTTCTTTTGCAATCTGTGAAGTATTCCGACGTACTGTTGCAAAGCCGGTAATTTTCATCTTACCTTTGTCATCAATCAAAGCATATTTTTTCTTAGCGCCGCCTGATTTTCCTCGAGTTCCAACAAAAATCCCTCGTGGGAAGAACCCTTCGAATTCCAGTTCCATGGCTCCTGGCAATCTCTTGTTAATTGAATCAACAAATTCATGTGCTTCTTTTTGTGTCTTTGAACCAAGTGCAATCATCACACTATCAGTATCTGAATAAATTACATGAAATCCTGCTGCAGTAGCGCCAGAGATCACTTTTTTGATATAATCTCTTGCAAATGCTGTGATTGCATCAGCTCCGGTAAAACTGTACCACCTTGCACCATAAAATGCAAAGTATCCATAGAAACTATTTGCCAGGATTTTTAGCGAATAAAGTTTTGATTCAATCAATGAAACTTCTTGATTCTTTTGAATTCTTTTGATTCGCTCCTTTTTGAGTGCAACTCGCATCTCAATGATCTCAGCCAGAACTGTAGACATCATCGAGTTTGGCTTTTTGTTTATCCAATAATCTCTTTCTGGTACTTTTACTGCAGTTCCAGATTTTGCTGGCTTTTTGGTAGCAACTGTTTCTGCTCCAATATTATGTGAAACAATGATTGTTGGGTATAACGATAAAAAATCAAATACTACTACATCTGAATAAATTCCAGGAGTAGGTTCGAACACAAACGCTCCTTGAATATGCTTTGCTCGTCTGGCAGCTATTGCGTCATCACTTGGCTTCAACGGATTGATTATATTCATCTCTTCTGCTCTTTTGAGTAAGTAAGCTTCAACTAGCCTTGAGAATCGCATTCGAATGATGTCATCTGGCAGAACTTGTACAGTTTGACAAAATTCCATCAGTGCTAAGTATAATCTTTCTGTAATTTCGAATGTCAGTTTTGAATCCTGTAAATTATACTCACAGTATTTCTCAACTCCTTTGTTCTGATTCCAATCCTCTGCCATTTTTGAGAGGTCAACTTTATTCTTTTGCGCGCCAAGCAATTCAGTTGCTACATTATCTAATGAATAACTATCTAGTTTCCAACTAGTTCCAAAAATGTAGCGTACAAATTTGTATATATCAATATGTGGAATTCCAACTACTCGTGATCTTCTGCTAAATCTTGGAATTATGATCCCAGAATCGTTTTTTCCAATGTTAAATGGAACTCCTAATTTCTCACTACGTTTTGCAATATATGGTAAATCAAATCCATCTCCGAAATAGCTACTCAAAAAGTCTGGGTCGAATTCATTGATCACTTCACTGCATCGCTCTAACATTGCTTTTTCATTATCTAAGAATTCAATGTATTTGTGTTTAGTTTTGAACTTTTTATAAGTCAAAACTTTTCGAAATATTTCTCCTTTCTCATCTTTTCCATAAACTGCGATCATTAAAATTGGATTTTTGTCCATGTCTATGACCATAACTTCATTGTATGTTTCAATGTCAATTGCCATGATTTTTGGACTAGCATAACTTTTTTCACTGCAATGTTTTAATGACTCACTATCAGCAAGATACAAAGGAACTGTGATTTTAGATCCAGTATCATCAACTAACTTCCCTTCAAATGACAACTCTTGCATTGGATTTATTTTATTCTCAATTAGAAATCTTTGATTTGCTGGAATGTCTGCTTCATACATCTCCACCTCTCGTCCCTTTAATTTACTCTCCAATTTTTTAACAGCAGTTATCGTGCTCAATGTAATTTTTAGGAAATTTTCATCATTAGCGAATAATCTTTTTACAACCTTTTTGATTTCTTTAATCTCAACGCCACTTTTCTCCAAAAAGTCCCTCAATTTTTTCTCATCGATTCCACCTAATCGAATGAAACAACTGGTGTCTTGTGGAACTTTTAAACAGATCTTCTTCAAATCACTATTGGACTCTCTGCCATACACATAATAGAATCCTTGTTCTTTTTCCTCAGAATACTGGATATCTATTGGAAAGAATTTCAGTTTAACCATACTCATTAGCAGACATTAATGCTATTAAAGTCTTGTGGCTCTTTGTCCAGTGGCATTATGGAATCCTTCTACTGACCCAAAACTTTTATAAAGAAGCTCTCAATATAGCTAACATACAGAAGTGGATGGACATTTCTGATTCTTAGGTGTTATATATGGAAAAGATGTTAAAAACAGGGACTACAACAGTTGGTATTAAATGTAAAGATGGGATTGTGCTAGCAGCTGACAGACGAGCTACTGCTGGAAACTTAATTGTCGACAAACGAGCAGAGAAGGTACACAAACTTTCAGATTATTTTGGTGTAACTATCGCAGGATCAGTTTCAGAGGCTCAATTACTAATCAAATTAATCAAAGCAGAATTAAAATTAAAAGAAATGCGAACAGGTAAGAATCCAACTGCGAAGGAAGCAGCTAATCTTCTTGGTGGATTATTATACTCAAGTATCAGACGAATGAGTATGATGCCTGCAGTTGCTCATTTCCTTTTAGGCGCAAGAGATGCTAAAGGAGTTCATCTTTATGATTTGTTCCCAGATGGCAGTGTAACTAATGTACCTGATTATGTCTCAAGTGGAAGTGGTTCAGTTTTTGCGTATGGTGTATTTGAAAGTCAATATAATTCAAACATCACTGTAAAAGAAGGAATTGTTTTAGCAACTAGGGCTATAAATGCAGCTCTTCAAAGAGATACTTACTCAGGTAATGGTATTGAAGTTGCAGTGGTTTTACCAGGCTCAGTTGAGAAGGTAGAAGTAAGAGAGCTCAGTTATAGTTTAGTAAAATAAGTTATAACAAAAAAAACATAAAACTTACTAAAAATATTAAACCCTTGGCCATTCTTTTCTGGTCGGGTATTTTTATTATTCAGTTAAAAAACATCACAAACACATTTTGAATCATGTAGTAAAGATTCTATTTACAGATTAGTTTCTGTAAAAATAAAACTCATAATTGGGTAAAAACAAATCATAAAAAACAAATCATAAAAAACAAATTAAAAAATATAAACAAAAGGTAAAATATAAAATGGGAGATATTCTGAAAGAAATTGTAGAAAAGTTGCCAAAAAAAAGTGTTTCTGAGGCAACATACGAGGCAGCAAACATTGTGCTGTATACTAAAGATAAAGACTTTTTTCTAGATAATAAAGGAAAAATTCGTGAACTAGTAAAAGAGTTCAAAAAGAGAATAGAATTAAGACCAGATCCTAGTATGTGTTTAACAAAAGAGGAAGCTGAAATTCAACTTAAAAAAATAATTCCAAAAGAAGCTGGAATGAAAAATTTAATCTTCGATCCACCACGCTCTGTTGTGATCATTCACGCAGACAAACCAGGATTAATTATTGGTAAGGGTGGAGATGTTTTAAAAAATATTAAAGAGAAAACTATGTGGGTTCCGATTGTAAAACGGATGCCTCCAATTCGTAGTAAGATTATTGAAAGTGTTAGGTCTGTTCTTTATGAAAACGCAGATTACCGTAAAAAGTTTCTTGCAAAAACTGGTCACCGTGTTTATGATGGTTGGCTTAGGACTAAAAAACATGAATGGGTAAGGCTTACTTTCCTCGGAGCTGGGCGTCAAGTAGGTAGGAGTTGTTTATTCCTTCAAACACCAGAATCTAGGATCATCATGGACTGTGGAATTGATCCAGGTCAAGATGATGGCCCAGAATCCTATCCATTTTTAGATGCACCAGAATTCAATATTAGTGAAATTGATGCTGTAATCTTGTCACATTCTCACTTAGATCACAGTGGTCTTGTTCCATATCTTTACAAATATGGTTATCGTGGTCCTGTTTATTGTACAGCGCCAACCCGGGATGTTTCTGCACTTCTGCAACTTGATATGATCAAGATTCAGCGTGGTGAAGGTAAAGATCCAATTTACACTAGTGAGGATGTAAAGAATTTTGTTTTACATTGTATCACTGTTCCTTGGGACACTGTTACTGATTTAACTCCTGATATTAGGCTTACTTTTTACAACTCAGGACATATTTTAGGAAGTAGTGTAACTCATTTAAACATTGGTAATGGTCTTCACAACTTAGTTTACACAGCTGATATGAAATATGGTAAGACTAATGTTTTAGCACCAACTCATTCTCAGTTTCCAAGAGCTGAGACTGTAATTATCGAAGCAACTTATGGTGGACGAACTAATGTGATGGCAGAGAAAGACGCTAATGACATGACTGCCAAGATCATTAAAGATACTTTTGATCGTGGTGGAAAAGTATTGATGCCAGTACTTGGTTCTGGACGTGCTCAAGAAGTTATGATCATTGTTGAGCGTTTAATGAGTGAGGGAAAAATTCCAACTGTTCCTGTGTATATTGATGGGATGCTTTGGGATATTTCTGCAATTCACACTGCTTATCCAGAATTTTTGAATCGTGAAATTCGTGACAGAATTTTCCATAAAGAGAATAATCCTTTCCTTTCGGAAATTTTCAAACGTGTTGGATCCAATAAAGAGAGAAAAGAAGTGATCATGAATGATGAAGCTTGCCTAATCTTAGCAACTTCTGGGATGCTAACTGGTGGACCATCAGTTGAATATCTTAAGGGATTAGCTGAAGGGAAGAAGAACAGTTTAGTTTTCAGTTGTTATCAACCAAAGGGAAGTCTTGGACATCGAATCCGTGAGGGTGACAAAGAGATCTCTTTTCGTGAGAACTCTAAGATGCAAGTTTTAAAGATTCATATGGAAGTACATAAGATTGAGATTACCAATCACAGTGATCGAAGACAATTAATGAATTACATTAAGCGTTGTAAACCACAACCAAGAAAGGTGATTGTGCAGCATGGTGAAGTTAGCAGGTGTTTAGATCTTGCTTCTTCAATTCACAAACAATATCGAATTGAGACTATCGTGCCTAAGAATCTTGAAGCTATTAGGTTAAGGTAATTAACGACAGGGGATTCAGTACATTCAAAGTCATTGGCGCGCGCGTCCCTTGCCGGAATATCTCAAAAAACCAGTGGTCTTTCAGGAGCATTTTGCAAACGCAGAGCATGCAAAATCATCGCGAACTGAAATGTAGTGGCCCGGCCTTGACCAGCGCCTAATCACTTTGGCGAAAAGGAAAAATAAGCTTAACAAAAACAAAAAATATTAAAAAAAACTAGTAATAAACAACATCCAAAACAACAAAATGAACATCGGCGGACAAGCAGTAATTGAAGGCGTAATGATGCGCAATAAAGAACATTATGCAGTAGCTGTGAGGCTCCCAGATGATTCTCTAAAAATTAAAACAGAGAAATCAAAGCAATTCCCTAAATTTTTCAAATGGCCATTAGTACGTGGCGCCTTAGGACTTTGGTTTACTATGTATGATGGAATTCGTGCGATGCTTTGGAGCAGTAATCAGCAGCTTGAAGATGATGAACAAATCACTTTCAAAGAAGCTGTTTTAACCATGGCTCTTTCCTTTGGTTTAGCGATTGGATTGTTTGTAGCCCTTCCTTTTTTCCTCAGTAAATTAATTGTTTCAACTGAGACTATTCTTTTTGATATCGTTGATGGTATATTCAGGTTCGCATTTTTTCTTGGTTATTTGATGTTAATCAGTAAAATGAAAGATGTTCAAACTTTGTTCCAGTATCATGGAGCTGAGCATAAGACGATTGCTTGTTTTGAAGCAGAAGAAGATTTAACTGTCGAAAACGTGAGAAAATACTCTCGGTTTCATCCAAGGTGTGGTACTAGCTTTTTGATGTTCATAGCAATCCTTAGTGTCTTGATTTTTATGTTAATCCCTGGCGGAACTCTCACAAAATTCTTTGGGAGAATTGTTTTGCTACCTTTAGTTTCAGCGTTAGGTTTTGAATTGATCAAACTTAGTGGTAAATTCGAGAAGAATTTCTTTGTAAAAATGATCATCACGCCTGGTCTTTGGCTTCAAAGAATTACTACTAAAGAACCAAGTGATAAGCAAATGGAAGTTGGGATTGCAAGTTTGAAAGCAGTGCTCAAATAAACCTTTCACTCAGCAGCACACTTGTCATTATTTTCTTAATTTGTTAATTTTTAATTTTTAACTTTTCCTTTATTGTTCTCTTCTTTTAAATAGAATTTATTCATAATCAAACTCACTTGTTTCATGGGGCAGATAAACAGATGGTCCAGTTAAATCTGCTTCAAAACTGCCATTGTAATCTAGTAGTGCTTGAAAATCTGAACTGTACAAATTAATCTCTAACATGTGTTGTTCACTGGGGTCTATGTCCATTAAATGATCTCCAAACTGCATTGATTCCAAAACTTCAGATCTATCGTTATACAACCACTCTCCTAGATAATTTGTAAGTTCAGCTTGGTTATCATAACTTTCCAAATAGTTTCCTAATTCGCTGCTACTAATGTCTGATACTACTAAATACACTAATCCATCATCATCTTTTTCTTTTAATCTGATCTCGAAATTAGGGTCATATTCATTTAGAATTTTTGCCACAAGTTCTGCTTCACTTGTTGGTTCTTTGATGTAATGAGTTGTTGTTGTTAATTTTTTTGTTTGTTTTTGTTTAAGTTTCTCCAGGTCATATCTGGTCCATACTGAACTTGCTCCTAACAGCAAGGCAAAAGACATGTACACTCTATTTCGGAGTCTGACCTTATCTTTTTCTATCATTAAAAATCTCTCTAAACTCCTAAATACACTTCTGCATGTGGAATCCCTTGAATTTCTAGAACTTTTCCTTCACCAATAAAATCTAGGCTTCGAACGAAGGCAACCGCTCGCACTCCAGTTACATGTGCTGTGTTGCAACCATTAATTTTTTCAGCAATCAAATCTGCAGACATTTCTTCTCCAAGATAGAATTTTTTTGTCAAATCAAGTTGTAGCTTTTCGGTCTCAAATTTCTGACCAATAATCTCTGTGTCTGTGATCACTAGAACTGATCCATTAGGCGAACTATGAACTGCGACCATAAAGGTCTCAGATGATCCTGTTGTATCTATTGCTTCCATCGTATAAAGAATATTGTTAGGAGTTATTTAATACTCTTAACTGGTTTTTTAACTCCGCAAGCTTGACATTTAAGGTAGCTAATTCCACCACGTTCCACATCTAGTTTGGTTTCTGGTTTTCCACATTCACTACAAAATACAAATTCACTTGCGTATTTTTTGATTTTCTTGTTAATAGTAGCAGCTCCAATTTTTGCAGCAAATATTGCTCGTTCTCCACTGAATTTTCCTGCACTTGCAGTTTCACGTAACAAATATTTCAATAAATGTTCTGGATCTCGCTCAAGTGTCTTTGCAATTTGCTTTAAGTTAGAAATAACTGTTTTGCTACCTTCTAGGTGTCCTTTTACTTTATCAATTGTAAATCGCTCTCCACCTTGCATTAGTTCTGGTAGTTCAGTGTATGCTTTTGCCAGCAAATCGTCATATGATTTCATGTTTTATTCATTCTCTGTCTGTTTTATAAAGGTTATTGTCTCTTCTCTACTCTCGCAATCTATAAAAACAAACTGGAGACATAAAAGACATGCTTTTGCAATCAATCAATCTAAACAACGTTCGATCCTATCAGGATCAAACTATTCATTTTCAAGAGGGGATCACGCTCCTTTCAGGCGACATTGGTTCAGGTAAATCTTCAATTCTCTTAGCTATTGAATTCGCACTCTTTGGTGCCGCAAGACCAGACCTTCCAGCAGAATCTCTTCTTAGAAAGGGGGCTCAAAAAGCAAGTGTTACTCTTAATTTCAAACTAGGGGATCAACCAATCACAATTCATCGAACTCTTCAAAAAACTAAAGATTCAGTTAAACAAGGAGCTGGGTATATCATTCAAAATAATCAAAAATTTGAGTTAACAACAATTGAACTGAAAGCCAAGATCATTGAATTATTAGGTTATCCTGAGGATCAAATCAGTAAAGGAAAGAACTATATTTATCGTTATACTATTTATTGTCCACAAGAAGAAATGAAGCATATTTTAATGGATAGTCCGGACAATCGACTTGATATTCTCCGTAAAATTTTCAACATCGAAAAATATAAACAAGTTCGAGAAAACACTGTGACTTATCTTAAGACTATTCGTAAAGAGATCACTGTTCTTCAAACCAGATCAGAACAACTACCTCAGAAGGAGCAAGAGTTATTAGTAATCCAAGATAATTTAGCAAATCAGTTAAACATATTCACGCAGCAATCTGAAAGAACAGCAATTCAATCTAAGGAACTTCAAGATATTAAACTTGGTTTTTTAGAACTTAAAGAAATCCAAAAGAAGCGTCAATCATTAATTCAAGAACAAAAAACTTCCAGTCAACTTTTCTCTTCTTTAAAGGAGCGAGAGTCCCAATTAATAACTAACTTAGGTCAAGTAGTTTCTGAGAGAAAATCTCTTCTAGTTGATAATTCTCAAACAGTTGAGGGTATTGAAGAACAAATCAAGTTGAATTCTACTAAACTGCAATCTCTTCAAACCAAAAAGCAAAGTTTTGAAACAACTTCTTCTCTTCTTCAAAAACAGATACAAGAGATTAAATCTCAAGTTTCTGAGTCTGCTGGTGCAAAAGAAAAATTATCTAGTTTAACCTCTCAAATTCAACAGATCCAATCTCAAATATCTTTACAAGATTCAACTAAACTTGAAAAAGAGCAAGTTGATCAAAATATCAAAAATATTTTACAGCAAAAAGCATCTATCCAAACTCACATTAACCAGTTAACTCAGAAGGAATCTTCTTTTTCTGAACTAACTCATTGTCCAACTTGTGAGCAAGATGTTCCTCATGAACATCATCAGTTAATTAAGGGGCAATTAGATTCCAAAAAATCCAACTTTCAACTTCAATTTCAGTCAATTAGCAAAGAAGAGCAGGCTGCAGAAGAAAAACAATTAGAACTTAATCAAACTCTTCAAAAGATAACTCGTCTTTCAAAAGAACATGTTGTTTTACTTCAAGAACAAGCAACTCTACAAGCATTAAAATCTCAATTTGATCAACTAAGGGACAGATTAAAACAAAAAGTAATTGAAAACAATTCTATTATGTCTAATTTTCAAGAATTCTTGAGTTTGGAGTTCCCTTTGCAAAACGATCTTCAAAAAAGAATCACTTCTTTACAAAAATGTAAGGAACAACTCTTACTATCAACTCAGTTACAAAAACAACAGCTTCAGATTGAACAAGAACAGTTACAAATTCAAGAAAAAATCCAATTTCAACAAATTCAACAAACAAATTTATCTGATCAAATTAATCAAATCCCAAACAATGATCAAAAAGTTTTAGATCTCGAGAATACTTTAGAATTAAAAGCTAACTCTCTTGAAACTGAAAAGATTTCTTTATCAAAGATAGAACAAAACATCATTCACCAAAAAGAAAATAGGGAAAAACTTTCCAGCGAGATTATTATTCTAAACAGTGTCAAATCTTCTCTTCAGATATATCAGGAGAGAAGTCGTTGGATCAATTCTCAATTCATTCCACTAACTCAACATATAGAAAAAGAGATCATGTTTAAGATTTATCAGTATTGTAATGAATTATTCAGTGATTGGTTCGAATTACTAACTGAGGGCAGTGAATTAAGTGCTAGTTTGGATTCCGCGTTCACTCCAGTTATAACTCAGCAAGGTCATCAAATAAATTTCACTTATCTTTCTGGTGGAGAGCGTACTGCAGCTTCACTTGCCTACCGGCTCGCGCTAACAAAAGCAGTTAATGGTGTTTTGCAACAAATGAAAACTAAGGAACTACTTATCCTTGATGAACCAACTGATGGATTTTCAGCAGAACAACTCCAACGATTAAGGGATTGCCTTGAATCAATTGGTCTCAAGCAGATCATTATAGTTTCTCATGAAGCGATGATGGAGGGCTTTGTGAACCATATAATCAATGTCGAGAAGCGAAGTGGTGTGAGTTTAGTTACTCAGTGATCAATTCTTAATTTTGCAACATGTTTTTATAGTCATGAGCATCAATCTAAACCATGAGTTCTAGTTTAAGAAACATTCCTTTATTGTATATTTACAGCTCTTTAATCAAAAGAGTTACAATGCCAATCATTATTCTTTATTTCCTTTTTCATAATTTAAATTATACTCAGATTGGAATTTTAGCTTCGGTTATGGCAATTTTGGGTATTTTAACTGAAGTGCATGGTGGGGTGTTTGCTGACAAATACGGTAAGCGTTTATCTCTGGGTTTAAGTGCAGTTTTTGGTTTATTGACTATGTTTTTTTATTTTTTAGGAAATTCATTTATTTATTTTTTAATCGCAAGTATTTGTTATGGTGCCTCGGGTGCGTTCATTTCGGGAACTCGAAATGCCTTGATGTATGATACTTTACTAGAACACAACATTACAAGAAAATTCAAGAAATATATTGGGAGAATGATTTTTATATCTCATTTAGTCAGCGCAGTAGTCCTTCTATTAATTCCAGTAGTATACAGTTTCAATCAAAAACTTCCTTTTTTAATGGTATTCTCTTTTTCACACTAGCAATCATTACTTCCTTATTTTTTAAAGAACCATCTGTGCATAAAGAAGAAAAAGCTACAAATCAAAATACAAATCAATTTTTGAGACAAGCTTTTCAGTTTTTAATCAAACATAAGGTATTACTCTCATTAATTTTGTTTGGAGAAACTCTTGTGGCATTCATTTGGGTAACTGACGACTATCTGCAACCTCTTTTAACAATCTCAGGTTTAGAAATAATCTATTTTGGTCTTCTCTACGCTGGGTTTCGAGTTCTTCAGGGACTTGGTTCAGAAATCGCTCATCGAATTGAACATCTTGTTTCTTTCAAAAAATTAGTAATTGCTTTGCATGTGTTGGTTGGTTTAATGTTTTTTCTCTATGCTAGCCTATCTGGATTTTGGCTTTTCATTCCAATGTTATTCATTATGTTTTTTGTAGGCACATCTAAAGTTATTTTCGACGATGAAATGAATAAGTGTATCGCTTCAAAATGGCGCACCACGATTCTTTCTATATCTAACTTATTTCAGGCAATATTGGTTGCTGTGTTTGCTTTCACTTTTGGAATCGTAACTGATTTTCTTGGAGTCCAGGGAATGTTTTGGTATTTAGCTGGAACCTATACAGTTCTAATGTTAGTCCTTCATTCTATATTTTCTAAACATTTACCAAAAGAAAAAATAATTAATTAAGAGTTATTTATTCAAAAATGCTTTAACATTCTTAAACTTCACTTTCACAAACTCATTCGGATCCAATCCTCGATCCACAAGCTCCTGGAGTGCCCAAGCAACGTGTGTGGACCCTTTTGGAATTGTAAAACCTGCTCTTTTTGATAAAGTATTCAACTGTCCAACAGCAGCTGCCCTAGCCAGTACTGATGCTGCTGCAACTTCAAGCCATTTACTTTCAGCTTTTGTCTCTGCCATATCTCCAACTCTGCATCCTGGATATTTATCAACAACGTGGTAGCCTGGAAACAGTTCAGCAGCTGCACCTTGATGCATTTTATTCAAAAGCTCAGTTACTGATTCTTCTTTGTTGTAATCTTCTGGATACATATTCATCACAAAACAATGAGCTACCTTTTTGATTTCTTCTGCCATCCGTAAAATTTCTTTGTCTGCAAATTTTTTAGAATCGCCAACTCCAATATCTCGTAACTTTTCACGAATCTCATCGTCTCCTTTGACAGCAGCAATTACCATTCCACCAAATGTATCTCCTTTCAAGCTTTCGTCCGATCCGATTACTCTACCTAGTTCTTCACGAAATTCAATTGCTTTGACTTCTTGTCCAACAGCTGCGCTACGAATCAACCTAGCTGCTCTCTCAACTAATTCACTATCTCCTTGCAAAAATAGTTTCCCAGAATGATACAAAATACAACGAACTTTTTTCTTAGCACCTTTACTAATGCGGGTGATTTCATGAATCGTTTTCGGGTTAGATTCTACGAATCCTTTCTTTAATAGAAATTTAACGTCTGCATACTCCACACCTGTAAAAACAACCATCTGTAGAAGACAATTCGTGAAGTTTTAAACCTTACGAATATTGACTGAATATATACCTAAATATTCCCTCAATAGCATAACTCTTAATAGGGAACTAGTCCTAAAACTCTATTATGGCATCAAAAATCATCGTTGGCGTGGATGAAGCGGGAAGGGGGCCAATCATCGGGCCCTTAGTTATGGCAGCGGCAGCTATCAAAGAGGAAGATCTTGTCAAACTAGATTACCTTGGTGTTAAAGACAGTAAGCTTCTAAGTAAAGAAGCCAGAGACGAACTTTTTGATAGATTACATGAAGTTCTGTTAGATTTTCGAATTGAGATAATTGAACCTGACGCAATTGATTCTGCACTCAGAGACCCAACTAGCAATCTCAACTGGTTAGAAGCTGAAACTTCTGCGAGGCTAACTAGTGACTTAAAACCAAGTATCGTCTATGTTGACTGCCCATCAAGAAACATCGAAGCATACACTGCGTATTTCAAAAACAAACTAAGTGCGGGTGTTGCTGAGAACTGTGAAATTGTAATGGAGCATAAGGCTGATGAAAAATACCGAATAGTTGGTGCAGCATCAATTCTTGCGAAGGTTATCAGAGATAGGGCAATTGCACATCTCAAAGAAGAGATTGGTGAAAACTTTGGTTCTGGATACCTTGGAGACGAACGAAGTAGAAAGTTCTTACAAGAAAATTATGCCAAGTATCCTGATATTTTTCGAAAGAGTTGGAAACCTTACCAGGATTTAGTTGCTGATAAAAAGCAAAAGAAATTGGGTGAGTTTTGATAAGAATAAATTTGAATTAAATAAAATAAAACAATTATTATTATAATTTGCTTAGTCTAATGAAAATCTAACTTTGATATGAGTACCCTCGTCTGGACCAATTTGTATCACAAATGGGGTTACTAAATCTGCACTTTCTCTTGGTTCCTTTGTGTGTCTTCTTCGACTACTTCCTTCATAGACAAAAATCTCTTTTCTTCCCATGTTAGTAATTGTAGCTCTACCATTTGTTTGGATGTTTAACTGGACATGTTTTCTTGAGATTAAGATTGGTGCTGCCATGCTTGTTACTATGTCACACTCATTTGATCTTCCAATAACAATTAATTTTGATGTTGCTGAGGGAGGGATTTTAATGACTCCTTCTTTTTGATTGGCAGTGATTATTGTATCATTTCTATCTTTAATATAATGTTTTTCTACCCAATAAATCTCTTTTTCCTTTTTACCAAACAAACTCATTTTTCCTACCTTCCTAAAATATTAATCAAATTTAATCTGAAGACTAACTTTTTCTTTCTTCTTTCAAGTCAAATGCATAAATTGATTATAAACATTTAGGTATTTTGCTAATCAAAAAAGAATCAAAAAAGAATCAAATCAATAAAATAACAATAAGATTATCATAAAAAATCAAAGTGAATTTCTCTCTTTTAGAAGTTTTTGAGATTCACTTAAAATAGATTCAAGCCTATTTGGATCTTGGGAAACAAGCCCTCCATTCCTTGATACTGTGTCATGGTATACTTGAACTTCTGATCCGTTTGAAGTCAGTAATATCCTTTCTTCTTTTATATCACCAAAAAGATAAAATCTGTTGAACATCAGTCTAATCCCTTCACCACTAACTGCTTCAAATTGAATCTGATATCCCATTTTCCGGTCAATCAAGTCTCTGATTTTTAAAGATCTCACTTCCCAATTTGAGGTCTGCATTCTAACTGAGTTTGGAACAGCAGTTAACTCATTTGTGAGATCTAACCAAGAATCGATCCCCTGGACCTCACTACCTTGAGCGTAGCTCTGCATCTGATAATTTTGTGGTAATTGTAATTCATAATCTCTTGTCATTTTATCTTTCCTCCTCAATCTACCAAAGTTCCTTTAAAGAACAGTTCAGAATAATATGTTTGAATTTGAAAAAAAAAATATTACAAACCAAATGCATCTGTAAATTCACGCATTCTACGGAATTCTTCTACAAATCCAAGTCCTTTGTCTGTGATGTGAATCATCTTTGACAGAGTTTTTTTCTGTTGAATTTCATGCACTTCAACCATTTGTTTCTCAAGTAGTTCCTCAAGATAGTTGTTCAATAATTTATGAGATAGGTTTGATTTGTACATTAAGTGTGTAGGTTTAATTCTACCACCTTTGTTTTGAATCGCAGCTAAAATATCAAACACTAATTCAAGTCGACTTCGTCTACCACCTGCCATTATACTTTCACCTCAAAGATTTTAGGCTGGTTTTTACTTCTGCCTTGTATTCTACTTACTTGCATGTAAACTGCAGCAATGATTGCAAATCCAATCAGAGTGAAAATTTCAGCTACAAAATAAAACCAGTTTGCAGCAAACACAAAGATGAAGAAAAATTGTGCGATCATCAAACAGATAAATGCCACAAACACTCTAAGTGAGTTTGCACTTTTTTTAGTTAGATAGTTTTTGTAATAATTTAACACAATCAATGATAGCAATACAAAACTGGTTAGGTAAAAAACAGTGTATTTGAAAGTACTAACAATTGAAAGTAAGATCACAAAATAACTAAATAGTCCTATTTGGCTAACTTCGTAAAATTTTGTTAATCGATCTCTTGAAGTTTGTGAGATTAAAAACAATAATAGTAGTGAACCTAGGGTCGCTGCCATTTGAACAAAAAATCCTGTTCTGTAAAGTAAGTTACGTAAACTGAGATTCACGCCACCCATTCCAGTCACAGCTTCAATTGTGGTTGCTGCAACTACTTGTGATGCTGAAGAATAAACAATCCCATAAGTTACTAACTTAAACAAGAATGCTAAACTCATTAATGCGAATGCTAAACTAAAATAACCAAATTTTCGGTTTTCGTTTAATTTGAATAATTTAAAACTGTAACTACTAATAACTAAGGTAATCAGAAATGCGATGGTATCTAGTGCTAAATCAAATCCTGCAAACCAAGCTGGTGTTTCGAATAATGTATACATGTTTATGTTCCTCCGAACCTTTGTTTCAAATCGAGTATTTTATGAGAATTTATCAAAACCCTCAAACTCAATTACCAACCAAATTAAAACCTCATTAAAAAGTAAATGTACTAATGACTCAGTACTACTCTTCAGTAACTTCCAAAAGTCAATTTTCTATTTATAAGTTTTATGGTTCTAAAAACTATATTAGACTTTGACTTCGTTTATAAAGGATTAGCTCTACTCTATATATTGTAGTCAAGGGTGACTTCATACCTCTTTCCTTGGCTTACACCTCTAACAAACAAAAACAACCTCTATTCTTGGGTCTTCGGGCCCAACTTTTTTCTTAAGAAATGTTAATAATAATAAACTCTTGTTAAACTTGTTTGTTCCAATCTGACCACATCACCCTATGACTACTTTGTAGTAATAATTTTGCGACAATTTATATAGGACTGATAAAATATCAACAATATTCAAAATATGGGAGAAATAAATATGACATTAGATAGAGTATTAGTTTTAGAGCACCTAGGACGTATCCAGGAGTTAAAAATGAAAGTAAGGGGTCGAACTGAACAAGGGGTTGAATATCATTTTGCAAGAAGCATTGACGAAGCCTATACTTTAATGGAGCAAGGTCCAATTATTAGAGCACTGGTTAATCCTGCGTTGTGTGGCATAAGGAAAAAAGATGATCTTTCTGTGTATCCAGCAGGGATTGAACTAATGAAAGAGTTAACAAGAAGTGGAACTTCTGTTTTGTACAGTGAACCTAGGTTTGAAGATGACACTCTTGTTAAGAGTGAAGTTTGTGTTGCATTAGTTCCTGGGCCTTTCGATTCTAATGATATATCTAACATTATGGGTTTCATGGAATCTGGTAATCTAGGTAATCATGAGGATACTTGGTATCGACCGTCAGGATTTCCTAGATACTTTGAGGAATAAGTATTGGTCGTGTTTGAATAGATCAAATTTCTTTTTATTTTTTATTTTTTTAATTTAATCTTTTAACTCCTTATAACATTCTCTTCACTTCCATTAAACTTAAAAAGCTTCTATTAACTTCTCCTTAGCATGATGTGGTTAAAAAGACAACGGAGAAAAAAATATAGCATTAGATAGAGTATTGTTAGTAGAACATCGAGAAAGGATTCTTGATCTTAGGCTTGAACTTGATGAAGCAAATATTCCTTATCATCTAGTAGAAAGTACGAATGCTGCATATGTTTTAATGGAACAAGGTGCATTTGATCGGGCGGTAGTAAACGAGCTTGTTAATGCTGGCCCTAGGAGTTTTAACAGAGAAGAACACAGAATTGGTGGTCAATTAATGCAGGATTTAACTGACTTAGGTGCAGAAGTCCTTCACTTGAATTATGGGTATGAAAGAATGGTTGATCTTCATTTTCCTGGATCTTATACCCTCAGGGTTGATATTCCTCTTGTAGGTGATGATTTTAAAACAGTCTTTGACTTCATTAAAGGAGATTACAAATAATTTTTAATTTTTAATTTATATTGATAAGAATCCTACTCAACAGTAACTGACTTCGCCAAATTACGTGGTTGATCAATCTCACATCCACGCGCAAGTGCTACATAATACGCAAACAGTTGCAGGGGGATCACATTAATTATTGGCTGCAAAAAATCGGGTACTGCTGGCACCATTAATATGGCATCAGCGTTAGAAATCAAATTTTCGCTATCATGGTCAGCTACTGCAATAATAAACGCAGAACGTGCCTTCGCTTCCTGAATACTACTAATATTTTTTTCATAAAGTGGATCTTTACGATTCGCAAATGTCACAATCGGAAAACCAGGTTCAAGAAGTGCAATTGGTCCGTGTTTCATTTCACCAGCAGCAAAACATTCAGCATGGATATAACTTATCTCTTTTAACTTAAGTGCACCTTCCATTGCAGTCGCTAAATTCACTCCACGCCCAATAAAAAATACTGACTTCGAAGAAGAAACTAATTCTGCAACTTTTTTAATTTTAGCAACTTGTTCTGATCCTAAACATTTCTCAACATACTCAGGAAGTAAAGACAATTCCATCATTGCCATTCTAACATCCTGCAGCGACATATCTTGACGCATCAAAGCCAATTTCATTGCTAAAAAATTAAGTGCTACAACTTGCCCGGTAAACGCTTTAGTTGATGCAACTCCAATTTCTGGGCCGGCATGAATAAAAATCCCACTATCAACTTCGCGTGACATTGTGGAACCTACTACATTAATTACTCCAATACTGCGTGCTCCACGTTTTTTTGCTTCACGAAGCGCTGCCAGTGTATCTGCGGTTTCTCCACTTTGGCTAATCACAATCACTAAATCATCAGGACCAATAATTGGATTTTTGTAACGCCATTCGGAAGCTACTTCAACTTCAACGCGAATCCGAGAATATTTTTCAATTAAATATTTCCCAACCTGCGCAGCATACGAAGATGTACCACAAGCAATAATTGTAATTCGTGACAACCGACGTACAAAATCCATTGGTAAATCAATTGTAATTTTTATCTCGCCTGTGCGCAAATCCATTCGACCAGCTAAACAATTTTTCAAACTAGTACTTTGCTCCATAATCTCTTTAAGCATAAAGTGTGAATAACCATTTTTTTCAACAGCGGATAAATCCCAATCAATATTTTCAACTGATCGATGTACACAATTACTATGGTTTACTCCGTCACATAAACTTTTTACTTCAAAACTTCCAGCCCGAACAACTGCAATGTCTTCTTCTTCTAAATACAATACTTGGCGAGTAGAATCTAAAAATGCAGCAGGATCTGATGCCACAAAATTTTCGCCTTCTCCAATTCCTAAAACTAGTGGGCTTCCTTTTCTAGCTGCGTACAATGTCGCATCGTCTTTATGAAATACAACAATCCCATAGGCACCAACTACATCATGTAGGGATTTACGAACAGCAAGTTCCATATCTTTGCTATGAGAAAAATAATAATCTATTAACTGAACGAGTACTTCTGTGTCGGTGTCACTTTTGAAACTATATCCTTTAGCTACCAGTTGATTTCGAATCTGTGCATAATTTTCAATGATTCCATTATGTACTAGTGCGATATTCCCAGATCCGCTTAAGTGCGGATGTGCGTTCACAGCGTTCGGTGGCCCATGTGTGGCCCATCTAGTATGTGAGATTCCAATTTTTCCTGGCAAAACAACTGATTTTAATGCCGCAACTTTCCCTGGCATTTTGTGTAATTGCATTAAAGAATTCGAAACTGTTGCAATACCTGCTGAATCGTAGCCTCGATACTCTAACCTTTCAAGTCCTTTAATTAAGAAAGGGTATGCTTCTCGAGATCCAACGTAAGCTGTTATTCCACACATCAAAAACAGAAAGCCAAATTTGCTTTAAGAAGCTTCTGAAACAAGAGAATAGAATTTACTACCAAATGTATTCTTAATGAATAAGATATAAAAAGAGTTCACTGATTGGCAGCTTATGTCAGCCGAAACCGAAGATACTATGCATTCGCAAACTTCTATTGATAATCTCATAACTGATTTACCAGAATTAATTTTCGGAATTGATTTCACAGAACTAGAACCAAAACGTGACCTAACTACTTTAACAAACGCCCTCTCAGATATTTATCAAGGTGCATTATCTAACAAACAAAAACAAGTACTGACAAGCAATTATTCTCACCTTTCATCAAAGTTAGAAAATATTACTAATAAAGAAAAAAATATTGGAAATTGGTCTTGGAAGGATCGAAGTACCAATGCGTATTGGGTACTAAATGATTATATTAAATCAGAATTAAATTCAGCTGAACAAACAGGTGACTATTCTAAACTAGACGACAAATTCTTTGAAAGCGTAGAAAATATTCAAAATAAAACCAAGGATGCATTGGATCATAAACTTAAGAAAAACAAAATTGCGCATGCTTATGAAGTTCAGCAAAATCTTTCATTTATTGATTCTTTGATTAGAACAACTAAGGCCAAATTAAACTCAGCTAACAAAACTGTAAAACATTTCCCAAAAAGTACCAAAGTATCAATCCCTCAAACTCCTAGGATCCCAAGAGTCCCTTTAATCGCTCTTGCAGCCACATCTTTACTTTCAGTTGGCGTAGCCATTGCAAATCACGCTCAAGACTATATGAGTCAAGTATCAAGTATCAACACAACTATTGATTCTGAACCAATTACTTTGGGTTCTAACTACATCCATCACAATCCAACTTCTGTTCAGGCTGAGCAAATAGCAGTAGACAACGGTTTTTATGGACGACTAACTGATTTTTCTAACTCAGATCCTGGGGCTCTTTATCTCCCATTATTAATTGATGGTTTGGATACCAATGCAGAAGGAACTTATCATGCTTTTTTGGATTCAGAATTATCTGAGTTATATATTGATGCAAATAATCAATTAGACGGCAGGTTTGATAATTTTGATCAACTTGAACCAAGGACCAGAGAGGCCATGTCTCATTATCAGGTTTTTGAAGGAGACCCTAGGAGCATTTTTGCAACCAACCCTTATGGTAACTCTGGCTTTGAAATAGCAACAGTTGTCAATAATCACCTAATAATTGAAACTTGCGATTTCTCAAAACTAAGAGATAATTGTCATATCAAACTGCCATCAAACTCTAACTAACTCTTCTAATTGACCAAACTATTAGGCAAGCTTTATAAAAAAACCCTTCCAATCATCTAATGAACCAATGAGTTGTGCATGTATATGCAACGAGGTTGAGATTTAATTCTTAACTTCTAAACAATTTAGGTACATAAAACAAATCGTAAGAACCAATTATTATCAATTGGACTTGTGGAGGATATTAAATATGGCTGATGAAGCAAAAGTCTTAGAGGCAATTGAAATTGCCCGTAGCACCGGAAAAATTCGTAAAGGAAGTAATGAAGCAACTAAAGCTCTTGAAAGAGGCGACGCAAAGCTTGTAGCTTTTGCAGGAGATGTTTCACCGAAAGAAATTGTAATGCATTTACCTCTTCTTGCAAAAGAAAAGGGAATTGTTTGTGTTGAAATTCCACAGAAAGATACTCTTGGCGCAGCTGTCGGGTTATCTGTTGGATGTGCAGCTGTTGCAGTTATCAAAGAAGGAGATGCTAAAGCGTTAATTAAAGAAATTAATGAAACATCTAGCTCAGAGTAGGAATTCAGATGGCGAAAGAACAACAAGATCAGAAAAACACCAAAGGTAAAGGTAAAGGAAAAGGCAAAGATGCTTCAAGTGCATCTGATGCAGGTTTTGCAACTGGAACCCCAGCTGAAGTTAAGGAAATCCTTGGCCGTGCTGGAAGCCGTGGTGGATTAACTACTGTTATGGCACTCATTCAAGATGGCCGTGACAAGAATAAAGCGATTAGAAGAAATGTTAAAGGTCCAGTAAGGATTGGAGACATTTTAATGTTACTAGACACTGAGATTGAAGCTCAAAGAGTCGGTGGCGGACGTCGTGGTAAGAAGAAATAGAATAGGTGAATAATATGCCAACATGTAGCTTTTCAGGAGATAAAATGGAGCCGGGTACCGGTAAAATGTACGTTAAGAAAGACGGTACTGTGCTTTATTTTAAAAACTCTAAATGCGAAAAAAATTATCTGAAGTTAAAACGAAAACCACTTACAACTAAATGGACTAAGTTTTATCGAGACGAGAAATCAAAACGCCTTAAGAGTGAGTCAAAAACTAAAAAATAATTTTTTTATTTTTTTATTTTTTGTTTATAATATCAACGTGGTCACAATATATGATCGCAAAATAACATCAAATTACTTTAAAATATAATCTTAATGAGGGAAATCAAAATGATTGAAAGAAGTTTAGTTCTATTAAAACCCGGTGCAGTTCAACGTAGCCTAATGGGTAGAGTTATCAGCAGATTTGAAGATGCTGGATTAAAAATTGTGGGTTCAAAAATGGTTTGGGCTGACAAAGAATTATCTAAAAAGCACTATGCTGAACATGTTGAAAAAGGATTTTATCCTGGTTTAGAAGACATGATCACTCAAGGCCCAGTTTTAGCAATGGTACTTGAAGGAATCGAGGCCGTAGCTTTAATTCGAAAGATGGTTGGTGCAACTGAACCTAAATCAGCAGCTCCTGGAACCATTCGTGGTGACTTTGCTCATACTAGTTATGGTTGGGCGGATCAAAAGAAAATTGGTGTGAAAAACTTAATTCACGCTAGCGCAACTGTTGAAGAAGCTAAAACTGAAGTAGCTCTTTGGTTTACAGATGCTGAATTACATACTTATCGAACAGTACATGATTTACACATTTTAGAATAAAAAAATTATCACTGATCAAATAAAACATACTAAACATATACGAGGAATTAACTATGGCAGAAAAAATGGTGGACCGTGTAATGCGGATCATGAAGGATCAAAAGAACATTCGTAATATCGCAATCTGTGCTCACATTGATCACGGTAAAACAACTTTTTCAGACAACCTACTTTCAGGGGCTGGAATGATGAGTGAAGAGCTTGCTGGAAAAGCAAGACAACTAGATTTTCACGCTGATGAACAAGAACGTGGGATTACAATCGATAGTGCATCAGTATCTATGGTACACGCAATTGAGGGTAAAGAACACCTAATCAATCTTATTGATACACCAGGTCACGTTGATTTTGGTGGAGATGTAACTCGTGCAATGCGAGCAGTTGATGGAGCAATCACTCTTATCTGTGCAAGTGAAGGAGTAATGCCACAAACTGAAACAGTTTTAAGGCAAGCTTTACGTGAGCGGGTAAAACCTGTTCTGTTCATTAACAAAGTTGACAGATTAATTAAGGAACTTCAGTTAACTCCTCAGCAAATGCAGGAGCGATTTGTAAAACAGATTTCCAATGTTAATCGTATTATCCGTGGATTAACTCCAGGTGAAGACAAAGAAAAATGGACCGTGAACGTTGCTGATGGAACTGTTGCTTTTGGTTCAGCTTTTCACAATTGGGCGTTAAGTATTCCTTATATGCAAAAGCATGGGATTACTTTCAAAGAAATAATTGATGCTTACACTAGTGAAGAAGATGATGCATACAAAATTTTAGCAAAAAAGGCACCTCTTCATGAAGTTGTGCTAAACATGGTAGTTGATCATCATCCAAGCCCAGATGTGGCTCAGGCTTATCGTGTACCAAAAATTTGGCATGGTGACCTTGAAAGTGCTGACGGTAAATCATTATTGAAATGTGATCCAAATGGACGAACATTTTTCGTTGTGACTAAAGTAGTTGTTGATCCTCAAGCAGGTGAAATTGCAGCAGGACGTTTATTTTCTGGAGTTATGAGAAAAGGAGAGCAAGCTTATTTGAATCAAGCGAAGATGCCTGCTCGTGTTCAGCAAGTTTTCATCTATAACGGATCAAAACGTGAAATTGTGGATAACGTTCCAAGTGGAAACATCATTGGAATCGCAGGATGTAAGGCTGCAATGCCAGGTGAAACTATCACCTTTGGTGGTCCAGCAGAGCCATTCGAAAAAATCACTCATGTTTTCGATCCAGTTGTGAGTAAGGCAATTGAAGCTAAAAAACCAAGTGATTTGCCTAAACTAATTGAAGTGTTAAGGCAAGTTCAAAAAGAAGATCCAACTGTTGTAATTGAGATTAACGAGGAGACAGGAGAGCATTTAATGCATGGGATGGGTGAATTACACCTTGAAGTAATTGAAAACAGGATTAAAACTGAGAAAGGTGTTGAAGTAAAAACAAGTCCGCCTATTGTAGTTTATCGTGAAGCTGTTAACAAAGAAAGCGCAGAAGCTGAAGGAAAGTCTCCAAACAAACACAATCGTTTGTATTTTATTGCAGAACCTCTTGATGATGAAGCAGCTAAAGCAATCAGGGAGAGTAAAATCAACCCAGGAAGATATAAGAAGAAAGATAATGAAATGGTTGCAGTTCTTCGAGATGAATGTGGTTGGAATACTAAGGAAGCAGGTAATGTTCGTGGAATTTTTGAAGGTAACATGTTTATCGACGGAACCCGTGGGATTGTTCAAATCAGTGAGATCATGGAGTTAGTTCTTGATATGTTTCAAGATGTTATGAAGGCTGGGCCTTTAGCTAAAGAGCCTTGTGTAAACATGAAAATCACTCTTATGGACTGTAAATTACATGAAGACGCTATTCACCGTGGTCCATCTCAGATGTACCCAGCTGTTCGTGATGGTATTCGTGGTGCTATTATGGGTGCAAGTCCAGTACTTTATGAACCACTACAGTTAACCAGAATTGAAGCACCTACTGATTACGTTGGTGAAGTGAGTAAATTAATCTCTGGACGACGTGGACAACTTCAGGATATGCAGCAAGAGGGTGACATTAATATTGTAACTGCTCTATTGCCTGTTGGAGAATTATTCGGTTGGAGTAACGATTTGAGATCCGCAACTGGTGGTCGTGGAACATCTTCGCTTATTAGTCAGAAGTTTGAGAAGTTACCTTCTGAACTTCAAGCAGAAATTCGTAAGAAGATTGTTCAGCGTAAGGGAATCAGTGAGAACTCACTTGGTGCATAAATTTATTTTTTTTATTTTTATTTTTATTTTTTTAATACAAACAACAAAAATCATAATTTTTGAAGTTCTATTCACATAGGTATAATAACAACATCAATGCCTAATAATCAAATCATATTAGAAACCTTTAAAAATAACCTCCTATGACTCTTGTTACTAAGGGCCCGTGGCTTAGTCTGGTAGAGTGTTCGACTGATAATCGAATGGTCCCGTGTTCAAATCACGGCGGGCCCACTTTTTCTTAAGATTTCAAATTTATAAACGTGCTTTAAATTTGCAGGCTGTGTTTCAGAAAACAATTTGTTTGTCTTCTCAATTCTCATTGGTTCAAAGTTACAAAAGATCTGAGGATCTACATGGGGCCTTTCTAATTCTACAACAAAAAAAACATTTTAAAAGACGGAACTGCTTCACAGATTCTAACAAAAACATTTATTTTCTATTCGCCACAACTCGTTCTATACTTTCCACACTCCAAATGTTTAAAAGTGATTTTTATTCAAATGTTTCACTACTGCCTATTATCGGCAAAGAGGGGGATTAAGGAAAATGAATAAAAAAATTATAATTATTGGAATGCTTCTTATCACTATGTTAGTTTTTGTTAGTTGTGTGAGTTACACTGCACCAACTGAAGAAGTTGAACTAGTTGATGAAGCGCTAGTTGATGTTGATGAAGCTGTGATTGATGGTACTGAAGACACAAATTTAGAAGACGAAACTGATGTTCTTGAAGATACTACTGAAGAAGAAACTGTTGAAGACGTTGAACTTGTAGTCGAAGAAACAGTGGAACTAGAAGAATCTGTTCCAGAAACAATTCAAAATGATAATGCAATTACAATTGCAGTTGATGAAGATGACTTAGTTGATCTTAATGCAGTTGTAACTGACCCAGATGAAGATGAAGTAACTTACTTTTTTAGTGAGCCACTTACTGAGTCTGGTTCTTGGAAAACCAATTATGGTGATGCAGGTGAATATGAAGTAACCTTAACTGCAACTGATGGTGTTAACACTGTTGAGCAATTAGTACTTTTAGTTGTGAACAGAGTAAATGTTGCACCAGCTATTGAATCTCTTAGAGATTTATTTTACGCTGAAGGTGATGATATCAGCTTTGAACCTGTTGTAACTGATCCAAATGGTGACTCTGTAACTGTTACTGTTTCTGGTCCTTTAGCAACCGGAGAATTCGAAACTGATCATACAAGTGCAGGTGAATATGAAATTACTGTACTTGCAACTGATGGGGAATTAGATAGCGAGAAAACTTTCACTCTAACTATTGAGGATATTAATGTCTTACCAGTAATTAGTGGAATTGAAGACCTAGAAGTTTCAGAAGGTGAGACCGTTGAACTTGACGTATCTGTTGAAGATCTTGATGGCGATGAAGTTGTGGTTACAATCAGTGATCCTATCGGAAACGATGGTGTCTGGGATGTATCATTTACTGATAACGGTGAATATCAAATCACTGTGACAGTTGATGATGGCAAAGATGTGGTAACTGAGACTATCAACATAATTGTTGGAGATATTAACATGCCTCCAGAGATTATTGATGTCTCACTTGATACTGAATAAAATTAGTATCAAACCTTTGTAAAGCCCCTGCTTTGCTTTTTTTTTTTTCTTCTTTTATTCATTTTTATTATAAAAAGTGGAAATGTCAAAATCACTTATAAACTACTATTAAGTAACAATCACTAGAAATCTTTATAAAAAGAAGTCCTTTAGGAGTAGAAATGGCAAGCAGATATCATATTTTCACAATTTTTAGTCTAATCTTAGTATTGTTAATGGCAACTTCAGTTTCTGCGATTACAACTTTTACAGCAGAAGAGACAGAGTTTTTATCCCTCTCTGTTGATACAATTGATCTTGACGGTGACGTAATCACTTATACCTTTTCAGAACCTTTCGATGAGAATGGTGAGTGGCTAACTGATTACGATTCAGCTGGTGAGTATACAGTAACCATCACAGCAAGTGATGGGATTGAAACTGTGACTAAATATGTTCAAGTAATTGTGGAAGAAACAAACCGTGAGCCTTATTTAATTGAAGATTCACTTATCTTCTCAGAAGAAGATGAAATCAGTTTAGGTGACTACCTATTTGATCCTGATAGTGATGTGTTAATTTACAGTTTTTCTGAACCATTTAATGATGATGGAACCTGGACTCCAACCCCAGTAGATGCTGGACGTTATGTAGTTGAAGTTGAAGTCTCAGATGCTGAGTTTACAATTTCACGTTGGGTTGAAGTTGTAATTGAAGAAACCAATCAAGCTCCTGAATTTGTAGATTCTTTTAGCGATGATTTTGAAATTACTATCTCAGAAGGTGATATTTTAGATTTTTATATTCAAACATTTGATCTTGATGATGATGAATTAACTACTGTTTGGAACTTTGCAAATCAAGGTGATGCAGTGGGAACATCAGGTTCTTTAGAGTTTAATTATTTCACAGAAGGGGAATATGATTTTTCAGTTACTGTAAGTGATGCTGAATTTCAAATTACCAAAAATTGGGTGATTGTTGTTGAGAATACTAATCGTGCTCCTGAATTTACTGAATCAATGTATAATTTTGATGCTAAAGAAGGTCAACAAATTGAGTTAGATCCTTCAAACTACGATCAAGATGGTGATACTTTAACTTATTCTGTTGAAGAACCATTTGATAGTGAGGGTATTTGGGATATAGGTTATGATTCTGCTGGAGTTCATAATGTGATTTTAACTGCAAATGATGGTGAGTTTGACTCAAGTGTTCTTATCACAGTTAATGTTGAAGATATTGATTTAGCACCAATTTTCAGTTATGATCTTGAAACATCTAACTTAGCTGAAGGCGATGAATTGTCAGTTCTAATTACTGTTAGTGATCCAGACGGCGATGATCTTACAGTTGATGCTATTAACATTCCTGAAGATGCACTTTTTGAAGAGATTGAATCTGGTGAATATAGTTTAACTTGGGAAATCCCAATGGATACAATTGTTCGTGAACAAAACATTTTAACTAATATTTTGAATGCTTTGAGATTAGAACAAACTTTACTTCGTGAACAAACAGTTTCTCTTCAAATAGAAGCTTGTGGTAAGGAATTTTGTCATGTTGAAACAATTGATGTTACTGTTCAAAATACTAATCAAGCACCTGAGTTCATTGAAGCCTATGATCAATTTGTAACTGAAACTGATTTAGTTGAACCTTATTTTTTAGCAACAGATGCTGATGGTGATATTGTCAAATATTATCATGGAGAACCTCTAAATGAAGAAGGTCAGTGGCAAACTGGTTTTGAAGATGAGGGTGAATATTATGTTACAATTACTGCAAGTGATGGTTATCTCACAACTAGTGAAACTATTTTAGTTGATGTAGAAAAGTTCAATCGTGAACCAACTGTTTGGACAGATGATTACTCTTTCACCATCCTTGAAGGTGAGACCTTAGAATTTTATATTGAAGCAAACGATGAAGATATTGAAGACGAGTTAACATTAACTCTAACAAACGGTCCTCAAGAGGCATCTCTTAGTCAACAAACTTTCAGTTGGACTCCTGATTTTGATACTGTTGTAGCAGAAGAATGGGGTATTTGGACTAAGGTAATAAGTGGTAGTGAACGTTTAACTAAAATGTTCGCATCAGATGAAACAGTTCAATGGATTGAAATTACAGTAACTGATGGTATCGTAGAGATTCCAATGTCAGTTGAAGTAATTGTAAAAAATGTAAATCAAGCGCCAGTTGTTGTGGCAGCTTCTCCAAGTGAGGTTCAAAACAAAATCGATGCTGGAGTTGAGTTAGATTTTGCAATTGAAGTTGCTGATTATGACAACGATGAGTTAGATTACAAATGGAGCTTTAGTGGTTTTGATTATGAAACAATTACTGGAACTGATCAAATCAGCAGAATCTTTACAAGCGACGGCGAGAAACGAGTAAACGTTGAAGTAAGTGATGGATTAGAATCTGTTGAGTACAGTTGGATCATTGATGTGCATGGGTCTAGCGATTATGGTAGGTCTGGTAGTTCTACTTCTGTTAGTTCAAGCAGTTCAAGCAGTAGTTCAAGTTCCGGGAGTGGATCAAATGGCGATGAACCAAGTTATGCAGTTTATACTGTAGAAGATTGGAAGTAAAATTTATTTTTTTCTTTAATTATCTTTATTCTTTTAACCTCCTCAAAAACCACAACATTTAAATGCAAATTATTTGAAAATCAGAACTATGGTCGGAGAATACTTAATCAAACCAAGCCCAGATCAACTTCTTGCAGAAGCAGATTTGCTTATCAGGGTTGCATCAAAAGGATTGCAAGATCTAGCAATATACAGCTTACCTGGCGTTCAGAAGATATTAACTAGGAATGGAATCAGTTCATATGCTACTTCTCAAGCTGATGCTACTGATTCACCTTATCTTTCACTTTCTTTGGCTGGAGATGTTTTAAACTCTGTTCAAAACATTGTACCAACAAATTTTAAACCTTACACTGACTTAAAATCAAGGGTGGGAAGTGCAATAATTGACGAACAAAGAACTGTAGAAGATGAACTTATTAGAGCTTATGTCTCAATTAATTTGTCTCAATCTCCTGGTGCTAATCGTGAATCATCTGTAACTGCATCTGGCTATGAATCCAATTTAGCTAATTTGGTCTCTATTGCAAGTGGGATCTTACTTGTCCGAGAGGGTTATCTTAGTACTCATAATCATCACATGTTAACTCATGCCAATGATACAGTTGGGTCTGCGCTTGGTCAAGTTGAAAATGCAGTCAAAAGATATGCTAAGTCAAGAGAGGGAATTGGAAAAATAATTGTCCCAAGAACTAATAACTCTGATGAATTAATCTCTGGGATTAAAACTCTCCAAGAAAAAGTATCAGAATTACCTTCTCTTTATGTTGCATTTTCTAATGCTTTGTCTCTTGGAGATAATCTAATTGGGATTGGTTCTGATGTTGAAAGAATTAAGGGTTCCATTGACAAAATAGCAATTAATGAAGTTCAAAGAGTAGCAACAGAATTACAATTATCTTCAATTCAACTGGTTTCTAGATATTTTTCAGGCTCAATAACTCTTGATGAATTTACAAACAATTTCTTAAGTCGATCTTATCTTCTTAAGGAAGCAGGAAAGAACCTCTCTCCAATAGTCTCTGAACAAAGTGGTGGAATTTTAGCTGAGAAAATTTTGTCTACTAACAAATGGGTTAAAAATTATATCACTAATTTTGCATTAAATGGTGTGGATTCAATATTTGATAAATATGGGGAAGCCTTCTTGGATGCTGCTATCTCTGAGCTGAGTGGGAATGTTTCAGATCTTGAGGCTCATACTCTATCTGTTAAACAGATTGCAACTAAGATCGAAAATAGGTTTCTTCCTTTTGTAAACCTTGTATTAGACCACCCAACCTCTGAGGATATATCTCAAAGGTATTTGAATTTGCAACGTGGTGCATCAAAAAAAATTCAATTTGGAATTCGTGTTGCAATGGATGCAAATGATTATACACAATCTGCTTACAGAGGTCTTAACTTACCAGACGACGACGATACAGTAATTATCTCAGATCGGGTCAATGTACCATCAAAATAACTTTAAAAATGGCAGGACAAATTATCTCATATGATAGAAAAGCAGAACAAATTTCTCTTCGTGATAAAGATAGAGTTAACTGGTTTACTGAACTTTCTGTAAATGTCTCTCGATTAATCCAACCTTTCTTTTATTCTGATGTAACTTTGAAAAACAAAGAAATATTCACTAATCTTGCTATAGAAAAACAGGGTGCTTTAATTATTCCAAATCATGTGGAATATATGGACTCAATTGCTATCGCAACTTCAATATATCAAGCACATGGTATGCCTCCTTATTTTGTATCTAAATTTGGCCTTAGGCCTCATGTTTTTTTTGAATCAATGGGTTGTATCAGTTATGAGCGCGGTTGTGATCTAAAACGTGCACTTAAGGATCTAAAGTTACACTCCAAAGATCCTGAACAAAAAATTATTCAAAGAACTTTGTTGCATGAAGAGCGCCAAGCTAGTACTTATCGCAGGGTTTCATCTGCCATTAATTCAGGTAGTCTGGTTACAGTTTATCTGCAAGGTCACAGGAAGCCAGGTCAAACAACAAATATTAAGGATCCTAGATATCAAAAAGGATTAGAAAATTGGCTTTCCTGTCTTGGTGAAAGTCCAATCCCTATTGTTCCCTTAAACATCTCTCACAATTACCTTCACTCTGCAGACTCAAGAATGCCAGTTAGAAAAGAAGTAGTTTTAACTGCAGCTGAGCCAATTTATCAGACGGAGGGAATTGATGCAGTTATTGAACATCTTGCCGAAAATATCTCTGTCTTCACATTAGAATAACTTTTTTCTCTTTATTCATTTCTTCTACTAGATAACGTGGGCACATAAAAAGGTCCCCATACAAATCAAATTTCTATCCAAAACACTTATATCAATTCCTACTAAAAAACAAATATGGATGACACCATTAAATTAGCCTTAGAAACAATTGCTCAAGATAAACAGGCGATTGTATTTTGTTCTTCTCGTGCTAGTGCTGAGAAGACAGCTGAAGACATTGCCAAAAAGGTAATTCTAACTAATCAAGAAAGAAAAGATCAAGCAAAGGAAATTTCAAACAGTTGTCTTAAGGTAATCTCTCCTCCTACTAAACAATGTAAACGCCTATCTGCTATGTTAACAAAACAAATTGCTTTTCATCATTCTGGTTTACACAGTAAACAAAAAGATACTATTGAAACAGAATTCAAACATGGAAATATTAAGATCATTTGTGCAACACCTACTTTAGCAGCAGGACTATCTCTTCCAGTTTTCAGGGTAATTTGCAAGAGTCTTAAAAGATTCACGGGACGCTTTGGGATGAGTTGGATTCCAACATTGGAATATTTGCAAATGGCGGGCAGAGCGGGACGACCTGAGTATGAAGATTTTGGTGAAGCCATTGCTATAGCTAAAACTCAAAATGAGAAGGATGAAATTTATCAGAGGTATATCTGTGGTAAACCTGAAGAAATTTATAGTAAGTTGAATGTTGAACCAGTTCTAAGAATGTATCTTCTTTCATTGATAGCCTCTGGTATAATCAGAGACACAGACCAGATGTCTGAATTTTTTGCAAAGACTTTTTGGGCACATCAATTTGGTGATTTGGAGGAGTTAGAAGAGATAATTCAAAGAATGTTGAAATTACTTGAGGGTTGGGGTTTTATTGTTTTGGGTGACTTGAAGAAAGAACAAAAAAGGTCTCTTAGTTTAGGAAAACAAAAAAACTCAAAAAATCAAAAGGAAGATGCTAATGATTTGTTCACCTCAGCTTTAGAAATAGTTTCAAACAAAACGATGAAACTTGAGAAATCAAAAGAATCAAAGGATAATGGTGTTTTTTCTGTCCAACTAAGGGCAACCAAAATTGGGAAAAGAGTTTCTGAGTTATACCTTGATCCATTAACTGCTAATCATTTAATTGAATGTTTAGATAAGGTTCAATATCGAATAGATCAAGCAAAAAACCAATCAACTGGGGATCAACTTAAAACAACTGCTTTTTCATATCTGCAAATGATCTCTAACACTTTGGAGATGCGTCCTAGATTAAGAATAAAAGTTAAAGAGCAAGAGTATTATTCCAATGTCTTACTTCAACATTATGAGGAACTACTGCAAGAAGAGCCAGACGTTTTTGATCTAAACTATAATGATTTTATGAATTCAATAAAGACTGCTGAATTTTTTCAAAAGTGGATAAATGAAGTTGGTGAGGATGTGTTATTAGATGAGATGAATGTTCGTCCAGGAGAAATTAGGGTTAAATTAGAAAATGCAAACTGGTTAATCTATTCTTGCAGTGAGCTTGCCAAAATACTAAACTATAAATCTCAGTTAGCTCCTTTGCAAAGGCTTCGAATCAGAATCAAATTTGGAGTAAGTGAAGAAATTCTCCCTCTGTTAAAACTTAAGGGTGTTGGAAGGAGTCGTGCTCGTAAACTTTTCAACCAAGGTCTTAAAACAATTGTTGATTTAAAAAATTCTTCTCAAACAGATTTGACTACTATTCTGGGTCCAAAGCTTGCAGCTTCAATTAAAGATCAATTAGGACAAAAGGTTGAACCAATTAAGAAGGGAAAAAGGACAGGTCAAATGAATCTGGGTAAGTTCACTTGAATATTGATTTTATTGATCAAAAAACAGAAAAATAAATAAAGTATAATTGAGTAATATCTTTTATGGGAAATAAAGTTTTGATCATAATCTTACTCATTTTCTCATTAATAATAATTGTTTTGACTATTTCTATGGGTGATAGTCTTACTGGCGCAGCAGTTGGTTTAGGTAATTCCAAACAAATCTTAACTGCTACTAGTGGAACTGTGTCTGAAACAATTGGTATTACTGAAGCAGTAACTTGTGGGACTGTTTCAAGTAATTTATTATTCACAGCTGATGTCAACGCAGTTGGAGATTGTTTCAATATCACAGCTGATAATCTTATAATTGATGGTGCTGGTTATTCTTTATTTGGAAATGAATCAGGGATCGCATTTGATCTGAATGGATATAGTAATTTAACAATTACTAATTTCACATCTATTTTTTATTTCACTTATGGTATTCTTGGAGATAATTTAGAAGATCAGGTTGATTTATTATTTGTAGATGAGTATAATGTTAGCATAGGTAATATTGTCTTTATATAGTTTTTTTAATTTATTTTAAATCATAACTAGAAGAATATGGTCATTTGCTTCAATAAGGTGGCTTGTAAATGTTATTAAACTCAAATATATGTTTCAACTAATAATTTAACTGCAATCCTTTTGGAAGCCGCAGGTACAACTAATTCTGCTGTAAGAAAGTTATGTAATCGTTTCAGCCTTTGAATAAAAAAAACCAAATCTCGAGTTGACATTCCGCCAGCCCAGTTATTTTTTATAGCTGAGCTATCTAAAACTGAACTATCAATTAAAATATAACAATGTGACCATTTTTTGGCAATAGTCATTACAGCGTCACTCACTTCCATTTTTCCTTCAAAACTAATCTCTTTCATAGGAAATATGTGTAATTTATTCTGTTGTAAGAATGTGTATTCAGCTTTTGCAAATACATGTTGTCCTAAAAAGATAATATTGTGTGGTCGAACAAATTTGTTAATTAATAGTTTGTTCATCATTTCATTTGCATGAAGGTGGGACTTATCAGATATTAGAATCACTCCTGGATTTTTTTTATCCATAATAAAGTGGCGAATATGCTCTAAACAAGGGTGCATGTTAGTGGAGATAAAAATTCGTTTTTCACTTTTATCACCAAACATCAATCCTTCAACAGAATGAACTTGGAACTTAACTGGTATGCCTTCTTCTGTGATCTCTTCTTTTTCAGCACGCAAAGCAATTCCTTTAAGCTCTTCACTACCATATACCAGTCTCATATTCTAAACAAACACAAATCTGCTTTATTTAGTTTTCGTTTTCCATGCATCAAAACAGCAAGAATTATAAGTTGTAATGTCTTCTTTTACATTGGGATGGCAACAAAGAAAACTTCAAAAACTTCAGATTCACTTGTTCGTTTATACATTGGTGCAGACCATCGTGGATTTAATCTAAAAGAGCAAATCAAAGAATCTCTTCTGAGTAAGAATGTTTCTTTCATTGATTGTGGTGATATAACTTACAAAAAAAATGATGACTATCCAGTTTATGCTGCAGCAGTGGCTGAGAATGTTTCTCATAATTCAGTTGATGGGTATCATTCAAAGGGAATTTTAATCTGTGGATCTGCCGAAGGCATGTGTATTGCAGCTAACAAATTTAAATGGATTCGTGCAGCAATTGTTGAGAACGCAGATCAAACAAAACTTGCAGTACAACATGATCATGCAAATATTATCTGTTTGCCAGCTAACACTCTAAAAATAAATAATGCTAAAAAAATAATTGATGCTTTTCTAAAAGCAAAACCTAGCAAGGCAACTCGTCATGTCCGGCGCATTAAAAAAATTCTAAAAATCGAAAAACAAAATTTCAAATAATATTTAAAATGAAAGTACAAATTTGGCCATCAATTATGGCACAGAATCAAAGGGAACTTTCCATCCAGCTAACAAAGGCATCAACAATTTCAAAAGCAGTTCATCTGGATATTACAGACGGAAAATTTGCTCCCAGCAAAGTTTTACAGTTCCCCTTCAAACTTAAACGTGGGCTCGAATACTCAGCACATCTTATGATAAAATCTCCTCATAAATTCATCAAAAAATACAAAAAAAGAATTCAGCTTTTCATCCCTCATATTGAAGTTTTCAAAGACCCCTCAACCCATATCAAATTCTGCCAAAAAGAAAAAATAGTCTCTTCCTTTGCAGTTCTCCCAGAGACGAGTTTTACTAGTATCAAAAAGTATCTCAAAGAAACAGATTATATTCTCGTCCTCACTGTTAAACCAGGTTTTTATGGTAGTAAGTTCCAAAAATCTCAATTAAAAAAAATTCAATCAATCAAAAAATATATCATAAAAAATCAGCTGAATACTAAGATCATAATTGATGGGTCAATGAATCCACAGCACATTAAACTTGCAAATAAAGCTGGTGCTGATATTTTCATTTCAGGCAGTTTTCTGATGAAATCAGATAATCCAAAGAAAGCAATGATTGAGTTAAAGAAATCAATAAAATAAAAAAAGATAAACTAAAAATTCATTTCTTCACAAAAGCGCCAGAAATAACTTCTTTTGTGAACATTGCAGGCTCTTTTCCGGTTTCTGCATACATAAACAGTGCAGTGTCAAAGATCATCTCAGCTGCTTTAAACACAATTGATACTAAAGCAACGCAAAGTATCCAAGATCCAATTAATGTCACAGCCAGTGGAATTGATACTCCAAACGCAAACACACCAGGTATCAATAAAAACAGACTCAGCAATAGTACGATCGCATTTTTCACAGTGTTTAATCCAAACCATTTAATCAAACTTTCTCCCCATGTTTTTTTGATAGCTGCAACTGAAGATTTCAAAGCATCAATTGGTCCTTCATCCTTCAAAACAATTGCTGGTACAACAAAGGTTGATACAATTGCCCATGCAAGGCCAATCAAACTTACAGCAAGCTTTCCAATCATTCCTAAAACTCCGCCTTTTTTACGTGCTTGTGATTCTAATGTGCTCAAGATTAAACCAATGGTTGCAGTTAAAAGTGACCATTGTAATAATTTTCCAAAGTGTGAAAAAGCAGCACGAATCCCATCCATAAATGTGGCATCTCCACCTTCCATTCGAGTTTTTGCAATATGCACAACTCCTGCGTTAAAGAATACTGAAAAGAATGCACTCAGAAAATAAAATGCAAAAATTCCAACATAAAATATTAATCCAGATGCTTCAGAGCCAAGTGCTCCAGAAACAAAAGCAGTTGCCATAATTGGTGCAACTAATGCTGCAAAACTAATAAGTGAAAAGATCGCAGCTAGAATTGGAAATAATAAAATTTCTTTATCATGCATCATTACTGAAAATGTTTGTTTGGTAACGTTCCAACTGCGTGACAGTCTATCCATTACTCCATTTTGTAATCCACTCGTCTGTTTTGCATGTATCATATTAATCTCCAATCTTTCTCAAATCTATTTCTTCAACTGTACATGCAGATCATCTAAATGTTCTTTATCAATAACTGATGGTGCATCAAGCATCAAGTCTTTTGCATCTTTATTTTTTGGGAATGCAATTACTTCACGAATATTTTCCTTGCCTGCCATAATCATTGCCCATCTATCAATTCCAAAAGCCAGGCCTCCATGTGGTGGTGCAAATTTAAGTGCTTCAAGTAAAAATCCAAACTTTCTTTGTACTTGGGCATCATCAAGTCCTAGTGCCTTAAACACATCTGCTTGTAACTCAGAATCATGAATTCTAATTGATCCTCCTCCAAGTTCAAATCCATTCAATGCTAAATCATATGCGCGGCTTCTAACTTTGCCTTTGTCTGAATGTAGGAATTTAATATCTTCTGGTTTCGGTGAAGTGAATGGGTGATGCTCTGCATTAAATCTCTGCTTCTCTTCATTCCATTCAAACATTGGG
Source organism: archaeon (assembly GCA_018670085.1). GTDB lineage: Archaea > Nanobdellota > Nanobdellia > Woesearchaeales > GW2011-AR9. Next base: position 56,235 of record JABHRS010000020.1, on the reverse strand, counting down.
AACTCAGTGATCCAAACGAAAGCAAATTTATCTCCACTAATCTCACGTAAATCTGGTTTGTCTGAGTTATGCTTTTTCTTAGCATCAGCATGTGTCATTCTAGTAAACGGAATTTTCAAATCTACTTCTAACACTTGTTTGAACACAAATTGCATTAATCTCTCAATTAAATCAAATAAATCTTCTTCTTCAACAAAACTCATCTCTACATCTAATTGGGTAAACTCTGGTTGCCTGTCAGCTCGCAAATCTTCATCCCGAAAACAGCGTGCAATTTGGAAATATTTATCGAATCCACTAACCATTAATAGTTGTTTAAACACTTGTGGTGATTGTGGTAATGCAAAAAAGTTTTTTGGAAATGTTCGACTAGGTACAATATAATCTCGTGCCCCTTCAGGTGTTGCTTTAGCTAGAATTGGTGTTTCAATATCTAAGAAACCTTCTGAGTCCATAAAATCCCTAATTGCCTTAATTAATTTATGACGAATAATAATTGCTTTTTGCATTTCACTGCTACGTAGATCTAGGTACCGATATTTCAGTCTAGTTTCTTCGTTGCTTTCAATATCGCCTGAAATCTCAAGTGGTAACTCAGGTACTTTTTTCAAGATTTCAACTGCTGTTGCACTAAGCTCAATCTCTAATGTGCCTGTGCCCTTTACTTGATTCTCCGGACGTGCTTTAACTAGGCCTGTTACTTTAATGATATCTTCGCGGTGTAATCCTCTACAGCTCTCAATTATATCTTTAGTAATGAACACTTGTGTTATCCCATACCGATCACGTAGATCAACAAATCCAATTTTACTAGAAACTCTAGCTGAGTTAACCCATCCACATAGGGTTACGGTCTCGCCTGCATTGGCCTTCGATAATTCTCCACAAGTGTGTGTTCGTAACATAGTGATCATGCAGAGATAAATAGTATTTAAATGGTTTGTAGGTTTTTATCTGTAATCTACCAAAACATTTATAAATCAAAATAACTACTATTAAGTAATGAAAATAACTTTGCCAAGAGTAATAGCTTCAACTGGGTTTGCAGCATCTTTGGGTCTGTTAACTTATGTTTTAGCTGATTTAGCTACTGTTAAATCTGATCAACTGATGGCTCCTCAAGATCAAATTTCTTCACAAAATTTAACTCCTCTAGAAACTGATGTTTGCAATCAAAAACCTGCAACGTTAAACTCCTTATTTGACTGTCATCAAGGTTCAACTCTAGAATTATACTCAAATATTTCTAACTTACCAGAAGAGTTCATAGCAGCCCAACTTTTCGAAGAATCAACTTTTGATTCTTATAGGGGTCAAGGTGCCGGTTTTGGTAAGGGTCAACTGCAACATGATCCTTTCATTGATACTATGCATGCACTGCTTCAAAGGCCAGACGTATCTGGAGTTGCTAAGGGGCTAAATGCAAGCTCAATAAGCAATCAACGGGCATACCAGATCTCAGTTGAAGCTCAGTTTCAAGATCCTTCTTTGGATCAATATTTAATTGAAATTGAAGATGCAATGGATTCCAACTTCTCATTAACTGAGTATCAAGCCAAAACTGCAGAAAATATCAGTGCTTATACATCTCTTAATTTTGATTTCAATCAATTAACTAACTCTGGGAAGAATCCTTGGGTTACAAATAGAAAAAAAATTAGAAAAAACAAACAACAAAGAAGTGAAATTGTAAATGAACAAAAGGCTTTAAACAAAAAACTAGATCAAGCGCTTGAATTTTTCTGGGATGATTATGTCTCATTTACTCGAAGTGAGGCAACTGATGTTAAAACCAAATCTGGGGTTCATTTATGGTATTCAATGGATCCATCAGATTTGCCTGGTTCTTATGAGCGAATAACTGATATATTAGGGGCTTTAAACATGCGTAGAGTCTACAGTGATGTTTGGATTAATGTTTCAATTGATCCAGATTCTCCACTGCTGAAGGAAGCAATCATTGATTATCGTATTGGTGAGCACGCAAAACCAAATAAGGGGGCATTTGCCTATACAGAAAAAATTTTAGACGCTTATCAGGGTCTATTAGAATCTCAGGTAGATAATTAAACCCAAAATTATAAACTTAGAATTATAAACTCAAACTCAGAAAAAACAAAAAATAAAAAATAAAAAATAAAAAAAACAAGTTTATTCAACAACTAATTCTCCAGTCATTCCACGCCAGCTTTCACAACTTGAACAGCTGTATTCGAAGGTACCAGTTGAACTTGCAGTAAAACTAATTAATGTGTCTCCACTAATTACTTCTTCTACACCAAATGCTTCAATGCTGAAGGTGAACTCATCTATTCCTTCTGGCATTATGTTCAGCTGGACATTATCTCCTGCTGAAACAGTAATTGTGCTAGGATCAAATCTCCATTTTTTAGCAACAACATCAAATGAGCTAGTGTCTCCTGTCTCTGCAACTTCCTCTGTTTCTTCAATGATTTCTTCAGCTACTTCCTCAATAACTTCTTCTTCAATGACTTCAACTTCGACAACTTCTTCTTCCATTCCTGAGTTGTGTTCAATCTCAGCTAGTGCTCTTTCAATTGCTGCAACAAAAGCCTCGTATGGTTGTGCTCCGCTAATTAATTCTCCATTAACAAAAAATCCTGGGGTTCCAGAAACACCATAACTTTGTCCGTCAGCCAGATCTTTAGCAACTTCGTTTGCCATCTCTTCAGAAGCCAAACAAACTGTAAACTCATCTATGTCAAGTAAGAATTCATCTGCTAATTGCAGATAATATTCTTCTGATAATTTTTCTTGATTTTCATATAGTCTGTCATGCATGAAATAATAATTTCCTTGTTCTCCTGCACATTCTGCTGCAATTGCAGCGCCTTCTGCTTCAGAATGAAATTCCAATGGAAAGTCTCGAAATATTAACCTTACAACTCCAGTATCAATATAATTCTCTTGAATCAATGGTAGTGTTTCAGAATAGAATTTTCCACAAAAAGGGCATTCGTAGTCACTAAACTCAATGATTGTAACCGGCGCATTCCATTCTCCTTTAATTGCATCATCATCAGTTGACACATCAACTCTATCAACTTCTACGTATTCAGTTTCAGATGTTTCAGTATTTGATTCTTCTTCTTCAATAACGTTCTCTGTTTCAAGTTCTAAACCTTGTGGAAAGAACAGGTTACCATCTTTTGTGATGTAAGAATCTATCTCTTGACCATTAACAGTAAGTGTTACTCGATATAAGTCACCAGAGTCTTCACTACTAACTAATCCTGCAGTAAATGGTTCGGGTAGTAAGTTAGTGTTCACATATTCTTGGACAATATCTTCTGCTTCTGACAAACTGATACTGTCGGTAGAACTTCCTGTGGTTGTTCCAAAAGAAAATCCACTTGTAAACACACTAATCAATAATAGTACAACTAGTACTCCAGATAAAATTGCCCATGCATTACTTCCATTTGCTTCTGCTGGGTCTTTGCCCCATGGTTCAACTCTTGGTTTACTACTACTGCTACTACTAGCACTTGCAGAAATCGGTCGAGATTTTTCCACTTTTGTTTCGACAACTGGTGTGATTTTCACATCTTCAACTTTAACTTCTTCTACTTTAACTTCTGATTTTGCAGCATCTGCCGGTGTGATAATCACATCTTCAATTTCTTCTGCTGTCAAAATTTTTGGTTTTTCTGTTTTTTTAACTGATGCCTTTTTCTTCTGCATTGCAGTTTTTTTTGCATTATTTTCTGTCATAAATGACACCTCATCTTCAATTATTTCCTCTCCAAGAAAGGATTCTTCAATCTCATCTAAGCCTTTTTGTTCCATAGGCACATCACCAAATGCTCATCTCCAAGGACTATATATAAAGATTTGGAAGCTGTAGAATAGGATTTATTCTGCTCTCAAAACTTGCAGTAATCTTCAACTGATATATGTTATTCTAGAAAAAATATATTTTATATTTGTTATTTATTTTAACTCAATGACCATCCCATCCCAGCAGGGATTAATTAATTTTGTATTTCCAATTTTGTCTATTTCTCCAATGGTCTCATGTAGGTGTCCAGAAATAGCTAATTTTGGTTTAATTCTCTCAATAAATTTACGGTAATCAATGTTTCCAATGTGTCGTTTTCCAAGTTTGTCTAATTTTGATTTATATGCTGGCCCGTGTGTGATTAGAACAACTTTTTTATTCTTAAAATTCCCATACCATTTTCTAGCAATCTTTCGGAATTCTGGGTCTTGTCGACTAAATCCATCTCCACCAAATCCTAAAAAAACATAATTATCTCTCTCAACTGCTGATTTGTGTAAATCAACCAAATTGCTGTATTCTTTAATTGTGTTATCGTATTCTTCTCCTTCTTCGTGGTTACCTGGGATAACATATACTGGTTTGCCCCAAGAATTAAACTTTTTAAAGACAACTCTCAGTGATCGATTAAATGTTGTAAAATCTCCTGCCACAATTATGAATTCAATATCTTCTTCTTTTGCTCTCTTCTCTAGCTTATTGATCTGCTTCATGTCTTCATGGACATCTGAAAATACTAAAAATTTCATATTAACACTCGTCTTAACTCATCGTTTTTAAATTTATATATAAAAGAAAAATATAATAAAAAAATAAAATAAAAATTATTGAATTACTCTTGGTTTTCTTTTTCACCAGTTTCTTCAGAATCACTTGAATCTTCTTCACTTGTTTCTTCAGATTTTTGAGCAGTCATTTCATCCTTAAATTCTTCAATTTTACGACGTTCTTTAACTTCTCCAATTTGGTTTGCAGATTTTTTCTCTAATCGTTCAGCTTTTTTCTCATCAACAAGTTCCATTCCCCTAATTAATACTTCTTTAACTGGGTACATCTTGTTAATTGCTCGTTTAGCTGCACTTTGAATCTTAATCCCTACAACTTTAGAAACAAATTCATCAAAATTACCTTTAACAAGTTCTTCTGTGATCATAGCTTTTAGTTTACTTCGAAGAACTAAACCCATACTACGATTAATTCTGTTGTATGTTACAATTAATGTTTTTAACTGAACTGCTTGTCCGTCTTTTGTTCTAAGAATATACACATCATCTAATCTACTAGTCCGCTTACGTACTAGTTTTTTAACGAAGTTTGCAACTACACCGTAACCTACAGTTTTTGTTTTAATTTGTTGGCCATCTAGCTCAGAAAGAAGTAGTTTAACTTTCACATTTTGATCTCGCATTGAACCAGTTAGTTCTCTAAGTGAGATTGTCATGTTTCTGTTCAATGTATCTTCAGCTTTTGTAACGTAAGATTCACCAATTTCTTTTGAACCGAAACTTTTTGGGGCTACAATTTTACACCAAATTTTCTTTTTAATTTTTATTTTAGATTTTTTAAGGTCTTTTTTTGCCATTTTTTATTTTTTTTATTAAGATCGTAAGATCTACTTCCTCCGTGCTATTATGCTCAAAAACGGTTGAACCGTTTTTTGCATGCTAAAAATCCAATCTTATGTTAGATTTTTATCATGACCAAAGAAAAGTGAGTATTCCTAAGCTTTTCTTCAGGTTCAAGACAATTTAATCAAAATTATTCAATTAAACTTAGTCTCAAACAAATATTGTGATTTAGCTATTTTTAATGTCAGTGATTTATAAAGGTTTTGGCTATCTTTGAGATTCAAATTCTCATAAATGATCTATTCTCTTATTTTCTTTTTCTTTCTTTCTTTCTTCCTCTCTTCTCTCATTTCTCATAGATCTCCATCTCTTCTCCATAAAGCTTTTAATGTAACTACTTAAAAATTAAATAATGGATTCAAGATATCAAGGTCTCAAACAAACAGAAAGCCTGCGTAATTTGTTAGATCATTTAGGTAAGCAAGTTTCTATCTCTAGTTATCATCAATTTTTTGGCGACTATAGTTATCTAACTGGTATTGGCAACTCAAAGGGAGAATTAGTTTCTGTTTCAGCCTTTTCTGGATTTTCAGTAGTTCCTCCATTCGAAGATGCCATTCATATTAGGGAAGCTAGGAGCAGGCCGGAGTTAAATCTTGGTGGCAACATTGTTATGCGTGCAATGCCAAGTTTAAGGGAAACAAAATTGATATTAATGTCATTTGTAGGTATAACTTCTTCTGTTCATTCTGTCTCTAATGAAAAGAGTGGTGTCCTATACGATAGTCCTCTTAAACTTTCTCCTGTGCCTGGTCTCTTAGGTAGCATAGCTGATCAAGATTCATTAATTTTAGAATACAAATCAAATTTATTCGGCGAAAGTTATACTCAAAATCCTCTGCTTGCTTTAGAATGGATGCTTGCATACGTTTCAGATAAAGAAGGTGATATACTAAACCCAACTACCTGCGAGAAATTAGCAGTTGAACTGTGCCAAATATATCAATCAGATTCTCCAATCCATGGAATGAAACCTGGTACACTAAAATCAAAATCTGATCTGGCCATTCATCTATATGAAAAAGCAAAAGCAGCATCCAAATTATCTTCCAATGATTATCTGAATAAATCTTTGCATAGTACTATCGCTTCAGTTTCATATCAACAAAATAAATAATTAAAAGGGAAAATTTAGCTACATTGTGAATTTGAAGGAAAGTTTAGGCATATCTTTAACCTAATCAATCAAATATATCTATTTTATCGCAAATATAGCAACATATGCTAAGTTTCAAAACATTTAAATAGGTAAATGCTTTCCTTTTTTTTGTAAAAGAGATAATCGGTGTTAAAATATGGTTAGGGAAGAACAAATAAGGAGTCAAGTTGCGGTGGGTCAAGAGTTAGAAGTGCTTCTAGCGGATCCTCTAACTGGTTATTTACTCCCTGTCTCTCCTCAGATTTTAGCTGATCCACGTAATAATGATCCAAACGGTGGGACTTATTCTGTTAAAGAGGCTGTTAGAGAACAAATTGAGTTAGTTTCAAATGTGTCTTGGTCAATTGGTCAATTAGAAAGCGATATGAGGCGCAGAATAATTGCAACTCAGGAAATAGCAAATGATTATGGTGCTATATTTGTTCCAGGTAGTGTAATTGGTCCATTGTCTGTAACTAGGATGCCAAGGGCTGGTGGTCGTCTTCAAACTTATGATGATTTATTTCAAAATTCAGACGAAACAGATCGGATGATTAAAGTTTCTGGTTTGCACACTCATGTATCCAGAATTCCTGGGCGTGAAAAAGACCAATATAATTTAATGTTAGCACTTGACTCTTTATTTGCTTTTGCTTCAACTACTCCTGTGGATGATTTGGGTAATAATACTTTAAATTGTAGTCGGGTAAATCGTGTTCGTTATGATTTTGGTAATCGTGGAGATAAATCTTTACTAGATGCTATGCTTCCACACTATATTAATTCTTCAGATGAGTTAGATCAACGTGACATAACTCGTCATGAATCTTGGAAACAACAAATTATTGATACTGGTGGTGATATTGATTTTTTCTTGGATAAATTTGAATCTAACAATACTGGTTATCATTCTGTCCGTTCTCGTCCTCACCTGCCTCCACATGGTACATATGAATCAAGAGCTCCTGATTCTACTCCGTTAGATACTCAACTTGGAATCGCAGCAGTTTATCTTGGAATTAATCGTCAACTTGAAAAGGGAATTCCTTTAACTATTTCCAAAAAAAATAATGATTATCATTTTAGTGATGTGGGTATTTCCCTCCCTACTCAAGAAACTTTGTATGAGTTTGAACAACATGCAATCCATTCCGGGTTAGCATCTGCTAATGTGGCTAATTATTTGCGTTCTGTGATTAATTTAGCTGAAGGTGGTTTGGATTTAAATGATCGCAAATATTTGGCTCCACTTCGTGAAATGTTAGATGGTAGGCCAAACTATGCAAATGATATTATGGATTTTCTAAGAACTGATCATGGGTATAATGGACAATTAGTAACTAGTGATATGGGTGCTTCAGTAAATTTAATGATGGCAGATAAGTTCAAGCAGTCTTATCAATGATTGTTGTTGATCAACAACCCAAAGCTTTTTAGACTAATGCTCCTTCTTAATCAAAATGAAACCTTACTTCGCAACAACTGGATACTCAACTGTCGCAAGTTCAGTTCTGACAATTGTTCACTTTCTAAATGAAGAAGTTTCTCTAACAAGAGAAGAGGAATTTAAAATTTGGCAACAAACAACTATTTTGCCAACTAGGGCATCTTCAATTTTTGCACTTGCAAAATATGCCAAAGAGAAAGGCTGCACTGTAAAAGTTATTGTCGAAAAAGAAGAATACGATTTTCCAGATTACCGGTTTTATCGTTATACTAAAGAAGATGTTGATAATGCCAAACTTAGTGCCAAATTACTAAGGCAAGATGCAATAGGTGCTGGTATAAATATGGAAGTCAAAGATTTCACATTAAATGATGTGGACAAAGAATTATTGGACAACAAAATTATCTTATTAAGATTAAATGTCAAAGCTTTGAGAAACATGAAAAGAAATTCTAGTAATTATGTGGTTATTAATAATTATAACAAACAAACAAGTGAATACAGTATCATTGATTGTGGTGATACTGCAAGGTCTGTCACTAAGGAAATTTTGCAAGAATGTTTTGATACTTTAGAATCAAAGAAGCATCGGGATCATCGGATGCTTATTTTTGAGAGATAATCAACTACTTCTATCTGTAATATTGTTTTCTAAACTTGTTGAGTAAGGGCGAACGCGCTGCCCCATGCCAAGGCAAAATAAATTCGACAGAGCAATACTGAGCGACCTGAACTTCAGTGAGTGCAACGAGCAAGTGAATACGGAGGGACGGAACTTAGGCCTGGCAGCGTTCCGAGCAATTTTACCAAAATTGCGAAGCCTTACTCAATTAAGAAACAAATTACTTCCAGCCTACACAACCAAGAAATTTATTAAGCTACTTTTTCTAAACAAATCTATGCAAATCCAACGTAGCCCACTCCAAGCTTTCAAACTTTGGTTAGCTTCAGTTATTCTCTATGGGTTTGGACTTCTATTCGTACGCTTTGGTCCACATTATTCTTGGTTTGTCGAACCTGTGGTGCAAAATTTTCTTTACTATTTTTATCTAGTATTTTTCATAGCAAGCATTCCTTACTATCTTTTTACAACAACCAGGTACGATTCCAACAAACCATTACTATTTTTCCAATTTCTAAAAAATAACTTTTCTTCCTTACAAAAAGGCAAATTCACTGCAATCACTAAAGGCGAAAAGACTGCTACTCTTTTCATTGGAGTGAAACTTTTTTTTCTTCCTTTAATGTTTCAATTTCTGTATCAGAACATTGGTGATGTTCTAAACATCCTAAATAAACCTTGGACTTATGCTTTCTTTCTGATCATCTTATTCGCACTTGATACTGCTCTATTCGCTTTTGGTTATACTTTCGAATTCAAATTTCTAAAAAATAAAGTACGCTCTGTTGAACCAACTTTTTTTGGTTGGTTTGTAGCTTTAATTTGTTACCCTCCATTTAATTGGCGAGTAGGGGATGTTGTACCTTGGGGTGCAAGTGATTACGTCACATTTTGGAATCCAACTTTGGATCTTGTCTGCAAAGTCATCATCATTATCTTATTAGTTGGATACACTAGTGCATCGCTTTGGCTTGGGCCTAAGGCATCGAATTTAACTAACCGTGGGATTGTCACAACTGGTCCTTACAGATTCGTTAGGCATCCAGCCTATATTTGTAAAAATTGTATCTGGTGGTTAACTTTGCTCCCTGTCATTACACTACCATTCGCAGCTGGCATGTTGCTGTGGACTGTAATTTATTACTTCAGAGCTTTAACCGAAGAGCGTCATCTTAGTTTGGATCCTGATTATTTAGCGTACAAAGAAAAAGTAAGGTGGCGTTTTATTCCGAAGATTTGGTAAATAGAAAATAACTTCTGACAAATACATTTACCTCTATATGCACTATTGACAAAAAGTTTATATCTACTGACAATCTTCTCTAATTGTGACAGCAAAAACAATAACTATTCCACTCAAGGAGTATAAGAAATTAAAAAAATTGGAACAAGTTGAATGGGAACTAGTGGGTCAATTTACTCAGTCTCTTAAGGAAGTTAGAGAAGGAAAATTGATTGAATGTTAATCATTTTTTCTTAGTTTATCAAATACTGATCGTTTCAAACTAGGCAGCTGTTTTTTAATCTGTTTGATTGTTATTTTCTGTGCTTTCTTTGTACTCACAGCAACAAAAAGAACCACTTTAATCTCATTATATATCAGAAAGTATATTCTCTTCCCACCAATTTTAATCTCTCTAAAGAAGGAGTATGATAAAGGCTTACCATAAATTTTTCCCTTTTTTATTTCTTTGATAGTTTTGTTAATCTTAATCTGTTCTTGTTTAGTAAACATCTTGTTCATCTTTTTTTGGAACATAGGGGTCTTCAGAACTTGGTACATCCAAAAATTTTGATTTTGAAACTATTTACACTCTGGGGATTTAGTATATTTAGTGGGAAATAGAAGAATATATTTATTCAAAATTAAGAAATAAAAAAATAAAAATCAACTATCCACGCAACTTAAGTTCCAAAACCAGATCTTGCAACTTATTAAGTGAGTATTTGATCCCATCAACCTTTTTGCGTAGTTCATTTCCACGAGAATTTAATGTTAAGAATTGTCCATAAATGTTATCAACTGCATCGCGAATTTTTATCACTTCTTCACGTTCACCTTTGCTTGCAAGATACACAGCTCGTCGAACCATTTCTCCTGGTAAATCTGCAAGACCTAGTAAATAATGTTCTGCGTGTAAGTTATCCATCACAGCAACCTTTCCAGTTTGTACAAAGTTCAAGTAGAGGACAGCTTCAACGTATTCTTGTACTGCAATTTTGTAGCTACCTTCATATTGTAATTTGCTGTTGTGGCTTGCAATTGATTCAAGTGCTTTTAATTCAGATTCAATTTCAACTTTTAACTTTTCAGCCTTTTCTATCTCATCTCTATGCACAGCATAAATTAGTAATTTAGAAAGTTTTAGTACGTCTCTACTTTTTTTAATTAAGTCTTCACGCTTGCCATCATATGCAGCAAGTTCAGTTTGAATCTTGGATAGGTCTATCATAGAACTCTTCATACTGCAACTGTTTTTTAATGGTTACTAAAATTTTGGCTAAATATAGTCAAATTTTAGAACTTCAAACACTCAAAAATTGAGCATTTTTGGTGCTTAGAAATTTATCTTAAATTTCTTTTGAATCAAAGATTTTTGTAACTTTCTATTAAGAAATTGCTGTACAAAGAAGTGAACACAGAAAAAATGTAATAAATAAAATAAATAAATGAAACACTCACTCTTTTTTAGTTTCCAACTGTCTTACGGATGAATTTGTAATTTGACCGTTAAAAAAATTAGTTAGATCTACTTGATCTGAGTTTATACGCATGAACAACTGTTTTAACAAAGTTTCAACATCATAATTAATAAAATTATCAATTGTAAAACACTCTGTTACTTCTGTACATTTATATTCTGGAGTTCTTACTCCAACTTGGATTATAACTGGATGAGCCCTTGCTCGATCTATAAGGTATGACAAACTAGAATTAGCAGATTGATAAAAATCTTGCAAGTCCCACCCTTCATTTGACAGTTTAGACTTATGCGAATTGTATCTCCGAAGTTCTGGTGATGTTGGTGAACTCTTTTGTAGAAAATTTCGGCGTTCTTTGAGATTTTTTAATTCAGTTTCAACAAGTAATTCTTTATCAATAACTGAAGAAATAAACTCATAATTTGCAGGTAGGCCAATGAGAGTTGCACTACCTAAACCATGGATATGACGTGGTCTTGAGAAATCTCCATAGTGGCAATTTGCGTAAGTTAATGAAATTGATTTTACTACAGCGCCCCCTCCTTCACGCCAGATCTTACTTTCAAAAGAATGCCCATTGGATATAAATGGAACTGGTTGGCTTTTACCTTCTTTAAGATATCTTTGTGATGGGCATGTTGCCCAATTTTCAGTGGCATCATAAATTTGAGTAAATAATTGATCAATTACCTCAAACTGCCTTTTAGCACCTTGCATCAAATTGGCCCAATTAGCATATTGGTCTTCTACTTCACGTCTTTCTCTTTGATAGTCAGATTGTTCTGCAGTGTTTAAACTCGCTAGAAATCCACCAAAATTTATTCTTGACATTAGTTATCTCCAATTAGATAAAAATTATAATGGATTGTTTAATCGCTCTTTTAAATCCGCTGAATACTGTTTTGCAGCACATACATCCCATGCATTATCATCCATGTTCATTCGAGTAATTCCATTTTCAGAAAACATCCCAGAAGAAGCATCATTCAAACCACTAGCTGCTTTTTCTAACCCAACCAAAGGCTTTTGGTGTGTAGCAAGTTCAGTGTCTGAAAAACAAACATATCCTTGAATTTGGGATTCGACATAACCTACGTCTACTTTTGTTTCTCCTGGATCACAATTTAAATTTAAATCATCTAACCCTTCCCAACGAGTATTTCCTCTGTTGTCAGTAAATTCTCGAGCGATAAGATATCCACTAATTACTTTTGCATGGGATTGTTTAAGTCCAGAAACCAGATAGTCACCAATTCTTTTCGAATCACCTTTCTCTTTCATTCTATAGCTAATATTTCTGCTATCAAATTCTTGTAAATTTTGGTAATTATCTTCTAAATTAAAATCAAAATCAAATGTAACTTCCTCTTTGTTAACTTGAGCTGTAAACTCATGTCCTGGAACAGAATCATCTCGAGAGTTTGTATAGTGACTGTTAACAGTTACTGTAAAATCTCCAAATTTACCACTGAAATTTCCAGTTACATCGTCATTACAAACATCGTAAATCAGTTCAGTTTTTCCAATTCCTGCAACTGCTGCATTAATAGCACCAGGTAACTCAGTAATTAATAAATTATCAATTCTCTTCTCTTCAACTGTAAATGCTTCCATCCTAGCTTCACGAGCTGCAATTCGAGTTTCTCTAGCCAGTTTTTCTTCAGCTTCTTTAGCAGCTTCACGGTCTGCTATTTTTTTAACCCATTCAGCTCTCTCTGCTTCAGTTAGTGGAGTATGGCTTGGTCGATCGTTACATCCAAATACATTTGTTGCTAGCATTGCTGCCAGACCAATTTGTCTCATAGTCATTTTACATTCCTCTTTATATGAGGAGTTTTTAGAAATAATTGAAATCTTTTTTGATTTCTTCAAGGTTGTCCAACGAATATTCGCGGATGTTAGAAATGTTACATTTCTAGACATATCCCTCCAACCTGGCTACTTGTTAGTAGTATTTAGTCATTAATGGATCTACTATATAAATCTTTCGTTGTTTTGTAACTATGCAGTGACAAAAGGAACTCATTCAACAACTTCACCTGGCACAGTACTCCTAGAAACCACAGCCCCCTTCGCTACAAATGCCCCTAACTGCGTCAAACCAGTATCAACTTTCTTCCCCTTAACATCAACCAAAATAGTTTTCTCTGGGCTGTTATACTCTGTCTTAATGCTATCTTTAACTGTCGCATCATCACCAATCACAGAATTATGGATGTGGCAATTGTCTCCTATTCTTCCACGAACACCAATCACTGATCTTTCTACAACGCTTCCTTTGCCAATGATCGTTCCTGAGGATATCACAGAAGGCCCAACAATTGTGACATTTTCTCCAATCTTAACGTCACGGCCAATCACAACTAATCCCATTATCCGCGCACCTTTTTCAACTACTGATCCAGTATCGATACTCGCTTCAGGTTCAACCATAGCTCCTGCCTTCACTGTGCCTTTGTGTACCATCAATTCATCGGTTCTGTGTTCCAAAATAGTTTGCGTAGCTGATAAAATATGCCATGGGTATCCAACTGGTTTCCAGAATTCTGTAGCAATTGTGTAATGCATTTTATTTTCTTCTGCAAGCATTTTCACAGCATCAGTTAGTTCATACTCACTGCGCGAAGATAATTCTACTTTATGCAAAAAACCAAATATCTCTTTTGAAAAATGAAATACTCCAATGTTAATCAAATTTGAATCAACTGCCTCAGTTGGCTTTTCAATCACATCGATGACTTTTCCTTTTCCATCAACTGACACAACTCCAAAATTAGAAACATCTTCAAGTTTTTGGAGTAACATACAATTTTTATTTTCCAGAACTTTTTGAATATCTTTGAATGAGTACAAATCGTCTCCGTACAACATTAAAAAATCTTCTTTAATAAATTCTTCAACCATTAATAGTGCGTGTCCTGTGCCAAGTTTTTTATCTTGTTTAACATAACGAATTGGAATTTTATTGTAAGAATCTCCAAAATATTTTTTAATTTTTTCTTGCATATAATTTACAACTAAAATAAATTCAGAAATATTAGCTTTAGTTTTCAGCAATTGATTAAATGTGAACTCAATTAATGGAACGCCTGCTAGGTTGATCAATGCCTTTGGTTTATTTTTTGTAAACGGATGCAATCGAGTACCAGATCCTGCGGCGAGTATTATTGCTTGCATATTTATTTTCCCTTCATAAAAAGAATTATTGTCGTGTGGGTCCCTTGCCGGAATATACCAAAAAATCTGTGAACTGCAACTAGTATTTTTGATCGCGTTAGCATCAAAAATTGTGGCGTAGTTGCAAGGAGTGGCCCGGCCTGACCAGTGTCAAAATAATCCTTTTTGAAGCTATTGTTTTAACTTATTTACTACATCAACAATTTCCTTTAAAGACTTTATGGAAAAAGAAGGCTGCGTATTTTCATTATACTCTATATGTTTACTCCGACCATAACGGAAGTGAATTGCGTGTATTCCAATCTCTTTTGCAGGTATCACATCTCTCTTCAAGTTGTCACCAATTACGATTGTTTCCTTTGCAGAAACTTTATGTTCATCCATTAATTTTTGATAATATCTCTCTTTATCTTCTAGGGGGGTTACACATATCTTGGAAAATAATTCTCTATTTAATTTAGCAGATTTTATTTTTTGTAATTGTTGTGCTTCGATTCCAAATGTTACAATTGCCAAAGTATGTTGCTCAGCTAACGCCTCAATAATTTCTTCTGCACCATCAACTAATTGTATTGCTATTTTACTTGCATCAATATTGTGGTAATATTCTTCAATCCCTTTTTTTGCAAGTTCCATTTGATTTTTGGAATCACAGAATTTAGTAATTACTTCTGTACCATTTTTACTGGTTTCATTTAATGCTAGAATTTCTTTGTATGCAATGTCAATATTTGAAATTTGTAATCCACTTTCAATCATCTTGTGTAGTGCATCATTTAATTTCACCGGAATAATTGAGGCAGATGTATCAATTAGTGTGTTGTCCAGATCAAATATTATTAACAATTTTCATCAACTCCAAAGCTAGTTTTTTAGGATCATGGCGAATTAAGTTTCTAACCATCGTGTCTCCTTCTTGTACTTCCTTTAATTTATCACTGATCAAATCAGCTGCTATCACTCGTGTATCGCTTTCAACTAGATCATTTTTCACAAGTGATCCTTCGTCTGCGTATTTATGTACAAGATCATTTGATGGTAATCCATTATTAACTAGAATGTGATCAAAAACATTCGAATCCATAAAATATCCAATCTCTTGTAAATAACTTGCAACTGAGAAATTATTTGTTTGCCCTAATCGATTCATTAAATTCACAACGAATACTTTCTCTGCTTTTGATTCCATAAATGCTTTTGCAATTCCAGGAACCAGTAGCAAGGGAATCAAAGAAGAGTATAATCCACCTGGACCGAATACAATTAAATCTGCGGCCATAATTTCTGCAATTGCATGTTCGTCGGGAACTGGGGTTGGTTCCAAAAATATTCTTTTGTATCCACCACTTATTTTTTCACTACCATAAATTTGTCCCTCGCCTTTTAGCATTTCGCCGTTTGCAAGTTCCATGTGTAATCTAACATCTGTTGTTGTAACTGGAATAACTTTCCCATTAATTTTCATAACTTTTCCAACTTCTTCAACTGCTTTTTCAAATGAGCCGGTTACTTTCTCCATTGCACAAAGAAGTAAGTTTCCAAAGTTGTGTCCACTTAGAGATCCTTCAGTAAACCTGTAGTTCATAAGGGATCTCATCAATCTTGAAGAATCTGAAAGTGCAACTAAACATTGTCTCACGTCTCCTGGTGGTAAAACTCCAAGTTCATCTCTCAGAATACCTGTGCTGCCACCATCATCAGCCATAGAAACAATAGCAGAGAGCTCAGCTTCGTGGCGTTTAAGTCCGCGAAGAACTGTGAAACTTCCAGTTCCGCCACCAACTACTACAATTTTCTTCATATTTAATGTAAAATACTTGAAAAAACGTATTTAAGCGTTGTGCAATAGGGGCTGTTGTAGCAGAAATAATTGTCAGTAGATTGTTTTTTTAAGATTAGTATAAATTAAGTGGTGACTGGCGATTTAATTCTCTTCTCTTAGACTTGAAATCCTGGATTTTATCGTACTCTCTTTTAGTTGTAATTGAATTAACTCGTAGAACCTTATACAAGTCAGCGTCTTGCGTTGCAAGATATCTGGTTGAAGTACGGACTTGCTGTGAGTTGTTTTCAATTAAGGTTATGGTGCCAGGATTCGAGCTTAAGACTCCCTCAATTGAAGTGTAGGCTTTTTCAGTTGTAGTTTTAGAGAAGTTTCGATGATATGCAGATTTATCTTGAAATGCTTGGATAGCTGAGTCAAGAGTTGTGCCGGTTGCGTAAATCTGATCTACCAAGTTATAGATTAAATTCTCTTCATCTTCTATATTTATTGTAGAATCTTCTACCATCCTGGTAAAATCAGGAAAAGAAGAGTATATTAATCTTCTGAAGGATAAAAGCTGTGATTTTCTCTTCTTTGCCTCTCTGTCTATTCCCATACACTCAAAAGCTACAAAAATAGCTTTTGAGTAATTTCTTAACTTATATTATCATAGATAATAGTAAGCTTTATAAACAAACCAAAATCCAGAACACCTATGACTCAAATATTAGTAGTTAACCCAAATGAACTGATCAACAGAGCAGCAACTAAGCTTCAAAGCGAAAAATTAGTTAACCCTCCTTCATGGTCACATTTTGTAAAGACTGGGGCACACAAAGAGCGTCTTCCAACCGATGAGAACTGGTGGTTTATGCGTTCAGCTGCAATTTTAAGGAATGTAGCAAGACTAGGTCCAGTTGGAACTCAAAAATTAAGAATTAAATACGGTGGACGTAAGAACCGAGGTCACAAGCCTGATAAGTTTGTACAAGGTTCAGGATCCATTATCCGTAAATCACTTCAGCAATTAGAAGCTAGTGGTTTAGTTAAACAAACAGCTAAGGGAGTACACAAAGGAAGAATCCTAACTCCAAAAGGCGTTTCCTTTTTAGATAAAATTGCAATGGAAATCTTAAAAGAATCCAGAGCAAAGAAATAAGTGAGAAAATAAGATGGCACGATATATTCATCCAAGCAAGAAGAAAAGATTGATCAAACATGGTCGTCAAACAAAATGGGCTCCATTTTGGACAGTTTTGAAAGCTTTTGGAAAAGGAAAAAGAGTACACCCTTCAAGATTAACTGATGTTAAAAGACATTGGAAGCGAAGTAGTACTAAAGCATAATTACTATTAGGATAATAACATGGCAGACGCAAAAAAATTAGAAAGAAGTTACACAATTCCTCTAAGAAGAGAATTTCTAAAAGTTCCAAAATATAAACGGGCTAAGAAAGCAACTGCTGCAATCAAACAATTCTTATCTAAACATATGAAAAGTGCTGAAATCAAACTTTCAACTAAAGTGAACGAAGAAGTTTGGAAACATGGTATGAGAAACCCACCAGGCAAAGTTCGTGTAACTGCAGTTAAAGACGAGAAAGGCGTTGTTTCAGCTGATTTATTTGGTAGCAAAGCAGCTGCTAAAGAAAAGAAGGCAGTTAAAAAAGAATCACCTAAAGCAAAAGCTGCTCCTGTTAAGGAAGCACCTAAAGCTGAAGAAAAGAAAGCTGAAGTAAAACCAGCTGCTGAACCAGTTAAAGTAGAAGTTAAAGAAGCACCAGTTGCAACTGAAGCTAAAGAGTAATTTTTCTAAATTATCAGATCATTTCTTATTTTTTTCAAGTAATTTTTTACTAAATTTATCAAAGTCAGATTCAAACAACTTATCTTGAGTAATGCGATATTCTTCAAACTGGCTTTCAGCAAATTGTTTTGCAAGTTCTGCTGTTACTTTTCCAGGAGAATCCAACACTTCTCTTTCGTTAAATTTCAAAAATCCATTTAGTTTTTCTGCCCAGTCTTCCATTGTCATTGGAATCTTTCTTTGGGCCTGATCTTCAGCATAATCAAGATACATTGTAACAATTCTGCTTAATATTCGTAGTTCTTCTTTTGAAAGATAATTTTTTGCAATAACTACGTCAGTTTTGATCACTCTTCCATCGGGATAATGTTTCCAAGACCTAAGTCCCATATGTTTTTGGTTTTTATCTGCTCTAGTCTTAACTAACTCTGCTGCTGTTTTTCCATGAACAGCAAAATGAAGTTTATTCTGAACTGCCGCGAAGAATTCTTTGGTGATAGAATCTTTTTTGTTATAATCAATCGAAGTTGCGTAAATATCTGTGATTTTTTGGTAGAAATTTCGCTCACTTGCTCTGATCTCTCTAATTTCTTCTATTAATGTATCAAAGAATTTTTTATTAATGAATGAACCATTTTCAAGTCGCTTTTTATCAAGAACATATCCTTTAATTGCAAATTCATGTAGGACTTTTGTTGCCCAGATACGAAATTGAGTTGCACGGTGTGAATTCACTCTATATCCTACTGATATTATCACATCCAAATTGTAAAAATTAGTGTTGTACTTTTTTCCATCACTAGCAGTTATTAGGAAATTCCTAATAACTGAATTTTTATCTAATTCATTACTGGAAAATATATTTTGAAGATGTTCATTAATAGTTGGGATTGTTACTGCAAATAGTTTAGCCATCATTTTTTGGCTAAGCCAAACTGTTTCATCTTGGTACTTTACTTCAATGGAATCTGATTGTGATTGGGATGTAAATATTAAGAATTCTGCTGTACTATTTCGAATATTAAGGTTTTTGCTCATATGAATCGGGTGATTTTGGAACTTATAAAGCTTATTCGTGGTTGACCAGTGGCTTTTCTTTATTAAACAAAACTTTATATTTGCATTACAATTCTTCTTCTTATGCAAATTAAAGGCCTTTACAACTCTGTTCTTGATAACCTCTATGGTTCAATGATGTTTGCTAATGCGATTACTCATCCAAAAGCATGGCTTGGTAGACCTAAGGCGGAAGGTGCAGAGGGTGATTTACAAAATATTCTTTTTAATGAATTGCGTGATTACGGATTCAAACGAACTCCTTTCCAAATTGTATTCCCAAAACAAACAGTTGGTATCATTTATCCAATCAAAGATGATCCAAGGGGAGTTACAGAAGCGCATGTCAGGTTCTATTCCACTGGTGAAGTGCATTGTGAATTAGAAGTTGGACGTTATGATCCACAGCATTATTCTGGACCACGTTATGATGGCAAAGAATTTTTAGAAAATATTTTAGAAGAAAGTGAACTTGTAATTCCAACTCAGCAAAAAATTTTAGATTTGGTGGTTGATAAAGATTATAGTTATCTGTGCGCTAGAATTGATGAAAATCCATTATATCAAAACTTAAAATCTCGCGCTGTCGGAACCTTTGCTTTCATGTTGTATCGTCACGGCCTGGGAACTGTAGGATTGTTGGGGGGTTTGACAGCATGTGCAACACCAAGTGAAGCAAATCCTGCAATCTTTGGGTTTTTTGGATGTATTGCTTTGATGCAAGCAACAGGAGAATTTTTGGGATTAAATATTGCTGGACATCAAGTGGATTTATATCATGAAGTGAGAAAGATTAATCAAAGTTCTGATTAAAAAAATAACTTACAATACTTTTATTAAGAAACCCTCTCCCAAGAACTTCTATGACAGACATGATCATTATCGAAGAAGCTACAGGAGAAATTGGTACTGAGCCTGAAAACAGAAGCGTAGAAACTCTTCTAACTTACGGGATCGTAAACATCGATAAAGTCAAAGGACCAAGCAGTCATCAAGTTTCAGATTACGTTCAAAAGATTCTGGGCATCACTAAAGCTGGGCACTCCGGAACTTTGGATCCAGCAGTAACTGGTGTACAACCAGTTGCAATTGGTCGAGCAACTAAAGTCACGCAGTTCTTACTAAAATCCGCAAAGGAATACATCTGCGTAATGCATGTGCATAAAGATTTGGAACCTAGTGTCATCAAAGAAGCTCTTAGCAAATTCATTGGTAAAATTCAACAAATGCCGCCAGTAAAAAGCGCAGTTAAGAGGCAACTTCGTACCAGAGAAATTTATGAATTAGAAGTTATGGAAATCGAAAAAAGAGACGTTCTCTTTAGAGTTAAGTGTGAAGCAGGTACTTATATCAGAGCATTATGTAATGATGTTGGAAAAAAGATTGGTGGTGCGCACATGGCATGTTTAAGGCGAACAGCAGCAGGTGCTTTCAACGAAGATGACAATCTCATCACCTTAGATGACTTACGAGATGCACTTTATTATTACAAAGAAAAACAAAATGAGAAATACATTCGTTATTGTATTCAACCAGTTGAACACGCTTTAAAATACATTAAAAAAGCCTACATCTTCGACTCTGCAATTTTAAGTATGAGTCACGGACGTGACCTTGGTGCACCTGGTATTTCTAAATTAGAAAATTTCAAGAAAGGTGAAACTGTTGCAGTTATGACGTTAAAGGGTGAAGTTGTTGCAGTCGGTACTGCAGAGATGTCAGCTGTACAAATCTCTACTGATAGAAAAGGTTTAGCTGTTAAAACCAGTAAAGTATTCTTTGAAGCAACAAAAGAAGATTTAGAAAAGTTGAATAAAGAAAATCAAATCGCAAGAGCTGCAGCAGAGAAAGAAGATTCTGAAAAAGAAACAACAGAAAAAGAAAACTCAAAATAAAAAATTAATTCTTAGCAATTACTTGTTCTACTTGATCCTTAACATCAACACACTGCTTATACTCAATCCTATTAACTTCAAGTGTCCTGTGATCTAGACTTACCATTGCAGCTGCACTTAAACTCTCAAAAGTAAACCCTTCTAAAACACTGTCAACTTTCTCACTTAAAATCATCACGCAATCCTCTGAACGTGCAACGGTCATCGTATAGTAATTAGGATAATTATTTTCTTTCAAAGCAATAAATGATTTATCTTTATTTGATAAGATAATATTGGTTCCAGTTTTAGTTTCAATTTCATTCAAAACATTTGGTACAGCACATCGTAAATCATGTTCTTTCATCTCAGTTAAAATTGAATAAAACAATCTTTCAGAATCAGTTTTACCTTTTGTTTTAAAAGAATCACAATATGAAAACTCTTCACCTGCATAACCATTGTGACAAAACATAAAACTACCAACATCATGTCTATCTATATGGAATGGGTGGGTATTTTCAATTGCAGTTTCTGATCCCATTCTTTTTCGAATATGTAACATTACAAATTCAGCATCTAAACTATGAAAACTTGCAATTTGAGGATCACTAAAAATTGGAGTTGTTGATTTGAATTGGTGCCATTTATCATCTTTAAGCCAGGCAATTCCCCAACCATCATTGTGAATCCATGATCCAGGTCCATTTGCTTCATTAAATTCATGAATAGAATTGTTGTCTTTGGCCATCGCAATTGCTGACGCAAACACCTTTTTGATATCAATATTCCCAGCAGCTACAACCATCCGACACATAATAGATTCCTCTTTTTTGAACACTTTAGCAGAATTTTAAACTGCCAGTATACAAAAATGTATATTTACACAACTAAATATTATGTTTCTCTATTTAAATGTTCTGGAGCCAAAATTTCCTCATTGGTCCATTTTTGACCTCGACATTTGCAACAGAAATTAATTAAATCAGAAAAATTGGCGTTAATTAACTAAACGGGCAAATAATTGTCTCTTTCTTCAACCTTCTACTTTAGGATCTACTTGATCTTACAGAAAGATATAAATAATATAAACAATATAATGATTATAACATGACGACTACAATTGCAATTTCAACAGATATCCGTGAAGAGCTCAAATCTTTTGGTAGCAAAGGAGAAAGTTACAACGACATATTGAAACGAGTTCTTGCCATAGCAAAGGAAAGGCAGCTTCAAGAGTTATTATTGGATGAATCAGACTCTGTTTCTGTAAGGGATGCACTTTATAGGGCTCAAAAGAGATGGCGCGAGTAATTATTCTGAAAAAACTTGAGGATAAGATTCAAAAAATCTTCAAGAAAGAGTCCATCAAGATTCTAAAATTATTGCTTTCATTAGAGGATAATCCAAAAAAGGGGAAAGAATTAGCTCATATTGGCAAGCTTGTTGTGAAGGAATTGAAATACAAAAAATTTCGTTTTTATTTTGTCACAGACGGATTTAAGGTAAAATTTCACTCGGTTGACAGTTTAACTGATTTGTTAATTAAATTTGTTAGAATGTCTGATAAGAAAGATCAACAAAAAGTCATTAATGAAGTTAAAAAAATAATGAAACAGCTCGGACAGGAAGGGTTCTAGTGAAATTCACTACTTAAAAGTAATCAACCAAAAGATTTATAAAACCATATACTCTAAAAATACTATGAAGATTCTAGCCTTAAGTGACATCCATGGAGACAAGCGTTTTATGGAGTCTATGGCAATTAAAGGTAAGGCTGCAAATGTTGACTTAGTTATTTTAGCAGGGGACTTAGCTGACGATAGCGGTAATATTGAGGGATTAGTTGGTCCACTTAAAGCTCAAGGTTTAGAAGTTGCGATTCTGCCAGGTAATCATGAGGGTTTAGCAACAACTAATTTTCTAAATAAAAAATACGATGCAACTAGTCTTCACGGTTATGTAATTCAAAAAGGAGATGTTGGGATCTTTGGTTGTGGTTATGCTGATGTTGGGATCCATCAACTTTCAGAAGAGGAATTCTTTGATACTTTAAAACAAGCTCATGAGCAAGTTAAAGACGTGAAACACAAAATTATGGTTTCACATGTTCAGCCAAGTGATTCAATCTTGGGTCTTGGAATGTTTCCAGGGTCAAGTGGTGTTCGTAAGGCAGTGGAGTTATTTCAACCACAAATTCACATCTGTGGTCATATTCATGAAACTCATGGTATGGAAGAAAAAATTGGTAATACAAGAGTTCTAAATGTTGGAAAAACTGGAACTTTAATTGAGGTAAAAGAAGATGGAACGCAAACAGTGTCCCGACTGTAAGAAACGACTCCATGAGGGTCAACATAAATTCTCAGACGGTATGTATAAGGTTAGCTATTGTAAGGCTTGTGGGTATCGGAGCGAGAAAGGCGTAGAAGCTTGAATTGTGTAGCAAAAACTCGTTATTGTGACTACTTTCCAGAGATAACTTTATAAATAGCTTTCTTTCTAGTCAAACTAATGATTCCAAACCTAGTTCCAGAAGACGCTGTTCGTTATATTTTTAGAAGAATTAGTGTTTTTGATGATTTAATCTCTAAATTTCCTTCTGCTAACGCACTTCAAGTCAAACGGGATGCTTTTGTTGATCCATTATCTAATCATGTTTTTGATTTAGCATATGCTGTTTCAGATGATGTTGCAGTTCTTGATAATCAAGGCCCCTTATATGAGATTCCAATTGTTCGTTTGATTGGCGATCCAAGGGACATCTTTTCAAAAATGTATCAAGAAACTGGTCATCAACAGTTTATGGCTGTTTCTAACAATAAACTAGTCAGGCCAAGTTTATATGAAGTTTCTTTATGCCTAAATTTTAATGTTGATGCAATCCAACAGACAGAATATGATGTAATCGATAAACTTCAATTTCTTTCATCTGGTGGTAATGATGTTTTAGAACAAATTTCCAATTTAAAAAAATAATCTTTCTTATGCAACTCTTAACTCTCTTGGCCTGAGGTCTGGATTCCGTCCAAAGGTTGCACATTTAATCCTGCGGGCAATTATTCGTTGGTTATTATTTCTATTCCTTGCACTTTTGATCTTATTAATTGTTTGAATAATATCTCCATCGTTTGTAAGGATTGCCACTACTTGATTATTTGATGCTAATCTCCAAGCTAAAACGAGTATTGCAAGGTCTGCTGCCTTTTTACTTAAGAAATCACTTCTTTCTCCTGAGGTGCTTCTTTGATATTTTCCAGTAGTTTTCCAAAATCTAATTATAAAATCTCTCTCAGCTGGTGTGGGTTTTACATTTTCTTCAACAAATCCAAAATATCTTAACGTACTAATGGTTTTTGCACCATCAACATACCTCGCACCTTTTGCAGTTTCTCGTGTTACTTGAGATGGAAAATATTTTCTTGCATTATTTGGCGTGGTCATATATA
The DNA here is from genome assembly GCA_018670085.1 of archaeon. Lineage (GTDB taxonomy): Archaea > Nanobdellota > Nanobdellia > Woesearchaeales > GW2011-AR9. The sequence goes on along the minus strand of JABHRS010000020.1, from coordinate 31,768 downwards.
CTAATTCTTTTTTATGGTCTCTTTTCTCTCCCATCACTTGAAACATCGTACTACTGTCTGCAATTATTGCATTTGGATGAATTCCATTGTTTACTAGGAATGCTGCCATAGGGATAGTCAATGTGATTAACTGTCTCTTAGCTTCTCTAATTGCATTTTTTTGGTTACAAAATGCATCAAGATGTCTTAGAACTTCGATGTATGGGTTAATCACATTTTTTAATACTTGGTCTATTTTTTCTGCTATTAATTCTTCAACACCATGTAGTGTTGGGTGACTAGTTAATAATTGATCCAAGTTCCCTCTTTTTGATAATTCATTGATCATATGGTTTTTATAGATCAACATGTTTGTTCTAATCTCACCTAGTTGTGTAAAGAAAGGTTCTGTAATTAATGGTGTTATTTTGTCAATTGCTTCGATTATTAAACCAACAGTTCTATCTTCTTTTTTTTCTAACCTAACTGCTCTTCTAACTGCTCTCGGAGTTCTTTTTCTAAAAGTTTCAAATTTATTCCCTTTTCTTTCAGAAGCCAAAACTCTTTTATCTTTGACCATAGTGGGTAATGATCTTAAAAGAACATGTTGTCCAGCAAGTTTTACTAATACATCTTTCCTTAAAGCTATCAGTTTCATGATATTATCTTCAATTAAATCTAACGTACCCATCAAAATAAAGAAAATTTTATTCTTTTTATAACTATTGAAAAAAAAACCTCAGAACAATATAAAAAATTTAGTCAAAAATATCTCACATACCCAGTCCCTTAGGCAACTTCCCCTTAAACTTCTTCATCATAGCAGCAGGATCTTTCTCTCCTTTAAACATCTTCATCATCTTCTTACTCTGACGAAATTGCTTAAGTAAACCTCGAACTTCTCGAACAGAAACACCTGAACCATTAGCTACTCGATCAATTCTAGAGGAATTAATTGTATCTGGATTTTCTTTCTCATTAGCAGTCATTGAATCCATTGCATATTTCCAAATTTTTAATTTTCCTTCTTGAACATCAATTAATTCCTTTGGCATCTTAAGTGAGCTCATTCCTGGGATCATCTCCATTAACTTACCAAGTGATCCCATTTTTTTCATAGAAGCCATTTGTTCATACAAATCGTTTAAATTAAATTCGCCACTCATAAAGCGATTAGTCATATCAGCAGCGTCTTCTTGATTAAAAGCTTCCTTCGCTTTTTCCAGTAACGTTTCAATATCTCCCATTCCAAGCAAACGTCCAACAAATCGTTTTGGATAGAACACTTCTAAGTCATCACTTTTTTCACCAACTCCAATAAACATAATCGGAGCTCCTGTTACAGCGCAAGCTGATAGTGCACCTCCACCTTTAGCAGTTCCTTCAAGTTTGGTAACAACAACTCCAGTTACACCACAGGTGTCGTGAAACATCTGTGCTTGTTTTTGTGCAGCTTGTCCAATGTCAGCTGAGATGATTAATAATTTTTCATCTGCATTAACTAAATTATGGATTCCAGTCAACTCCGAAACAAGCTCATCAGAAAGTGCATCACGTCCAGCAGTGTCAACTATCACTAAATCATATTTCAAAAGCTCAGCTTCATACTTGTGGTAAATTACAGCTGGATCTTTCTCGGATTTTTCACCAAAGAAATCTACTCCGATATCTTTTGCTAATTGCTGTAATTGTTCAAATGCTGCAGGTCTCCATGTATCTGTTTGAATTACTGCAACTTTTAATCCACGTTTTTTGTAGTATTTTGCAAGTTTTCCACAAGTGGTAGTTTTTCCTGATCCAAATAATCCAACTAGCATTATCTTCAGTGGTTTTTTATCAATTGAAATTTCACGAACTTCTTTTCCTAAGAATTCGGTTAATTCTTCGTAGACAATATTAATTAGAAACTCTTTTTGGGTGATACCAGCTGGTGCTGGTGTTTTTGCTCTCTCTTTGATTTTTTTTCCAAGACCAAAGACTAATGTCACATTTGTATCGCTTTGTAGAAGCGCCCGCTGGATATCTTTAACCAGTTCGTTAACTAGTTTTTCATCAACTCTACCAACACCTGTGATTTTTGCAAGGGTTGCACGTAGGCTATCTCCTAGTTTATCAAGTACCATATTACATTTTTACAAAACAACTTCTATTTAAAAAAGCTTGTGGGCCAATGACCATGCAAGGGTGCTTTTTTTCTCACTGGCCACTGGCCAACTACGGACAACAATTTTAAACTATTTCTTCTAATCAATATGGATGTATACTAAATACTGGGTAGGTATCTGGGCAACAGTTATCGCTGTCATTTTCATTTTTTTAACAAGCCTATTTCCAAAATACGCCACTTTATGTTTTAGTATTGAAGTTATTTTGCTTCCAATGATTTATTACATTGGATATGAGGTCTTGGTGGATAAACAGAAGAGGGAGTTTGAGCATGGTTTTGGGGTTATGCACAACGAGACTAAAAGACTAAGTGAATATGCTATGGGGTTAGAAAAAGAAATCAAAAGATTAAAGTATTTGGATGATTTATCTAAATAAGGTGGTAGAGATGGAAAGAAAAAGAAGAAAACAACAAGAAAGGGTACTATCATCTGAAGATGCTTCTGTGAGTCAGGCCGCTGCAATTTATGCTGAGTATGAAAATGCATACCATAGGGCTAAGAAGTTGATTAGAGAGATGTGATTAATATTTCTATGGAAAAAAGAAAAGAGTGAGCCTGAGAGAATTTCCAATGAGTGTAGTGAGTGGATGCAAAGAAAGCATGGCTTTCTTGCACAAGAAATCAAAAATGTGGCATTTTGATTTCTACGTGCCAAAAATGTTCTATTTTTGAGCACGTTCGAATCCGAAAAAAAACCATATAAGAAAAAGAAAAGAGTGAGCCTGAGAGGATTCGAACCCCTGACCTGCCGGTTGCTTACTTAATAGATCTTACAATCCACTAATCCGAAGCCGGCCGCTATATCCAGGCTAAGCCACAGGCCCACAATACTCTTACAAATCAAGCTTCTCTTTAAATTACTTTTGCTCTTTTTCGCTCAATTTTTGAACTACTCTCACCACAACTATTAAATACCTCAATCAGCTCATTTTATTATCAAAAAAGGTATGGCAATGGGATTAAAGACATCAGTTAGAAGAGCACTAAGGCTTAAAGAAATAGCTTCGGTCTTCTTAGAGATGGAGTTACATTATTTAATTGATGTTTTCTCTCTAAAATATCATCTTCCTTGGCATCAAAGAATTCATACTAAAACAACTTCTAACATTCCTCATACTCATCCAGACACTGTTCGGCAAATTTTCGAAAGGTTAGGTGGTGCGTTTCTAAAACTGGGACAAATACTTGCTATTCGTCCTGACTTGGTTGGAGCAAGTTATTCAGATGCTTTTGCAAAATTATTAGAACATGTTGAACCATTGGAGTTCGAAGAAGTAAAATCTTGTATCAGTGAATGTCTTCCACATGGAATTTCAACTTTCAAAAAAATCGATAAGAAGGCGATCGCAAGTGGTAGCATTGCCCAAGTTCATAAGGCAGTTTTACCAGACGGAACAGTTGTTGCAGTAAAAATTAGAAGACCAAATATCGAAAAGCAATTTGAAAGTGATATTTCTATTTTGTACTCTTTTACCAAACTTCTAAGCACCAGATACAATCTGGAATTTATGGATCCTGAGAAAATAATTGATGAATTTCAAAATTATACTTTAAAAGAATTGGATTTAAACCATGAAGCGAGGAACATTGCTCGTTTCACCAAAAATTTTGAAGGTGATCCTCATGTTCATATCCCTAAAATTTATCCTGAAATTTCCAGTGATCGAATTTTGGTTATGGAATACATCGAAGGTCAACACCTTTTGCAAGATCGGAAGAAGAGTTTAAACACTGAAATTGTGGACAAGTTAACTGCAGCTGTTTATCAACAACTTTTTGATAATGGTTTTTTCCATGCTGATTTGCACCCAGGAAATATTTTTGTATTAGAAAAAAGTCATTCCAATCATTCAAAAAGATCAAAAAAATCTTCTCATCAAAAATCTGCTTCATATAAACGAAGCAAGCTAAAACATGATACTGGTTTGCAAATAGCTTTTCTTGATTTTGGGATTGTAGGTTATATTGATACTGTACTAAAACGTGAGATGGCTGATCTATTCATTGCTTTAATTGATGGTGATTTGGAAAAAACTGCTAAAGCTCTTATTGAATTAAACACTGCTAGAAGTAATCCTAATGTTCGTGAGTTAGAAACTGGGATTTATCATTCAATTGGAGAATATTATGGTTTGTCAATGGATCAAATTCCAATTGCCAAGATGTTGAATAAGGCGATTGATGTTGCAAGAAAAAATCAGATTGCGCTTCCAGCCCAAATGGTTTTGTTCAGTAAATCTCTTTTAACTTTAGAGGGTTCATGTCGTGAGTTGGATCCAGAGTACAATATAGTGGAGTCAGCGAAGCCATTTGTTAGAAGAATGCTTACACCTTCATTGAATCTTAATGAGTTACCTCGTAAAACTGCAATTGTAATTCGTGAAGTTCAAAAAATGTTTTCAAGTGTTCCATCTGCTGTTAGTGGGCTTGAGCGTAAACTTTCGTTGTTGGAATTTCGAATAGGTGAAATAGATACTACTTTTCATTATCTTTCACATGTGGTCTGGCGAATTAGTAAGCTTGGAATTTATTCTGTTTTGTTTGCAAGCTTTTTAATCAGTGCTTCAATTTTAATTCATACAGGTCCAATGTATAACAACCTTTCATATTATACAATCATCTCTGGAGGGCTAGCATTAGTTTTATTATTCCTCATTTTGTTAAATTTGAGAGACAACACTGATCTTAAAAGAGGGGAATAAAGACTCAGATCTCAAATGAATAGAAGAAAAATATAACAATTAAATTATCATCAAAAAAACACAGAATAGATAAACGGAATAGAAAAACATAACAGATAAACACAACAGATAATTATTAACACACAGAATAGAGGTAGGAAAAATGGTATTAAGGGAATTAAAAATGTTTGCAAGTTTAGGATTAAAGGCAGCTGGTATGAAGCGAGCTGATGTTGAAAAACATTTAAAGCCACTTATCAAAGCAGGAAAGATAACCAAAAAAGAAGCAACTAGTTTTGCAACTGATATTATCTCAGTTAGCAAAAAGCATCAAGATCGGATCCGCTCAGCAATTGAAAAAGAAGTTAGTGCGAAACTGAAAAAACATGGTTATGTTAAGGTAAAAAAAGCTCCTGCCAAAAAAAGAAAAGCGGCTCCTAAAAGAAAAGCTACTAAAAAGAAAGTTGCTAAGAAAAAGGCTACAAAGCGAAAAGCAGCTAAGAGAAAACCAGCTAAGAAGAAAGCTACAAAGAAGCGTAAGAAGTAATTTGTCTTTTTTTTTATTTATTTTTATTTTTTTATTTATCTTCTTCAGATTTTATTTTTTAGATCTTTTTTTCTCCCAATCAATTCTTCGCAGCTTCATTTCTTCAAAAGCATTAAATACTTCTTTTAATTCTTAAACTAAGGATGGCAAGCAATGATCAAATCAAATTTCATGTTGTACAGAAACATTTGACTAAGATTATTGCTCTCCAATTATTTTTCAGTATTCTTTTTGGGTCTTTGGCATTTGTTTTGTTTTTCACAATCGGAAGAAAATTCGCTGGGATTATATCGGTTATTTTTGCTTTAAATGAATTTGCATCGCATGATCTTGCAGCATCAATTTTAGCAACCACCTTCACAATCTTTACAATCTATCTTTCTGTTTATACAACTGGGCAACATTATGGGATTAATAAGAAATTTTCAACTGTGTTTATTGGAACAATTGCTACAATCGTTATTGGTTTATTGTTTTTAGTACTTTTGGGTCCACAGTTTATTGTCACAATTTTGTTTATCTCCTTACTAATTGCTCTTTTTGGTTTCCACAATCAATCTATCGTTCACGCTAGCCTTCAAAAAGAGAAAGCAAAGCCAGTAAAAAAAACCAAGGAACAGAAAACTAATACTAACATTATTACTCACAGTAAAAGGTCTAAGAAAAAATCAACTAAGAAAATAACAAAAAAACCTTCAAAAAAGAAATCTTCGAAAAAGAAATCAACTAAGAAATAATCTAAAAAATTAAGAGATAAACATATGAAAGAAGCTATGCGTCAAAGTTTAACTAAAGATATTGGTAAAATAATTACTATTCTTCAAAGAAATGATGCTTTAACTGCAAAGGACTTGAAGGATTTAAGTAATCATGTAATCAATGATGTAGCCCTTTACAAAAATACTGATGCTGCGACTTTAGCAATTCTAATTTATTCAATCTATAAATCTATTCTTTGTATTGAGGCTAATAAACATGATGAAGTAGTCAGGGGTTTACAGATTCTTCAGAGTAATTTAAAACTGAAACAATTTACTAAATATAATTCTTCTATGAAGCAACTTTTTACTTTGCTAAAAGAATGTGATTCAAGAATAAAAAATCATATTCAAGATGTGTTTTATGCAGCGAAAATTAAGAAGGGAACAAATCTTATGGAACGCGGTTTATCAATTGCAAGAGCTGCTGATTTAATGGGGGTTTCTCGTTGGGATGTTATGCAGTATGGTGGCTCTAATGTTGCAGTAGAGCAGCATAGTGAAAGTTGGCCAGCATCCAAGAGGATTGCACTTGCCAGAAAAATATTTTCAACAAAAGGCGCACCTTACGATTCTTTGTTGGTTGATGCAGGACCAATTATTACTTTGGCGCTATCTCAATTGCTTTGGATTTTAGAACCACTAAGACAAAAAACTGGAATGACTTTTTACATCACTCCTGCGGTATACTCAGAACTGGTAGAAAAGCCTCAAACTATTCGTAGGTTTCAATTTGAAGCTTTGCATGTTCAAAAATTATTAAGGGAGGGTACAATCCAACTTTACAGTAAAAAGATCAGTAAACAAACAACAACTAGGCTAACTAGGCTTGCCAATAATTCTTTCCAAATAAAAGAGGGTCCGCTTGAAATTTTGCAAGCAGGGGAACTTGAAACTTTGGCACTTGCAATGGAGACTAATGCTGCGATGTTAATGGATGAGAGAACTCTCAGACTTTTAATTGAGAAACCAACTGGAATGAAACGCTTACTTGAAGGAAGAAAGCGCAAGCGCGTAAAATCCAACCCAGAAATCCTCAAACAATTTCAAGCTTTAGTTGGAAGACCAAGTATTATTCGCTCAGTTGAATTGATTGCAGTTGCCTTTGAGTTTGGTATAATTGATTCTTTCCTTCCAGAAATTTCTCCAACTAAAGATTTGAACGCTGCAAAAAGACAACTTTTAGAATCGGTTCTTTGGAATGCTAAATATCATGGTGCTTCAGTTATTGACCATGAGATTGATGAGATCATGCAAGCAGTTCTAATAATGTAACATTATTCATTTTTTCTCTAGCAAATGCATCTCCTAATTTCTAATTGCAAGCAAAAGTCACTCTGCTCCAAAGAACTTATAAACAAGTAACTACTAATTATTTTTACAATGTATCAAAGCCCAGTTAGTAAACCACTTAAAATCGGTCCGATTAAAACTAGTAAAACTGAATTAATTGATATTGCTAAAGGTTGGACTGCACTCTCTTTTGCCTTCGCTCTGTTATACTCTGGAACCTATTTGTTAGGTGGGCAATCATTCACTAATATTTTTACAATTAATTTCTTTTTCATTTTTTTAGTCTCAATGTTTACAGCTGGCCTTGGCTTTGTGCTTCACGAATTAGCTCACAAATTTGTAGCACAACATTATGGGTGTTTAGCTGAGTTCCGTGCTTTTGATCGGATGCTTTATTTGGCAGTTGGTTTAGCTGCTGTTGTTGGGTGGATTTTTGCAGCACCTGGTGCGGTTATGATTTCAGGATCTGTAACCAGAAAAGAAAATGGGATTATCAGTATGGCAGGTCCTGCTACCAATTTTGTACTAGCTGGAATTTTTTTCTTTATAGCTCAAGCTGTTCCTATCTTTAGAATTGGTTATTTCATTAATGCTTGGCTTGGTTTATTCAACATGATCCCATTTGGTAACTTTGATGGTAAGAAGATTTTGGCTTGGAGTAAAGCTTGGTGGGTAGGTGGCGTTGTAATTGGTTTATTGTTATTATTTGTTTTTTAATTACTAATTATTTAATCTTCTAATTTTCTAATCTGTTTTTTCTCAAAATTATTTCCTTTAACTAAATCTAAAACTTTTCGCGAAACGCTAAGAAGATTATGCCAAATCAACAACCCTAATTCTTTGTCTATCGACGCAAATCAGACTCATTTCTGCCTGTTTTATAGAAAACTATATATACTTCAAAAAGATTCGTTACTGGCACAAGGCGAAATATAAGTCTTACCAAAGAAGTGTTTTGGTTGTTAGAGGTGACAACTGGGCGCAGAGTTTGCTTTGGATAAAGAGGTGGTTGATATGAAACAATATGTGTTTCAAGAAGTTAAAAAGTTCAAAATACAGCGATGCTGTAAAAGTTGCGGAACTCGGATGGTAGTTGAGAACGCAAACAGGTATTATTGCAAAGGATGCCGCGGCTATTAGTCGTGTGCTTTTTTTTTCTTTTTGGTATTAAATTTCTATTCATTAGTAAGGCTAAGCGAAATTTATTTGAGCGCATGTCTTAGGCACTATCAAATGCTGCTGCATTTAATTAATCTTTAAAATTATTCAGTCAATGTTTTAACACTGGTCAAGCCGGACTATTTCATTCCACTGCACAGGTATTTTGTAAATATTCTGTTACAAAATGTTTGTGGAAATTCGCTGACCTTATTTTTCATTCCGGCAAGTGGACCCAGGCGTTAACATTGACTACGACAAATTTTCAGTATGAATCTACTCTTCAGCTTCTGTCACAACATTCTAATCAAAACTCAGGCAAACAAGTTCTCATTATAGAGTTTAAAACAATCCTTATATAATATTCAGTATCCAAAAACCTACTTCAGAGAATTTCTTTTTTCTTGCGGGGGGTAAGAAAAAAAAAATAGGAGTATATTTGTGACTATAATCTTGATTTTCATATCATTGATAATCAGACCCATAGTCTGCAATACGATAACTTATTTAAAGCAATAATCTAAAAATAATTTATCAAAAAAAGTTTTAAATTTATAAAAAGCATATTTACAAAAGAGGTGGTGTAAATGATTACAAAAGTACAAAAGGCAGATGGATCAATAGTTGAGTTCGATAAAGATTATACAATTTCTTCTCTTTCACATATTTTACAAGGTAAAGCTAGCATGTCAGAAACTGAGGCAGTAGAAATTGCAAGTAATATTGTTCAGGTAATTGACAATCGTGATTTAGAGATGCCATCAACTTCTGATTTTGAACAGTTAGTTAATTTAGTTGTAACTACAACTGAACTTGCTAACAGATCCAATCCAGAATCTAATCTTGAATCAGATTTTGTATCAAATAACCCATCAGTTGAATCTGTAGATGAAGAATCAACTGAATCTGCAGAAGCATCTGTTTCTGTGGTATCAGAGCCAGTAGTTGAAGTACCAGCAGCACCAGAACCTGCCCTACAATCAGATTTACAAGTTCTAGAAGACAATAATGTCCCATACACTGAACAAGCTAGAAGAATTCTAACTGAGTCTACTGTTTTCGATGAGTTAGGACGATCCATTTTCCTAGATCGTTACTCTCTCAAATGTAAACGTGAAGAAATCGAAGTTGGAGACTTATTAGTTGCAATCAGTAAAGAAGATCCAAAATACCCTAAGAAAGATTTAGGGGTTGTAAAATCAATGGATGGAGATAACTTAGTTCTGCATATGGTAACTGGTGTATTTGCTGACAAAGAGAATAATTTCGAATTTAAAACTTCGATCTGGAAATGTGATAAACCGATGGAATCCATTAAAGATGCTCATATCCGAGTTGCAAAAGCTGCAGCTAGTGTTGAAGGCACTGAAGAATTAAAAGAAAAATGGGAACAAGAATACATTGACCAACTTAGCCAAAAGCATATTCAGCCAGCTGGTAGAATCATGACTGCAGCTAACACTGGTGATGGGTATACTAAGAATTTAACTTTATACAATTGTTATGTGATTCCAAGTCCAAAGGATAGTCGTGAAGGAATTGTCAGAGAAACTTTGTATCAAATGACTGAAGTATTTTCTCGTGGTGGTGGTGTTGGAATTAATCTCTCAACTTTAAGGCCAAGGTATGCATACGTTGAAGGTGTACATGGAAAAAGTAGTGGAGCAGTTTCTTGGGGAGGAATCTTTTCTTATGGAACTGGCCTCATTGAACAAGGTGGATCCAGAAGAGGAGCTTTGATGTTAATGTTACATGATTGGCACCCAGATATTTTGGAATTCATTACAGCAAAGCGTAAGAAAGGAGTTTTAGAAAATGCTAACATTTCAGTATTAGTTTCTGATAAATTTATGGCAGCTCTAGCAAACGATGAAGTCTGGGATTTAGAATTTCCTGATTTCAGCGGTCCTGGTATGAAGAAAGTTTACAATGAGGAATGGACTGGAGACATTGATGAATGGAAAGCAAAAGATTATCCAGTTAGAGTATATAACTCAATTAAAGCATCTGAGATGTGGGATATGTTAATCTCTTCTGCGCATGCTAGTGCTGAGCCTGGTTTGGTATTCATGGAGCGTTATAATAAGATGAGTAATTCTTATTATTTTAATCCAATTATCTGTACTAACCCTTGTGGTGAGCAAGGCCTACCAGCTTGGGGAGTTTGTAATTTGGCTCATCTATATTTGGCATCATTTGCAAAACAAACTGGTGAAGATGAACTTGGTCCTTTGTTTGAGGTAGATTTTGAATCTTTAACAAAGGCAGCAAAGGTTCTTGGCAGATTCCTTGATAACATTATTGACTTGACTCCTTATCATTTCAAAGAGAATGAGATTAACCAAAAAGGAGAACGTAGAATTGGTCTTGGAACTTTAGGTTTAGGTGAGTTACTAATCAAACTAAGGGTTAGGTATGGTTCTCCAGAGTCTTTAGAAATAATTGACCAAATTTACAAAACAATTTGTGTGGCATCCTATGAATCCAGCGTATCTCTGGCAAAAGAGAAAGGCATGTTTACCTTTTGTGAACCTGAGAAAATTGCCAAGAGTGGATTCATTACAACTTTGCCAGAGGATTTGCAAGCTCAAATTGCAGAACATGGTCTAAGAAACGTAACGCTTACAACTCAGGCACCAACTGGAACTGTGGGAACTATGCTTGGTACTTCAACTGGGATTGAGCCTTACTATGCATTTAAATTTTTTAGGCAAAGTAGATTAGGATTTCACGAGGTGAACATTCCTTTAGCTGAAGACTACAAGGATGCAGACGGAAACTTACCTGAGTTTTTTATAACAGCAATGCAGATGAGTCCGCTTGATCACATCCGTGTGCAAGCTGCAGTTCAAAGATGGACAGATAGTTCAATCTCTAAAACTGCGAATGCTCCTGAAGATTTTACAATTGACCAAACAAAACAATTGTATGAAGAAGCGTACCGGCTTGGTTGTAAGGGAGTAACAATTTATAGGGACAACTGTCGATATGAGCAAGTTCTAACAACTGATGCGAAAACTGAAGAAAAGAATGTGAACAATGGTGATTGGGAAGCAAGTAATGATTCCGCAGATAACAATGAATCATCAGATTCACCAAGTTTAGAAACTTCAGATTCAGAACTACAAGCAGAAGAGCAAACCCAAACAGCTGCACCAGTAACTAACATGATTCAAACAGAATCAATGCCGCAGATGGGAACAGTGGACCAATCTGGTTCAACTGAAACAATGGAAGACGGTCAGAAATGTGAGATGCGCTTTGATGAGAATGGTCAGATGTTTAAGAGCTGTAGTGATTAATTATCTCAATTAATTGAGTTGTTGGCGCGAGTGTCCACTTGCTGGAATATCAGAAAAATACTTACATTTTTCAGGAGCAATTTTTATTTTTATTTTTTTTAATAAAAATCGTAGGCGAACTGAAATGAAATAGCCCAGCCTGACACGCTCCATAACAACTCAATGTATCTTTTTTTATTTTATTTTTCTTCTTTATTTTCAAGAACCTTAGAAACTTCTGAATCACTAACAAATGTCTGACTAATGACACTACATTCTTCCTCAGAAAAAATTTTCACCGGAATAAAAAAACCTCTGGTTTTCCCATGTCCTATTGTATACTCAACAACTACAATGCGAGCCAAGAACGTCCAATCACTTTTGCGCAAATCCATTGGTACATTTATTTGATAAAGTCGATGCCCTTCTTTTTCAAACGAATATGAACTGCCAATTTCCAAAGAATCAGGCATTTGTAGTTCAGGTAGACGCAAACAGGCTTGTAGTAAAAATGGATTTCCCATTATTAAACTTAATCTCCTTCTGTATTAATACTTTGCCATTCTCTAAAATATTCTCTGTCTCATCAACTCCCATACCTAACATTTATAACATTTAATCATAACCTCTCATCAATGAAGTATAATTATCAAGAAAAACAATCAACTGCTATTAGAATCTCACTCACCGATGATTCTGATCAAGAAATTGCCAGAGCTTACATTTTTCTAATCACGAATGATTTACATGATCAGCCATATGCTCTTTTAGAAGACGTTTTTGTAGCTGAAGAACACAGAGGGAAAGGTTTCGGCAAGCAATTAATTGAACATGCTGTTAAAAAAGCTAGGGATTTGGGTTGTTACAAACTTATTGGTACTAGTAGAAACGAGCGGCCTAAGGTTCATCAATTCTATGAAAAATTAGGTTTTGATAGGCATGGCTTCGAATTTAGGTTGAATCTATGATTTTTCTAGAAATAGTATATCGAATTTAAATTTTGTCTTTTCAATTATGAACTTGCTACCAAAATACTTATAAACAGAATCTGTTCTTCAATACTTACTTGGGGCTGTAGCTCAGCGGGAGAGCGCCAGAAAGACAGAGGAATCACCTGTGTCTTTGGCGATACTGAAGATTGCTCAAAAGTCGCTGATTTTTAGCATGTCATTTGACATCTGGATGTCAAGGGTTCGAATCCCTTCAGCCCCACTTTTCATTACTTTTGTATTTTCTATATTTATCAAAATTACGGTTATTTGAAAAGCCGATTGTGGCCATCCATTTCTCTAACATTTTGTCACCATTTATGGAAATCCTGTAAATTTTATGAAAAGAACCTTGTGTGAAATTTCTAAAACCAACTCTAAAGTCAAATATATCTTTGAGTGCATCTCTTATTTGGAAAGCCAGAACATTACTTGTAGTAGAAATTTCTACTGTTGGATAATCTTTACGATATCCTTTATTAGCAAAAAAAAGTGATCCATCGGTATCTGTAATCCCTCTTATACAACTAGTTAAAAAATCTGTATTCTTGAGAATCTCTTCTGGAATAAAAATATTTTTACATTTTTCTTTATTGTATGGTAAATTAAATGATCTTAACCATAATACAAGATCCTTTGAATATACTCGTAATCTCAACGCTCGCTTATCTTCTCTAATATTACTTGTCAAATTAAATTCTTGCATGAACAGATCTGCTAGGTATTGGAAGTATTCTCTTTCGTATTTTTTGTTCCCTGTCATTTCTACATAATATTGGTGGAATTTTGGGGCAAATCTAATCCCTCCATCTCCAATAATTGCCCCAATTAATTCAGATCTTTTCTCATTAAGCATTATTCTGTGATTATTAAAGCATTATTTAACTTCTTCTCACACATGACCAGTGGCTAGTGACTTACGAAGTACATGGCAATAGCTATAAGAATTTTAAAAAAATTGTTAGTGGCTAGTGGCTTTTGTTTCAATATTAATACTGATTCTTTTTCTTAGAAAAACATATAAATCAAACATCTCCAATAAATTACAATGGAAGAACAAATTCAACTAACAACTTCTGACAATCATCTCATCTATGGTACTTTAAATTACCAACAAGAATCTAAAAAGACTCTTCTCATATTTGTTCACGGATTGACTGGTTCACAAAATGAACATCTGTGTTTCAACGCTGTCCCATTTTTCACTAGCAGAAACTTTGATACTTTCAGATTTGATTTATACTCATCAAGAAAGCAGGGAAGAAAATTAAGTGAATGTGATATCTCAACTCACTCAGCTGATTTAAACATGGTGCTTGACAATTTTAAAGATAAATATCAAAACATCATTTTAATTGGTCATAGTTTGGGAGTTCCAACAATATTACAATCAAATTACAACAATATCGATCAAGTAACAAAAATTGTTCTTTGGGATCCTACTCGTGGCCTTTTGGATCTAAACAGTAGAAGTATTGTTTATTACCCTCAACTAAAAAAATACATCTGGCACAAAAGTAAAGAGGTTTTACTTAGTGAAAGTATGGTCAAAGAGTGGAAAGCAGTTTCAGACATTAAATCTCAAATTGAAAAAATTACAAAACCATGTAAATTTATTTTTGCAGGAGATCATTACTGCTACGATGCCTGGAAACCTTTTTTACCAGAGATTTCAGTTGCATCAAAAGTTTCAATTATTCCAAATGCAACTCATGTTTTTTATGAAGAAGGTACAGAAAAAATATTATTTGAAGAAACATTGAGCTGGATTCAATAATTTTATTTTTACAATAATTTAAGAACTTCAACAATTTCTAAACAGATCTTAAACTAAAATAAACAAAAAAAGGTGATACAAAATGTTTGATTTAATAACAGGTGCTATAAATCAAGGTCCGGGTGGAGCAGGGTTTACAGCAGCAATTTTGGGAATGGTGATTGGGATATTTCTCTTAGTCTTTTTACCCTTGTACATTTACTCTGCAGTAACTTTGATGATCATAGCAAAGAGAACAAAAACCGATGATGCATGGATGGCATGGATTCCATTTCTGAACATTTACTTGATGGCAAAAGTTGGAAGAGTCCCGTTATGGAGTTTAGCATTATTTGCATTAATGTTTCTCCCAGTAGTTGGTTCCTTAGCAATTTCAGGGATGATGGTTTGGTATTGGTGGATGATAGCTGAAAGAATGAACCGTCCTGGTTGGTGGGGAGTTTTGATGTTAGTTCCAGTTCTAAACCTTGTGCTAATGGGGATCTTAGCTTGGGGTGATATGCCAAAAGCAGCTAATGTTTCAAAAGCAAGTAAATCAAAAAAGAAATCTAAGAAATAATTTTTTTTTTTTATTTTTTTTATTTTTTTTTAATTTCAATTTTTTTCCATCCACCATCATGTGGCAACAATTTCTTCAACAGAACAGTTTTATCCAAGTCTAAAACAACTTCAGTATTCTTCATATTATCAAGTTCAATTTCTCTCATTAATTGTCTACAATTTCCACAAGGTGGGACAATATGTACTTTTTTATTCTCATCAATCCAAACTGCAACTATTTTTTTGATATTAAACTCCTTCTTTGTGATCATTGAACCAATTGCATTTTGTTCAGCACAAAAAGTATTTGATCCAACTCCTGCACAAACCCCAAGGTAGATTTTGTTCTTATCAGTAATTAAAGCAGATCCAACATCGCCAAGTAAACCATCACGCATTTTTCTCGGCTTAATAACTGATAATGCCTTCTTAATTAAATCTACATTCTTCATTTTTAATTCTCCTATTTACAAATCTCAAAACTTAACCTAATGTATTCTGTAGAACAACTCCTGCAAATAAGTTAAACAATATAATCACAGTTCCTGCAATGAAACAGTACAAACCAACGCTTCTAACTAGTGCTTTTCCAAGCGCAAATCTTTCTCCTTGTTTGTCTACTCCATTCTCAATTCCAGTTGCCAGAACAGTTAAGATGTACGCTAATTGCACAATATAGAGCCCCACAATAACTTGGAAATGAAACGTAGGAATTCCAATTCCAAAGATTGTAACCAATCCTCCAAACCCAGTGGTATCACCTGATCCTGCAAATGTAGATAATTGTGCGCTTAATTTTGTTAATACTGTTGAAATCATTGAGGTTATTCCAACTACAATCCCTGCAATTGCAGGTGTTAGAAATGCAACTTGTGCTTTCATACTACCAATAACTTCTGCCATTAAATCTTTAAGTCTCTCTTCCACTCGGTGAATTTCTTTCATATATCGACTCATAGAAAGTAATGCCTGTGCTGCAATCAGTGGTCCTCGTTTGATACTCTCAATTAAAACTTTCATTGACGATTCAATCACCTTTGAAGGGAATGATGCCACAGCTCCAACCTTTGGATCAAATAATGACTCTTCAAGTCCCATTCCAAGTTTGGTAATATTTTTCTCAGCTAAATTAAAGAAATCTCCTGAAGTTGATCCTCGCATAGTTTCAGCGACTCTTGCAAACGCAATTTCAGCTGGTAGTCCATCTCCTAATCGGTTTCCAAGTTGAAACATTGCTGAGGAAAATTCTTGTTCCAACTTTTTTGTCCGGTTTCGAATTGCAATTACATTTTTACTGCGAAGCGAATAAAACATCCCGATCGACAGCCCGAATGATAAGATCACAACCAACGACAGTAGTGAGGCACCAAGTCCATATGGTCCAATTAGTTCATTGTTTTCACAGCTACCTGTGTTAGGTGGACAAATATATCCCATCATTTGAATTGATCCTTCTTCATTTTGGATTTCAAAACCAGGATCAACTGCATGTAGCAAAATCGGGCTCATTCCAATAATGAACAGAAACGCAAACAAAGTAATTGAAAAATATAATGGGTTTACTGCAAACTGGAATTTTTTTCCAATTGGAATTATTACATTTTCATATTTTTTAAGCCCAGGATGGCTCTTCACAATATCTGCTTGTCCATATCCACTTGGGCGTTTGGATAGGATTGTTTTCCCAAGATAATAAACTCCAATCGGTAAAGTGATATTGTACAGTAGCGAAATATAAATCGCCATGGTTAAAGTTGATGAATCAGGTCCACTCATAAAACTTACAACTAAAGGTAATATTACTAGTCCTAAAATCGGTAGAATAATCCCAAGCATGTTTAGCATTGTCATTGGTGCTTTCAAATTATGTGCATATCTTAGCATCCCTTCAAATGTTCCATCTAAAATCACATCAAGGGATTTATCTAATAGTGATATCCGTCGATCTTCACTTGGTTCAAATAATGATGACTCTACTAAATGAAATGATTCTACAAAATCGCTGTTCCATTCTTTCCAAGTTTCTAGGTATGAATCAGCTGAATCACGAATTGATGAGTAGGTTCCATTTTCTAAGTCCCAAAGCATTTTTCGAAAGTCAAGTGAGAGCGGTGCATCAAGGTGGTCAGCTGCAAATGCAATTGCTCGCTCCAAATTAGATGTGTGCCGCATGTATGTAACTAGATAGAAAATACTTTGCACCATCTGGTTGCTTGCTTGAATTCTCCATTTATCTGCTAACAATGAAGGAATCTTTTGAAGTGCTAAGATCATTGCTAAACCAAAAAAGATACAAAAAAATACTAAGAAGACCATGTTAAATATTGCGAAGGCAATTAGTGATCCAACAATAATAAAAATCATTGGGGCTAAAAATGATAATGCTACAACCCCACTTGGAGTAATATTAAGGTGACAAGTATCTATTCTTTTTTGTAATTTTTCTTTTTGTTTATTTTCAACTTTTAATTTGAAAACTGATTCTGCCATATTGCAGGCCTTTTCATACATAGAATATTGGTTTGGATAAATTTCTGATTTAAATTCAGTATATTCACGGCTACTAATTGGTTTAGCACCTGCTCCATCTGAACTAACACCAGTTTCTCCAAATTCTTTTCTGATTTTCTCTTTGTATTTTACTAATAGATCAGAATAATCTTCGCCATCCGCAACTTTAGAGTTTACCATCTATCCACATCGTCCCAAATACAAGGAATAAATGAAAAGGGCTTTAAAATTGTTTGCTTAGAACAACTCTTTTTTGATACTATTAATCAGTAGTCAATTCAGAAATATTTATAAAAGGCTATCACTTAGAACACTTATGGTCTTTCACTATAATCCTGCTAAAATTAGACACAATGATGCGCTTCAGTATTTTGCAGAACATCAAGATAAATTTCCAGGATTAACTCCTTCAATTGAGTTATTTTCTAACCAACAGTCACTTGGTACTGCAAAAGCAATGCTAACCAACTATTTTGCGCATCACCAGCAAGGTGATACTCGGAGTTTGAGGGTAATAACTTCTATGTTTGCTGATAAACGTGTTGCATTAAACATTGTAGATTCTATTCTGTCTGATGAAGCTGCGTTAGAACAGATTGCCTCAACTTCCTACCCCCATCCAATTGGTTTTGATAAATTAGTACTCCATCACCACAATCCTCGAACTGAAGATGAACAGCGTTATAAATTACGTTTACATATTTATTGGAGAACACCTCAAGAAGCTGCTGCAGAAAAGATTCATCTTCATCGTTTTGAGATGGCATCTTCTCCAATTACTGGAGAATTAACTAATATCTTGTATCGTGTTAAGGAATTTAGTGAAGCAGAAGCAGTTGATGGGTTGACAAGAAATCTTGGGTTACCACTGCCTATTGCGATTAATCCAAAAGATGGGTTGGATGCAAAAGAGATGCATGCTTATTCAGGATACTTAAGAGATAGAGATGGAGTTTTACATAAGCAGTTTATGGGCACTGCAAAATTACAACGCCTTGGTGCATTAACTTTTGTTCCAGGACAAACTTATGTGCAAGGTTTACAGTTCCCTCATTATGTAGAAACAAATGCCGAAACTGGGCATACTAATAATGATGTTTGTAGTACGTTTTATATTCATGGACCAAATTTAATTGATAACGCTGGTAGGAGAATTCCTGTTCTTTTTGAGCCAGAGCGTCTTGCAGAAGATGATCAAATCATTAATACCATCAGCAATATCACTCCAAAAGATTTGAAAGAATCACTTCTAAAATATCGATCACTTCTAAGTGAAAGTTTGAATTTTTATGAATGGTTATATGATCCTAAATATGGTCGCGACTTATCTACTGGTCTTGTCTCAGGTCATTTACTCACAGAAATTTTAGGAGATAAAGAAGTAGTAGCTGCATGGCGCAAACATCAACCAGCTTGTGTTGAACTTCTTACCCAAAGGTCTGCAGCGCTTGAATCAATTATTCTTGACGGAAGGTCAATTGGCTCATTGGATCATGACAAAAAAGAAACAAGATATTTTCAACAATTAATCAACAAGGCTTATTCACATAGTGGTGGTCCAAAAGTTTGGCTTAAAGAGTCAGGGAATTTAGCTCATGAGTTTGATCGTTATGTTGGTGCTTTGGTTGGAGATTATGTCAGGAATTCTAATGAAGGGGACATTCGGGTCCTCAAACCAATTTGGAAATTAGGAACAACTAGTCCAAGGCAAGGGGCTCATTATGGCAATATTGCTGTTATGTTAGAAGCTGCCAGAGCAGTCTGGGATATTCCTCTCAAAAAATTTCGTAGTGGTCAAATGCAAGATATTTCAGTTCCAGACCATTTTGGACCGAAGATCCAAGAAGACGAAGATGTGCATATGGGAATTGTATCTATCATTCAAAGACATTTTCCCTTAGCTGAGATTATCAGTGAAGAAGGTCAAATAAATTTAAGCCAAAAAGACCCAGTGAATGGGCAGACAAGATGGAAGGTAGATCCTCTTGATGGTAGTCGAAATGCTCTGCATGGAAACGATCAGTTTGCAATCTCAATTGCTCATGAACTATATGATGGTAATAATTGGGTTACAACAGATGCAGTTGTTGCAAAGCCGGTGCAAAAAGAAATTTATTGGGCTGAGCTAGATCAGGGAGCATATTTTATTGATGCAAGTGGAAAAGAGACCAAATTAAAAATTCAGAGCGCAAGCGGTGGATCAGACCAACATTCCATCTGTGATACATTGGATGGAAAACTAGTAGATGTATCTCTGAGAGGTTTGGGTGATTCTAGGTGGCAGCTAATGCAAAATCTTGAGGATGGGTCTAATGCTAGAATTAGAGCAACTGGTAGTGCAGCTTTAATGTTTAGTTATTTGGCAGGTCACGGAAATGATGCTGTTATGGTAACTGCAAATCATTATGATGTGGCAGCAGGAATTTTAATTGCAGAAGAGGCTGGTGCTCATATTAACAGAAGTTCATTTCATCGAGATATAGCTGGTAAACAAAGAGAATTTACTCTCTATTTTGGAGCTCAAACACAGACGGTCAAAAAAGAACTTGAGGATTTAATCGCAGCAACTCTCACACAAATGCAAGGATGATAAAAATTGGCAACAAAAATATTCTCAAATGAAGAACTAATCACTTATGCAGAGACTCGTCTTTTTGGATCAAACGTCACAAGAGATGATGTTGATAAGTTTCATCTGTATAATGGTGTGCTCCCATCAGATATGAAAAAACACCTTGCAAAAAATCATGGAAATAACATCATACTAGTGGGACAAAAAAATAGACGAGAACCATTGTTTTTTACACCAGACACAAGGGCACTTCACATCCCTCAATACAGTGGGATCTCTCGTGAATCTAGATATGAAGAAATGATCAAAGCATATCTCCAAGTTTCAAACATGGATCCAAATGGATTTCAAGCTCATGCTCCAATTGATAAACATGGGGCGCAGAATCATCGCTTAACTTTGCAACATTATGATAATTATGCATACGATTTCGTAACTGGTCTAGTTGTACCAGAACCAAGGCATAATAAACAGCGCATATTCAAGAATCAAGATATCTCTGATATTGATACTATCGTTTTTGGTCCTCCATCTGCAATGGCAAAACAAGGAGAGTTAATCGCTCAAGGAAAATCTGAATATTTGGATGCTCAAATATTAAATATTCATGGAAAAAAAGTATTGAACATTGGTTACGTGTTCGCAGATCAAGCAGCTACAATAATCTCTAAATTACTGCGAGAGTATGATGCAATTTCCAGAGAAGATCAACTGAAAAGAGAAATAACAATGTATCTTTTTGGTAGAGTTGGTGGTCTTACCAAAGAGATGAAGAGAGACGACCTTATCATGCCAAATTCAGTTATTGATTTGTCGGAGATTTATTCTCCAACAAGACCAATATTACCTTTTCATAATATCTTGGGTGATCGTAGTCAAGGTAGGGTTGAGCAAACAGTTCTTAATGTAAAATCTGTTGTCAATGAAACTTATGGTGAATTAGAGGCAGCAATTGCTGCAGGATGCCGCGCAGTTGAGATGGAATCTATGTGGTGTGCAGAGTCCATTAATCATGCCAGTAGAGTATATCAGAGAAATTTAACTATCCATTTTGGATTTGTAGGGCATGTATCTGACTTACCTCTTGTGCCAGGTGATTCTTTAGCAAAGGAGTTAGAAACAGACGATGGTGAACAAAGAGCAGTTCAAAAAATTGTAGAACATATTCAAGATAACCATTGATTTTCAACAATCATTTGCTTCAATTAATCATCAACCATCAATAACTTCTTTGATATCTAGTTATTTTTTGCCTAGCATATTCTTGCTGTTTATGTTGAATATCTCCAAGCACCAGTAACGGTTCTCCAAGTTTAATCTCTACAATGTCACCTAACCCAACTTCATATTTACAATGTTCTCCATCAATGTAGAGTACTCCTTCTCTACTTTTGGATTCCAAAATTATTGCTTCTTTTGAGATCACTCCTTTTCCTTCCATTCCGCGCAGTGACCTTTCATGTATTTGCATTACTTTTCTATCTAATGAGAGAACTTCTCCACCTAAACTATAATTCCATGCAGTAGATCCTGCTGGAGTTGAGATAATGATCCCTGCACTACGTAGCGAGTCACTGTTATTACCATCGTATATTTGTTTTCCTGCAATCTGCAAAGAGTATCTAGTCAAGGCTGCAGGTGATTGGTGCACTAATGCAACTTCGTTAAGAACAGGTTCTAAAATTTTCTGTCCATTAATTCTAACTTCTAAACGTTGCAAGTAATTCTCAGGCACAACAGATCTGTCATCAAGGGAGTGTAGTGTTTGTCGAAAACCTTTAGCATCTGAATGTGAGAAAAAGC
The DNA here is from genome assembly GCA_018670085.1 of archaeon. GTDB lineage: Archaea > Nanobdellota > Nanobdellia > Woesearchaeales > GW2011-AR9. The sequence goes on along the minus strand of JABHRS010000020.1, from coordinate 9,711 downwards.
CGACGCTGCGTTTAGGATCAGAATTCACTGCAAGTATTGGTACTTTCGAATCCAAAAGGTAATGACTAACATCCAGCACAGTACCATCTCCTCCTACTACTACAATCAAATCAGAAGCTATCATCTCCTCAAGCTGTTCCTTAATGTCTCCTCGGTATAATTTTGTGGTTATGGCACCTGTTTCATTCAACATGTCAACTACAGTTTCCAAACTGTTAGAGTTGCATTCATGGCTTTCACGTAATGCTGCTGTTCCTTGTGCATACTCTCTAGTCAAAGAATCACTAGAATCTTTGTATAGATCGTAGCTACTTTTTTTGTACACAACAGTGACTTTTTTTCCGTTTAAATCTTTCATTTTTATTCTCCTATTCTATTTCTTCATTCTTCTTTTGTCAAGTTCCATTTTTTTGTCTCTAATTTTTTTAATTAACCTCAATTATATCTGCGAGCAATAGACTCAAATAAATTAATTGCACTAAGCACTGAATCACGTTGCAAACATACTTCGTCTCCAAGCATGAAGCTCCGATAGCCCATTCGCAAAAGATTATCTACATCACTAATATCGCTACAACTAGGATGGAGTCCATGCGAGAGCGATGGGAAGATCCTGGACGCCACAATTGCTTTTGGGTCCTGTTTTACTATTGATTCAACTGCTTGGACAATATAATGTGGCCTTTGTAGTTCGACATATAAATCTCCGCGCGCAGCCATCAATCTGCTTTTTTTGTGTTCTGGCCATTCAGCATGTACATATTGCATTCCCTTTCTTGATTCTATCTTTGCAACAACTGTTGCATCAGGAACCAATGAATGAAATGCATCAATGTCAGATTCTGATTCTACAAATGAAAGCATATAGTTGTTCAAACCAACATTTTCTGCTGCTGCAATGTATGCTTTATCGGTGTCAGTTAAGAAACCATTAATTTCTAAACTTGCTTCTAGGATGTTCAATGATTCTCCTGGTCCAACGACTCTGCGTGGTCCATCTTGCATAATCAAACGCTGCCCATCAACTTCCAACAGTGTTGAATAGTCCAATCCATCATTAAAGTATACTCGGCATGGAGTTTGAACAGAAATTGGATGACTAACTTTAAGTTCAGTAAATGGCGGCGTCCAATATCCTTCAACTCTAAGCTGCCTAGCCTTCAGATCAATCCAAACATCTTTTTCTTGAGCTTTATCTTTAATTCCTTGTAATACATCTTCCAATCTACCTTTTGTTGGCATCACTGTGTTCAGCCGCAGTCCAGATACTACTTTTTGCGAAGCAACTTCTTCTATGAATGGTGCATAAGGTGGGATAGTTACAATTAGTTCTGCCATGGTTCTTCTCCTGTTATTTTTATTCTGATCATTTCCTTCATCTTTTTCGTCTCTCTTTATTCTTTCTCATCTCTCTTTCTTCTTTGTTTCTTCCCTTCTATCTTCTCTCTTTTCCTTCTATTCTTTTATCAAAAAAAATAAAAAATAAAAAATAAAAAAATATTTTGGTATGGTTTTCCTAAACTAACCTTGTACTCTTTGCAACCGAACCAACATGTGTTGTTGCCATCACACTGTTGCTGCTTCGCTCCAAAACTGGTCCTCTCAGACAAAGGTATGCAACAGTGTTTAAGGTACTGTATGCTGCCTCCAATTCTGCAATTCCCATATCGTCCATGTCGTCAGTTCGCTCAATTTGCATTTTAGCTAGGAAGTCATCAAGTGAACCTTGAGCAGATTTCCCTTTCTGTCTTGTACGTTGCAGTTCCAAATGGCTAATGAAATGAATTGCTTCTCCTTCTCCATGTTGAAAACCACTCATCACATATGCTTGCCCAAATCTCGACTCCATTTCACGGCTGGTGATAATTGGTGTGACTCCTTTTCCAATGGAATAAATGTCACTTGAAGCTTCTAGCCACCATTGTGGTCTGCATTGCGCATAGTTCATTCCAATCAATTCGCGAGAGATTGGTGTAATACAATCAATCTCAACAACTGCATCTGGACTTGACCCAGTTTTGGTATATTTTCCAGGAAAACTTTGTGAAACAAGATCTAGTGCCCAGTCTGTCGTAACAAGTCTTCCTCCAGAAGAAACCAATTCGCGAGTAGCTTCTTGCATCTTGTTTGAAGTACTGTAGCGTTTGCAATTAGCAAAAAAAACGCGGCCTCCATTATGTGTTGGGATATTGTCTGAAGCAATTGTGTCATAGGGTATTTTTAATGTATCAAGAAGTCTTTCTACATGGTCATGTACTCCTGCAACTACTACAATCTCTCCTGTCTCAATTCCTCTGATTTCTTCAAGCATACTTGGCTTGTAGAGTTTACTTGCTTGTTCCCAAATTTCTCCTGATGTTTGGTACGCTCCGTCTAATACGCTTGCCATTTTATTTTTCGCCTCCAATTAATAGTTTACTACTTTTCAACAAAGCAGCAGATCCTCCAAACATAACAGATTCAGAACTACCTGGAATATATTGTGATGCTGCTCTAACTGATTCCATCACAGTATCAATTGTTTCCAAGTCTTGTCTGGCCCCAATATTTTTCGAGAAGTCAGAATTATTACCCCAGCGATTTGCCACAATTCCCATTGCAATATCCACTGCTCTAATTTCATCATCTGCTGATATTGACACTATTCGTTGAGGATCAATTGCTTTATGCCATCTGTCCAATATCCGATCATCTTTACCTCTACCAAATTGTTTTCGAAGCAAGAACACATCATAATTTTCAGTTAGCTCTTGAATTGCCTCCTCTCCAGATATTGCCTGACTATCCACACCAAGATATTTTTTGATGTGAGCAGGGTCTACTGTTTTGTAAAACATTTCATCGCATGCTAAGAACAGAATTGGTTTCTCAGCGTTTGGTGTTTCTACTTGTGTGTTCATGAAATGCGCCCAAAGACCATAACTCTCTTCAAGTCCAGGTCCTCCTCTTCCTTCAGCGTACAATGCTTTAAGGTGATCATCAAGCACAGTTCCTTTTCCAAAGTCTGCAACCTGCAAAGCCCAGTCATCCCATTTTGCATCTCCTACTACTGAAAAACTCACTTCTACATCTGCTCTATATTGTGCAAGAGTTTTGTAAAAAAGTGGCAATCGATCAAATATTTCTCCTGGCCAACTTTGCATTGACATTGTTCCGTCAACTCCAAATATGATTGGATTTTTACTCTCTGACCTGATCACTTTTCCTTTCGGATCGACAAGACCCATATCAGGTCCTAAATTTGTCGAGTATGTTCTCTCAGTAATTCCTTTTGTTTTTACTTCGTCAGCGACCTTTTTTAGGTAAGGTGCATCGTCGAATTGGTAGCCGCCTGGATTTTTCCAGGTGCTTTCATCATTTCCCCAGCTGTACATTTTATTTTCCTCCAATTGTGGTTATTTTTTGTATCACAAAAAGACTGAAATTATCTCAGTGCATAGCTCGCGCTAACTTGTGTTAGATCAAATTAGCTCACACTAGCTCAATTAAAAATTCCAGTTCAATTTGTGATTGTGATTTAACTGTGAAAATCAATGATCTCCATACAAATTTTAGCTAATTTTATACTACATTTTTGTTTTAGGCAATCCTACATGTCGTCTGCCAAAAGATTCCATTCGAACATCAGATAATCGTGAGACTAAATCTTCAGATCCCCAAGATGGTCGCTGCATAGCATCGCTGCGGGTAAGGTCTTGGCAAAATTTTTGTATTGGTTGAGGTACGTACTTTGGCATAGTTTTTGATACTGGATTTCCTCCAAGTGCGTAAATCATTGTTACACCAAGTGAGTATAAATCAGATTGAGGGATCGGTGGTAATCCTTTGTAAACTTCTGGTGCTGCAAATATTTCTGTGTAACCAACTGGTTTTGTAGACGCAGTTGGTCGAATCGATGAAAGTCCAAAATCAACCAAAAAGACATTTCTTTCTTTAGCTTTAATCATAATATTTGGTGGCTTAATGTCTCCATGGATAATCCCATGGCTGTGCAAATAATACAGTGCATTAAGTGAACGTTGTGCAATCCAGCATACATCTTCAGGGTGAATTGCTTTGTGTTTTTTTACTGAATGTTCTAGGTCTTTGGCATCAATGTAACTCATTGCAAGTACTAAACTTCCATCATCTGCTTTGTACAAATCACGAAATGCAGGGAGTGAGTGGTGGTGAATTTCTGCAAGTACATTTGCTTCAGTAATCAGGATTTTTTCGTCGGCAGAAGATATGTTTATTCCTTGTTTTAGACAAGCTCGAAGTTTTGGGTTAAGATAATGTCTGCCTTCGTATGTTCGTCCAAACCCTCCTTCACCGATCATTCTAACCAAATTATAGCTTCCAAGTCGTGTCATTTTTTTGTCTCCTCATTTATTGTGATTTCATCAAACTTCCAGTGTGTGTCTCCATTCTTCTTGTGCTGATTCTGTGTTGCTGTAGTTTGCATCTGTGAATAAACCAACAAGTGTTGCTAATCCAAACTCTTTGCAAAATCTTTCAACCAAATTATTTTTAATCATATAATTGTGAACTTCAGTTGGCATCATCAATGCATATCTTTCATCTCCTTGTGCCATTGCCAATCGAACCATCCCTGCACGAAGGCGAATATGTTTTGATGGATCAATCAGTGTTGTTGGGTGAACAATTTCGTACTCATCACCTAGTAATTTTGCAACGTAGGGATTTCCACTAACAAACGCATCAAGTGTTCCAAATTCTTTTAGTACATGATTTTTCCAAAGGCTTCCATCTTTCGCACCTTCCACATCGAGCTGTGCAAAGTCTGGTACTTGTAGTACAGAGTAGTTATCAAATCTGGGTCCAAGGTATGAATCAATCATCTCCTCACTTTCTTGCGCAGTAAATGGGTTACGTAAGTTGTATTTATTGCAACTACCAACGCCGATCAAAACCTGATCAGCAGATTCACACATAGACTCGAGCATCGCAGCTCCTCCTAAATGCAGTGGTTTAAATCTTCCAATGGCTGCAACTCGCCCATACTTTTTTTCCGAACTCAAATTCCCCACCTTTCGGACAAATACCTAGTCAAAATTTTCTCATGGTCAAATGCAAACTTATCTTGTCCAAATAAACCTTTGATCTCTTGTGGTGAATAGAGGCTAACTGCAGCAGCATCATCTCCTGCGCGAAGTACTCCTGTCCCAGTTGCTAAGTACACTGCACTAATCACATGGCCTCTTGGATCTCGATTAGGGTCAGTCATATACAAAAATGGGCGATCGGGATCAGTGATTATAATCTCTAAATTAATCTCTTCACTTGCTTCTTTGCAAGCATTTTCAAGTCCACTAATCCCTCTTTCATGAAATCCACCAGGGATTGCTAAACCATAAGGAAAGTTTAATCTCTCTATTAATGGGATTTTTACTCCTGCGCCTTGTCCCATATCATATTCTACAATAAAGTCTGTTGCAGGGAATGGATTTCGGTATCCTTCTCTTTTTTCATTAGCATTTGTTGTCACCTTTTGTGTGCCAAAAATCTTTTGATTGTTTGTCATTATTTTTTCCTCCTTCGTCACATATTTTTTTTGAAAAATACTTTTTGCGATAAAAAAAATAAAAAATAAAACAAAAAGTAAAAACCAATGTTCAAACTGCATACTGCAAGGTCACCGGCACTACAGTTGGAGAGATCAAACTTACTTTTTTTGCAGCTCCTCTATGTCGATGCAACATATCATCTATCATTGAGGTGGTGTCAGAAAATTTGGACTCACCAAACAATGTTGCGTATTCAGCTCTATCTTTACCTGCAACTAAATTTACAACAGGGTCATTTACTAAATCTGCTCTGCTATATCCTTGTTCGAGTCCACAAGACAATAACTCTACAAATCCGTAGCTATAACCTAAATCACCAAAGTCGGTTTGTCCAGGTTCAAGGCCTGCAGTTGGAACTCGTTTTGCAATATCTGGAAATCCTAAATAGTCTGCCATTTCACAAACTAATCTTTTAGATAATTCTCCAATTGGGCTAATATGGACAGCTCCATCTCCAAATAATGTGTAGTAACCAATTCCAAAATCTTCATCTTTGTTTCCAGTACCTGCGACTAGTTTTCCTTCTAATGCTCCTTGTGTAGAAAGTATATTTGCCCGGATCCTTGACATCATGTTTCCTTTGTGGTAAACACTTTCTGCAATCCTTGGGTCAGTTCCCATATGAGCTCGGGTAATTCCTTCAATATCAATCACTTCATGGCGAATACCTAGGCGCTTTGCTACATCAATACCATCTTCTGCGTCTGCTGGGTTGTTAGTGCTAGATGGTAGAATGTATCCTACTAATTCTAATGGGTGTGCTTTTCCAGCAACAGTGTTATTATATTCTGCAAATCTGCTGCTAATAATTCCTCCACTAACAGTGGAATCAACTCCACCTGACAGTCCAATTACAAGGCCAGATTTTCGAGTACCTCTACAAAAATCAATTACTTTATCTCCTATCTCTTGCCGAACGTATTCAGCATCCATTGTTGGTAATCTAATTCTACTTCTCATTTTTATTTCCTCCAAATATGTTCTGGTAACTCTCTACCTAATTTTAGGTCGTCTTTGTGAACTCCAACTTTGTAAAGATCAACTCTAATTTCAACTCCATTAACATCATACTGAAATGAGAAGCTTGGACTTCTCACGTTGTAGCTATTGTGGTAGTTAACACCTCTAACAATTGTCTCAATGGATTTTTCTCCATTTGGCCAGCGAACTCTTACTTCGTCGCCAGAATTAAAGTTAAGTTCTTGTTTATCAACAAAGGAATACTCATATCCCCATTCATTTCTTGTTTGGATGCTTGCGTAACTCATAATCTCACCTCGCTATTGTTTAGCAATGAATCAAGTGTTTCAACTGTGCATAATTTTGCTCCCAGACTTTTCCACTTATCGAGTGTCGCATCAAGTGGTAAACCAGGTAGTTCTTTGATTGCATCAAGTGGCACGTATACATCAACTCCTCTTGCAAGTAATCCAGAAACTGCATAATCAACACAAACATTAGTTGCAACTCCATAGACAACTGCACGCGCAGGTGCAATCGCAGCAACTATTTTGTCTGTTCTAGAATTTCCTTCAAAGACATCGAATGCATCTTTACAAATAGTCACATTTCGATGTTTTAGCATTTCATCAACATCAAAAGCTGACCCTTCTTCCCAACCAACAACATAAGGGTCGTCAGGTGCTGTTGCTGGCACGTATTCTGCGCCTTTAGTTCCAGCTAAACAATGGGGCGGAAAACTAGTCATGTAATCAGGGCTCTCAGAAAATTCTGCAGAGTCTGCGTTGTGCCAATCCTTTGTGTTAACTACTCTGATATTATTGTCTCTTGCATAACTTGTTAATTCTTCAAGTTTTTTCTCAATCCCACGTGCTCCTGGCACAGGTAATGCACCATTAAAACTTTCATCGCTACGCATAAAATCATTTTGCGTATCGACATTCCAATATATTGTATCATTCATTTTATTTCCTCCAAATTCATCTATCAATTCTTTCTCCAGATAATGTGTTTTATACACTAACTCTGATATTGCAATCCTTCTCCAACTAATCTTTCAAGAATTGCATTTCTCTCATTCACACGTACATCAATCATTGCTTGCGTTAATGGGCTATACTCAATGTTTGAATATTTGTTCCATGTTTTATCTGCACGGTCAGCTTGCACATGCCAATCTTCGTTGTAGCTAATTCGACCATTAGATACTACCTTTTGCATCAAAGCTTCTCCATCAATTTCTTCGCCAGCTTGTGCTACAATTATGGTATTATCACGTGCATAAATTCTGATCTGTCCAGGGATTGATCTTTTCCCTTCTGAATCAGAGAACTTAAGTGATGCTTCTAATCTATCCTTACCATTTACTGTGTGCATTGTTGCGCTTCGTTTGTATGCTACACTTGGTGCATCGCGGCTCACTCCATTTTGAAAATATCCTCCTGCTCCTTCAATTGGAACAGTTGGGTCAATTCCAACTGCAGAGTAATCGCTCTGGGTTTGTCTTGCTTTTTGTGGTGTTCTACCATCTTCGATTACATGCATTTTATGTAAACCAGCAGGTCCAACCATTTTGTTAACCCAGTGAATTCCTTGTGCAGTAACATCGCCTGAATCAAATCTTGGCATGATTATTTTATCTGATCCAGCGTCTCTGTATTCTTTCATCAAAGCCAATATTGCTGGGAGTCCAGATTGCATGGTGTCAATTGTGTCAGGTAGTAATGCACTTCTGGCATTTGCTTCAACAAAACTTTTATATGCGATTTTTTGAGCTTCTTCTAAACTAATATCACTTCGTTGATGTGCCATTACAAACTCGTGTCCCATGGTTCCAACATCTTTGAAATATTCTGAAAACAAATATACTGCTTGATCATCAGAGGTCAAATTAATTCCACCACCAACATACAGTGCACCCATTAGTGCTACATGTTCTAAACTATTACGGTCACCACGCAGGCCAAATTCTGCAAATTTGTCTCCTACAATTTCTTTAAACAATCTAGCTTTTGTTGCTTGAATTAGTGGTGCATAAATTGTTGTTAAGTGTGGTTCCAAATGACTTACGATCGCACCAACTCCTTCAACGCTCATCATTGGAACGTGTTTTCCATCTTTTGCCAAGAATGTTTGCCCACCAGGTAATGAGTAAATATCAACTGGCATAAATCCATCATTGTCTAGTGCCTTTTGCCAAGCTGCTTCTGGAAATTTTTTGACAGCTCCTTTTTTTTGAAAAAACTCTCTTGCCCTATCAACTTCTCTTTCCGTTATTGGTTTTGTAAACCAAGGATATAGCATCTTTTCAATTCCTGCCATAATAAATCGGCCGTTAACTCCATCTTCTTTTAGTGGTCGACGAGCTGCTAAATTGTAACATGCAAAACTGTTAGCAAATAAATCAGAACTACCTGACATAGTACGTTTATAGGTGTCACTAGTTGCAACTCGATTCACTGGTCGCAGGCGATCCCAGAACTCTTGTTGTTCCTCTGTTTTTGCCATTATTAACTTATTATCATCATTCATTTTTTTCATCTCCATTTGTTCCCAAACCTAATCTCTTATCCACTCTTTAACTTGCTCAGCTAATTCATTCAAATCATAAACTACCTTAATCTCTGGTCTTGCAAGTGCAGTTTGAATTTCTACATCACTTTTTCTCAAATATTCTGGGTCAACTCCTACAAACAATGGTTTGTCTGTCATTGAATGTGCTCCGAGTTCATACAGTACAATTGGGTTCAATGTTTCTTTTGAAAACCAGAAAGAAATTGCATCTGCTTTTCGCATTTGATCATATTCCCATCTAATTTGTGTCATTGATTCTCTGGGGTCATCAATTGGAAATCGCTTTCTGCGCGGATTTAGCAAAGTAACTTCTTCATTTTGTAGCAGATCACAAATATCACTTTGCCAATCGTAGCAGTTTGTGATACCACCAGCTAAGAAGATGCTCTTCATACCTGTCCCTGTGTTGCCTTGATACTTTGTTGGCGCTTCGATGTATTCCATTTTTATTCTGTCTCCATTCAAACTATTATTTGCTTACTGTACTTTATACACTAACTATCCCATAAAAAGAGGGCCATTTATACTTTCAAACATAAAAATTTCTCTGAGTCCATTTTTCCCTCGGATAATTCCTAATCTTTCTATATACTCATTCATTTTATTTTAC
>JABHRS010000019.1 GCA_018670085.1 archaeon | reverse complement strand
GGAAGTTTATTTCCAAAGATTAATGCATTAAAATCTGTATTGGGTTATGCATCACTTGGAGCAGGAGCAATTCATGGATTTTATGATGCACAGGGAACACCTTTACCTCAAGAAAATTTAGAATTTGCTTTAACTTATGGCCCAGCAATTGTGCGCGGAGCATTTGCAGGATTACTTTTTGGAGTTCCAGGATTAGCTGTTGGAGGTCTTTTGGGTGGAGTAGCAGGTCTTGAATCTTCAAACTACAAATCAAGTAATTTAGAAGTTGCAGCTAGAGGGACTGGTGGCGCGATTGGCGGATCAATTCTGACTGCAGGAATTTTCGGAGGCGTTGCATCAGGATATGGCGCAGTTAAAGGTGGATGTCAAACAGTAGTCGGTTATGGTGTTGGGTATCTGCTTGGATCTGTGATGAATTAAATGGAAAAAACAATGATTATTTTTACGGAGAAAATACAATGAGTCAAGAAAGATCTTTTGAATATATGGACATGGATGAGCTTTTCGCTATTAGCCTTTATGATGGCTACAAAGTTAAGCTATTGCAAGATAACCAAATTCTTAGTCATGTTTCCAAATGGGGAATCGGTGGACTTGATGAAGCAAGTTATGTTGCCATGCACCGAATAGGAGATGTGTTTTTAGAAGATTTTGCTTCTAGTAGGTTAAGTCATTTAGAAAAACAAACTCAGATTGCACAAGCAGAAATTGATAGTAGACCAGATGAAAATCCTAGTGAACATGTTCAGTATTTAGTTGATTGTGGAGTGAACCCAGCTAGTATGTTTACTTTTCGTGATTTGCGAAAAAAATTGCGATATGAACGAATCAAAAAAATGCGTGATCAGGAAGGAGTTAAACTTCGTGCTGCAACAGAAGTTTTTGCTTATACTGTTCAATCTATTTCAGAAGCTGTGGACTCTGTTTCTGCGTTTGGTGGAAAACTAGGAGAAGGTATTCGAAATAATTTAATCACAATTGGGCTTGTGGGATCTTTTAGTGTTGCTGCAGTTACTGGTTATAGGTGGGTGGAACAAGATGCTGTGTATCAACCAATTGCTCAGGAGTATCGAGAAAGTCATCAGGTTGGTCCTTCTGCTTATACTTTAAAAAGGACAATCCCTGAGTTAGATACCTCGGTGACAATAGATTTGATCCATACTGATAAAATAAAGTTTAAGCTTGATGATACTGAGATCACAATTCCTGAAACATTTTCTCATCCACAAATTGCGAGAGTAACTATTGCAAAGATGGGTGGGATTTTGAATGAATCACTTGGCGAAGATAGGTTATATCGTTTAGATACTGTGAGTGAGTCTGATAAAAGAAGATTGTCCGCGTTACGTGGGAAGGCAGAAGGAAAATTTGAAACTGCAGGTACTTTGTTAATGCTGCAAACTGATAACACTAAAAGTTATACAACTGAATCATTGGTTGTTTCTTCTGGAACATCACTTTGTGAAAATGCTGCTAGCATTTTGGAGACTTATATGGACTCAGGGATAATCAAAGAAGAGGATAGTGCTTATGGGGAATTACAGATGTGGAAATATTTAACCTATGGTTTTTCTGGTCTGGGTGGATTGCTTTTATTTAATCTTATGAGAAATTCTAGGAAAAGAAGGCAATATGGTCGTTATTATTAGAATTTATTTTTTAATTTTTATTTACTTTTTTTTATAACTTTTATCTAACTCTCAACGTAGCTCAACTTCTACATCCTTACCAAAATGTTCTTTCGCAAGCTCTTCAAAATGATTTTTATACTGCATTGCTTTACTTGTAACCATACCTAACTTCTCTTTTAGAATTTGTTGTTCAGATGCTAACTTAGTTTCTTGAGACAGATAATGGTCACGTTTATATCGAAGATTTTGAGTGTTGGCATACATTGGATGCATCATTTTACGACGAGGAAGGGTCTTTTTTTGTTCTTGGATTAACATATATTTTTCTTCTAAAATTTTCATTTTTGAGCTGATGATCTCATGATGCAGTTGATTAAACGGATTTTCATCATCAATTGGAATTTCTAATTCTTCACTTGCAATTTTTGCGAGTACCCAATTAAGTAAAGGGAGCAAACGGTCTTGTAATTCTGGATTAAAGTATTGCAAAGGGTCTTCTTGAAGTGATTCAATCTCTTTTATTATTTCTAATAATTCGTAGTCTGAGTTCAGATCTGCTAAATCACTTAATGAATCTTTCAACCTTGCAAACAAAATATAAAGTGTATCTTCAATTTTTTCTAGTTGATCATTTAGTTCTTGTTCTTGAGATTGTAAATCACCTACTTCTTTGAATTTTGGTGAAAGTTCAATTGTTTGTAACTCACTTTCAATATCTTTTCTTTGATTAATTGTGGCGTTGGTTCTACTAGTTGATTTGTTCATTTCTAGTTGGACTTCTTCACGCTGGGTTGTCATATCATAAAGAATTTGAGCTGTATCTAAAAGAGGACCATAGCGGCCTTGTCTTGATTGTAACAAAATGTTTTTCATACTGTTTAAAGTTGTTTCAATTCTGTATAACTCTTCTAATAAACTAATGCTGTGATCTTGCCAAGGTGATTTTTCTTGATATTGTTGTAAACTAACCTTATGTATCTTTTTGAGTAAATGTGAATTTTTTGCCAAAGAATGAAGTGACATTTCAATGTCTTTAATCTTGCTTGGAATAGTGCGTTTCCTTGACCCAGGTGAATATTCAACAAATAACTCTTTTAGAAATTGTGTTGAGGTTTTGATCTCTCTTAAAACTAATTTTAACTCTTGGTATTGTTTGACTGGTTCTTCTGGAAGCGATTCTTTGGAAATCATCTCAACAGATTTCTTTTCTGGAACATTCTCAATATTGTCATTGTTTTCAATTAAATCTTCAATAGAAAAAATAATGTGGTTAATCTGTCTGGTATGGTGAATAACTAGTTCTGAAATTTTCTTCTGCTCTTTTGAGAAGTTTTCTTCAATCATTTGTGAAGCGATTTGTAACTCAGTCCAGGCTTGAAGTTCTTTTGCTCTGAGTCTTTGATTTTCATTTGAAGTAAAGAATAGAACGATTCTTTGAATGATTTTTTTAAATTGTGTCATAATACCAGCTCTATATACTAATTGCCTTTTAATCTTGTAAAAGGTTTTTGTAATTTATCTGCCAGCAACTATTTCAATTATATCAAGGTGTTTAAGTAAATGGTCTTTACCAACAGTTTTTTTGCTTTTTACATCTATTGCTCTGATGAAATTTTTACCCAAATCTGTATGCAATTTGTATGCAAATTCGAGCGCTGTTGTGCCATCTTTCATTAAAAAACAATCAGGAAGAGTATTTCCATCTTTGTCTTCAAGTTTACTCGCACCACCTGGATGCACTGCAATCATTTTTAGTAAAGAAAAAATAGCTAAATTAAGGACTTCTTGTACACCAGTACCAAAATCACTCTCTCCCATCACCTTCTCTTTGATAAATTGCAGAGCAGCTAGTTGCCGATCTGTTAGCTTTTCGGCTTTTAGAATATTAAAAGACTTCTCTTGTGGGATATAGTCAATCAAGGATGCCTTTGAAGCTTCTCGAAGTGCAAGTTCAGATTCTGCACTTACTGGAATTAGTGGGATATTTGGAAATTCTGCTTTGATTTTTGTATAATTTTCTCGTCCACTAACTGTGTCAAATTTGTTAGCTGCAATAATCATTGGTTTTGTTTGTTTTCTAAGGTCAGTTGCTAACATTCGAAGCTGTTCTGGTGTCCAATCTTGTGGTTTCTCAGCATCGATACCAGTATTTTTGATAGCCTGCTCAATATGCTCTTCATTTACTTTAAGTCCACTTAATTGTTTTGCAAGTGCAACTTCAATTTTGGCTTTTTCTTGCTGTACTTGCCTTGCGAATCTGCTCCATCCTTTATCTAAAATACCTAAATACCATAAGTCAAGCTCTTCTGCTAGAAATTTGATGTCTTCTTTTGGATCATAGCTGCCAGGTTCTACTGATTCACCTTTTTCATTTGTTGATCCTGAGATGTCAATTACATGAATTAAGGCATCAGCTTGTCTTAAATCGTCTAAGAATTGGTTACCCATTCCTTTTCCTTCGCTTGCTCCAGGAACTAATCCAGCAACGTCGATTACTTGAATTGGAACAAACCTGAATGGTCCTTGAACATAACCTTCTCGTGGGTTAGCAGCTTTTCCAAGTTCCTGCGCCACATCTTTGATTTTAACGTATGCTACACCACTGTTTGGTTTGATAGTTGCGAATGGATAATTTGCGATCTCAACATCAGCTAGGGTGATTGCTTTAAAGAAAGTACTTTTTCCAACATTTGGTTTTCCAACAATTCCAAGTAACATGTTGATTTTTGGGATTCTGTTGTTTTATTAATGTTGTGGGTGTTAAGAGAAAGAATATGTTTATGTTAGGTAAAATTGGATGGAGAAGTGTGATAAATAATCATGAATAAAATGAAAATAAAATAAGAAAAATAAAAATTAAGCCGATTTATAGAACTCTAATAATTTAGCTACATTATGTTCAAAGCTTTCTTTTTGATCAAAACCAATGTCTCCTAACATATCATTGAAGCCTTTGAAATAATTTCTTCCAAAAATCATTGGTCCATAAAAAGGTGCATCGATTACTGAAACAAGTGGGTAGTCTTCTTTTGTACCTTTTGTTATGTTTTTTGTGGTGATGCTAACATATAGTCTTTCCCAAGGACGGGAAACTGATTTGGCATGTTCTCTTAGTCTTTCAATACTGTCTATATTATTTGGTAATTTTTTTGACCCGCTACCTGTACCCATGTGTGCCTGTGGGCTGTACAAAACACCTGATTCTAATTGAAATGCATGTCCTGGATAAGCAGAAGTTACCCTCTCTGATGTTGTAAATAAAGCTATTGAGTCTGTACCTCGGCCTGTTCCTCCACTAGGTTGAATTGTTCCTATATTGATACATCCATTTCTAGTTTGTGCTTGCTGATTGTCGTTCTTATACAATGACTTTGTCCAATGTTTTGGACCTGAAAGTTCTTGGCCAATAGTTGCTTGAGTATAATCCCATAATTCTCTTAGTGTTTGCATTTTTATCTCCGCCATCCAGCCCAAACTTAGTTATCTGTCTTTATTAAGACAACCTTATTTAAACTTGGTGGAAGTAGTACTCTTTACTAGTAGTTACACTCATTAATAAACCTGCATTTCTTGTTATTAATAATGAAAGACCTACTACCAAAACCTGCTAAAGGATCAATATTCTATTCTGATACTAAGGTCTATGCTTGCCTTGCAAGTTACCCTAAAGCTAAAGGGCACAGCGTGGTTGTTTGGAAAAAACAAGTTAGTGACATTCATTCGCTCTCAAGAAAAGATTATTTGCACTTAATGACTGTAGTTGAAGACACTAGAGATGCTATGCGATCTGTTCTTGGTGTTGAGAAGGTTTATCTGATTTACATGGATGAAGCAAAACATGTGCATTGGCATTTGGTGCCAAGGCGTAAATTGATGGGATTTGCTTTATTGAATCAGAAACCTAAACTGCTTGAAGATTTTTCTTTGGCGAAAATATTGAAAGAAGAAATGAAAAAGAAATGATTTTTTTAAAAATTTAATCTATTAATTATGTTTTTTTTATTTTTTAATCAAGGTTTTAACCTATTCTAGTTAGACTAATGTCCTTCTTCACGGTGATGACTAGGCCATGCCTCTCCTGGATAAAACGACTTAGTTTCTTCATAAGGTAAATACCTTTTAAGTTTGAACCACTGCTTAATGAAATTCAATAACACATATGTTTCTTGATACAATTCTTTCTCTTTTTCTTGAATCTCATAAATACGGCTATCAAAAATTTGTAGAAAATGTTTTAGGATCGGATGTTTTTCAAAAGCTGGTACATAGGTTTTTTCGATCCAGGCACCAACAGTAATCTCAACTTCTCCTTTATTTGCCTTAAATTTTTGACCATCACGAATAACTTCTGTACTAGTTGTTCCAAGGACTTTAAATTTGAGGTCTAAATGTTGACGAAGCCATTTGGAATTAGGAGCACTTCGATACATTCTCCATAAAATATCCATCTCCTTAACTCCACCCTCTCCAATTTTTTCACGGTAATAAATTTCATAATGATCACCATCAGGTCTTAAAGATCCATCTCTTTTAATTGAATGTGCATGCCAGCCATATTCATCTAACCATAGATGGAGTGCGTTGTAAAAGGCCTTTAAATTAAAAATATCTTTGAATTTAATCTTAGCAGAACCATTTGGAAGAACACTAACCAATCTGTCTTTCGGAACTTTTACAACAGGCATTTTTGATAGGAAGTTTTTGGAGGTTTTAAAACTTTACTTTATAGCTTTTATTTTGGTAGAATTTTAGTAGATTAAATTTGTAATTTAGTTGATCATTTTGTATGATCTTATCTGGATCATAAACTATTCCTGATTTAAACTAAGTTATACTAAATTAAATTTTTTTGCACTTTTTGCAAGAGCATCAAGTGCTGGAAGTGATCTCTTACTCAGAAAAGCTAAAGTTGCACCACCACCAGTTGATAGGTGAGTGATCTTGTTCTGAACTTTTTGTTTCATAATTAACTCAATAGTTTCTCCACCACCAACAATTGTTCTAGCATTGCTTTTTGCAAGTACTTTGATTAAGGCAATAGATGATTTACGGTAGGATGTATTCTCAATAAACCCAAGTGGGCCATTCCAAATAACTTGTTTTGCATTACTTACTGTTTTGATTAATTGCTCAGTACTTTTTAACCCAATATCAAGACCGATTGATCCACTTGGGATCTCAGTTACTGGAACAGTTGCATGTTTGGCATTTTTTTGTAAGCTGTTACTGACTACTGCATCAGTTGAGAGGATTAAATTTTTTGCATCTTCTTGTTTTAGTATTTCTTTTGCCGCTTTTACTGATTCACGGCTAATCTTTGAATGACCAACATGGATGCCTTTCGCTCTTAGAAATGAGAAAACTAAAGCACCACCTACAAATACCTTTTCTGCATGTTTAAGTGCAGATTTAATAATATTTATTTTGTCTAATTTTGATCCTCCAATCACCCACACACTTCCCTTTTTAACCTGCATTGCTGAGTTTAAAGTTCCAACTTCATCTTGTACTAACAGTCCCTCTGCACTTGGAAGGAAAGCTG
The DNA here is from genome assembly GCA_018670085.1 of archaeon. Lineage (GTDB taxonomy): Archaea > Nanobdellota > Nanobdellia > Woesearchaeales > GW2011-AR9. The sequence goes on along the minus strand of JABHRS010000019.1, from coordinate 25,059 downwards.
GGAGTAAAGTAGTTGAAGTGTGGCGCCGATGAGAAACTGCAAATGCATCAAATACATAAGCGCTTGCAAGGTCTGCTAATGAATGCGCAAAAGTTAAGTCTCGTTCAGCTTCTTCTTTGTAAAATCTTAAATTTTCAAGTAAAATTATTTGTCCTTTTTTGGCTTTTTTAATCATTTCTTTTACATCACTACCAATACAATGTTTAGAAAAATGAATTGTTCTTTTTGGTAGTAATTTTGCTAACTCTTTTGCAACTGGTGCCAAAGAATACTTTTGGTTAAATTTGCCATTTGGTCTTCCTAAATGACTAATGATCACAACTTTGCATTTCTGTTTTAACAGCTCTTTGATAGTTGGGATACTCTGTTTTATTTTGAAATTGTTTTTGATTTTTCCATTATTAATTGGTACATTAAAATCTGTTCTAAGTAATACTGTTTTAGCAAATATGTCTAATGAAGAAACAGTTGCTCTTTTTTTTTGAAAGTTTTTTGCTTTGTTCTTTTTGATACCAAGAACGGATTGTATTAATCGTTTCATAAGGATAAACAAGGTATTAATCTTTAAAAGTTTATGGATTTGTTAAATTAGATATTGTTCATCTCTATTCGATTATTATTATTCTTATTATTATTGTCATCACTACTATCTTTATTTCCACAGAGCGGTGCCAGAATTTTTTAAAAATTTATAAACATTTTTTTAATTTTTAATCTTACTTTCTAACTGGATCTTTTATCTCTTAATACTCTTTAATTTTTCAATCTACTCAATATTTTTGATTGGAGCATTATCTGAGAATAAAACCTTACAACTCTCAATTATCCTTGATTGAAAATCATAACTTTTCTCACCTTCCTTTTTGGTGGTGTTTAAGGTACTTAACAAACTTTTAGTAAGTTGAAATTCATATTCTGATTTAGTCTTGTCAGTTGTAGTTAAATGTTCTTTAATTAAAGCAATTTCAGTTTCTTCAGGGTTAGAATCCATTGATAATGAAATCCCTTCAAACTCATCTCTTTGAATTTTTTGAGTGTTTAATAATAGGGCATAAACTTCCTTCTGATTTGCAAGGTCTGTAAATTTTGATATCTCTAAATCTTTGAGCTGTAGATTCTGAATACTTCCTGATAACCTTAACGTGACAATATTTTCTCTAGAATCTTTTGAAGATAAAAGATGATTAAATTCTTCATGGATTTGTTCTTTGCTTTTATTTGTGCAATTAATTTGAAACGCTAGGTGCTCCTTGACCTTCAGAGGTAACCATTCTATCTGTTGGGTAAACTGATTTTCATCCTTCCTGTTGACAGTTATTTGGTAGAATCCACCATGACTATATTTTTCTAGTTCGGAAAAATTGTTTGGAAATAAAGGACCAGTATAACTCATTGGGCCATAACCTTCTAACTCTATTATGGATTTATGGTGGATGTGACCTCCTGGATAGTAATTTTGATTTTTTGGCAAAAAAGATGCTGCATGAGAATCTAACATCTCTAAATGTTTTGGTTTTAATTCTGTTAAGGTGGTGTGGAACATAAAAATTCTGTAACCAGTTTCGTTTTCTAGTGGAGTTCTTGCCAAATTTTCATAGTAACTACGATCAAGCATTCCACGGCGACCAAGCATACCTGTGATCTTGGATCCAGTTTTTGGATCTATGGTGTACTTTAACTCTAATTGTTTGGTGTCTGGGTTGACTGTTCCTTTACAGACGTTAATTAATAGGCCAGCGCTTTCTAATACATCAATCATACTTCTGCCAGTCGGAGAAAAATCGTGTGATCCAGGGATTACATAAAGGGGGATCTTGGCTTGTTTTAACTCTTGTAATTTCTTGGCAATATGGTTTACAATATCAATTGCTGGAAGTGCTGTGTTAAAAATATCTCCAGCAAACAGGACAAAGTCATATTTTTTACTAATGCATGTATGTATTGCAAGGTCAAATGCTGCAGTTGAAAGTTTTCTTAAAGAACTGTCTCTCCATGATCCAAGATGCAAGTCTGCAAGATGTGCATAAGAAAAAGAATTTTTGCTAATATTATTGTTTAACTGATAATTATTAGTATTGTTATTATTATCATCATTATCGTTATTATTATCATAATTGTTTTCATCCATCTTGATTTTTTGAATGATGAGGCTTTAATTATTTGTTGCTTCTTACTATTCACTCTTCTAATAGCTATTTTTGACATAATATATTTAAATGGGTGCTGGTCTGAATACCTATATGAAATCCTTATTTATTGAAGTCAAATATACTGGAAAAGTGAAGTTTACTCAAGAGTTAATTGATAAAACTCCAAAACGAGTTGTAATCTGTAGTAACATTCAATATTTGGACTATTTACCACAGCTTCAAAAGTTCTTAGAGGATGCAGGGAAGGTAGTTCAAGTGTTTGAAAGCCGACATGGCCAGTACCCTGGACAGATTTTAGGTTGTGATGTGTTTAAGATAACTGAAGATTCTAAGGAGACACATGATTCTAAGAATGTTTTTGATGCTTTTGTATATTTAGGAGATGGATTATTTCATCCAACTGCTCTTTTGTATCGAAATGAAAAACCTGTTTTTATGTATTGTCCTCGTGGAGAAACTGTAAAAGAATTGGATTTGAATTATTTGGAGAGTTTGAAGAAGAAAAAGATGGGTCGGCTTTCAAAATTTATTGTAAGCGAAGACATTGGAGTGCTTGTAACTCGTAAACCAGGACAAAATCAATCACGAGCAGTTGAAATGTTTCGAAAAGAGATGGAAGGAAAAGGTAAAAGGATTCATGTGTTTTTAACAGATAATATTAATGTTTCAAAATTAGAAGATTTCAATTTTATTGATATGTGGGTGAATACTGGATGTCCAAGAATTGTACAGGATTTTAAATGTGTTAATTTAAGAGATTTAACTGAAATTGGGTGGTTTTCAGGAGATAAAGGAGTGTTTTAATTTTCAAATAAATATTTTATTGTTTTTCTAATTTTAATCTTATCTTTAATTTTAATTTAAATTTTATTTTTAATTTATTGTTTATTTTATATGGTTTATTTTTTAGTTTTAGTGTTAGTTTTAGTTTTATTTTTTTTCCTTTCTCCTTCTCTCTTTTTTTCCCTCTTTGATCACAAGTTTCAATTATTTCTTGTTAATAACTATTTTTTGTCCTGGGTTGAAACTTATTTGTCCTCGAGAAAAAGAAACATTTATATACCCAAAATAACTCCTTTATCCTCGGAAAAGGGGGTGTGGAACAAGAAATATTTATTTTTAGTTCTATATCACAATTAAAAACGTATGGGAATTAACATTTTTTAGCATGTAGAAATCATTAGATCTCTTGTGTAAGGAAGTTTTGATTTTTTTGCGCCCATAAACATGGGAAAGAAAAACAAAGAAATGAGGTAAATACAATATGGCAAAAACTCAAGTTGTAGCAAAAGTTGGATTAAAAAAAGAGTCTGGTTATTTATATTTTATTGACAAAGACGGGGATATTTCTCGTGCACAAATGAGCCGTGCAGGTCGAAAAAAGGGTAAAGCTAGTCGGAAGAAAGTAGCAAAAGTTGGAGTTAAGAAAGAGTCTGGTTATTTATATTTTATAGATAAGAAAGGTAATGTTGCACGTGCATCAATGGCTCGTGGCCGTAAAGTTGGTAAAAAGAAGACTGCTAAAAAGAAAGCAACAAAAAGAAAAGCAGTTAAGAAAAAAGCAACTAAAAGAAAAGTAGCTAAAAAGAAACCTGCTAAGAAGAAAAAAGCTGTTAAGAAGAAAGTAGTTAAGAAGAAAAAAGCTGCTAAAAAGAAACCAGCTAAGAAGAAGAAAGCTGTTAAGAAGAAAAAAGCTGCTAAGAAGAAACCTGCTAAGAAGAAAAAAGCTGTTAAAAAGAAAGTAGCTAAGAAGAAAAAAGCGACTAAAAAGAAAGCAGCTAAAAAGCGGAAAAGATAAATTTCCTTTTTTTTTTTATTTTTTTTTTATTTTTTATTATTAATTTCTGACTTAACCTTCAAATTGTTCAATTCTTAGTAATAATCTTTAAATATAATTGTAATATTCTAATTCTTATGTATGTAGATGTTTTGTTTCAGAAGTTTATTGATTCTGCTAGGTCTGGAACTACTACAACTATAACAACAACTGCCACAACTGCATAGTTAGGGTTTTTGCATTTTTTTTAGATTTGTAATGGGTTGGTGGGATTTTTTGGAATATCTTTTTATAGAAGCTAGTTTGAACTAGATGAATACTATTAAAAATTAAAATTAGAATTATGTCAAACGAGGTACGAAAATGAAAATACTTGCAATCCACGCCGATTTTATCGAATTTACTGCAAAGAAAAAAGCCTTTAAGGGGGCTGAAGCAGATGTAACTAAAGATACTAAACGAATCGAAGAATGTTTGGTGGTGTTCACTGCAGCTGAGAAGTTGGACGAGGATGCTGAATCCAAAATCCTGGCAAAATATGTTGCTGAAGTAATTGATATAGCTGGTAAAGTTAATGCTAAAAAAGTAGTGTTATACCCTTATGCTCATCTTAGTAGTAAATTATCTCGTCCTGATTTTGCAATTTCGATAATGAAAGAAGCTGAAATAAAACTGCGGGAGTCAGGAGACTATGAAGTTGTACGGGCACCATTTGGTTGGTATAAATCTTTTAACATTTCATGTAAGGGACACCCGTTATCAGAGTTATCACGTAATATCACTGCTGAAGATGCACCATTAATTGCTGGAAAAGATTTGAAAAAGGTGCATAATGACATACCTTTTGAATTTGAAGAAAAAGAAGCAAGTTCATCTGAGAAGGTGGCAATGACTGCTGGATTGGTTCTTGCAAAGGCAGTTAAGGAGTTGTATCCTGACTCTATTGTAGCTGATGTGGGATTTTATCATGAACAAGTGTTTGTGGATTTTTCAGGAGTTAAAATTAAACAAAAAGCGTTTGGTAGAATTAGCTCAAAAATGCAAGAAATTATCACAGCTGGTACTAAAATTTCTGTTGTTGAAAATTCAAAAATAGAAAGTAAATGGCAAAAAGAGATCTTAGCTGATATCGGTTCTGATAAAAAAGTGTTCAGTCTTGACGGTGTAAATGTTGTTCCGCTACTACTTGATGCTGTTAGTGAATCAGTGAGTGCTGTTGGTGCTTTTGAATTAGTTGGCCTTGGGAGTATTTACTGGAAAGGAAATCAACAAAATAAACAACTAGTTAGGTTAAGATTAGTTGCTTATGAAAATTCTGAACAGTTAGAATCATATAAGAAAAAACATGCTGAAGCTGAAGCAAGATCACATATTAAAATCGGAAAAGAACAAGGTCTGTTTGTGATTTCTGACTTGGTCGGAGCCGGAATGCCACTTTTTGCACCAAAAGGAATGATCATAAAAAAAGAAATAACTGATTTTTTATGGGATTTGCATAAAAATAGAGGGTATTCGCAAGTTGGGATTCCTCATATTGCAAAAACTGATTTATACAAAACTAGTGGTCACTGGGAAAAATTTGGTGAGGAATTATTTAAGGTTAAAGGGCACTATGAAGATTTTGTTTTAAAGCCAATGAATTGTCCACACCATACTCAAATCTTTGATGCTTTTAGTTATAGCTACCGTGATCTTCCAGTTAGATTTTTTGAACCAACTGTTGTTTACCGAGATGAAAAACCTGGACAATTAACTGGTTTAAGTCGGGTGCGTGCAATCACTCAAGATGACGGACATATCTTTTGTCGTGTAGACCAAATTGAGCAAGAAGTTGCAACTATGATTGATATTGTTTTGAAATTTTACAAAACTTTTGGAATGGATGCAGACTATTGGGTAAGTTTATCTGTTCGTGGCGATGATATGAGTAAATATCTTGGATCCAATGAGGTTTGGGATATAGCTGAGAATGCGTTGGAAAAATCTGCTAAGGATAATAAACTTCCTTTCAAAAGAATAGAGGGAGAAGCTGCTTTTTATGGACCTAAATTGGATTTTATGTTTAAGGATGCTTTGGATCGTGAATGGCAATTGGCAACAATTCAATGTGATTTTAATTTACCTAATCGTTTTGATCTTTCATATGTGAATGAGAAGGGTGAAAAAGAGCGACCAGTTATGTTGCATCGAGCAATTTCAGGTGCACTTGAGAGGTTTATGTCTGTAATGATTGAACATTTTGCAGGGAAATTCCCTTTATGGATTAGTCCTGTGCAGGTGAAAATTGTAACTGTTGCAGATAGGCATGAAGAATTTGCTCGTAAGTTGGAAGCCAAATTTCAATCAGTGGATTTGAGATCTGAAGTTGATAACCGGCGTGAAACTATTGGTAAGAAAATTCGTGAAGCACAATTGGAACATGTGAATTATATCTTAACTATAGGGGACAAGGAATTGGAAGCTGGAACTTTGGCAGTTAGAAATCGTGAATCTGGCAAAACTGAATTCGGGGTTGCAGTTGATGAATTTGTTGCAAAGCTAGTTGTTGAGCGAGATGAGCGTCGGTTGAGCGAGTAATTCTTTGGGTAATCTTTTCTGATTATTTTTTTAATTATTCTTTTTTTTAAATTAATTTTTTCATTTTTTTGGATAATTTTCTGTAATTTTTTATTTTGAACAAAAGCTTTAAATATTGAAAGGATGAAATTCAATTGCGTTTGCTCGGATGGCACAATTTGGTACTGCGCAGGATTGCTAATCCTGTTTCCTATGGATATCTGGGTTCAAATCCCAGTCCGAGCGCTTTTTTATTTCTTGTTCATTTTTTATTTATTCCTCACTTATTTCTCACTTTTTTTATTTTATTTTTAAAATGTTAATTGACGCTATCTTTATATACGAGAAGTTCTTGTTAATTATTGGTTGTGATGGTTAGGAAAAATAGTTCTGTTAGTCTGTTAGTAATTTTGATTGTTTTATTTTTAATTAGTAGCTCTTCTGTATTCGCAGCAACTGTAATTACTAGTGCAGATTGTGGTACAACAATTTCATCTACTGGTGAATATGAACTTACTGGTGATCTTAGCTGTGCTGGTGATGGAATTATCTTTGGAGTAACTGGGTCATCAACTGATTATGTCTCTTTGAATTGTAATGGCTATTCTATTACAGGTGTTTCTTCCTCTGGAACAAATGGTGTATATTCTTCTCCTTCTCAATATTTGGAAATTAATAACTGTGAAATCACAGGTTTTGAAAATGGTATCCAATTAAAACAAGCTAATTATGCAAATGTTAGTAATAATATTATTTATTCAGTAGATAACTGGGGGATCGTATTAATTAATTCAGATTATCCAACAATTGAAGAAAATTATGCTCATGATAACTTGGGAAATACTGCATTGAGATTTTGGGATGTAAACTATGCTGAAGTTTATGGAAATAATTTTTCAGAAAACTTGTATGGAATTACTATTCAGACTTCATCATATAATAACTTCGAGAATAATCTTATCTTGGATAGTGATTCCCGTGGTTTTTTTATCAAGGGGCAAGGTGGTCCTTTTAATGAGGCTATTGGAAATACTCTGTTCTCAAATATTATCTGCAGCTCAAGCAATGAAGATTTTTACGCTGCTGATGATGGGACTTACATTGAAGAAGTAACTGGTGCTGATAATTACTTTGGTGTTTCTACCACTGGAAATGTTAGGGAGACTGCAGCCGGTTGGCCGGATTTCACTTCTACTGCTGACAATAATAATTATTGTGATATTGATAGTGATGGTGATGGTGTTGTCGATTATGGAGATGTTTGTAATGGTTATGATGATAGTTTGGATTCTGATAGCGATGGTACTCCTGATGGATGTGATTTCGAATTAGATGATGCCAGTTGTGTTGATGGATTTGATAATGATGGTGATGGAAATATTGATTGCGCTGATGATGGGTGTTTAGGATTAATTGGCCCAGAAGGAGTTTCTTGTGAAGAAAGTGAATCAAGTTATGCAAGTTGTACTGATGGATTCGATACTGATGGTGATGGTGATATAGATACCGATGATTCTGATTGTGCGTGTCTTTTGGATTTGAGTTTTTGTTTCTCTGAAGAAACTTGTTCTGATTTTGGTGGAGTTTGGGATTCAATTTCAACTTATCAATGTATGGAATCAGGCGTTGATTCAGACGGCGATGGATGTTTAAATGAAGATGAAGTTGAACATGGATTAAATCCAACAAGTAGTTTGGACTGCCCTATTGCTGGAGATATTAATGAAGATTATCTGTTTGATGCAACAGATATTAATGATTTTAACTTGTTGTTGGATACTTATTATGGTGAAAGTTATTCTGGTGTTGCTGATATGAACGGTGATGGGATACTAACGTTTGCAGATGTGTTGAATTTTGTTGCAGCTTATGTTGCGGCGACTAGTAGTTAAAAAATTGAATTGTAAAAAATCAACTAAAAATAAACTAAGAATAAATATCTCAGAAATATTTAAAAAATATTAAACTGTGTTATTAGTGAGGGAAAGATGGGTAAGTCAAAAAAATTAATGTTTTGTTCAATTTTACTGTTGTTAATTATAACAATAATCCCGCTGGTTAATGCTGTTACTACTATCGCTGGCTCAACTTCGAGTGTGCCACCTGGCCGTTTATGTTATAACACAATAACTGCTCCTGGTGAGTATGAACTTGCAAGTGATCTCTGGTGTGATATTGATCCTGTGATAATAATAAACTCAAATGATGTTTCTTTAGACTGTGCTGGCTATAAAATCATTGGACGTGATCAAACTAGTACTTATGGTGTTTATGTAAATGGTGCTGATAGAGCGAAAATTATGAACTGTAATATCTCTCGGTTTGATAATAACATTCAAGTAGTGGGATCTGGTTTTTCAAATATCTTAAACAATTCTTTGACTTCTGCTTTGACTTCAGGGATTAATTTAGAAAATGATCATGATAATTCTATCACTGGAAATTATTTTTATAAAAACGCAGTTTCAGGAATAAAAATGCTTGATTCTCAAACTGATCTAATTGAAGAGAATTATATCTTGAATCAACCAGTTGGAATTGATTTGACTAGTGGAGATAACAATGATTTTTTGAGTAATTCAATTTTTTTAAGCTCTGGGAATGCATTGTACATGAATTCAGGTGGTAGTGTAGATTATGCTTTAAACAATAACTTTGAGTCAAATGCATTTTGTGATACTAGCTCAGGGGGTTATGATTTTTTCTGTGAAGCAAAATCTACTGCATCTGGAAAAAATAATTATTTTGATACTGCTTTTGTTTGTAGTTCTGGTTATCCTATAGTTAGCACTGATTATAGTCTGTGTTCTGCTGATACTGATGGGGATACTCTCAGGGATTACGAAGACAATTGTGTCTTGGTTTCAAATGTAGGTCAATCTGATATTGATCTGGATGGGATTGGTGATCTGTGTGATACTGAATTTGATGATCTTAGCTGCAGTGATGGGTTGAACAATGATGATGCTTCGTCAACTGATACTGGGACTGATTGTGAAGAGAGTGAATGTGACGGTTTTACAGGTCCAGATGGTGGGCTTTGTGAATATGCGGTCGAAGTAACTTGTAACGATGGTTTAGATAATGATGGTGATGGTTCAGAAGATTGTTATGATTCTGATTGTGATGGTGTTGTTGGAGGACCCGGTGGAGAATTGTGTGAATATGATCTCGAATTAACATGTACTGATGGATTTGATAATGATGGGAATGGTGTTATTGATTTAGATGATACAGATGGATGTGCTGTTTGTGCTGACACTGATGGTGGATACGATACTGCAGTTGTTGGGTCTGTAACTGGAACTTCTTATCTTGATGAACAAATTGATAGTAGCAGTGGCTGGACTGATTTTTGTACTGGCGATGGTGAACTGGTTGAATATTGGTGTCATGATTCAACTGAGGCTTATCCTGGATATGCTTATGGTGAATTAGTTGATTGTGGCAGTGGGTATGAATGTTCAGGGGGGATTTGTGTTGAGTCAGCTGGTTGCGTTGATGATTATTCTCTTTGTATAACGGAAACAGAATGTGATACTGATTCTGGTGATCGCCATGGAGATGGAGTCTGGTCAGATACTCTTGGTTGTTTAGATCCAACGGAAGATTATGATAGTGATTGTATTGTCAATGGCGATGAAATTATTGCTTGTCTTGATTCTGATGTAACTGAATTAAGTAGTTGTTTGTCTGTAAGTTTTGAAGTATATTCTTCTGATAACGATGCTACTGGGTGTGTACTTGGTGACATTGATTATGATGGAGATATTGATTCAACTGACTTAGTTTATTTTAATGAGTATACTGCAAGTTATTATGGTGGAGCTGTTTCTGGTGCTACTGAAACATTTCATCCAGCTGATATTAATAGTGATGGTGTCTTGACATTTGCAGATATATTGGAATTTGTTGCAGTCTATGTTACAGCAACGAGTAGTTAATGGATTGGGGTTAAAAGAAAATGGTAAGAAAAAATTTGGTTTTGAGTTTGTTATTTGTAATGGTTATGTTAGTAATTTCTACGCTTAGTGTTACTGCATTAACTGAGATTACAAGTTGTGGAACTAGTACTAGTGACTATGCAGGAGAAACTGAATTTACCATCCCAATTGATGGGTTGGATTGTAGCGATGGAACAAGTCATGGGATAATTATTGATACTGATGATGTGACCTTAGATTGCGGTGATGCACAGATTGTTGGTTCAGTTGATTCTGTTAATTATGGAGTTCGTTTGTATCAAGTAAATGATGTAACTATTCAAAACTGTGTTGTTGAAAATTTCGATAATTCTATTGTGTTGTTAAATTCAAATTATATTCTAATTGACTCTAATGAGTTAAAAAATTCAGTGGGAGAAGGAGTTTACATAAATCGAGGTGGTTTTGTGAATATAACTTCTAATGAAATTGAAAGTTCTGGTGCTGAAGGGATATATGTTCTCTCAGATTCTAATATTGTTCTTGGGAATACAATTACTTTGTCTGGTTCTGATGGAGTTGTTATTAATGATGGGGAGTCTAATTTTTTTCAGGATAATATTGTTTCTTATTCAGGTGATGAGGCTTTTGAGATTCATGGTAGTATGAATAATCAGTTTTATGGTAATGTGATCTCTGAAAGTAGTTCAACTGGGGTTAGTATTCATAGTTCTGATAATAATGAGTTTGTAGGAAATACATTAATTAATTTGGGTCATCATGGTTTTTCAATTTCTCATTCTGTTGGAAATGTGTTTAATGATTTGAATATTAGTTCATCCATTCAGAATGGATTTTCATTTAATGATGTTAATGATAGTAGTTTTAGTTTAATTAATGTAATTGATTCTGGAAGTAGGGGGATTAGTCTTACTTTATCTTCTTCAAATTCCTTTGATGAAATTTATGTTTCTAACAGTGATAGTTATGTTTTGTATTTAGTTAGTTCAGATAATAATGATTTCACAAATATGCAATTTAGTGAGAATGAACGTGAGATTTATTTTTATCAATCAGAAAATAATGACTTAAGTTCTACAATCTCTTGTGATTCATTTGATTCTAGTGATTTTTACTGTTTAGCAGATGTTGGGTCTGGTGGGGAGAATTATTTTGCTAATGAAATGCCTGCTAGCAACAAGTGTGGAAATAGTTGGCCAGCATTAGACACTGATTATTACCTCTGTTCTGATGATAGTGATGGTGATGGTTGTACTAATGAAGAAGAGTTAAGTTTGGGTACTGATCCACAGGATGGAAGTAGTTATCATCGTTCTTGTGAATCATTTTCGATGGTTTCAGTTTATTCAGACATTAGTGGTGATGGTTCAGTTGATGAGAGCGATATAACTGCATTTAACGATGAAATAACTGCAAGTTATGGTAGCAGTTATACTGGTGCTGCTGACATGAATGGTGATGGTGTACTTACCTTTGCAGATATGTTGGATTTTGTTAGAAATTATGTTGCTGAAGCAAGTAGTAGTTAGAAAAAATTAAAGTATTACTGACGACGATTAGTTATGATTAACTAAAGTTTTATAAGGGAGAAAGTACTAGTTATATTAATTAAAAGAGGGTGAATTCAATGGTTGCAAAGAGAGTTAAAAAAATTTCAAGAAAAAAATCTGTAAAAAGACAGACTAAAAGTAGTTCTAAACATTCAAGAATTGCACCAACTCCTATGAGGCACTCTCGACATGCTGAAGAACAAGGTATGAAAACTTTCTTAGTAGCTGCTCTTTCAATTGTTTTAATTGTAGTATTAGCTCTCTTTTTATTTTATCAAGATAGTGCTGTTGCAGGTCAAGCAGTAGCAATTTCTTCAAGCAGTACAAGTAGTTGTGGTGCTGAGGGTGATTTATGTTTAATGCTTGGTGGATCAGTTTTTAATTATGCTGAGGGTGATGTTGGTGATGAGTTTACAGTTACTGTTGTTGGATACACTGCAAGTGATGTTTACTCAACTAACCTACAAATTAAATTTCCTGAAAATTTAGAACTAGATGAATCAAGCGGGATTGTTGCATCGCAAATTTGGGAAGGGGAATTATCTGGAACTGCTGCTGGCTCTATGGATGATGGTTCTGCTGCGACTCTCTTGGATTATTCAGCTTATATCATAACAGATCTGTCTTCAGGAAGTGGGTCTGTTGAAGAAATTGAACTTTTAGAATTAACATTTACTATTGGCGCTGGAGCAAGCAGTGGTGATATTTTAGCGATTGAAATTGGCGCAACAACTACTGATTCAGATGATGTTGGTTTTTTTCAGTTGGATGAAACAAATAATCTTGTCTTCTCAGAAGGTGCTGATGTTGAAGTAAATGCAAACACTGTACCAACAATTGATTCTTTAACTGACAGTGATTTAGATGGTGATGGTGATATCGGCTCAATAACTATTGAGGAAGGTGATTCTGATCCTTTAACTTTATCTATCTCAGCTAGTGATGCTGAGACTGCTGATGGTGATTTGGAATTAGTTTTGACAATTCATGAAGAATTGATTAGTGAACCTGCAGTTTTAACATTAGCTGAGGGTGAGTCAGATTCAACTGGGGTTACAACAGAAGTGACCTTATCTAATAATGATGGTTCTGGAAATTGGGAATTGGAAATAAACAGTTTGGAAGATATTTCTGAAGCTACAGTTATATTGGCATTCACTGTTTCAGATGGAACTGATACTGCAGTAAGTTATTATGTTATTGAAATTGGTCCAGTAACAGAAAACTCAGATCCAGAAATTGGGTTATTTGATTCAACCTTGAGTACAACTTATACTTCAGATAGCTTAGATTCATCTGTAGGCGATACTACAATTGTGTATGTTGGTGGTGGGGATGTTGATGCTGATACTCCAACAATCTCCATTGATATTAGTGATGCTGCTGACAGTTATACGGAAAGCTTTGATGAAGGAAGTAGTTCAACTGATGCTGCATTTAGTCTTAGTTCTGGTGTAACTGATGGTGAAATTTGGAGTTGGGAATTTAATATTGACTCAACTAGTTTAGCTAATGAGTTATATACCATAACTTTTACAACTTCAGATGGTGAAGGTGGAGAAGATGTTGATCATTTTGATCTAACAGTAACTGATGGGACTGTTGCAATTGGACCTTACTTTGATCCTTCAGTGGATGGGGTAGAATTAATTTTTATCGACGGAGTCAATTTCACCTCAGATAGTACTATTGTTGATCATTATCTCAGCCATTCATTCTATGGGTATGCTGATAGTGGAATAAGTACTAGTTTGTCCTTTGATACTCATGTTGCAGTTGGCGATGATGCAGGTTCTTTGTTTAATCCGACAGCTTATGTTAGTTCAACTGATGCAGCTGATGGTGATGAATCTGTTTTAACAATTAGTTGGCCAGTAACTTCCTATGATAGCTTTGATCGAAGTGATTATGGTGAGTATGGTTTTTCAGTGAGTGTATCTGATGGAGTAGATACAACAACTGAACCTTTAACTTTGATTGTTGGTGATGCTGATTATGGTGTACCTACTTTTGTAACTGCAATTGATGATCAAGAAATTGATGAGGGTGATGTAATGGAATTAACTTTTTCAGTAACTGCACTTGAGTATGAAACCTTAGAATTTGATCTAAATATAGATTCATCTGATATTGATGCTTCTATTTACAGTGTTGTAATCACTGGAGATGAAGGAGAATATACTCTTAGTTGGGATAGTACTGGTTATGCTGTTAGTGAAACTCCTTATACTCTTCAATTATCGTTCAGTGATGTTTATGGGAGATTTGTTTCAGATGCTGAAGGTTATGGTGATTTTACTGTAACTATAACTGATGTTGGTTCTTCAGAGGAAACTTGTTCAGTAGATACTGATTGTACTCCTTATACTTGTGGTAGTGACTTAACTTGTGAAACTTCATGTTCCACTGATAGTGATTGTGATATTGGATACAGTTGTAGTACAGATTTTGAATGTGTTGAGGATTCAAGTACAGATGTTGATGGGGATGGAATAATTACTTCTAGTGATTGTGATGATACTGATGCTGCTGTTGGAATTGAATCTTACTATTATGATGGTGATGGTGATGGTTATGGTGATACTGAATTAGGCCTTCACTGTGAATATACTATCACTGGTGATGGAGTTACTGCTGTTTCAGTTGGTGGTGATTGTGACGATACCGATGCAACTCTAACAACTGATTGTACTATTAGCGGAACTGGTGATAGTGGGGCTGGAGATAGTGGAGAAATTGCGGTAAGTATTACTGACTCTGCTGGGTCTGATGTTAGTGTAACTGATTTCGCAGTTGATACCATTTATGATATTGATGTGACTGTAACTCCTGAACTTGTTGACCTTGCTGCACATTTACTCATTGTAAGTATTGCTGACGGTGATGGGATTGTCCAATCACTAATCTATCAATCAATGGATGCATTAGTTGTTGGTGGTTCAGAAAGTCAAAGTTTAAGTTATACTGCGTCTTCAACTGAAGCACATACAGTTTCAGTGTTTGTTTGGGCTGGTTGGGCTGATGATGGAAGTTCAACACCATTAATTAGTTCAGTGGTGGTGAGCGAATGAAATGGAAGTTAACTCCAATTTTCTTATTTTTATTTTTATGTAGTTCTTTAGTTTTTGCTGGACTAAGTTTGGATAGTTTGTCTGATGTTGCAAGTGGCGAAACTGTGACAGTATCTGGAACATGTGATAGTAGTCCTGTTTTATTACAAGCTGTTGTTGGTTTGAGTACTGTTTGGCTTAATGAAGTTGCAACTGAAACTGATACTAGTTTTTCAACAAGTTTTACTCCAAGCGAAGATGGGACTTACACAATTTATGCTGCCTGTGATGGTGAATCTGTAAATGATGAAGTTTGTGTAGGTAGTGATTGTAGTTCTGGAGTTGGTTCAAGTGATGATTCTGATACTGGGGATACAGGTTCTGGTTCTTCAAGCAGTTCTAGTAGCTCTAGTAGCTCTAGTAGTTCTTCTTCTTCTTCTTCTTCTTCTGGTGGGGGAAGTGGTGGTGGTAGTAGCAGGTGTACAGAGATCTGGACTTGTGATGATTGGGATTATTGTGACAATGAATTAATTCAATCACGTGAATGTTATCAAACTAGTGACTGTCGAACTGATGATGATAAACCTAATGTAACTCAAAGTTGTGATGCTTGTGATGAAAGTTGGATTTGTGAAACTTGGGATGAATGTAGTGATGGTTCACAAATAAGAACTTGTTACGATGAACATAGTTGTAGTACAT
This sequence comes from archaeon, assembly GCA_018670085.1. Lineage (GTDB taxonomy): Archaea > Nanobdellota > Nanobdellia > Woesearchaeales > GW2011-AR9. The sequence goes on along the minus strand of JABHRS010000019.1, from coordinate 9,330 downwards.
ATCAAGATAGGCCAGATGAAACACGTGAATGCGTTGAAGAAGATGATGGCTGGTTTAGTTGGTTAGCTAGTGATGCTCCAAGTAGTGATGGCTTAACAGAGTATGAATATGTTTATTTGGAAAGTGATAGTTTTAGTGCTAAGTTAATCAAAAGTGTTAAAGCGTTTTTATCTCAGTACTGGTTAATGTTGGTACTTGGAATTGTGGGGCTTGCAATTTTGATCTTGATAGTTGCGTTAATAGTCCGTTATCGAGCTAAGGCTGCACCTGCAGAGAATACGGATGAACTGGAAGTATATGTTAAAGAAGAACTCGAAGGTGGGATGTCTAAAGCAGATATTGAAAAAAACTTGGAAAATTCTGGTTGGGGCGAGAAGGAGATAGAGGCGGTTTTGTCTAAAATTCCTGATCATCCTGCGCATAACTCAGGGGTGCCTGGTTTTGAAGTGCCTTCGCTTCAAGGTTAATTTCTATTTTTATTTTTAAATTCAATGTATTATATTTTTTTATTCATTTTTTTGAGTTATTTTTAATTAATTTTCTTGAATTTGGATGTTAATAACTGGGTTAGACTACCAATAATAACTAAAGCTTTTTAAATGAGCTACAGTTCTGATTTATTATAGCGGGGTGGGGCAGCTAGGAGTGCCCGTCGGGCTCATAACCCGAAGGTCGGAAGAAATGTACAGCTGAGGTTGTGTGTTGCCGAATTCAAATCTTCCCCCCGCTACTCTTTCCAATATTTTTGTATTTTTTTCTTGTTTTTTGGTTGAGATGTACCAATTATTTTAAGCCAAAGTCTAAAATTTTCTTTACCATTAAGGTCTATTCTATTGATTAAAGTGTATCCTTTTTTTGTTCTTTGGTCAATTAATTTGTAATTGTATACTGGAGCTATCTTGAAACCATAGGTTTCTAATGTAGCTGATATTTCTCTTGTGAATGATTCGCTTTTAGAACTAAATGCAATAACTGGGTAGTATGGCTTATTTTGGTATTTTTTCTTAAAACAAAAACTGCCGTCTGTATCAAAAACTCCTCTGAGAAAATGAATTAATAGTATTTTGTCTTCTTTAATCTTTTTTGGGATAGATAAATTGCTGTATTTTGGAGAATATGGTAAACTTAGTGAGCCAGTAAGAAATAGGACAAGTGCTTTTGAGTAAATTCTGAAACCATATGTTGTGTTATAATCAAAATTTCTCATTTCTGCTGTGAGTCCAAATATTCTTTTTAACATTTTAAAAATTATGTCGTTGTAAAATTCTTGCTCATCTTTACTGTTTCCTGCACATTTTATATAATACTCATTTTTTGATTTTCTATAATAAATTCCTCCATCTCCGATTAGTATGCCACAGAAATATGATAATTCTTTGTTCCATTCATCTGGAAAATGAAGTCCTTTTAATTTATCCTTTTTGCTAAGTGGTATCTTTTGTAACATGTTTCTTCATAACCTTGAGAAATATGCTATATTTAAAATGCCCGGCGGTACAAAGTTCATTACTTTTTTCTCGACTCTAAAAACATTTATATACTGATTATACTTGTTATTAATTGAGAGATTTGGTTTAATATTTTATTTAAGGGGTGTATTAGATGGTAGCAAGTTCTACAAACAAAAAGAGTTCAAAATTAATTAAGAAACCTTGGCAATATGTACTATTGACAATTGCTGGAATATTTTGCGTGGGCTTATTTCTGATTTTTATCATGTTCAGTTTTTTGCTATCACTTGGTGCATCACAAACTGAAACTGGCTCTTCAAATGTTGCACTTATTCCAGTTGAAGGAGCGATTATGGGGACTAGTTCTGGGGGATATTTTGATAGTGGTGTAGCATCCAGCGAATCTTTGGTTGCTCAAATCGAAAGTGCAAATGAAGATGAGGATATTGAAGCTATTGTTCTGTATATCAACTCTCCTGGTGGGTCTGCTGTTGCAAGTGATGAAATTGCATCTGCAGTACTACTCTCTGAAAAACCAACAGTTGCTGTGATTCGCGAAGTTGGAGCATCAGGTGCTTACTGGATTGCAACAGCAAGTGATCATGTGATTGCAAACAGAATGAGTATCACTGGAAGTATTGGTGTTATTAGTTCTTATTTAGAATTTAGTGAATTAATGGAAGAGTATGGAGTTAATTATCAGAGATTAGTTGCTGGTGAAAATAAAGATATTGGAACACCATTTAGAACACTTGCAGTTTCCGAAGAAGAGTTGCTTCAAGGAAAACTTGATCTGATCCATGGTTATTTTATCGACGCAGTAGCAAAAAACCGTGGTCTTAGTAGAATGGCAGTGGCGTCAGTTGCAACTGGTGAATTTTATTTGGGTGTTGAAGCACTTGAACTTGGTTTAGTTGATGAGTTGGGTGATTTGTCATCTGCTGAGAACTATCTGTTGTCAGAACATGGTATTGAAACTTCTGGTTATTTTGAATACAGTACTGGTGGGTCATTACTTGATATTTTAGGGAGTATTAGTGCAGTACATGGTTTTGCAATGGGAACTTCACTTGGAGAGAAAATTGTAAACAGTAAAAATTCAGTTAGTCAAAATACTTTTGAGGTGTTAACTTAAATGGAATTTAATCTCGGTTTTAGAGTTAAGTCTTTTTTAGGACTTTTTGTTCTCTTTATTGGCTTATTTACACTAATTGCATTTTCATTTGGAGCGGTTGATACTGCAGTGATAGATGTTGCAATAGTTGAGGCATTCGATGAATCTGCTGCTGAACCAGTTAGGGTAATTGTGGTTCTTGAAGATGATCTTGATGATTTAGAACTACTTGAGATGAGTAATGGTGACTTGCAAGAAACAGTTGATGATTTGCAAGGGGAATTTTTTGAAGAATTAACTGGGGAACTGTCAGATGAACAAGTTTCTGACATTGAAGTTTTAAGAGAGTTTGAAGAAACAGCGGCTGTCACTTTGGAGCTGTCTGATGAATCAGTTCTCGATGAAATAATTGCAACTGGTAAGGTTGCTGGTGTTTATCTGGATCAAGAAGTTTCAGTTTCACTTGACCTAAGTGTGCCTGTGATAAATGGGGATGAGGTTTGGGAATATGATGCTGCTGGTGATTCAAGTGGTCTTTCTATCACTGGACATGGTGAAACAATTTGTGTGATTGATACTGGAATTGATTACACTCATGAATCTTTGGGTGCTTGTAATCCTTTGAATTATTCTATCAGTGGAACTGAAGAAACTTTGTCATCTGCAGTTGAGTCTACACACCCATATACTAACTCACTTGATGTGACTTATGTTGTAAACATGAGTGGGTATGAAAATATCTCAATCCATTTTGATTATATCAAACTAGAAGCACCAGGCGATGCTGGTGGTGATGCAACTGATCGAGTTATAATCTATAATGAGGATAATGAAACAATTGCTATTTACAAAGGAGATCACCTTGATGTTTGGACTCCTCATTCTAATGGGTCAATTTTGTATGTTCGATTGGTGACTGATGGCTCTGTTACTGATGATGGTTTTTATGTGGATAAAGCATTGAATGGAACTGCTAATACTACTATGGATTGGTCTAGTTGTTCAAAAGTAATTGGTGGGTGGGATACATTTAACAGTGATAATGATCCAATGGATGATCATTACCATGGGACTCATGTTGCAGGAATTGTGGCATCAGATCATCCTGAATATTTGGGCGTTGCACCCAATGCTAGTTTAATCGCAATGAAGGCACTAGATTCTTCTGGATCTGGATATGTTTCAGATGTGGCAGCAGCTGTTGAGTGGTGTATGTCTAATTCTGATGACTATAACATCTCTGTAATCAGTATGAGTTTGGGTGATGGTTCAGAAAATAATGCAGTTTGTGATTCATCTACCACTGGCACAATTATGGATTCTGTTTTTGTACGTGCGAACGCTAAAAATATCTCTGTTGTCGTGGCAACTGGAAATGATGCTTACTCTTCTGGAATCTCTGGGCCTGCTTGTTTAAGTGGAGCTATTCCTGTTGGTTCAACAACAACTGCTGATGCTATTAGTAGTTTTACAAACCGTGGTGATTTACTGCTTTTGATGGCACCAGGATCAAGTATTGTGTCTGCAAGTTTGGGTGGTGGAAGGCGAGTACTTTCAGGAACTTCTATGGCAACACCACATGTTGCTGGTGCAATTGCGCTCATGAATCAATATGCAAAAGCAGCTTATGGGAAAGTTTTGAGTCCGGATGAACTGGAATCAAAATTGTTTAGAACTGGTGTTAGTATAAATGATGAGGTTGCAAGTGGTAATAATTATTCTAGAATCGATGTGCTTGCTGCGTTAAATCCTATCTTAAATTTTACTGCAAGTAGTGTTGTTCTATCTGGGTCAACCATTAGTTCTGGTTCTTTTATAATCAATGTTAGTTCTGATGTTGATTTGTCATCTGCTGTTTTAGAGTTAGAGAATGGAACTTATACAAACTATTCGATGACTGATGAAGGAGAATCTTCTGGTGTTAGTGGTTTATATTTTTATAGCTATAACTTGAGCTCTTTGAGTAATGATAATTATACTTTGAAAGTTTATGGGAATGATTCTTTAAACATCGAATCAGTGAGTAGTTCTTTGGAGGTAGAAATTGTTTCATCAACTCCTTTGTCTGTAAGTTCAATTGCTTACAGTCCTTCTGTGATCTATACTAATGACACAATTAATTTTGAAGTTAACGTCAGTGGAGATAACTTGAATTCAAGTTTAGTTGTTTTAGAAATTAATCACACTAATGGTGGTGCTTTGGTTAATTATACTATGCTCGAAGTTGTAAGTGGCAGTGAAACTTATAACTTTAGTTTTGATGTTTTTAATAACTTGTCTGGTGGATCAAATGTTTCAATGCAAATTTATGCAACAGATACTTCTGGGATTGAATCATCTGGTTCTTTAGAATATTTTACTGTGCAAAATAGAAATGTTAATTCAGTTAACATCAGTTCTCCAAGTAACTTAACTGTTTTGGAACTTGGGTCTGTAAATTATTTTGTTGTTTCTGCAAGTGATGCTGATAATGATTCTCTGAATCACCTTTGGGATTTTGGTGATGGGAATGATACTGAGTTTGCATCTAATCAAAGTCATATATATCTCGTTGAAGGGAACTTCTCTGTTCTTGTTAATGTAAGTGATAGTGATAGCAGTTTGTCTGCTACAGTCGATGTGATCGCAAATGACAGTGCTGTGCCTGTTGTAACAACAATTACTGATTCCAACCTCACAATTGATAGTGGTGAAACTGTCTCACAAAATATTGAGGTAGTTATTTTTGATTATATGAATTTGTCTGAGTTGAATCTTTATTATGATGGTGCTATCATTGATGATGGTGACAGTGATGATTTGGAAGGTGATTGGACTTTTGGTGATTATAGTGAGGATGGGACTCATAGTTTTATTCTAGAATTAATCGATAATTCTTCTAATCTGAATGCTGTTAATCATACAATTGAGTTTACTGTGACTGTTAGTTCAAGTTCGTCATCAAGCAGCTCAGGCTCTTCTGGTGGCGGTGGAGGGGGCTCAGGTTCCTCTGGTGGTTCAGGCTCTTCTGGTGGGTCTGCTGCTACTACAAGTAGCGATGATGAATCTGTTGAAACAGATACTTCAATTGCAACTAGTGACTTAGAAGAAGAACTGGTGATTGAAGAAAGTTCTTCGTCGTCAAGTTCATCTAGTGGTTCTGGGAGTGGTACTGGTTCTGTGGATAGTTTATCCAATGCTAAAGATGAAAGTGAAAAAGAAGATTCAATATTTTCAAAGTTAAGTGTTTTAACTGGTGCAGTTGGTGCTTTTGATGGTTTTGGAGGGCTAGGGTTGTCTACTGGTATCACCTTAATTGGTCTATTGACTGGTTTTGTGGTGCTTTTGTTTGCTGTGTATATGGTTATTCGTCCGAAAGGTGGTTATTGATTTTTTAGAATTATTTTTTTCTTTTTCATTTTTTCTTTTTCTTTTTTTAATGGTTTATTTGCTATTGTTTCTGTTGTATCTTTTTTCTTGTAGCTGTTGTTGTGTTAAGAAATTAAATAAAAATTATTGTTAAGAAAATTTATTAATAGAAATAAAAAAAAAATCAAATCAAAAAATTATTTTTTCCTACGATATCCAGGCCATGGCGTTAAGGATTGTCTAGCTCTTCCTAATGCTGCTTCTGTGTCTCTTTGGGTTGTAGCTTGACGAGTAGTTGCGACATGATGAATTCCTCTATCTAATGGGATTCTACCTTTAGAACGAATATTCGCTGGGTCTGATCTAGTTGTTTTAACTCTTTCTTCTTTATATCTTGATCTATAACCTGTAACTGGTCCTTGTATCATTGGTTTCTCTCTTTGGATTCTTGGATTTTGAACATGTCTTTCCCATGGTGCTCGTTTTCTTGCATCAAATACTCGTGCTGGATCGTGAACTTTTTTCTCAACTTCAGTTAATCCTTCATAACCTACTAGGTCTAAGATCATATCTCTTGCGATGTAGAGTTCTACTTCAGTTCCTTGTTTTGGATCTAATATTTTGCAAACTCCAATTACATTATTTTCTTCATATCCTTTTGCAATTGGATGTTTTTGTGGTCCTAGTGAAGTTAGTTCTCTTCTATCAGTAAAAGCATTAAGATAACGGTTTGCTGGTGTACGTGATGTAATGTTTCTTGGTGTTTTAAGTAGAAATTCATGAAGTAGGATTTCACAGATTGTTTTTGTTAATTCGTCTGGATTATGATTAACAGCAACTTGAGCATCTGGCATGCCTGCTAGTGTGTACGTATCTGGGAGTAAATTGTCATTTCCAGTGTAAAGATGGTCGTTTCCGTTGAACATTCTGTTAAGCACTCTTAGTGCGGGAAAATCTGGTCCTAATCTATTGTATCTCGTCATGTTGTCCTTAAAAGGACAGTACTTTAAAAGCTTTTTGGTCAGTTCATCCCTCCTTAGTGGTTATTTTCCAGGAAGATTTATAAATCAATGAATCTGTGTAGTGCCTGATGGATAGAAAATTAAATGTTAGAGAATATGTTTCAGAATTAAGGGGCGTAGGGTACATTCATGATCGTCCAGGGCTGATATTACCTGAACTTCCAAATTCAGATCTTGGTCTACTTAGTTATATTAATAATACATCATCTGATTTTAACCAATTTGGTTTATTATATCCAATTGATGTGGTCTCAAGAAATAAAAAAGGTTTTATCGCAAAACAAAAAGATACTAATTCAGATAGGCTACGGTATGTGTATTTTCCAAATAATTTGGATCATGCAGATATTTTCTCTCGCTCTTTAGTTCGTGCTGGTGGTACATCGAATTTACTCCCAGGAAACGTAGCTGTTTTAGATGTTGATTGTGGTTCATCTACTGCTCTTATTAATCATTTGCAAGTTTCCTTTAAGGATGAGTCACCAGTAGAATTAACTCGGTCTTTATCTCGAAAATATCAGGGTGCTAGGTATCGTTTAATGGATTTATTTTTTCAAGAATTCCCTGATTTAGATCTTATCATGTTAGACTGCCCTTCTGGTGAACATTTAGGGTCCAGAAATTTAATTAAAGAAAAATGTTTAGCTAATGGTTTTTCTGATGAGAATTATGCTTTTGTTAGATGATCTTATTTCTTATTCTTATAATTGTTTGGATGTTTTTAAATATGTTTTTAGCGTTGAATAAATAAATTAAACTCTTGGCATTTTTGTTTTTTTATCTCGTTATTTATACTCGAAAAATCATATTTTCTGTATCTTTTTCGATAGCTTTTTAAGCAAGTTGAATGGCTGCGCTTAGATGATTGAAGATCACAGTTTATTTGGAAATTATCAAAGGGGTGATTTGTCCTCAAAGTTATCATCTGGTGCTCCTGGACCTGTTGATACTGATATTTTTGTAAAAAATAATCTTTCCTCACTTGCTAATTATGCTTCTGAATTTGTTTTTGTCGTCGGAGATCTGATCTCAGTGTATGGTTGTATTGGGATGGCTTTGTCTGAAGAAAATGGTGCTACTGGGAATGCGATTCCTGCTTTGGTGCTTGGTGGCATTATGATGGCAGCTGCGGTGGGGTATAATCTTTTTTCAAATCAAGCTTCTGCAATCAAGGAATTAGGTGAACTTGAGTTATCTAATGCAGAAAACCATTCTTATAACAGGAGATATAATGATCTAAATTCTGAAGATTTGGAGTCTGCCGTCGACTATTGGGTTTAATTGTTTATTTGATTTCTATAACTAAACAAAAATTGGATATTTTTGATGTCTCAAAACCTAATGGAAACCTAATAGTCATTGGATTTTAGAAACCTTTATAAAGCATCGATTTTCCCATTGTCATACATGAAACGAAGTAGCAGACGATGGAAGAAAAAAGGCCAAATGCGTTGGAAATGGCAACGTAAAAAAATGAAAAAGGCTAAACGTCGACGAAGATTACAATCTAGTTAATTCTAGTGATTAATCTTTAAAGATAAATCTTTTATCAAAACCGCTGCGGTGACTTCTTTTGACATGGTTGAGCTTGCGTTTAATACACCAAATCAATCTGTCGACTATTAATCATAGTTATACTGGAATTTCATTCAAAAAATTGCTTTTGAAATGATCTCTTGGCTTCCGACGAAGAAAAGGGAAAACTTTATAAGTAACCGATTTTCCAAATCATAAAGATGAGTTGAGATAATATCTATCAAAAGCTTATCTTTAAGATACCAAAAATGTTGAAAAATATTTTTGTGTATATCGTTAATGTGTGTGTCTAATATGTGAATATTAGATATGAAGGAGGTGATCACTATCATAGTGAAAATTATGCTAGTAACCACGAATCTTGAGGTTACTAGTATATACAAATATTTCTTTAAGTTTACAACAGCTTTACGACAATATAACGTATTACAGGATTAGAATTAGTTCCCGTTGATCCTGCGGGAGATTGCTGCTATGGGAGTTCGACTAAGCCATGCAAGTCAGAGGGTCTCTTCGGAGGCACAGGCGGAATGCTCAGTAACACGTCAATAATCTGCCCAAGAGTCTGGGATAGCCACGGGAAACTGTGGGTAACACTGGATAGGTAATAGAAACTGGAATGTTCTATTACTCAAAGTTTACGCTCTTGGATGAGTTGGCGGCTGATTAGGTAGTTGGTAGGGTAAAGGCCTACCAAGCCAAAGATCAGTAGGGGCCGTGAGAGCGGGAGCCCCGAGAAGGGTACTGAGACACTGACCCTAGCCCTACGGGGTGCAGCAGGCGCGAAACCTTTACAATGCACGCAAGTGTGATAAGGGAACTCCCAGTGCTCATGTATTGCATGGGCTTTTGCCAAGAG
>JABHRS010000018.1 GCA_018670085.1 archaeon | reverse complement strand
TGGGAATAATTTGTCTCGAAGGGTCTCTTTGATAAATTCTTGAACAGAGCCAAAACCATGTTTGTTAGCATGTCTAGTAGCACTTTTCAATAGCCTTTGAGGTAACCTCAAATTGATTTGTTGATTCATAGTATCTATTGGAATCTAAGGTTTTTGGTGGTTAGCCTATATTGTTATGAGTAGAACTTGTTTATATCTGTTGGCCGTGCTTGACCAGTGGGGATATAAGGTAAATGTATTCTAGGATATTAATATGTAATTACTTTGATCCCGGGAATTTTTTCAAAATGTTTTTTATTTTTGGTGAGAATTTTTGTAATTCCATTTGTAATTGCGATTCCTGCAATTAAAGAATCAGTAGATTCAATCGGTGTTCCTTTTTTGAATAATGCTCCTGCAATTTTTGCAGCTTCATTTGATGCTTTTCTATTTAATGGTAAGACAATCATATTTGAGAACATGGCATTTGCTCGCTCTTTTTTCTGATTAATATTTTCTTTTGCGAAAAATACTCCTGTAAGGATTTCAAAAACATTTATTTCTGTGGTGTATAAAATTGCTGCATTTCGGATTTTTTGGACAGCTTCTGGTTTGTTCCTTAAAAAATCAATTAAAATAGTTGAATCTGCAATCATTCTTATTCCTCCATCATTTTTACGATTTTCTTTAACCTTGAACCTTTTCTGCCTTGTTCTATAACTTTAAACATTTTATCAGCTTCTTTATCAGAAATATCACTCCATGCTCCTGCAAATTCCATGATTCCAGTGTTAAGGGAGGTTAAACGATCTAATTGATCAGAAAAACTTTCTCCTGGTACTTTTAGAGCGATTAATTTTTCATACACTTCTGTTTTGATTGATATGGTTTTTGTTCCCATCTGTGTATGTGTATGTGTACACAGATATTTAAGTGTTTCTGTCATTTTCTGTTATGTATGATTTGTTCTTGGACTAAGGTTTAATCTTCTTCCTTTGTTTCTGACAAGTTCGTGAATGTTCATATGTTGTTGTGAGAATTACTAATTAATAACTGTTTGTCGTAGGTGACCAGTGGGGATATAAGGTAAATGTATTTTATGTTAGGGGGTGTTAGAATTATTTAATCAATAAAAAACCTAAATATCTTTAATTTAGAAAAAATATTAAACAGTCTTTAGAACATTTCTATACGTTTGTATCTTCTGATCTAATTCTTCTGGTAAATTAACCTTGACAAGTTTATCATCTAATAACTGAGAGAAAGATTCATTATAACCAACAACAAACAAACCATCAACTTTTGTAACTCTTAAAATATCTTCAACAGCATCTTTTATTGTTGGATGTGTTGCACCCCACACTAAACTTGAATCAAATGAATTATCTGGAAATGAAGTATTTCGATAATCTCCAACTACTTTAATCCCTTCTCCTAAATGTTTAAAATAATGCTCAGGTTGTAAAGACAAATGGGTAACTCTATTTTCACCTAATGTATCACGTGGTTTGATATGAAATCCAGAACCAGGATAATATAACATTCCTAAATCAAAATTTTCATCTAAGTAATGAAGCACAGTAGCCAAATTATTATCTGGCTTTTCGATTGTCCTTTCATAGGCTCTGATTGCGTCCTCTTCTTTACGGTAATTTTTTCTCATAAAGGATAAATGAAATTCTCTCATTTCTATTGCATTCATAATAGTAATAAAATGGCTTGTAGTTTATAAACTTTCCTTATTAATTACTACTACTCAGTCACAAATAAGCCAAAGATTTATATAGGAATCTCCAACTGAGAACAATGAACTTAGCTCCATAAATACAAAATATACTAAAAATCAAATAAAAAGAAAAATGACCATACAATTTGACTTAGAAAAAAGAGATGATATGCTTGATATTAGGACAATTGATCCTGATGCTCATCTAGTTTTATCCCTCGGTGATTTTCTTTCAGATTCTGTAATGGATTTAGACGAATTAGTTATAAAAGAAACAGAATTAGCATTTTCTATTCTTTCTGAAAGACCTAGTTCCATGGATAATCTGGAAGGTAGGGGCGCATATCATAGTCTAGCTGCTGCTGGTGAATTAGAAAGATTTGTCTATGTTAAAGGAGTAGGTAGTGTCCAAAGCTTTGATCAGATAGGTGAATTAATTGAATCTGATATGTATAAATATCCTGGATTTGCTGCTAGTAGGGAAAGTTTATTTTTTGATGAGATCCGATTTGGAGGAACTTCACACCCAAGAACCTTAGGAACAGAAACTTTGCGTTGGGCAGGATTAGAAATGATTAATGCCTATTTAATTTTCAAAGGTCTAACTAAGTTACATGATATTAAATCAATTCAAGAAGCAAGAGATATGGGTTTAACAATTCCTTTAGGCGTTGCAAAATTTCCGGAATTGGGTGAATTATTAGCATCATCAGTTAATACTATGGCTTTGGAAAACAATAAAAAAACATCTGCTAGATCATTAGAATGGAGAGGAAACCGTGAAGGAATGGGAACTGTTGCTCTTGAGGTTCCTAGCAATAAAAGAGTTTTTGGAGGAGTAAACTTAGAAAATCCTACTGATGATCAATTATCAGATGCAGTTTTTAATCCTGGTAATTATCGGATTGTTGCTAAAACAATTAAAAGTTTACTTCAAGTAGGATTTGTCTATAGTGATAGTTCTGCACATTTGCAAAATATATATTCAGCACCGAATAGTATCTGTGCACAAGCTGATAATTCTGATTTAGTTCATTTAGGTTCAATTGATGATTTAGTACCTACTGAGCAAAACTATAACTTAGAAAGAACAGCAACAGTAGATGACCAACAAATATACTTGTTATTTACTGAATTAAGTGGGAGATTTACACCACCATTAACTATAGAAAAAAAATACATTGAACATCGAGCGCTAAAAGATGAAAGTTTAATCAGTTTTTATTCAGAACTATTTGAAGATGATTTAAATCTACCACAAATTCAAAAATTAATATCATTGCTTCCGATGTACGATCATGAAATAAAAACTGCGATGGCAATATCACTTCATCAAAAATACAAAAGTGAAGTTTGGATAGACTCTGGAAAAGAACATACGGAATTACTGAATTCAATTCCTGGCGTTGATGTGGTAGAAGAATATCGAAATAAAAAGAAAAACAATTTTGAGAAAGGTATCGGAAGACATCTTCAAATTACAGATTCAAAAAAGGAAACAATTGATCTGTTCTTAGAATACATGAAAAATAAAGATGAGTCCGTTTTAAATCAAATTAAGGGTTTAGCAGAATTTGAAACTGTCAGAGAAGCTGCAAACGTTCTTGAACCTGCAGATCAAGAAGAATTGCTGCTGAATTTATGGGAAATGAATCATCAAATGGATGAATTCAGTGGAAGTTATTTTCAAAATGCACCAGAAGATTGGTTCGAACATAGAATTGAAATTCTAACAGAAATAACTGAACACCTGCAAACTGACCCAGAATCTGCCAAAGATTATGTAGCAAATTTGTATGGGATTTTCAGACATATTGGTATTCAAAAATCTATAGCTGGTTTTAATGGTGGAATTGCAGGATACCTTGAAGTTCTTAATTATACTAAAAAAGATTCCTTCGGTTTAAAAGAAGGTGTTAAAAGACAAAAATATTTGATCAATTCTGGGGAGTTTTTTTATATGAACTTTGGTGGATTTCAATTAGTAGAAGATACACTGAATGGTGTTATTCCTAAAAAATCAATCTATGATCAAATGTTTGATAGAGGTCTTAATCATATTTCATATCAGCTAGGAGAATATTTTGAAAGTGTATTTGTAGGAGACCAGGCAACTTTTGATCAAGTACACAATACAATTGATGAATACTTTGAAACCCAAAATGAAATTTATCCAGGACAAGATCCAGAGTTGATCGAAGACGCAATTACAAGATTAAATGAATTAGCAGATACTTTTGATGTTCCAGCAACCAGAATGTGGCATTATCAATATTTGAGCAAAATAGTTTTTGGTGGTGTGTTAGAAGATACCGACAGTCAAAGATTGTATCAGAGTAAGGTAATGGATGAGTTGGAGTTAATGTCTGCTGCTAAGTTATAGTTTTCAGATTCTTAACTACTTTTTTAATTTTGTCCTTTTAAGAAATATTGAACTTGAGTACATTTTTAGTTAATTTTGATCTAGCAAAAATTTATTAAACATTTTAATTTATTAATATTCATGAAATTAATAATTGCCATCATGTTATCAGTATTACCACTAATTTCATGGTGCAGTCAGTACTTGCTATCAAAAAAGAATGGTTTGATGAGTTCATTTAAGGAACATTGGACTTGTTATTCTGCCGATTGGATATTTGTGATAATTAATTTTTTGTTTATTTATTCTGTTCAAATATCTAATAAACTATGGTTAATTTTTTTATTTAGTTTTGTTATAAACTTAATCACACACTATTTTTGGGGATGTAAAAATAGAATTGAACAATTGAATGGTCATTTTTTTCATAGTAAGACAAGCAAATTGAATAAATCTGGAATAATTCATCTATTTTTTTCTGCAATTGAAATGACAATAGTTATCTCGATTCTGCTATTAACTCCAGTATTTCCAATTATTTTTTTAGAACTTTTATTTGTGTTTATCTTTGCTGGATTAATCACATTTGGATGTTATAAAACTCATTCAAAAATTAATAATTTTGATTTGTTAGTTAGTTTGGCTTTAATCGCAGCTGTTTTTTTGAAGATAATGTTGTTGCTCAATTAATACATTTCAGTTCTACTTTGATCTCTTACTAAAAGAAATTATCTCAATACCTAGTTAACATAACTTGTTGTGATTTCCGATCAAAGTCATTCATATTAGATTCTCTTATTCGCATATCTTGTTTAATTTTATCAGTTAACCAACCTGCATTTCTTTGAATAATCGGTGATATTCCTTCTTCTTTTTTTCTAGTTTTTAATGGTTCCCACAAAAACATCGCTCCCTGTTCAGCCAATGAACTTACCATGTTATTAATTGCAAGCTGCTGCCCTTCTTTTGGTAACATGTATAACACATTACTACAGATGATGTAATCAAATTTTTTATTCAATTCGACAATAGCAATATCTCCATTAATGGCTTCAACATCTCCATTAGAAATTTTTTGAGTAAAAGATCTTGGGATAGCTGCGTAGTGTACACCTTCTTCTAAAAGATCATCAAGTGCCTCTGGAGGATTTGTTGCTAAGCCTTCCATTTTTTGATGAGTTAGTTTATCAGATTGTTTAGTCATTGTTAAATATCTTTTCCAAGCATTTTTTCGCCAATTCATTCTTGGTGAATATTCATCAGGATGGTCTTTAACAAAGGCATGTGGAACAAAAATATTTTCTCTGTTTGTAACATCTGACAAAGCTACAGGATCAATATCTACAACTGTGATAGAATAATCTAAATTTTTCCAATCAAAATATGCTGCTACATTAAATAATTCATAAGGACATAAAACTTGAACTGATTTTTTACCACTTCTGGCATGGTAACCAGCACCGATTAACAAAACATTAAGTTTTTCTTTTGAAGAGAAATCTCCTTTAACCAATTGATTTAATCCCCAAATTGCATCTTCACCTCTACTCATATCTGTTTGGAGACTAGTGTTTCTACTTGAATCAGAAATATATCTTTCTTTTGCTTCTCTAAACCATTGGTGATTATGCATAACGTC
>JABHRS010000017.1 GCA_018670085.1 archaeon | reverse complement strand
TAGAATCACTCCCAGGCACAGGATTGTTACTTCTTGAAACGAAAACAGGGATTGAAAGTATTACAACAAATGCAGCAGAACATAAACGTTTACGTAAACAAACACTATTAGGTGCACTCCCAATTATGCCAAGATATTTGCTTCAAAATGAAGACGAAGTATCATCCGGATTTGATATTTTTCAAAACCCAAAAGAAGAAAATCTCAAAACTGCGCAAGTGATGGTTGGCCAAGGTTGCCCTTACGCTTGTGCTTTTTGTAGTGAAGGAATTGGAACTGTGTGGTATGATGATGATGCACCAAATGCAAGAGAACCAAGACGAAGTATTGAACATCTTGAAAAAGAGTTACAGGAGTTAAAACAAGAAGGTTATGAAGCAATCTTCTTTGATGATAGTACCTTCTTTGCTAAACCAAAAAAATACCTGGCAGAAGTATTAGACTTACTTGCAAAATATGAATTTCGCTGGGGTTGCCAAACTACTCAAAAAAGTATCCATGCAATGAAAGAGTTCTTACCTAAGATGAGAGAAGCAGGCATGGATTATGTGTACATTGGGATTGAACATTATTCAGGAGAAATTCGTGATAATTTTGGGAAGAATGTACGAGGAGGTGTGAAAGTTTCAGGCAATGTTGAACACACACTTAGCATGCTAGAAGAAGCCGAAGTAAGTGTTGGAATATCACTTACATTTGGACATCCAGATACCAACAGCCCAACACAATCAACTACAGAAACATTAGCTTCAGCAAGATACGCAATAGATCGAACCAAAGAATTAATCCAGATGTACCACAATGTGGTTGGTGTTTCTTGTAATTTAGTAACGTACCACCCAGGAACACCAATTAGTGAAATGTTTGAGAGAGAAGTCGGCCCAGTTGATTACACAGGTTTGCCAAATCAATCTGCAGTTTATGCTCAATTTGAAGAAGGGATGGGACCACACGCAGCAGGACTAACTGATTCTTTAGTAAACTTCATTGCAAACTATGCTGCAGAAAAATTTGGAAAAAAACTTTGGATGTGAAAAAATGGCAGAGATAAAAAAATTCCAAGAAGATTGTTATGTGAGTAACATGGACCTATTTGTGAGACATAGAAATTATGTTCAAGGCATTGAACAAGTTGTTGATTTGAATCACGCAGCACTCACTAGGCCATATGAAGAAGTCTTCACTGCAGTACACACAAAAGACCCACGACAAGTTACTGCCCTTGAAGCACGAGTGAAAGCAGCACGAATAGTAAACCTACCAGATCCAACTCGAGTTTTGTTTGGAAGAAATACTACAGAAGTTTTGAACTTTGCGTATTGGATTTCTGGTGTTGAAGGTCATCATGCAGTTACCAGCACTGTAGAGAATGGATCAGTATTACGTTTGTTTATAGAGAACAGAGATCATGGAAATACCGATGGAGAGGATGGTTGGTCAACATTTCCAGACCAATGTATTGCAGAAGGCTACACAGGGTTTAATTCGCAATCTCAGAAAACGGTTGAAGTCACAGTTGTTGATTATTTGAGAGATAGAAACCTTGATGCAATTGTTGATGCTGTGCAAGAAGATACAAAACTAGTCTTAGTGAGCCATGTTGTTCGTAACGACGGTCAGGTTACAGACATTATGGACTTGGCACGGGCAGTAAAAGCAAAAAATTCTGATTGTTATTTAGTTATTGATGGTGCGCAAGCACTTGGGAATATTGACGAAGTTGATTTTGATAAATTGGAAGAAGCAGGTGTTGATTTTTACGCAGCAACACCCCACAAAACAATGGGAAGTTATCCAATTGGTCTGTTGTATATGAGTGAACGGGCTGCGAAGAAGGTTGATCGATTGAAAGTGCGCTCCGATTTAGAGCAAGTAATTATGCCAGGAATGATTGATCCAGTGTATGGTGTTACTCCAAATGTAGATGTTGCGTTTAGTCCTGCACGATATTTGTCTCTTGTGACTGCAGTTGAAACACTTGAAGATAAAGGATTACTTGGTGACAATGATTTTTCAGGAAAAGTAGAAGAACAGGAACAGTTGAAACAATACTTTTTAGAACAAGCAGCAAAAAGGAGTTGGGAATCAGTTGAAGTTAATGACAAACAATATTCTTCAGCAATTACTGCTGGCCGATTTTCTGGAGTTGATAATCAGAACCTAGTTCATGCTTTACAAAATCAAAATATCTTTGTTTCATATACTGCAGAAACAGATTCAGTGAGAGTTAGTTTTGATGCTATGCACAATTCCACATCTGATGTTGATGTCTTCTTTGATGCAGTTTCAGAGTATCAGGTTGCGCAAGAAAGAATCACTTCTTCAGAAAATGTTGTTCCATTAAACTTCTGGAAACGAAATTATCAAACAGTTGCAGCAGTTGCAGTTGCTGCAATGGCACTGGTTGCAGTATGCCCTTCTAGCTATGAACAAGTAGAAGTTGTTGATTCAGTTGATTCTAATTCTGCATACTGCGACTATGCAGATTACGCTTTTAGAGTGCAAGGAGATTGGGAAGAAAGGTGTATGTGAATGTTATGGAGAATTAAGGTACGATGAAACTCAACAGAAAATTTAGAGAACACTTGCAAAAAGCACTTCATGCGGGTCCACACCCAATCAATGAGGTTTATAATTTACTTCTTCGCTATCCTAAGACCTTACTTGATGAAGTAACAATCAATTCCATCAAAGATCCAAAAGGGGCTGCCTTGAAAGTCGAAACTATTAGTGGCACTGGATTTGCAGTATCACATTATAGGGAAGCCACAAGTAGTGTGCCCTGTATTTACCAACTTGAGTTTTATGCTCACTTCAAGCGACCTTGCTTTTTTGCATTAAGAGAACTAGCAACAGATGGCAGAGGAGTTGAAGTAAGTGTGTATGATATTGACACAAGAAGTAGATATAGATTTGGAATAGTCACAACAGGCGCACTCAAAAAACATGTTGTCACAAGTGATTTGCTTGGAGAACTGGAAACAATGGCTAAAAGACATTCCTATGACAACTATGGATTTAGAAGATTAGAATTAGATCATCCGCGTTCTGTATGGACAACAATGTCAGATGTATATAACAACGATATGTTCAAGTTAATGTTGGAGCAATATTTGATTTCTGAAGATCAAGAAAGTAAGGTAATTCAAGCATTGCACAGATAGAAACAAGAGGGGAAATAAAGACAATAACTAAATTACAAACCAATAACCAACCAAGCCATATAACCAATGTAGAGAGTTGCAAGGATTGCACCTTCACGGCGATTGATACCTTTGCCCCTGGTTGCAAAGACTAAGAATAGAAGAGTGAGTGCCATCATTGCAATTGCATCTGTTTGCATAATTGTAGGTGCTATACCAATTGGTTTGATAATAGAAACTGTTCCTAAAACGAATAGGATGTTGAAGATATTTGTTCCAACAATATTACTCAGAGCTAAGTCACCTTTTCCTTTCTTGGCTGCAATGAAACTTGTGATTAATTCTGGTGCACTGGTTCCAATTGCTACAATAGTGAGTCCAATAAAAGCTTCTGAAAGTCCAAAGTTTGATGCAAGCTCAATTGAGGAGTTGACAAAATATCTTCCACCAATTGTCAGTGCTGCAATCCCAGCTAAGATGTAGACAGTAGCTTTCCAAAGAGGAAGATTATGAATGTACTCATCCTCAATTTCTTTTTTCATTGCCTTTGGTTGTTTATGTTGCAAACTAGTCCAGATGTAATAACAAAACATGATGAAAACAATGTATAACACAATTCCATCAAATCTGCTGAGTGAAAACCCTAACTTTTGGAAGATGAATTGATCGGTTCCTAAGATTAACAGAAGGAAACTAGAAACAATGAGGAAAGGGATTTCGTGAATAAGAGCTTTGTTTTTGATTGCGAGTGGGAGAATTAATGCAGCAATTCCAATCCCTAAACCGATGTTTGCAAAGTTTGATCCGACAACATTTGCGACACTGAGGTCCGCTGCTCCGTTGAAAACTGCCATGAGACTGACAATTAATTCAGGAAGAGATGTTCCAAAGGCTACAACTGTGAGCCCGATAATAACTGGCGACACTTTGAAGTAAGCTGCTATATCACTTGCACCATCAACTAAGTAATCAGCTCCTTTTAGGAGTGCTAATAAGGATATGATGAAAATGATGATGAGAGTGAGAGTTGCCATTCTTGTTAATGAAAATTTTATGATTTATATTTGTTTGTGAAATTTAGTAGAGGTAATTGAACTGAAATATTAGTAAGGCTTCACTTTGACTTTGTCAAAGTTCGGAACGCTGCCGGGCATTGAACCTGCTTCTCCACATTCGCCGCTCTACGAGTTGCTCAGGTCGCTTGACCTAGCTCTTTCGAAGATTTAATGCTTAAGCATTTAGGCAGCGCGTTCACCCTTACTAACATTTATAACTCAGGCAAGGAATTGGAAGATACATGAAAGATCACAAGACATTCTCACAACTGGGATTCAAAAAAGCAATAGTTGAAGCACTAAGTAGTCTTGGGATCAAAAAATCAACTGAAGTTCAAGAAACAATTATTCCAAAAATTCAAAGTGGAGAACACATCGTATTTACTTCACAAACTGGGTCTGGAAAAACACTGTGTTTTCTCTTAGGGTATTTGTCAAAAATTACTCCTAAATCAGGTTTACAAATGTTAATTATCACTCCAACAAAAGAACTTGCAAACCAAGTTGGAAAAGAAGTCAAAAGAGTAACTGACCAACTAGGTCTGAAAGTTGGAGTTTTGTTCGGTGGACGAGAGTTCAAAGGTGATATGAAAACAGTGAACAGTAAACTGCAAATAATGGTTGCAACACCTGGAAGATTAATTGATCACATCAATAAGAAGACCTTGCGAGTTGGAGATGTGAAAATGATTGTTTATGATGAAAGCGATCAGATGTTTGATAATGGATTTGCAAGTGATTGCGCATACATCAAACGTCGGTCTGCTAAAGATGTTCAAATTGTACTATCTTCAGCTACCATCACAAATAAAGTTGAAGCTTTCATGGAAGACAGGTTAGTTGATTACCAGTTTGTTCGAATTGGAAATAAGATCCCAAAAAATATTGTGCAAGAAAAAGTGTATGTTGAAATTGATGACAAGATGGACCTGTTGTTGAAATGTGTGAAAAAATTGCAAAGTAGTTCGAAAAAACAAATCATTATTTTCTTGAACACTAAAGAGAAATGTTTCTTAGTTCATCAGTTGCTTGAGAAGAATAAGATCCATGCGACTGAATTACATGGTGATTTTAATCTGCGTGAGCGGAACAATCATTTGAATGGATTTACTAGTGGGAGAGTCCCAATTCTGATTACAACTAATGTAGCTGCGAGAGGATTACATATTCCAAAGGTTGATGCTGTGATTAATTATGATGTTTCAACAAGGTCTGAATTTTATGTGCATAGAATTGGTAGAACTGGTAGAGTTCAGAAAGCAAGTAGGTTGAATAAAGGAAAAACTGCAAAAGCAGGATATGCAATCACATTTATTTGTACTGAAGATCAAGAAAGATTTCAAGAAATTGAAGAAATGTATGCAGCTGATGTTATTGAAGTTGATTGGGATTTTAAGAGAGTTTAGTTTTTCTGGAAAATTTCCAGTAAACCAATAATAGAGAGTAGTGCCGAAGCAACAACAAGCAACCATTTACTAAAACCAGGAGTAGATTGAATCAAACTTGCAGCAGTTAAAGAAATTCCAACTAAAGAAATTCCATTGACCATCTTTTGTTCCATCCAGAAAAAATAATTGATTAAGTAAAAAACTTTACGAAACTATCTTCTTTTTCTTGCATACCTTCTCCTTTGTGCTCGAACATTTCCCTTATTCTTCTTATGTCGCCTAGTAAGAGAGAGACTATTATTTTTAGGATTAGGACCTTTATGCTGAGAATGCACATAAACCCCAACTAAAGTTAAACAAAAAGCAGCAAATATCAACCTCAGCAAATTATCTGTTACACCCAACACATCATACAATATTTGAACAATTAATAATGTAAACAAGTTAATTAGAAACCACTGACACATAATTTTCCAAGATGAGGTAACATTCATTAACAAATACCTATACCCATAGGAGAAAATTGTAACAAAAAAGGCAAAAAGACCAACATTTAGAAATCGGTTAAAATTTAGTGGGAGTAAAAAGTAACCAACTAAGAATAATGATAAAGTATGCAGTAAAACCCATTTTAATCTATTCCTTGTAGCAACTTCTTTGAAGCCACCAATCAAAACCGCACCAATAAAAAATACTATCGCTATAGTGATTAACCAATAAAAAGTGGAAGATGCTAAAATATGTTGCAATTGTTGTCCAATTCCAGAATAATCAGAAGCATAAGATTCTAAGCCCATATAAAATAGAATTGTTTTTGATTTATAATATTTGCTAATTATTCCTGGCAACACAAGCTTCTACAAAACCCTTGAACAAAGGATGCACAGCAGTTGGTCTGCTTAAGAACTCTGGATGATATTGTACTCCAATGAAGAAAGGATGCACTGATTCTGGTAATTCTAGAATTTGCATGATTGGTTGGTTTGGTGCTTTACCACTAAAAATTAAACCATGCTGTTCTAAAGTTTCAACATACTTTGGATCAACTTCATAGCGATGACGGAACCTTTCCCTAACTGAAGTTTGATTATTGTATAACTTGTACGCTCTGGTGTTTTCTTTTATTTCTACATCTCTACCGCCAAGACGCATATTTCCACCAAGACCTTCAATCTTTTTTTGTTCTGGCAAAATATCAATAACTTTATGAGTTACATTCGGTGCAACCTCTGCTGTGTGAGCACCAAGCAATTTACATACATTCCTAGCATATTCCACAACTGCCATTTGAAAACCATAACAAAGACCAAGATAAGGCAAATTGTTCTCTCTGGCAAATTTCACACAAGCAATCTTTCCTTCAACTCCACGAGTTCCAAAACCACCAGGAACCACAATCCCAGTTACATCTTTTAGTTCTTCTTCAACAGTTCTATTCCCATTTTCAATCTCAGTTGTTTCAATCCATTTAATTTTTAGTTTTTTATGACACACAGTAGCTGCATGTTGAAGCGCATGAATTACTGAAGCATAAGCATCACGAATTTGAGTATATTTTCCAGTGATCCCAATTACGATTTCCCCATCCCTAGAAGTTAGGTTTGTAAGAAATTGATCCCAACTGTGCCCATTACTGTTACTGTTTACATTAAAAGAAAAACCTAACTGCTTGCAAACATAAGCATCAATCCCAGCATCTTGTAACAGTTTAGGGATTAAATAAATTGATTCAACATCATGCATACTGATTACTCGCTCAACTGGAACATTAGAGTTCATACTGATCTTTTGTCTAACCTTTAACCCAACTGGTTCATCAGCTCTAATTGCAATTACATCTGGCTGAATTCCTAAACTCATCAGCTTTTTGATTCCGTGCTGTGCTGCTTTTGATTTTTGTTCACCAAGTGCGTTTGGTTTGATTGCATATGTAAGTGAGACAAAACAACAGTTCTCACGGCCTTCTTCATAAGCAAATTCGCGAATTGCTTCAAGGTAATGAGAGTTCTCTAAATCACCAACTGTTCCACCAACCTCAACAAAAACAATGTCAGCATTCTTTTGTGCTGCAATTTCACGAAATCTTTTTTTGATCTCACCTGTGATATGAGGGATAACTTGAATATCTTTTCCAAGGTATCCACCTTCTCTTTCTTTGGTTAGAACTTTAAGAAAAATTTGACCGCTAGTCAGATAATTTTGAGAGTTGAGATTTTTGCAAAGTACTCTTTCGTAAGTTCCAAGATCCATGTCAGTTTCTAATCCATCGTCGAGAACAAAAACTTCACCGTGCCGGTATGGGTTTAAGGTACCTGAATCAATATTGAGATAACCTTCCATTTTTAATGGTTCAACACAAAATCCTTTATCTTGCAAGAGTTTTGCTAAACTACTAGAAAAAACGCCCTTGCCAAGTCCACTGATCACTGTACCCATCACAAAAACAAATTTAGTTTTTCCTTTGATGTAACCTGGAACATCGTCGTAAAAGAATTCATCATCATCAGTTTGATTAGCACTTTGTCTTAGGGCTGTTTGAGTTTTGTTTTCAGATACATTTTGTTCTCTGGTTTCCGTTAGAGCACTTGGTGAATGTTGTTTAGAATCAGCTGCATTGAATTGCAAGTTTTGCATTTATAATCTGGCTTTGCTGAAGTATAAAAAGATTTGTTGTCTCGAGTGAGTGTAAGAATAGGTTGAGAATAATAAAAATTAAAGAAAAAGAAAAATAAATTAAAAATAAATCAAAATTAAATCAGCATCAAAATAAAACCAGTTAAAGTCAAAGTAACTCCAAGTAAAACACAAGGATAAGCTACTTGCTCAGCAACTGTCATCTGAGCGTAATTCTTTAATCGCCAAATCACAAACTGAATTATTTTGGTAATCTTCTCTTTTAACTGAAGCAAATAAGCATTGATTTTTGCGTTCAACTCTTTTATATCCACCATTTTATCACCTAGTTGAATTCAATTCTTATTCTTTTTTCTCTTCAGCTGCTGGAGCGTCTGCAGCAGGTTCTGCTGCTTTTCCTGCAAGAGGATTTGGTCCTTCTTTAGTTACCTTCAAATTAATCTGACGAGTGTTAGTGTTAATCATTTCACCTGAAACAGTTTTTCTTCGAAATAGACCCTTCTGTTTTGATTTAGTTCTAGTTTTCCCAGATAAACCAACACCATTTTGAGCCATAATTCTTTTACGTTCTTGTAGAATACCTTTACGCATAGGAAATCCTGCTTTATCGGATCCACCAGTAATTAAAAATTCATAACCTGGGTAACCACAAGAGTCACCAGAAACGTTTTCACCAATTCTTTTTCTCATAAAACCTTCAGCAGCATCGCCTTTGCATTCAAATTGCTCAGTTTTTCCGCTTTTGGTTCCAATTACTAATTTATAATCTAATTCTTTTGCCATATTTATATCTCCCCGAGTCCTAAGCAAGTAACCTTGCAGCCAATATATGGTGACTCAGCATTCATACATTTATTTTGAAGAGTGGTTTATAAATGATTTGGT
The DNA here is from genome assembly GCA_018670085.1 of archaeon. Taxonomy (GTDB): domain Archaea; phylum Nanobdellota; class Nanobdellia; order Woesearchaeales; family GW2011-AR9. Next base: position 33,826 of record JABHRS010000017.1, on the reverse strand, counting down.
TATTTTTAATTAATTAAGGTCATTGGCGCGCGCGTCCCTTGCCGAGACAGAGAAGAAGAGCATTGAATTTCAACAAGCATTTTGTTTGCAGAGCAGAATCAAAATCAAGGCGCAGTTGAATAAAGTGGCCCGGCCTTGACCAGCGCCGAAATGACCTTTGAAAAAAAAAAAAAAAGCAACAGTATTGAAAATCTCGCTACGCTCGTATGTGGCTGAGTATCAGGTTCAACATTGTTGTTTAAACATATCCCTACATATACTAAATATGTGAAAAGTCCTTAAACTATTCAAGGTGCTTTGATTCATGCAACTAACAGAAACACTTCTCAAAAAAGTTGTTCTTTGCAGTAGCTTAATTGGCCTGGTTTTCTTGTATCTCTATTCTGGGACCATCACAGTTGATACTGTCGATACACTTGATGGGATTCGCGAGCAATCAGAAGTTAAGATTAGTGGCGAAGTGATTTCTGTGTCGCAGCTTGAGAAAGTGGCATTTGTTACAATCGGTTTTGAGAAGTTAGAAACAACCGATGTGGTGTTATTTTTGGATCGTGATTTACTTCTTTCGTCCGGCGACACCGTTGAAATAACTGGAACGACAGAAGAGTATAATGGAGAGATGCAGTTGGTTGCGAGTAGTGTAGTGAGAGTTAGTTAGGTTGATGTTAATCTAAATCTTCGTATGTGACATATTTTCCAGGAAAGTTTATTTTATGTGAGACAAAATCATATGAAACATAAAGTGGTTTTTTTCTTTTATGACGACCAGTGGTTCTAGGTTTAGAGTTAGTAATTTTTTCTGTTAAAGGTAAGATAGAACTGTTTAGAATATCGCTGCCTCCAGAATCACCATGTTCAGGGTATGAGTTGAGTATTATACTAGTCAAGCTGTCTTCTCGTTCTGTTGGTTGAGCGGAACCTAGAATGTCATCTTTAGCTTGGCCAAGAAGACTCTCCCTATGATGTGCAAAAGCAATATCAACTACGCCTTCCATTGAGTCAACAAAATTTGGAATATTAGCATCAGCTTCTCTCTGTTGATATTCCAATTTAATTGTTTCAACAATCTTTCTTGGAGTAATTAAATCACCAGACTCTTGACGTAAAGTTCCAATTGTTTCAAGTACTGATTCAAGATCTTCCTTTGGAACAGTAGACATTAAATCAGATAGACATTCTATGAATTGATCATAATGATATGTTTGAGAAATGTTTGCATAGTCTAATTTATTTTTTCTAATTTTTGTAGTTAAGGAATTAAACCCATTAGCAAAAAATTCACCTAATTTAAATGTAGAGTAACCAATTATTGCAGCAGTTGCGATTCCTGCACCAACACCCACGGCAGTCCCAAGATTATTACCGATTATTGGATCCAAATAAGAATTCAATTTAAGACCAGCATAGAGAGCAGAATATACCCCAGCAGGTACTGACACAAGCCCGGCTCCAATAGCTCCAAACCCGCCTGAAGGTCTATACTTTTCAAGAAGTCCTTCACCAAATTTTGCATCTATACTCAGACTAGAATCTGCATTACGATAAATCAACTCCAAAGCCTGCATTCCTTGACCATCAATATCACAGAAAACTAGCCCTTCAACTTCAGTTTCACGATTACCATCTTCAATGTCATTAATTACTTGAGTTAGATTCTTTCGGTCTATAAGTTTACCTTCTTTTTCATCAGTATTCCAAACTCTCATTCTACCAAGTGAGTTAAGTAATGACACTATATGATCAGGATCATAACCTGAAGATGCTACTGTTTCAATATAATTCATTAAAGTTTTTGACTGCCTGATTCTACCAAAACTCATTTTACCAGGAGGAGATCCATTAAGAATTATAGAACCATATTCAAAAATTGTTTTTCTACCCATACCATAAATTAATTCTGGATCTTCACGGTTTAATTTACGCATTCTGCGATTAATTTGAACATCATATTCTCCTTGTTCCAACATGTCAATTGCAATATTAATAACTCTTTTATCTCTCTCACTCACAGGCTGAGTAATTAAATAGTCATTAAGTGTGGCTAATTTTTGTACATCACGCCCACTAGTCCCAATAACTCCTTCAGCAAACAAAGATGCCTCAACTTCTGGAACATTCCAAGGATCACGATTTCCTGAAAGTGAAATTTCAAGATTAGATTCAACTAGTGCATCTAATTCAGGAACAGGAGGTTTACCTAAACGAATTTCACGTAACTTATCTACTACATACTCTGCAGTTGGACGTTCATTAAAATCACCCTTTGTACAATACTCAATTAAAGAAACAATTCTTTGATCATTAGTTCTGTTCTCAACCGCTGCAATTAATTTTTCATGCTCCCAAGTGTTATCCCACCTAAAGTATTTCGCACTCTTTTCACCAGTGACCATATAGTGTAATAACATACCTAAAGAAAATACATCTGAAGCAGTATTTGCATTCATATTCAAAAGTTCAGGTGCACCAAAACCCCTTGTCAGACCACGAGTAGTTGCATCTCCTTCTCCAGGAGTTTCAAACATCCCAGCACCATGATCATATATCCTTGCAACCTCACCATCATACTTTACATTTGATGGACTAAGGTCACCGTGCACAATTGGATCTTCAAATTTATTTCTTCTTTCGGAGTTGTGTGCATAAACAAGTGCACTAGCAACGTCTTCTGCAATTGTTAATACATCAGAAATTTCTAGCAAATTATGTTCCATTAAATCAGTAATTGTTTCTCCTGGAGCGACAGTGTGATATAATCTATGCACACCGTTCTCTTCAGTATATTGAATTAATCTAACATGATGTGGGTGTTCACTCAGAGCATCACCAATGTTACATTGATCTAAAATTCTATTGAGATATTTGTCACGATCAGAAGCTGCAGCTGGGACCACATAAGTTCGAACGAATGAGTCTTCACCGTTAGGTGCAGTAGTTCGATATGGTTTTATCTCCCTTACTTGTCTATCTTGAATAGCAGCATGAGCAATATACTCCAAATCACTAGGTCCGGTATCATTTTTGGCATCGCGAACCCTAGCTGCCGCTGCTCTTTGTGCTGCTAAATCTTGATTTGACATAAGAAATTTACGACAACTCCGATTTATAAACTTTTTGGGTGATTATTACTGAAGAGTAGTTATTTCGTAGGATTGTGTTATTGGACATATAAAGCAATTAATTCAAAATTTAGAAAAATAAAAATGAAAATTTAATAAAAATAAAAAAATTACATACTTGACAAATACTCAACTATTAACCTAACACCAGCACCAGTTCCGCCTTTTGGTTTATAGAATTGAGATTCTTTTAGAAACGCAGTTCCTGCGATATCCAAATGTACCCAAGGAGTACTTTTTACAAAGTGTTGCAAAAAGATAGCAGCCGTAATTGTCCCAGAATCACGACCCTTACTAATATTTTTAACATCAGCAATATCACTTTTCATATGGTCTTTATAATCTTCCCAAAGAGGCAAACGCCATACACGATCTCCAGATAATTCTCCAGCATTGTGTAAGTTAGTTGCCATAGTCTCATCGCTAGTCATCATTCCAGTTGTGAAGTAACCTAAAGCTACAACACAAGCACCAGTTAAAGTTGCAAGATCAATAATTTGGTCAGGTTTGATGTTCTTCTCAGTGAAAGCTAGTGCGTCGCTAAGAACAACTCTTCCTTCAGCGTCAGTGTTACCAATTTCAATAGTTTTTCCTGAATAAGTTTTGATAACATCATCTGGCCTATAAGATAAAGCACCTGGCATGTTTTCAGCGGCAGGCACAACTGCAATTACTCGGTGTTTAATTCCAAGATCCTTTGCAGCCTTCACAACTGAAATTGCGCAAGCAGCTCCAGACATGTCACACTTCATGGACTCCATGTATGCTCCAGGTTTGATGTTTAATCCACCACTGTCAAAAGTAATTCCTTTACCAACAACCGCCAAAGATTTTTTAGCGCCTTTAGGATTATAATCAACAATGATTAATCTTGGTTTTCTAGCACTACCATTTCCAACTGCTAAGATTGCATTACAACCCATTCGCTTGAGAGCTTTCTCATCGAAAACAGTAACTTTAGTATTTGGAGATTTTAATTTCCTAGCTTCTTTTGCAAGAACTTCAGGATATAACTCATTTGGAGGAGTGTTCACCAAATTCCTACAATAATTAGTAGATGCTGCGATAATTTTTGCACGAGCTAATTGTTTGATTGATTTAGATGGATTTTTCTCGTCAGTGTTCCAAAGGAAAAGTGTTTTGATTTCTGATTTACTTTTGCCTGTTTCAGCATCTTTCTTTTTTGTTTTGTAAGAATCAAAAGAGTAGTCTGAAAGGTATGCAGCTTCTGCTACAGTGAATGCAGTATCAGGCAGATCAACTTGATTCAGTAAAGAGAGATAGTCAGATGACTTTGAACGTTTTACTGCCTTATGCGCAGTTGCTACAGCACGTCTTAAAGTTTCATTGTGTAACTCTTTGGTTTTTCCAAGACCAACTAAAAAAAGATAGTTGGCATTGATTTTGCCCATGCAAGAGATCTTATGAATTTTATTCTTCTTTGCAGAAAATTCTTTGCTCTTTCTAAGTCTTTGATACTCATCAACAAAATCTGAGCCAAGCAAAGAAATGTATTGATTAGTCTTCTCATCTTCAAAGCAAGGAATAACAATACTGTCAACTTTTGCTTCATGAATGTTTTTAGGGAGAAATTGAACGTTCATCATAGTTTTCATAGAGAAATTATGGGATTGTGTTTTATTTAAAGTTTGTTGTTTTAGTAAATTTAAAAAAATCATTTATGTACCACCTGAGTTTTGGAGAAAGAAGTAGTTGATAAAACTAACTAATCTGTAGAGTTAGGGAGTAATAAACAGAAGATTAAGAAATATCAAGATTACGCATTTTCTCCTCTAAGACAGATAGATTTGAAAAATGAGGCAAGTGACGTACATACCGCTCACCTTCTTGATGTAGAAAATTATCTTCAGTAATATATATCTCAACGAACAAGGCAGACACACCATACAGATTTTGGATAAACCCTTCCTTTAATTTCCTCTTCCTTTCCGTCTCTCGACAACTACCAGTTTTTACTTCGAAAATGACTGGCACTCCCCCATAAACTAAAAGTCCATCAATCTCTTGTTGGCGCTGTAGTTTATGGTTAAAAAGATAAAGATTATACCCAGTTTCACCAAAGCGAACAGTAGTCTTACATCTTTTGATATTTAGTTTTTTACCAGGAGTTCCAACATAGAGGCCTTCACCATACAGATTGGATTGAACATTTGGTGGTTGATGACCTAATTCCTTCAAACGTGTAGCTACCTTTTTCATGATAGAAATACCAATTACTTCTCCAAGGATCCCTTGCGTAGAACCATATTCATTGCTCGATTTCTGTAAATGATTAACAAGATACCAATCATTTTGTAGCGCAGAAGCCACGTTATCAAGAGAGTGTTCTTCTCCTAAAACAGAAGAAAGCACAGATAAAAGATAATCCTTCTTCTCCTTAACCTGATCATCAAATCTTTGTTCTAACTCTGCACGTAGAGGTAAGTTCTTAACAGAGTTAAGACATTTGCCAACATAACGATAGACCTGCCGATTAATATAAAGATGTGCAATTAAACTTGCTTCATCAGAGTTTGGATTTTTGAAATCAATAACAGTATTAAGTTGACCTTTCACTGAAGTTTGATCTTTATGATCTATGGAACTGAGTAAATTTTGGCTTAAATTAAACTTGGTTGGTACACTATTTGTATGAGTATATGGGTCCAGAGGAACAATGATTTCTGCTCGAGTGGAAGATAAAGAGACATTCCTAAAAGTTTGGATATCACAAATTAAATCGTTAAAATACTTTCTACCAAAACCTTGTTCCAACTGATGCAAGAGTTTTCTTCTTTCTTGAGAAGTTACCCCAACAAGACTTAGTTTGGCACCAGAATCGATTATTGCTCGAAGAGTTTCTCTACCACTATCAAAACTATGAGAAGATAAAACAGAATGGAGTGAGTGGTGCAGTGATGGAAGGTCGCCAGAGACTTTTTGAGAATGAAAGTCATACTTAATCTCACGGCAGTCGTTTGAGAGGCGCAATTTTCCAGGTGCAGATTCAACAGAGTAGCCGCAATAATCCATTAATTCAGAGTCAGATAAAACACTTGCAAGAGAACTAGACTCATCATTTGAAGGATCATAAGTTAAGATGATATCATTACGCTCTTTAGCTAACATAATTAATTGTGATAAATCACGATAAGTAGTAGGTACTAGATCAAGAAATAGATCAACGACTTCATCTTGCAAAAAATTTAAACATTCAGGTAAGTCTCTAACTGCATCTCGCTCTGCAAGAAGTACTTTATCTGTTGCAATACATGAGACAATATTTTCAATGGAGACCATATTTATTTTTCCTACTAAGTCACCCACACACCAACTATTATTAAAATAAAAAAAATAAAAAAAATTAAACTATCTGAACTATAACTAACGAAAACTCTCACCACAACCACAGGTTCTCTCTGCGTTTGGATTATTGATTTTAAATCCAGCACCTTGTAGTGAGTCCGAATAATCAACTTCTGCGCCATTGATTTTTTCTAAACTTTCTTGGCTGATGATGATTTTTACATCTTTGCTTTGAATTTCTTTGTCTGTTGGACCAATTGTTTCTTCATTATCAACTAAATCAAGACCATATTTGTATCCTGAACATCCGCCAGGTAAAACTTTGATTCTTAAAGCTGACTTATTGTGCTCTTTACAAAGAACTTTTAGTTTCGCTGCTGCCTTATCTGTGATAGTTAAAGTAAGAGCAGTTTGATTTGATTCATTGGAACTTGTTGAATCAGTAGTTGCAGGTGCATTTTTAGCAATTTCAGCATTGATTTTCTCAACAGCTTCGTCAATTTCAGCTTGACCTAAACCATGGCCATGAAATCCATCTTCCAATGCTTCAAACGGTGATACATGACATCCAACACAGTGGACCCCGAAACTTAGTAAAATTTTAGCGGCCTCTGGGCAGCGTTCTAGGATTTCTCCAATTGCATTTTTTGATGTGATTGCTTCTGTCATGTTTATCTCTCCATAATGTGTTTAATTTAAATGTTACTGTGAAACTTTTCTTAAAGCATTAACTGACCTGATTACAATCTCTGCTGCTTGTTTGATCTCTTTTTCCGTAGTTTGTTTCCCAAGTGAAAATCTGATGCTACTTGTGCTCCTAAATTCATTTAATCCCATCGATTCTAAAACATGACTACTTTTAATAGTTCCAGCTGAACAAGCACTGCCATTTGAAACGCAAAGGTTCTGGCTACTTAATGTATGAACCAGTGTTTCAGAATCAATCCCTAGGAATGAAAGATTCAAGATATTAGGTAATCTTTTTTCTTTGTGACCGTTTAGAAAAACATCTTTAAGATCTTTGGAGATCAACTCTTGCAAGAGGTCCCTAAGATTTGTTAAACGCTGTGATTCTTTTGTTTTTTCTTGTTCTAAAAGTTTTAGTGCTTTTTCAAAACCAATGATACAAGGAAGATTATGGGTGCCTGCACGCAAGTTATTTTCTTGAGAACCACCAAAAATCAAAGGTTTAATTTGAGTATTTTCTTTGATGAATAAAAGTGCAGTGCCATTTGGACCATAAATTTTACTGGAATTGATAGTCATCAAATCAATTCCTAGAGATTCTGCATTAATAGTTAAATAATTTGTAGCTTGACAAGCATCAAGATGAAATAGAATTTTGTACTTGCTTGCAATTTTTGCAATTTCTTTGATTGGATTAATCACACCAGTTTCATTGTTGGCATAAAGAAGCGTGATAAGAATAGTGTTCTCTTGAATAGATTGCTCTACTTGTTTAGCTTCGATGATTCCTTGTTGATTTGGATTAAGATAAGTTACTTGAAAACCATTTACCTCAAGCCACTGACAAGTTTTGAGAGTAGCTGAGTGTTCAGCCGCACTTGTGATAATATGACCTTTAGCATTTGCTCTTGCAACTCCTTGAATTGCTAAGTTGATACTTTCGCTACCAGAAGCTGTGAAGATAATTTCAGTTTCTTTGCAGCTGATGATTTTTGCTATTTCTTTTCTGGCTTTGTTTACTGCATATTTAGCATCGAGACCTGCTTGATGCACAGAACTTGGATTTGCAAAAACTTTGTTGTAATAAGGTTGCATAGCTTCGACTACTTCCTTTGCAGTCGGCGTTGATGCCGCGTAGTCCAAATAAATTTGTTTGTTTGTTTCCATATTATTTTTATTAGCTTGATTTAAAGTCCCAACATCTCCCTTAACTCATCTGGAGCTTTCCACGCTGGCTCAAAAGTAACATCAATGTCAACTTCTGATGCCCCCTTATATTTGATAATATGAGTTAGATCATCGACCATCTCAGGACCAAAGGGACACATTGGTGAAGTGAAAGTGATAGTTAAGTGCACTTTGTTTTCTGGCTGTATTTCAATGTTGTACACGAGACCAAGAGACCAAATATCAATGTGAAGCTCTGGATCTTCATAGTTTTTACAAATTTCAATAACTTGTTCTTTTGTGATAGCCATTATTGATTGCCCCCCTTATTAGATTGCTCATTTTGTTTGATAAACTCAGCAAAGCCTTTCTCTTGGATTTTCTTTGCAAGTTCAGTTGAACCTTCCTGAATCACTTTACCATTACAAAGAACTGAAACCCTATCAGGCATTAACTCGCGCATAAAATGTTCATAATGAGTGATTAAAATAATACCCATAGGAGAATCTTTTTTTGCCAAATGGATTGCATCAGCAACAGCTTTAATTCCATCAACATCCAAACCAGAATCAGTTTCATCGAGGATGGCAAAAATTGGTTTTAGTAAAAGAAGTTGTAACATTTCACTACGTTTCTTTTCTCCTCCACTGAAACCTGCGTTTAATTCACGGGTTCTGAAACTTTGATCCATATGCAAAAGTTGCATTTTTTCTTTTAGTAATTTGTAAAAGTCAATTACAGAGTAAGGTTTTTGATTTTGGAGTGCTCTTTTTGTGTTAACTGCTTCACGCAGAAAATTATTGATCGTAACACCAGGAACTTCTGCAGGATACTGAAAGGAGAGGAAAATGCCTAGGTCTGCACGCTCTTTAACTGAAGAGTTTGTGATGTCTTGATCATTGTAGATGATTTGGCCTTTAGTTACCTTGTATTTTGGATTACCCATAATTGCATTTGCCAAAGTAGATTTACCAGAACCATTTGGTCCCATGATTGCATGCACAGTGTTGGATTCGAATTTGAGGTTGATGCCATGAAGAATAGGTTTGCCATCTACTTCAACGTGAAGATCCTTAATTTCAAGGATATTATTTTTGTTGTCTGTTTGTTTTGTATTTTCCATTTTTGTTTTTTTATTGATTGAGATTGATTGCTTTTTGAACTGTTTTGATTGAAAGTAAGGCACATTTAGTCCTAGTGTGACTGATTGGAATCCCAAGTAAATCATAGACATTTTGATCAGTTATTTTTTTTGCAAAATCAAGGTCTTTCCCAAGTAATTCATCAGTTAACAAAGAGACTGAAGCTTGCGAAATTGCACAGCCATCGCCAGTGAAAGTGATTTCTTCAATTTTATTGTCTTTAATAATTAAATAAATTGTGATATGGTCACCACACATTGGATTGATTCCATTTTCTTTATGAGTTGCATTTTCTAGTTTTTTTTTATTACGAGGATGTTTATAGTGATCAATGATATTTTCTTTGTAAATTTCTTGTTCTTCAGTTAGCTGACTGGTTGACAGATCAGTTGGATTTGCAATATTCATTTTATTTGTCAACCCCGAATATTTTTTGCGCAGCTTTGATAGCTACAATTAATTGATCAATGTCTTCTTTGCTGTTGTAGATGTAAGCAGATGCACGGCTGGCACCATTGAGTTTTAGTCTTTTGAATAAAGGCATTGCACAGTGATGACCACCACGAATTGCAACACCATGACTGTTTAAGATCTCACCAATGTCATGAGGATGCATACCCTTGATTGTAAATGAGAATACTGGCGCACGATTCTTTGCGTCTTTTGATCCAATAATATTTAGACCATGAACAGTATTTAGTTGTTCCAAACCATAAACAGTTAGATCATGCATTTGCTGTTCTATTGCATTCATAGTGAGTTTTGAAAGGTAAGTTAAAGCAGCAGCTAAGCCAACAGCGCCAGCAACGTTAGGAGTTCCAGCTTCGAATTTATAAGGAGCTTGATTGAAAGTTGTGTTGTCTTTTGTAACTTCCAAAACCATCCCACCACCAGTATGATTTGGTTCAAGATTTACTAGAAGTTGTGATTTACCAAAGAGGACTCCGACGCCCATTGGACCAACTGCCTTGTGCGCAGAAAATGCTAAAAAGTCGCAGCCCAGATCAGTTACATTGACACTGATATGAGGAACTGATTGCGCAGCATCAACAATTGCGATGACATTTTGGTTGATAGATTTTGCTTCTTTGATTATTTCTTTGACTGGATTAATTGTACCAAGTACATTTGACACATGAGTTAAAGAGAGGATTTTCGTTTTCGTTGTGATTAATTTAGAGATAGTAGTTAGATCTAATCTGAAGTCATCAGTGATTGGAATCCATTTGATAACAGCACCAGTCTCTTTCGCAACTTGCTGCCAAGGCACAATATTGGAGTGATGTTCCATCTCAGTTAAAACAATCTCATCACCTTTTTTTAGTTGATGTTTTAAAGAGTTGACTAATTTATTTAATGAATCAGTGGTTCCGCTGGTGAAAATAATTTCTTCAGTTTTTGCTCCGATGAACTTTGCTGTGATTGTCCTTGCATGTTCATATTGAATTGTTGCTCTGCTAGCTAATTCATGTACACTTCGATGAGTGTTAGAATTATCATGAGAGTAATAGTTAGAGATTGCATTGATAACAGCGTTCGGTTTTTGAGTAGTTGCACCGTTATCTAAGTAAACTAAGTCATGTCTGTTGATTTTTTGGTTTAAGATTGGAAAATCAGATTTTATTTTTTGTGAGTTTAGTTTATTCATTTGAATCACCTGCACATAGTTTTAAATCAATTTGATTAGATATTTTATTCCTAGTTTCTTCAGGTAAATTTTTTAATTCCTGCATCAAGAATCCCTTAAGTAACATTGCTCTGGCTTTTGATTCAGAGATTCCACGTGATTGCAGATAAGTAAGAGGTTCATCTTCAATTCTGCCAATTGCAGCACCATGACTACAAGAAACACTATCGCTTGAAACATCCAAAATAGGAAGCGCATCACATTTTGCTTTGTCACCAATAGTTAAACATTTCATATTTTGATGACTGTCAATATTTTTTAAATTACTAGGTATTGAAATTTCAGCTTGAAAATTTGCTTTGGCACCACCCATTAACACTGCACGGCAAAGCATATTACCTTTTGTTTCATTCGCAGTATGTAGCATTTTTGTTTCAACTACAATTTTTTCTTGAGTGGATCCAAGGAAAATATTTACATGATTTGCTGAAGCAGAATCTTCTTGAAGCAGAATTTCAGTTTTAGATTCAGCAGAACCAAAAAGAATTGTTTCATAAATTTTGGCAGTTGCATTCTTTTTTACAGATATAGAGATTTGTTTTGGCGAATAATTAGTAGTTGCAGCTTGGTGTGAAATCAAAATTGTTGCGTTTGCGTCCTCTTCAATTGTAATTTGAATCTGTTTGTTAGATAGATCAGGATTGTTTGTGTTGATTGTGATTATTTTGTCTGGGCTTTGAGTCTTAGGAACAGTAATTGAATGGATGCTGTTCGCTAACTCGATGTTTGCGGAACTTGCTGTTTCTACATTTTTGGTATCAGTTATCATCTTATTCACATACCTTGCACTTCTAACTCGATTAATTTGTTCAACTCAATTGCATATTCCAAAGGTAGCGCTTTAACAATTGGTGAAATAAATCCACTAACAATTACTTTAGTTGCTTGTTCTTCACTTAACCCGCGGCTTTGAAGATAGAAAAGTTGTTCTTCACTGACTTTACTAACGCTTGCTTCATGACCAACAGTTGCTGTTGGTGAATTGATTTTCATATAAGGGAAAGTCTTGGAAACAGATTTTTCGTCTAACAGTAGTGCGTCGCATTGAACATTACTTTTGATATTTTTGGCATTTGGCATAACTTTTACCAATCCCCTGTAACTTGAGATGCCACCATCTTTACTGATACTTTTTGCTTTAATGATACTAGTTGTGTTGGATGCTGCATGAATTACTTTGGAACCTGTGTCTTGATCTTGCTCACTGCCTGCAAAAGCAATACCTAAACTTTCACTGTGTGCATTTTCTCCACGAAGAATTGAACAAGGATAAAGCATTGTTCGGCTACTTCCCATGTTGCCATTAGTCCAAATCATTTTTGCGTTTTTATCTACCAAAGCACGTTTAGTGTTTAAGTTGTAAACATTTCTGGACCAATTTTCAATACTAGTATAACGCATAGTAGCATTTTCTTTTACAAAAATTTCTACGCAACCAGCATGCAGACTACTTTGTTGGTAACGAGGACTTGAACATCCTTCAATGTAGTGAAGTTCTGCACCTTCATCAACAATGATCAAGGTGTGTTCGAATTGACCACCTTGTTTTCCATTCATACGGAAGTATGCTTGCAGAGGCAAGTCAACTTTGATTCCTTTTGGAACATAAATAAAAGTTCCACCACTCCAAACCGCTGCATGCAACATGACAAACTTGTGATCATTAACAGGAACACAACTAGTCATGAAATATTCTTTGATCATTTCTGGATATTTGTGAATCGCAACATCCATGTTTTCGAAAATTACCCCCTTGTCTTGCAGAGATTTTTTTAGATTGTGATAAATCATCCCTGAATCATACTGAGCTCCAACTCCCGCTAGTGCTTTTTTCTCAGCTTCAGGAATCCCAAGTTTATCAAAAGTTTTTTTGATCTCATCAGGCACATCATCCCAAGAGGTTGATTCAGTTGTGTTTGGATCGATAAAATAAATTATCTTCTGTAGATCTAATTCACTGAGATCTGGACCCCAAGTTGGAGTTGGAGTTTTTTGAAATAATTCAAAAGATTTTAATCGTTTATTTAGTACCCATTCAGGCTCATTTTTAGTTTTGGAGATTAATCGAACGACTTCTTCATTAATTCCAGGTTTTGATTGAAACTTTGGCTGATGATTGTCTGCTGCGTCATAGAGGTCTCTATTGATATCAAAGTTTAGTTTTTGATTTTTTGGATCAACGTCGCTTCCTGCGTTTTGTGTTGCTTGTGGTGGCATTTTATATTTTTTTATTTTTATTTTTTTTTTCTGATATTTGCGTTTTAGCAATTGATTCTTTTGTTTTCTTTTGTTTTAGATAATTTGACCATGATTTTATTCATTTAGAAATCAACTTTTAGTGAAGCAGATTTTAGCTGTTAGCTCTTCTTTATTATGATGAGAACAACTATTACAAGGACGTTCTTCTTTGCTCAAATTAGTATTATTTGCGTATAGCTGGCAGAGTAGACCAGAATCTTTGACTAGTTTATTGAGTCTTAGGATTTCAGCTGTAAGCGAAGAGTTGTTTTCAGTGATTTTCTCGACTGCAAAAGAGATTTGCTGTTTGATATCAGGTGTTTCTAAAATATTAGATGAAGCTCTTTTGTCTTTTTTGTAATGAGAGATTGCAGCTTCAGTTACGCCCATAACATTCGATACTTGCTTTTGAGTCATACCTTTTTTGATTAGAGCAATAGCTATTTGTTTACGAATTGCTGGCAAGACATACCAGACTTCAATTTCTTGAGGGAATGTTACTTTTCTCATTGTAATTTACCTATTCTTCTTCGCCAAAATTGGCCTTCTTCCAATCTGGACAAGTGAAACACCTACCTTTAGGAGTTTTGTAACTTTGGCAACAAGATTCTTTGACAAACTTGGTTCTTGCTTCTTTGATTTCTTCTTGAGTGATTTTGATTTGCATTTTGTATTTTGTTTATTTTGAATTCTGTTCTTCAGAAACAACTTGCTTCATTGGAACTGCAGCACTAGAACCACCACGTTTGCGTCTTAACTATAGTTAATTTATAAGGTTTATGGTGTATTTTGGACTATTCAAAGATAAACTAAGTGTGCTGTTGGAAAAAAGACAAGCACAGTAGAAATACTTTTAAATGGTGTTGAGAAATAGAGTTTAATGGACAGATTACCAATTATAGGAAACTATGAAAGAGAGTTAAATTATAGAAGTTTTAATTTGCCTAATCATTGGAAAGACCCAATTAGAAAACTAGGTACATTCTATTTTTTTCAGCCGACAAAATGCCCATTTATGTCAGTAATCTCAGAAAGTCATTTTCAAAGATATGTAAACAATATAAGAGAGAAGTTACCCAGCCCAATTGATTGCAATGAAGGAAACTTAGATGAGTTCTTAGCGACAGTGACAGCAGACTATGGTCCAGTGAAAATTGATATGAATGGAAGAGGCCCATATATCAACTTGACTATTCCCTACGAAAGCCCATTTATTCAAAATAAGCCAAAAAGCAGTAAAGTATCACTAGTTGGAATGGATGATTATTTTGTAATCTTGTATGGAGAGTTTGTTGACCACATTAAGTGATCTGATTAAAATAATTTCTAAGAGAAGAAGATTAGGAAAATATAGTGAACATTCTTTTAAATGAGGCTAGGAAATAGAGATTAGATGACATTGAATCAATTTATTGGAAGTTATGAGAGAAAACTTGATCCTAAAAACAGATTAAACGTTCCTGCACCATGGAGCGCAGCATTACATAAATACAAAGAATTTTATCTCTACCAGGCACATGGAACTGATTTTCTTTCAGTAATATCCAAATCACACCTTGAGGAAAACCGATTTAAAATGAGCCCACTGGAATGTAATGGCGAAAACAGTTACCAGTTTATTGCGCAACACATTCCAAAATATGGTCCTGTGTTAGTTGGACAAAGCATTATGAAAAAATTACACAAGTTTACAATTAAAAAAGGCACTCCATTTATCGATGATATTAGAGAGGATAGAAAAGTCACAGTAGTTGGTGGATTAGATTATTTCTTAATGTTTCATGGAACTGTAGAAGACTTGATGCAAAGAGGCAGAAATTAAATTAAATGATATACTTGTTAGAAGATAAATCATTATAAATGAATTAATTGAGAATATTTAATGACTTTCGGATATGATGAAGCACGCCCAACAAAAGAACAATATGACAGATTTGTGGAAAATTTCTCACAAAGACTAGAAAAATCAAACATAAATGGGCTTAGTTTGATGATTTATGGTTCTTATCTGCGACCAAAAGATTTTAACCCAGGGAGAAGTGATATTGATGCAGTATTAATCTTCCCAGGTGGAGTTGAGATCAATAAACAAGATTTATCTGAAGTTGGAAAAATGCTTGCAAATGTGCTTGAACCACAAAGAATCCCTTTTCAAGTTACAACAACCGATTTAAAAACTATGATTGATGGAAGGTTTAATTCATACAATCCATCATTTAAAGATTACTTCACAAATGAAGGCAAAGTTATAGTTGGACCAGACTACAGACTATCATTTAATTACAACCCAATGAAATTTTCTGATCACAGTTCATTAGTATTTAATCTGCGCAAATCACGCCAAGGATTATTATTTGCAAGCTATGATAGAGAAAAAGATTACAGCAAGTTCATACAACGTTTTAACAAATCATTAGATGCAGTTACTAGAGGATCAAAACAAGTTCTCAGTTTGATAGATAAAAAAGTTAGATCAACAAGATTTTCTGCAATTGATGAAATTGGTAACATTTTTCCAGAAGTTAATTTTGAACAATTAGAAATTCTTTCAAGATTGTACAAAAATCCAGAATTGTTGGATGAGATATATCGTAACCCAAATGAAGTTCAAAAAACTTGGGAAAATTCATTAACTTTTTTAGAACAATTAATTGATGCATATATTGTGGAATTCGAATCATAAGTTAGAACTCAGTTAACTTAGTCACAGCATTAAAATGTAAAAGAGTTGTGTTACCTGCTTTATCCTGCTGCTTCTCTGCGTTAATGTATTTGCCTTCACTCAATTTGGCAACCCTTCTTTGGAAGCTTTTATAACTCATCTCACGACCTTTATCACAAAACATTTGGTACAGTTCACCAATCTTCTTTCCACTGTTAGATTTGATTAATTCCAAGAGTTCCAGCATTTCTGCACCAAGCGCTTCTTTTGGTTTAATATAAAATTCATCCACTTTTCGAATCGCTTGGCCAACATGAACTTGAGTGATGCTCCTAGATGATTTTTCTTCTGCAATGTTACCAGATTCACGCATTAAGTAAAGCCCAATTCTAACGTCACCAGTTTCAGTACATTTTTCAGCCAAATCTGCGAAAGCTTCCTGGTCCCAGCAGTTCTGCACAAAGGCGTACTTTTGACGTTCAAACAAGATACCTTTAATTTCTAATTCCTTATAGGCCCTGAAAGTTACAAATTCAGGAGAAAGTCTGCTCCTGATTCTTTCATCAAGATTAGAGAAAGTGTCACGATAATTTGTGATTAAGATAATTGTTTTTCGATAAATATCTTCAAGCACAGTATAGAGAAAATCAGTGTCTTCCAATTTATCGATTTCATCAAAAACAAAAACTGCAGCTTTTCCTTGTTTGTTAATCTTATTTTGAATTAAATCAAATAATTCCGAGGTTTTTTTACTTTGAATAAACTTGAACCCAAGCTCATCACAAATTTTGGCAAAAACTTTGTAAGTTGTATTTTCTTTCCAACAATTAACATAAAAGGTGTAAATTTGATCCGTCTCTTCTTCAAGTTCTCTTAATACGTTTTTGCAGGCAGTTGTCTTACCAATTCCAGGAACCCCGTCGACAAAGAGGTTACGTCCAGTGTGACCATCTAAAAGTGGTCGAATAGCAATTGCAAAACGCTTTTGCTCTGATTCACGAAATTTTAGAATCTTTGGTTGGAAATCATAGTCTAGAACAATTGTATCTCGAAATAGTGATTCTCCACTCCTTAGCATATTTTTGAATAAAGACATAGTAGAAATGCTTGGTGTAGGGTATTTATAGTTTTTGATGTTTGAGTTAGGTTTTTACTTAATATAAAAAATAAATTACAAACTTTTAAAATAGAGTTAATGTTTTTTTCAGATATCATAATGGAACAAACAGACACATTTGGAGTTAGGTTACTTTGGGCATTGCATCTGATGATAGTTGTGACATTGCTGGGATTATTTTTTGTACCAAAATCATTAGTTCCACAGATTAATTCAATCCACCTATCTTATACATTGTGGGTTGCTTTATCACAAGCATTTTGGGGCGTCTTGATGATAAAGATTAAGAAAAGATTCACCATCGTATGTCCATTGACAACCATGATGCAATACCTTCGTGGATATTCACCAACTGATGCTCGCAATTATGAACATTCATTTATTGTAGAATTCTTGGATAGATACAACATTAGTTTAACACATAAAACAATTAATATTATGATGTATGTAATATTAGGGTTAGTGGTTGCTAGATATTTGTGGTTTTAGAAGAGAAAAAAAGATAAAAGTTAAAGTTTAAAGAAAAAATTATCACCTATTACCCAGATATTCTGGTTCTGGTTTTAAATCTTCAGACCAGCAAATTCTATCCCCTGAAGTTCCCGATTCACGAAAATGCCAAGATTCAGCACCTAGTTCGTATTTATGAGCTACAATAGTTCTATCACGAAGAAATTCAAATTCAGCTCTTTCTACATTAGAACTTGCAGCACAATAATCTGGAAAAACAGTGTTCTCTAAAGCATCACCTAAATTACCAGGATAAACACTTTGGTAATGAGAAGTTGGATTGAATAAATCAATATCCAAAACAGTTGATGCACCAATTCCAACACCAGCTAAGCCAGTTAATATACCTGCAACTGCTGCAATATCACGTCTTTTTTTAGTTTTTGAATCCATATTGAATCCAAAGAACAGTTCATTTATAAACTTTTTGGTTATTTGTTACTTTGTAGTAGTTATTTTAGAAAGATTTAAATATACGCTTGGTTTTGTCAGAATACACACACTTGTTATGAATAATATATTCAACAAAGAGGCAATAAATATGACAATAGAAAATACAGTAAATGGAATTCAAGAAGAGATAAAGAGATTAGAGTTAGAAATACATACTCCACTAAACATAGATCTGACTTGTGGATCCACACTTGGAATGATAGGAGGAGGATTAGCTGCATATGCATTAATAGAGACAGGCATGACAGATGATCTTGTGGGGATGGGAATTGGAGGTGTGATAGCTGCAGTTGGAACATTTTGGGGTCCAGTACGAGATTCTATTAACAGATATAGAGTAGGAAAGTTGGAAAAACAATTAGAGGATCTACCAGGCTACAAAAATCAAAGTATTTAAGAAATTTTTTCCGAATACACAATGCTTTGAATAATAGATTCAACAGACATAAGATGGTTATGGAAAAAACAGACACATTAGAAACAGTCATTGAAACTTCTCTACCGCCAGGAGTTATCAGAGATTTTCCAGATGGAATAATCGCTGGTAGAAGAATTATTCGACCAATTGGAGAAGGTGGAGAAGGATACACTTTATTGGTAGAAGGAATTAATGGAGAACCAGAAACATTAGCTGCAAAAATCACAACTATAGCAGCAAGTTTAAGTGGTGGTTCTGAAGCTGAAAAAGAAGCCAGAATTCTAAAGGGACTAGACCACGAAGATATCCCAAAATATTTTGATGATACTAAATTGCCAGGAAGATTACATGCTATCTTTCGAGAGTATGTACCAGGACTTAGTATCCGCGAAGAATTAGATTCTAGATTATAAAATCAAAGAGGATTTAGTGAAAGAGAAGTTATTGATGTGCTTTTGGGATTAACACCCCAATTAATTTATGCACATGATGCTACACAACATCCAGTTTTAGATCAAGTTATTCATAGAGATATTAAACCATCAAACATCATTCTTGGAGAGAAAGCCAGATTAGTTGATTACGGAATTGCAAAGCCAACTGCTGACACAATGACTCATGCTGCAACTGCAAGAGGAACATTTGGTTATATGGCTCCAGAACAATTTGCACGCTTAGAAGAAGTTGGACCATGGACTGATGTATATGGTCTGGCAGTAACTGCAACAGAAATGATTCTTGGAAAAGTACCTCAAAATGTAGAAGATAGTAGATGGGGAAAACAAGTGGCTCCTAAACTTCCAGAATCAATTTCACCTGGACTCAGAACTGTTTTAGAAAAAGCTTTACAACCAGATATTAGTCAGAGATATGCTAGTGCAAGTGATTTTGAGAATGCAATTAGAGCAGTTAAATTAGGTGAGGTAGTTGAACCTTTGAGCGCAGAAGTTGTTGTAGGAGATGAAATTTCGGATGTTCAGAAAGAGATTAATAGGTTAAAAGTAGATGGATCTAAATTAGATATGAAGGGAGGAGCCGCATTAGGAGCAATAGGGGGTTTGTTCGTTTCTGGGATAATACAGGGAGCTGTTGAAGCTGTATGGGCAGGAGAACCTATTAGTAATAGTTATATGATAGGACTATATGGAACATCAATAACTGTAGGAGCACTCTGGGGCCCAGCACGAAGGATATATGACAAGTTTAGAATAAGTGAATTAGAGAAAAAATTACGAGTTGAAGCATTGGATTCAGAAGTTGTTGTAGTAGATGAAGTTGATAGCTGTGGGATTCAAAATGTCCAAAGAGACATTGCAAAAACTGAATGGGCCAGAAGCACATATGCAACTTTGGCTAAGATAGGAATGAGTCTTGGAGCACCTTTAGGGGCTGTAATTACAACAATTGTAGGAGGAGATGATATTGTAAAATTACCACCAAGAGATATGATAGCAGTTCTTGCTGTTGGAACAATTACAGGCACAATTATGGGCGGAGGATTAACTCCAGGAATACCTGATTTGTATAATCATTTTAAGAGAAAAAGATTAGAAAAAAAATTAGAATTAGAAACTAGTGCAGCATTAGAAACTAAAGTTGAAAGTCAGGAGATTCAGAAGATAAAAAGATACATTGAAATAACTGAAATGGCTGGAATTGAATATGCAAGTTTGGCTTTTACAGGAATAGTTACCGGAGGATTCTTGGGACATTTATTTACAACAATTGAAGCTGCAAGTTACCTTGAGAAATCATCATCTGAAGAAATGATACTTGCAGCTGGCACAGCTGCAGGCGCAGCTATTGTAGGAACATTAGCTACAGGACTACCTTGGTTATATAATCGGCTCAAAAGAAAAAAATTAGAGAGTGGACTTGCGCAAGTGAGGGAATTAGAAGCAGAGCAACAAGTAGATAAAAGTCCCAAAGTAAGTGGATCTGAGCTTAAAGGATATGAAAAGAATTTTTATCCTAGAGGACCAACGAGTTATAAAGTTTGAAATAATATTGATTAATTGTAACTAAATAGTAGTTCTAAGCCCAAAAGTTTATATTTGACCATTATTTTGTCGTAGATACTCGACAAAATGGCAACTGAACTTCCACAAATCATTCTAGATAATTTTCCTGACCTAATGATAGACCACTACAAAATAACTGGAATAGTTGGAGAAGGTGGCCAAGGAGTGGTTCTGGCTTTAGAAAATGGGGACGAAAAAAAATATAATGGGAAAGTTATTGAAAGGCCCAGGCTAAAGCTTGCTCTTTCTGATCCTGAGTTGGAAGGAATTCTGCGAGGAGTTGATATTTCTAAAGAACTTAATCACCCAGGAATTCAAAAGGTTCGAGAAGTTGTGGAACTTGACAGTCAGAACATGATGGTGGTTGTGAAAGAACATGCTGAGGGAAAAAGTTTAGCAGAAATTGTGGAAGAAAAACGGCATTTGACACCTGAAGAATTAATGCCAATATTAAATGGAGTCTTGGATGCTGTTGGATATTTGCATGACGAATCAAAACATCCAAGAGCAGGCGTTGTTTGTCATCGAGATATAAAACCTAGCAATATTATTGTTGGAGAAGATGGTCATGTGACCATCATTGATATGGACACTTCTAAAAGAAAAGGAGGAATAACCACCCGTTATACCAGGGTTGGAACTGAAGACTTTGCATCACCAGAAGCTATGCTTGGACACACTTCAGTTAAATCAGATTTGTACAGTGTTAGTACTACTGCAATTTATGCACTACTTGGTTCGGTGCCTGAGTCTTTGCGTGATAGTCGTGCACATTGGAATGCTGCGTATCAATTGCCAGAGTTTCTACCTTCTTCATTACGTGATGTGTTAGAGCAAATGGTTTTGAATGACCCTTCAGACCGATTAGAGAGTGCTTTGGAGTTTAAGGAAAAGTTAGGGTTACTTGATGAAGTTAGTAGTTTAGATGTTGTGGTAAGTTCTGAAGTTGCTGCGAATGAAACAAGTATTGGAGACACTGAAATAATACTTCAAGATTATACAACTGAACTTGTTAAAATCAGAGAAGAGATGGAAGCAACTGCAAATTCACAAACACAGATTGGATTAGTCACCATGGGGATTATTGGTGGAATTGGTACAGGGGCGCTTGCTGTACCATTAAAAATAGAAGAATATTTTGGAAATTTTGAATCTCTTTTGTCATTAGGAGTAAGTGCAATTGCAGGAATAGTAATTGGTGGAGCACTGGGGGGATTTGCAGTTGATAAAATCCTCCAAAATTATAATGAGTTTAAAAGAAAAAGGTTGGAGGAGAAGTTAGATGCGCAGCTGTTACTTGAGTCCAATGTTGTTGAGGAAGAGTTAGGAGTTGAAATAATAGAGCCCGAAGAATATAAACTGAGCGAGGGATCAATTACTGCACTGTTTGGTCTATGTGGTTTTGGAGGCATGTTCTCAGGGGCGTATATTGCTCCAGTTGCATTTGCAAAATATTTGCCAGAGTTAGCATCTGATCCAGCAATGTTTGGAAGTTATGTTGGAGGAATGATAGGTGGAGCAGTATTGGGGGCAATTGGAGGCCTAAAAATAGGTGAGATTTATCAAAATTTGAGGAGAAAAGGATTGGAGAAAAAAGAACTTTTGCTTGGTGGAGAAAAGGCAGTTAGGAGAAATGTTGAATTTGCTAAATATAATTATGGAAGGTCCAAAGAATTGTTTGGTCATGCTATAACCCCAATTTCATTTGGTGTGGGATCGATAGGATCAGCATTTATTATGAATGATGTTTGGGAAAAATTATACACACCATTGGATGCTGTCCAATATACTCTAATGGCAGTAGCAGTTGGATTAACAGCTGCTGCTGGGATTTATACAACTAAAAGAACTTTGGCTAAGAGAAAATTAAACCAAGCAAAAGAATTGGAAGCGATGTTTGATGGAACATTGGAACTTGAAGAATCTTTGGATCAAAAGATAACTGATGTAACAGTGAGTGATGAAGTTGCTGCGATTCAAAAAGAGATTGAAAATTATAAGGCAATTGATGAACATGTACAGGAGCAATCTACATTCAAGAGATTAGTTAACGGAGGAATGTTTCCAGGAGCAGTTCTTGGAGTGTGTGGCACAGTTTTAGTGGAAAAATACACTACAGGGTACGGATCATTTGGAATACCAACTTACGCTGTTTGGGCTACGGCTGGTGGACTTTTTGGAGCAACAGTAGTTGAAGCTGTTGAGAATTTTTATAGAGGGTTCAGGATAAAAAGGTTAGAAAAAAAGTTAGATGCGCAGTTGCAAATTGAAACTGAAACACTGGATGCGAAAGTGATTACTGGAGAGACTAGTTCTGAAATTATTAAGATTCAAAAGGAGATTAATAGATTAGCAATACTTGAGTTAGATGTCATACAGAATTCAGTTACTATGGGAATGTGTGGAGCTTTAGTTGGGGGAGTTTACGCAACCTCAGCAGATGAATATTCATTCATACCAGCTTTGGTTGGAGGTGCTATTGGTCTAACGACTGGGCTTGCAATGGCGGCCAGAAGTTATGTTAAACGAAAGATACTGCAAGGAGAACGAAACAGAGAAGAGACATTGCAAGTAGAAACTGTTCCTGAAATTGAAGACGCAAAAAGAGAACGCTTCGCACTTGATAAAAAAAGAAATTTTCAAGAGAACCTGTACACAGTGATCACAGATGGCGCTATCTTAGGAACTGCTGGCTATAACATATTAGCTAGGGCATACGAAGGAGATTGGCAAAGAGTTGCAGCAACAGCAGGAGTTGGAGTAGTTGCAATGATAGTAACTACTGTTTTGAAAGAATTGTTGCTTAAGAAAAAGTATAACAGACTCTACGAGTTAGATGAAATTGTGGGCGACGCAGACATACAAGAACAAAAGAGACGTGGATGGGGAAATAGATTGTTTGATTTGGTTAGCTTTGTAATTTCTGAAAGACCAGAAGTACCAAGTGTAAGTCGTCTTCGTTATATGGCATCAGAGAATACTGGAGATATCAATGAAGTTAAAATGGCATTAAACTCACGGATCCCAGAAAAGAAAAAACTTGCTGAAGAGATGATGGATTCATGGCGCAAAGAAATCGGATTTGCAAAAACTTCTGTTTATCTACTCAGAAATATCCCACAATATATTTACTCCGTTGGCCAAACTGATGGAGTTAGGTACAAAGAACTTTTTGATAATAAAGATAGATTTGATTATACGATTTTGGAACGGATTCAAGATATTGCTAAACATGATTCTTCTGAAAGAATACGTTCGCTTGCAAGCGAAATGATTCGAAGTTTTCAAAGACATGACAACTACACTGGAGTTTCAGAGAAAATTGATAGTGAAACTTTTGGACAAGAAACTGCAAGTTCTGATTTAACTAACAAAGTAAAAAAGGCCTACTTTGGTGGAACTAAAGTGTGAAGTTATGATAACAGATACATTGAGAGATAAACTGAGTGCTTGGAAAGCTGATCAAAAATAACCTCTGCTTTTTCTAAATATATAGACTGAATAGAGATAAGTAATATAAACTTGCAATTCTCTCAATTTGATAGAGGTGCAAATATGAAAAATTATTCCAAAATTATTACAATTATTCTAATGATTACATTAATCTCAACAACAGCATTTGCTGCAACCCAATCTTGGGGATCAGATGATGGCACAGTGATTGCAACTGGCCAAGAATTTAGTGGCGCTGTTTGGGATGAAACAAGCGAAACATTATACTCAGTTCATGATAATGGATACTTACTTTCTATGAACGCAGATGGCAGTGATTTTGAATCCACTTATTTAGGTGGAGACTTAGAAGGGATCACAATTGTACCTGGGCGTGAAGGTTATTTGTACGTTGTTGTAGAACACCCAGATACTATCAAAGAAATTTATGATGGAGTATTCACTGGAAAACAATGGACTCTTACAAGTTGGATGACTGGTGATAGTAACAGAGGAGCTGAATCACTCACATGGATCCCATCTGGAGAACATGGGATTGCAGGATTAAATGAAGGTGTGTTTGCTGCAGGTTTGCAAGCAGATGGAAAATTCTATGTTTTTTCTGTAGACTTTGAAACAAGTGAATCAGTTACTTTTCATGAAACATTTTCAGCAACATATGCTGGATCACCAATGGTGTTTGATTTATCAGGATCACATTATGATATCGAAACTCAAACAATGTATGCAATCTATGATGCTGGCTATAATGTAATGGCAACATTACAACTTGATGATTCAGGAGATTGGGAAACAGTTGCAAAATATAGCCTACCTGGAGATAACGAAGAAGGCGTTGCAATCATCGGTCCTGGAACTGTAATATTAGCAGAAGATAGCGGTGAACTTTACAGTTATACAAACTGGGATTTAGGTTACCCTGAAGAAGAAGAAGAAGTTATTGATGTTGACACTGATGGAGATGGACTACTGGATTCTGTTGAATTAGGATTAGGTACTGACCCTAATGTTCGCGATACAGATGGAGATACATTCAATGATGCATTCGAAGTTGCAAGAGGAACTGATCCACTAGATTTTGATGACCGAGTTCCAGAACTGGTTAATGCAAGTAATTTTATTATGGACACAGTTTCAATTACTTTAGCATCTGGTCGAGAATATTCTGACACACCATTTGCAAGCGAAGAAAATTCTGAAATTATTTACACCTGGACAAATTCATACAACAGGGTATTATATGCTACAAATGGATACTTGATTAAAGGATACATTAATGGTGAAGTGATTAAAGAGATGCCAATGTATAACTGGAGAATTGATAGTTATGAGTTAATTTCTGACACTGAAGTTGAAGTAGTTTATAACTCAGGCTATACTGTAACCATTGAACCATTTGCAGACAGAGATTCCACAGAGATCACCCAAATGTGGACCAATGTTGGTAGCAGAGCACTTTATGTTGGAAATGCAGACAATGAAGGGATTGGCTACAAGAATGGATTTGCATACAAAGAATTTACAGTGAACCCAAGATGGTTTATTGAAAGCTAGAATAGATTTAAAAAATAAAATAAAAAAAATATTTTTTTTCTTTTTTCTTTTTACTTCTTCTTACCAATTACAGTCACACCACTCATATAAGGATGCAACACTTCAGGGACCTTAACAGTACCATCTGCTTGTTGGAAGTTTTCTAAAATTGCAGCAATAGCACGAGCAGTTGCAATAGCAGTATTGTTAATGATATGCGCATACTCTCTCTCTTCAGTTCCCTTTACTTGGAACCTAGTATTAAGAGTTACACTTTGATAATCAGTACAATTACTACAGCTAGTTAACTCACGATAAGTTCCATTCTTCTCATTTTGTCCTGGAAACCAACCCTCAATATCATACTGCAAAGATTGTTTGTTACCAATGTCACCAGTACAAATTTGAACTACCCGAAAAGGGATTCTAAGTTTGGTGAAAATTTCCTCAGATAAATTTTGAGCATAATCAAAATATTTTTTGGATTCTTCAGGTTTACAATAAATGATCTCTTCGATTTTATTAAATTGATGTACTCGAAAAATTCCTTTATCGTCACGTCCATGAACACCAGCTTCTTTTCTAAAACAAGCACTAACTCCACAAAGTTTGATTGGAAATTCAGACTCTTCGATTAGAACATTTTGTTTCAAAGCAACCAAAGGATGTTCACTGGTTCCGATTAGATAGAGATCTTCATCTTCTATTTTGTAAATAGTATCTTCAAACTCTGAAAGGTTTACTCCACCAGCTAAGGCTGCACGATTTAACATGAAAGGTGGATAAATAAGATCGAATCCTTTCTCTCTTAGTAAATCAATTGCAAACCTTTGAAGTGCTAAGTCAAGTAACACAGCATCATTTTTTAGATAATAAAACCTAGAACCACTAACCTTTGCCGCAGTATCTAAATCCACAAGATCTAAGTCTTGCATTATTTCTTGATGATCTTTAATTGGAAAATTGAACTTTGGTTTATTACCAACTTCCTTGATAGTTGGATTATCAGCGTCACTCTTACCAGTTGGAACACTGTCTTCAAGAACATTACCAATTGATTTTTGAAGACTGTCTCTTTCTTTTTTCAAGTTGTTTGTTTTTTCTTCTTGCGCTTTTAGATCTTCAACTAACTGTTTCATTTCTTTGATAAAAGTTTGAGCTTCATCTTTCTTTTTCTGCTTCATCAATTTGTTGATCTGTTCTGAGGTAGTGTTTCTTTGTTGTTGTAAATTTTGAAGAATCCCTTTTTGTTCACGCCAGTTTTGATCCAGTTCCAAGACTTGGTCAACAACTTTTGGATCATGATCACGTCTCTTCTCACTAGCTTTGATGATATCAGCATTTTCTCGAATGAATTTTATGTGTAACATGGTAGCTTTTGGTGGTTGGTTAATTTATTTAAAGGTATGCCAAAGCAAAGTTGTAAAAATTGTAGAAAGTGAATAAGAAAGAGAGAATAGCGAAATGAAGGAAAGGAGGTAAAAATAGATCATTGTAGGTTGTCACCTTGGAGTGATGATTTGACCCGAAAGTTTATAAATAAGTGTCACTTTTTGACAACTATAACAGATGACAAACATAATTGAGGAAAAATAAAATGTTAGAAAGACTATTTAGTGGAATTAAAAGATTTAGTGATCAAAGAGGTAGGTATGAAGGCTTTCAACAAGTTGGAAGCGTTGATGAGGGACAATTAGTGTTCAAATTACCAGGAACAGATGTGATTATGAGATACTCAGGTGGAACTGCACATGTTAACAGAGGAGATGTTGGATATCTAGCATTGAATATGGTTGATGTAAATATTATAGGCACAGAAGCTAAGATAAATCCAGATGATGATCCTTTTAACATGCAGGGAGTACTCGAGCGATATGCAGGACCTTATAGAAAAGTGAGTACTAAACTAAGAGAAGTATATGAAGCATCAGATGCAGACTTTAAAAGAGCACAAAATGCTCAATTTTCAAGTAGACCAATTAATTTACTTTTCTCACAAGCGGGAGATGGGAGCAGTATAACATTCCTCCCATGGGCATTAGAAGAAGATAAAGTTAAAATTTATGGTGAGAATAGATCTGCAGCAGGATTTTATCATATGAAAGATGAAAATGCTCCAACAGTAGAAACTCTTTTTCGACTCCATAAAAGCGTAGTTAGAAGTGTTAACTTAGCAAATAACAGAGAGAGAACTATCAGAGGAACATTAGAACTAGCAGATTCTGCAAATAGAATTTATGAACATTTATTAACTTCATTTTTGGACAAAGATAGAAAATTAATTCAGGAATCAACGCGGCGATAAAATTTCTTTTCTTATTTTTTTATTTTCTTGTTCTTTTAGTATTATCATGATGATGATTTATTTCTAAAAAAATTTTTATATTTAGTATTTGTTAAATTTCTTTTACAGATGTACACTCTATATACACCCCTAAAAACAATAAGATATATAAAGCGAAAATGCTTCATTTATCCTGATAATTATGCAAAAAGAGGTGTACAGTAAGTTAGTTCTAGTTTTGGGATTAGTTATTACACTGATTAGTTTATTTTCTATGACAGTTTTAGCAGTTGATATCTGTTTTGAGGATAGTGAATGTAGCGATGAACTTGGCGAAGGATGGGTCTGCGATATGGCGACTTATGAATGCGTTGAAGTAGATATTAGTGGAATTGAAACAACAAGTGACAGTGATTCCAGTCCCATCAGTTCTGAATCTGATAGTGAAACATGTTCTGATGGAATTGATAACGATGAAGATGGATACACTGATACCGACGATCCTGATTGCTTGGATTCAGACCTTGATGGAGTTCTTGATGGAGCTGACCAATGTGCTGGCTTTGATGATAGTATTGATTTAGACTTAGATGGTACGCCTGATGATTGTCAGAGCGATCTTGATACTGATGGTGACGGTGTTCTTGATTCTGAAGATGCATGTGAAGGTTATGATGACTATGAAGATTTTAATCTTGATGGAACACCAGATGGATGTGAAAGTGGGGCAACCTATGATGACTCATTATTAGTTGCAGAGATTAGTGCAGTTGATCTACGAGTAGATGATATTGAGACCAGTGTTAATGATATGGCACTAAGCGTCGACGAATTAACTTTAACTGTAGAAGAATTAAACACAAATGTACAATTACTTTCAACTGATCAATACCAACTCGAACGCGATGTTGAAGAACAAGTTAACACTGTTTCAACTGGCCTTGCAGTATTACAAGAAGATGTAAAAAGTACAAAAACAGAACTTGAAAGTACCCAAACAGATTTGGAAGGAACCAAAACCGAAATAAAGGCAAGTGAAGCAAAAGCATCATTTTTTAGAACTGCAAGCATTGTGATTGCACTTGGGATTATTGTTGGAGCACTAGGTTTTTTCCTTCGAACACATAAACAAGAAGAAGACATTGAACTTACAGATGAAGTTAGAAATTTTATTACAGGAAAAATTAAACTGGGAATGAATGAAGAAAAAGTTGTTAATGCATTAGTAAAAAGTGGATGGAAAGTTCACGATGCAAAATGGGCGTTTGAACACACAACAGTTCATAATTATAATAAATTCTTAAAATTACAAGGAAAAACAGCAAAAGATTTGCCAAAGCACAAACCAAGTCCTGCACATTATCAAAAAATTGCAGTGATCTCAATAATTAGTGTGCTAGTACTAGGTGCAATGTTATTATTTGTAAAACAAAGCGTTGGGTTTGCAGTATATTATGAAGGGATTAGTTCTGAAGATTTAAGTAGCTTAGTTGAAGAAAGATTGGAAGCTGCAGTAGAGTTAAATTCTTTTTATTCATTAATTGATTACGCTGAAATATGTATACAGATTGAAGACAGCGACGACACTAGTGTAGCATTTGAAATGCTAAAAACACCTTATGGACACAGTATGAAAGAGATTAACACAATGTGCGATGAAAATTCCAAAGACTATGATTTTGCTGTGAAATTCAGTAATTACAACACATTTGAAACATTAACTGGATCAATGACATGCAGTGGATTAGAATCTGCTCATGCAGTTGAAAGTGGTTCAGTTGCATCTCGTGGAATGTATATCCTCCCATCTTATTATGTTGGAGAAGGGTTAGAAATAGTTAGTGGTGTTGATTATTCTGATTATTGTGCTGCTTTATCTCAGTGTTTAAGCGCAGCTGATTTGGCTTTGATTGGAATTTCTTGTTAACTTAACTTTTAGGACAAATTTATCAAAAACATATACAATCTATACTTTTGCAAGGTTTTTTAAATAGAAGACAATGTGAAGAGGAGCTTGGCAATCGCAGACACAATTATTATGGAAAGTACAGGAAGTGCAGCAGTTAGACCAGATCCGAGTAGATTCTACAGAGACAGTACATCATCCTCGCTACCACACCAAATTGGGTTAGTATGCCAGTTAAAAGGATATTTACCAATAGAGGAACTAGGTCAAGGTGCGTTTTCATATGTTTGGAAAGTACAGGAAACTGAGGGAAAATATGCTGGAAGAACTGGAGCACTAAAAGTACTAAGACAAGTACAACATGAAAACAGCCCAGGGTTACAATTATCTGATGAAGCTGAACTTCAACAACAAATATACAGATCAGTGAGAGAACAATTTGGAGAGAGTTTGGTCCCAGAAGTTTACGACTTCGAACAAAATCAAGACCACAGTGGGTATATCTTGATGCCAGCATATGATGCCACAGCATGCCTTGCTAGTGCAGAAATACCATATGGGATTGAATTACTCACAACTATTAGAAATGTTGCAAGAGTCCACCAAGTAATACATGCAGCAAATAAACACAACGGTGATTTAAAGCGACGTAATGTGTTTAGAGGGGGAGTCGTAGGAGACTTTGGAAGTTGCGGAGACAGCTATTCACTTAGAGAAGGAGTAAGAGAGATGACAATAGCTTGCACTTTAGGATATGCATCTCCAGAACAGATGTCACTGGTTGATTCAGCAGATTCTAGAAAAACAGATGTCTTTAGTTTAGGAGTTATGACTTACATGTTTGCATCCGATAGACAACCATTTGGAGGTAAATCAGTTAGAGAATACGTAAATCAATTAAGAACTGAAAGAGTTACACCTCTGGAAGAATTAAACATTGGTGTTCCAAAAGTATTTTCTGATTTAGTACAGTCAATGATAAATTTTAACCCAGAGGAAAGACCAAATATGGACGACAGTGCAAACAGGTTAGAAGGAATTTTAGTTGAAGAATTGAGAAGTAGGTTTAGCAGAGAAGACCAAATTCAAGAATATAATTAAAAAGATAAAATAAAAATTCTA
This sequence comes from archaeon, assembly GCA_018670085.1. Lineage (GTDB taxonomy): Archaea > Nanobdellota > Nanobdellia > Woesearchaeales > GW2011-AR9. Next base: position 3,001 of record JABHRS010000017.1, on the reverse strand, counting down.
ACAATAAATCACACGAAGATCATAGTCGAACCTTGCTAAGAATTCTTCAGCTGCAACTTCATTTAGTTCTTTGATCTGCTCATACACATCTTTACTAAAACAGTGCGCACACAAACTCATTTCACTACCACAACCAATACAATGAGTGTCGCCTGCATAGTTGCTAGTTACAATTTTTTCTGCTAAAGAAGGATCAATCTCGCCGAGCATCTGCTTCATCTGTTTTCCAAGACATTCAGAACAAATCGGATTACTGATGATTTCTGTACAATCAATACAACGATGAAAAACTCCCTTACTGGAATCACGCAAGGTGTTATCCCAAGAACCTTCTGCTAAAACATGTGCCGACATTATCTCACCTCAATTTTGTTTGTATAGTAGAATAGAAACGACAATGAATATATATACTTTGTGGAAAGAACATATGTTTTGATATATATTGTAAATGTTTTCTACTTCAGCCAAATCAGAGTGGAAGATGTTATGGGGGCGCTATGCAGGAGCAGATTATTTTCGAAAGAGCTTAACTTTACGACCTGAGCTTTGTCAACAAAGCGAACGTGGAGAAGCCCGATCCCGATGCCCCGCCCCATGCGAGCATAGCGAGATCTTCCACTGATAAAAAAAATTCTAAGAAAAAAGCAAAGGGAGCCCAGAGGACTCCCAACATCCATCCACCTCTTGTGACACTAGTTACCTAATAAAAGAGGAATAGGTTAAGATTGGACTCCCACACGAGAGGGGGTGAGGGTGGTAGAATGGTGAGGGAATCCGATCTCAATCCATTAATGATAAGTAATGTGCTTTACATATATAAATGTTACTATTTAGTATACTGGTGCGTTTTTGAGGTCATTAGCATCCTGATTTATGTAGAAACTAGAGTGTTCTGTTGCCAAGAGTTAGTAGAAATTGATGTAGGTGGCGCAGTTTTCAGAGAAATCGATGAGATTAAGCAAAGAAGTTCGTAATCATCTCAACAGGTTCACGCTTGACAACCAAACCTTCCTTTGGCAGACAATCGTAATATTTTTTCCACGCGAACCTCTCATCTAGATAGATAATTACTCCACGGTCTTTTTCTGAACGGATGCAACGACCAGCTGACTGAATACATTTGTTGATTGCAGGATAAGTGTATGCGTAATCCCATCCCTTGCCAAATTTACTGTCATAGTAAGTGATTGTTTCTTTAGTTTTTAAGTCCGGTCTCGCTAAAGGAATTCCAACAACAACAACGCCTTGAAGCAAGTCTCCTGGAAAATCGATTCCCTCTGCAAAATTTGCGCCAGTAACTCCAAGCAGCACCGCACCCTTGTCTTTGTAGGAGTGAAACTCTTTTAGAAACACTTCTTTAGCTTCTTTATCCATGCCACGGGCTTCTTGTAAAATCTTTTTTGTAGTTAATATTTTTCTAGCAACTTGATCTCTTAAATAATATGAGGGAAAGAAAACCGCAACATTTCCAGGAATTGCATGAGAATAATTAGAGATGAGTTTTGCCATTTCTGTGTACATTTCATCTGAACGGCTGGCGTATTTAGTACTGGTTTTTGGAACAATAATACACCTGCGATTTTCAGCTGGAAATGGTGACCAGTATTTCTCTTTCTTAGCGTCTTTAACACCAAGCAGATCTGCATACATATTAAGTGGCAAAAGTGTACCACTCATAACAACACCAGAATGAAATTGACTAAAAATATTTTTACTTGCAAGACTTGGATCCAAACAAGAATATTCTAATTCCTTGTATGTTCCAATTTTCCCTTCAGCTTCACGAAAAATTCTTGCGAACCCATGATCTTCACCAACCCATTTTCTAAGGAACTCTGCAACTGATCCACAAAAACTTTTCTTTTGCTTTTCTCGAAGCTCGTCTGCTACACTATCAAGGTCTTCAATTAATTGTTCATAATCAATTGTGGTTTTAATGATAGCAGTAAAATTTTCAGTTGTAACTTTGGCTTCCTTTACTTTGAAACTTAATGGTTTTAGCTTTTCAAATTTTGTTTGAATTTCCTTCAGAACAGATGATAAATCATCAGCTCCAAATTTCTGCGCTTCTTGAATTGCATATTTTAGGACGTTGACAGAAAGTTTAGATGTTAACATATCTGCAATTCGAATTGGCAAATTGTGACCTTCATCAACAATCACGATAATGTCGTCAAGCTCGATGTCTAACTTCTTAAGCACATTTTGCCTAACTATCGGACTGAAAAGATAATAATAATCACCAACAATTACATCAGCTTTTTTAGCAAGTTCAATTGCAATTTCATAACTACACATACCTTCAGCGATACTTGCCATTTGAATTTCTTCAGTATGCATTGGTTTGGCTACTTTTAATTTTTCAACAAGGTACTGCGCTTCAACTGAGATTCCCTTACTAGTTTTGACTTTAGTATAATATGAACATTTTCCTTTTTCAGTTAATGATTTGCAGTACTCATTGAAGTCAGATCCGAAAAGTTTAGCAACTTCTTGAGAACACATACTTTTTTTTCCAATAATATCACTTACAACAATTGATTCACCAGACTTTGCTTGCATGGCTTGCAAAGTATCAATGGCAATTTTATGTTGAGTATGACGATTGGTTAAGAAAAAAACTTTCTTTTTTAGTTTCTTTGCAAGTGGGACTGCAACACTTAATGCACTTGCTGTTTTACCAAGACCAGTTGGTGCGTGGGCTAAGATAATTTTTTCATTATGCAATGCTTCTTTGATGTCTTTAACCAAATCTGCTTGACCATCACGCATACTATCATGAGGGAAGAGAATTGCAGGATCGTTTAGTAATTCATCTACATTGACATCACTTTTAGGTCTGTTTGTTAGAATTTTTTTAGTTGGAACATAATTATTTGAAACTATGTTTGTGACTGGTTTCCTTACTGGTTTCGGTGCATCAGGGATGTCAGTGTACTTAACAGCAGGTTTTATTGACAATAAAGAATGTTGTTCGGCCATCAAGATATTTTGGATAAAT
>JABHRS010000016.1 GCA_018670085.1 archaeon | reverse complement strand
CGCTTTACTTACCTGCGGGCATACGAGTACAAATAGATTGAAAGAAACATCTGCACATTGTTTTTCCGGTTTTCAAGACCTAATGCAGTTTATTAACGAAGGGTAAAGATTTTAATAAAAGTGGCTCGGGCCGGAATCGAAACAGCGACACAAGGATTTTCAGTCGCTTTAAATAACACCTTTTTTGTTAATAAATTTAATTTAATCTATAATATTAAATTAAATAGAGAACAGTTCCAGAACTAGAAAAAAGCTATAATTTTGACACATATGGAATAAATGCTTCTTTAAATTTCTTTGTACTATTTACATACCAGTTGAAACATTTTTCCCAACTTTCTCGACTATTTGGGTCTAACTTTTTCCTTGAAATTATTCTACTAGATTTTCCTTCTGGTAACTCATTCCATTCTAATTTAGAGCCAATAATTCCTTCAAATTTTTCTTTTTCAGCATGTAGTTGATGATAAAACTCTTTATCATCACCTCTGCTAATATATAATTCACAAGATATATCATTCCCCCAAGTAAAACGAACGCACAGAGTTATATGAACACCGCTTTTTCCAATTGCAATATCATACCAATGGTTAGGTTGTGGTTTACGCATTCTGATATCGTTCGAATGTGCTTTGATATGTTCATTGAAATGGGACCAAAATTCAAGATTCTTTGAGCCGCCTTCTGTTAGCTTAGTTTTTTCAGCGCGTATAGTGCGCGTAGACTCGTTTGGCTTACTAACCATTTTAAGATGAGGGGCATAATCAGATTGACCAATTTGGAAAAGTTCAATCTCGATACCATAAAAATCAACATTCTCAGTTGTTATATCATTAAACCAATCAATTGCCTGTCTATGTTCTTCTCTTAAGCTTTCAGCAATCCATATTAAAGTCGAAGCTCCGAAAGAGGCTGAATAAGTAAATAATTTACCAATATGGTCATGATTAGTTGCCGATAATTGATTTTCAATTACAACATACTCATTTGTCACACTGTCTTTTGCGACAATATCAGCCCTGTAATTGCCCACCATTACTTCTGTATCTTCAAGTTGAAGCTCCATGCCTAAACTTTCTCCCAATAGGGCAAGACCTTCTTCTGATGCAAGCCATGGCGTAAAATCTTTTGCTTCATCAGGCCATTGCTTTCTTACTTGAACTTGTTTGAGTGAACTTAGTTTCATACATTAACTTACATATTATATATATATGGGGCTGCAAGTTTCTAAAACTCTGAAGGATGCTCATGCATCCTCCCTTTTCACCCTTTTAACAGCCCCCAATTTTCATTCTCAACTAAAAAATCAATATCGAAACCCCCTTTTAAAGGGGTAGGGGGTGTGTAAATAGGTGCGTTTCAAAATGTAAAAAAATATAAAGTTGAAAAAGGTATCCAAAACCGAAACCCACAATGGCCTTTTTTGCCGTTCTTTGATACCTAGAATACACTTTTTATTCAAGTACAATAAAGTTGTCAGAAAACATCATCTGTCGACGGGAAATGGCTATTAGATAGCTTAAAATTGATTTGATAATTTTGTCGAACGCGGGCGCGCGCTGTATATACTTATATATACTTAATATATCAGATATATACTTATATATCAGGTATTAATTAGTTAATAACTGTCTATTTCTTTCTTCTTTCTTTTTGCTTACTTTTTCTTTCTTCTTTCTTTTTTAAAGATTTTTAACATGTTATTGCCCAGGTTATATCTCAATCTGAATATTTATTTGTTTTTATCCAAATGGACTATATTCAATTGTGAAAATTGCTCAAATAGAATCCAATTTAGAATCATTAGTAAAATCATTTACTGAAGATAGCTTCATTTATGATTTATTATCTGCATATGGACTTCCAAAAGCGGCCATCACACGCTTAAGAAAGGGCAATTCAAATCTCTCTAAAAAAGATAATGTTATACTTTGGAAAAAGAAACTCTACTTCGAAGTAAATCGTAGTGATGATTTGCATCACCATATTGATGAATTGGTTAAAAATGGTGATACGCATAAGCATAGTCCTCGTTTTATCATTGTAACTGATTTCAAAACAATACTTTCAGTGGACACTCAAACCGGTGATAGTCTGGATGTTGAAATTGAAAGACTTGATAGGCACTATGAATTCTTTTTGCCCTGGGCAGG
>JABHRS010000015.1 GCA_018670085.1 archaeon | reverse complement strand
TCTTCCTATCCTGGTGGTGCAGAAGCTGCCAAGGGTGGGGGTGTTCACCCATTAAAAGGGATCGTGAGCTGGGTTCAGAACGCTGTGAGGCAGTTTGTTTGATATCTACTAGAATTGTTAACTATCTGAGAGTAAGGAGCTCTTAGTACGAGAGGAACGGAGCCTCGGCGCCACTGGTGTATCGGTTGTCTGATAAGGCATGCCGAGCAGCTACGCGCCAAGCGATAAGTGCTGAATGCATCTAAGCACGAAGCGTAGCTCGAATAAGAGATAGTATGGGACATGGCAACAACAGCCGTTTGATAGAAGCGATGTGTAAGGTTCAAGCTAACGCGAGAATTTCAGCATGCGCTCACTAACGTCCATTCAATCATTTTTTCCATATGGATAGCTCTTTTTTTTTTCTTTTACTTAATTGTAAGAGGAAAATTTTTTTCATTTCTTTTTTGAGATGATTTCTTATTGTTTTTTAGAAGTAGTGTGAACTTCATTTTTCATGTTATTTTGTTTTCTAGAAACTTTAAAACGAAGATAGCGTTAGCTTTCTTTTTTGTTTTTGTTTGATCTATTGTTCTTTGTTTATACTAGAAACATTGTTGAAACAATTTAATCATTTGTTGCAAGGGATTTTGTTGTAGCGTGAGCTCTTCGTTTTTTTCTTTTAATTTTGTAACTGAAAGAATAGTTTTTGAATTTAGAATTAGGTATAGCGTGAGCTATGTTTTTGAAAAGTCTTATAAATCAAAATTGTTTCTTTCTTTCTTGTAATTTAATTTATTTAGAGGTGAATAGATGGTAGTTGGAACAGAAGTTGAAGTTTTAAGACAAGTTACAATCGCAATGTTACTTGGTTTTGCAGTTGGAATAGAAAGAGAAATTAGGGGAAAACCAGCAGGGATGCGAACATATACTCTGTTAACTGGTGCTGCTTGTATGTTTACAATATTAGGTTTTATGGTAGTAGAAACTTTTGGTCGTAATTATAGTCATTTAATCTTTAACGCTGACCCGACTAGGATTATTCATGCAATCATAGTTGGAATTAGTTTTCTTGGAGCTGGTTTGATCATAACTGGTAAAGACAATAAAGTTCAAAACTTAACTACAGCTGCTGGCGTTTTAATCATGGCAACTGTAGGAATTGCAGTTGGATTGAATCATATATTTTTAGCGCTTGGGATTACTGCTTTGGTAGTGTTCATTAATAGTGGAATTTTATTTGTTGAACAGAAGATCCTGGGGACACATATCGGGAAGAAAAAAACAAAGAAGAAAGCTAAAAATAAAATCTTGTTTGGTTAGTTTTTATTTTTTTTATTTTATATCTCAATTACTATACCTAACGGACAATGATCACTTCCTTGTACTTTTTGAAGTATAAAAGCTTCTTTCAGGTGTGGTAATAATTCTTTTGTAACATAGAAATAATCGATTCGCCAGCCTACATTTCTGTCACGTGCACGAGTTCGCATAGACCACCAAGTATACTCTTCAGCCTTTTCTGGATAAAAATGTCTGAATGTATCAACATAACCTAAACCCTCATAATCATCCATCCAGGTTCTTTCGATGGGCAAAAATCCGGAAACTTTTTCATTGTCCTTTGGACGTGCTAGATCAATCTCTTGGTGCGCTGTGTTATAGTCACCACAAATAACTACATTTTTGTTTTCTGTTTTTCTTAAATTTTCAACATACTTTAAATGAGTGTTATAATAATCCATTTTGTAATTTAATCGAATATCATCACGTTTACCATTAGGAAAATATATCCCAAGGAGAATGAAATCTTTGAAATGTATCTCAGTCATTCGACCTTCATCATTAAATTTGGCTTCTGGCATTCCTTTGACAACTTTAACTGGTTTTTCTTTTGTTAAAATAAGAGTTCCTGAGTAACCTTTTCTTTTTGCACTATGCCAGTATTTGTGGTAATGCGAAAGTGTTAGTGGGAAATCAACTTGATCCGACATGGCTTTTGTTTCTTGAATGCAAATAATGTCTGGATCCATTTTTAATAGTTTTTCTTCGAATCCTTTTTTTAGAGCTGCTCTGATTCCATTAACATTCCATGAGATGATTTTAATTTCTTTTGTCATTGATGTAACCTGTTTTTTGAAGTTTTTAATATTGTTGTTTTAATTATTCTCTGGATACATAATCTTTAATAAGTTAATTGATTTAATCTGATCATGAATTACAAAAGAGCTATTGGAATTGGATTTGTAGCATATTTAGCATCATTTGCATTTGGTATAGTTGTGGCTTTATTGTTTGGAGTCAACTTTGAAACTACAGCTGAAGTGCCTAGAATTGTATGGGTTATTGGTTTAATTGCTCAAATTGTAATTGGTTTATTGTTTGCTTATTGGTATTTCTCTTCGAAGAAAATAAAAAAATATGGTGTCTTAGAAGGTTTGTACCTCGGTGCTGTGTTTGTAGCGGTTGGATTCTTAATAGATGCTTTATTCATAATACCAAGTATTTTCATTTCAGGAGCTCCATCTGATATTTTAGCATATTACACAAATCCATTGTTTTGGGTTAGTATCTTATTGTTGTTCTTGTGTACAATGTTTGTTGCATCTTGGTTTGAGGATTTACATCCGAGCGATTGATAAATCTGTTTATTCCAGTATATTATTTTTTTAAAAGTATATTAGATGTATCTCTGTTATTTATATTCTCTAGTTTAGAACTTCATTAAACTTATATAGCTTAAAATCTGTTGATCTGTATGCAATATGATGATATTTCTATAACTTTAACTGATGAAAGAAGAACTGTTCAATATGTTCCTGGGCCTGAAGAAATTGTAGGATTTGGTGCAAAACGTTCTGACCATATGTTCTTAATGGATTTTGATGGAGATTGGGAAAAAGGACATTCTGGAACTTGGGATAATCCAAGAATTGTTGATTACCATAAAGCTTTGATTTCTACAACTGGGATCGGTGATCCAGCCTCTATCTTACATCCGGGATCTAAAGTATTTCATTATGGTTATTCTATTTTTGAAGGAGCTAAAGCATTTTTGCATCAAGATAATGAACTATACACTTTTCGATTGCATAAAAATGCTGAAAGATTCAACTGCAGCGCTAGAATTATGAACATGCCAAGCATTCCAGAAGAATACTTTGTTAGTGCTGTAAACTCCCTATTAGATATTGATAGATTACATTTTCCAAAAGGTGCTGTTGGAGCTTCACTTTATATCAGACCATTTATGTTTGGTAGTTCAGATAAATTAGGAGTTGGGCCTGGAGATAAATTTACATTTGGAGTGTTTTTATCACCAAGTGGACCATATTATGATAATGGGTTTAATCCGATTTCACTTTTATATCAAACTATTTTTCATAGGGCAACTCCAGGTGGTGTTGGTGGTGCGAAAGCTGCAGGTAATTATGCTGGTGCATCGCGTCCTGGAACTTTAGCTAAAATGCTTGGTGCATCGCAATGTTTGTTTGTGGATGCCATTAAGAATAAACTATGTGAAGAGGTTGGTACCAGTGCACTTGGAATTGTTAAATCTCCACAATTGTTGATGCCTAAAGAAACTGATACTATCTTGGGTTCAATTACTGCCGGTTCTGCACGTAAGGTCGTAAATAAATATGATCTGTCATCAGTTGGAATTAGTTATGCTCGCCGTGAGGAAATTGACATAGATGGATTAATCTCTGATATTCAAGATGGTTCGGTTTCTGAAGTGATTGGACTTGGAACTGCAGCTGTAATCTCACCTGTGAAATCTTTGTATGTCTTAAAGGAAAATGCACTTGATGAAAAGTTGCTTGCAAGAATGCAAGAGGGTAGAATCCATATTCATGAGTTACTCGGTCAAAGAGATCCAGAAGAATTTTATGATGAGATTATCATTGGTGATGGAAAAACTGGACCTTTTACTCAAATGTTATTTGATATTTACACTGGAATCCAAAATGGAACTGTTGAAGATCGACTTGGTTTTATGAAAAAAGTTGAACGAAATATATAGTTAAAATTATAAACTCATCTTGATTAATATTCTTGTTAAGAGGTGAATTTAATGAATAGTGAAAAAAAATGGGTGGCAATTGGTTTACTAATTGTCTTAGTTGTAGGATTTTATTTAATCAATTCTGGATCTGATATTGAAGAATCAGTAGATGTTTTAGATGATTCTGTGGATGTTTCTGAGGATGATGCAGCTTTAACTGGAGATGCTGTTAGAAGTATGATGCAATCTAAAAGTTTAAGCTCTTTTCTTGATTTGGGAGAAGATGAGTTTATGATTGTTGCAGGTGCAAAGGGTGCTAGCGCATGTGAAGTTTGTGCACGTCCAGGCGTTTGTGATGATGGAACTTGTAAAAAAGAAGGTTCTGCTTGTAGATGTACTTAATTTTTTATTTTTTATTTTTTTTAAATATAATATTTTTCTTTCTTTAAAACAGTAAATTATATAAGCGCATCTTGTGTTGTTAGTTCTATGAAACCCTCATTTTGGTCAGTTGTTAAACGCAGATTTACACATCAAAAAAAACATAAAGCGATTCATGTTGAAAAAGAAAATAATTCTATCAAAGATATTGAAGCTGTGATTGATTTTCTCTCAGAAGTGCATTTGGATACTGAGAAGTTGCTTTTGAAGATGAATAAACTTTTAGAACTTGAAAAAGAGAGAGAGATGGCATCTGATGGTTTATTACATATTAACATTCAAGCGCAATCTGAATTAATGGATGATTTGCTTCGAGAGTATGAATCTTTTCAAGATGATTCAAGTATCTCTGCGATTAGGGTGCAACATGTTAAAAGTGAGTTATTAAAAAATGCTAAAAAAGCTGGAATGAAAGATTTGTTGTCTTTGAAGAAAAAGGATGCTCAGTGGCGCCGTGATTTTTAATGTTAAATGTTGTTTTTGTTGTAAAAATTCTATGTTTATCGTCTTTTAATTAATAATAACTTTTATAAGTGTAAAATGTTTCTTTCTTTTGTTATTAAGATAATATATTGAATATTAAAAAAGAGGTTAATACAATGAATAATGAAAAAAGAAATGTGGCAATTGGTTTAATTGCAGTTTTAGTTTTAGGATTCTTTCTGTTTGGTGGAAGTTCTGATGTAGCTGAAGAAGATGCAGCGCTTGCAGGTCAAGCAATTGCTAAGAGTATGGAAAGAGGATTAGTTAAGCAAGCATTCGAAAAAGATATGGCTGCTGGTCCTGATGCCAAAAGTTCTAGAATAACTGAAATTGATGATGGTTTTGTTCTTGAATTGGAAACTAGAAATCAAGACTATAACTGGTTAGAAGTAGATTTTGATAGAGAAACTGGTGTAGGTTCTTTTGATGATCCTTTAATTGGAATGACTTGGGGTTATGTTACAACTGCAATTCAAGATTCAGAAGATATAATAGATGATGAACTTTGCGATTTTTTCTTAGCAGAAGGACAAATTTATGAAACTGATCGTGAACTTTCATCAGGTGTACTCATGTGGATAAATGTTTGTGTTGAGCAAGGAAGAGCAAAACCTTCAGGAATTCCTTTCCCAAGCCATGGATCAACTGAAGAGTGGTTTGATTTACAAACACAAGAAGATCTTGATAGACTAAATATTGATAACCAATGTGGTGATGGTGGTGGAAGTTATGGTGGAGCAGAACCAGGACAGGAATACAGTGTAAGTGGTGCAAATGGAGATTGTGTTTACGCATGCGATAATCCAGATGCTGGTGGTATATGTATGGACGAAGCAATGACTGCATATCGTGGATGTATGGAACTTACTGTTTCTTTAAATGAACTATGTTTGTCAGTTGTAGACAGTACTCCTGATCTTGAAATTGCTGATTGTATTAGATACAATGATCAAAACCGAAATTATTGTGATTCTCAGTTAGAACAGAATCAAGAGGAATGTGAAGCAGGTGCAGCTAGTTGTGATGAATAAAGCTTGTAGTATTTTTTTTTTTTTTTTTTTTT
>JABHRS010000014.1 GCA_018670085.1 archaeon | reverse complement strand
AATGGAGTGGCCCGGCCTTGGCCAGCGCCTTTAGACTTTGCGTTAAATAAACAACTGCCAACGATCAAAACCTTTAAGAGGGGAAACAATTTACTAATAGGATTGGGGACAAGGTGAATGGGAAAAATAAGTATCGACACACCGCTAGCAGAGATTCAACTGCGGCGTTATGAAAAACCACAGCTTACTGGACGAGATTTAGTTAGGCGTGTTTGTCTATCTTTAGGTCTATTACAACCGGGTGATTCTCGTGATGTGATTGTTGATATTATGATGGTTCTTCTAAAAGCCAGAACTAAGAAAGAAGAGTTACATTCTGAAGAAATCAAAAATCATGTTATTGATATTCGAAAATCATCTCAACTACCAATGCTTGGAATTGCGGCATCTAACATCAGACGTCAACTAAAAAGACTCAAAGACTTACACTTAATTGAATCAAACGCTAACCTTTATCGAATTTCTGAATTTGCTAACCTTTCTGAATTATTTGATGAAAAGATTGAAAAATTTCTATTAAGAAGTATCGTTGGAAGAGTTAAGGATTATTTGAAAGCTGTTGATACTGAGTTTTCTAGTAATTAACACCTACGTTTCCGATGCAACTATAATCAATTATAACTGGAATTATCTTCTACAGCCCCAAAAACAATAAAAAGGACCATTCTTAATATTCATAGAAAGCGTATGGTTTTAATCCAAGAGAAATTAGATTCTGCTCACAAAAATGCCATCAATCGTTTTGAGTTAGTAAGAAACATCCCAAGAATTTCTGCACTTACTGATCTTTTTGAAGCAACTTATGAAATAACTTCTTATGAAGACAAAGTCCCTGAATTAATTGGAGATTGTCAGATTCGTTTAGGTCCAGGTGCCTTTTATGGTGACGAGGGGAAGGGTAAATTTGGTAATCGGATGGCAAGTGACTGTGATTTAGTAGTTAGGCTGCGTGGTGGTGAGAACACTGGCAGGTCTTTTATCGATCCAACTACTGGCGAAAAAGTAGTTTTGCATGCAGTCCCTTCAGCAGTTCCTCATGGTGTTAAATGTTTAATGAATTCTGAGATGGTAATTGATCCAATCAATATTACTAACCGCGAATTCAGACCACTTCAAGACAGGGGATACACTTTAGATAACTTAATGATTGGTAATTGTCATATTGTAACGCCGGCACACAAAATCATGGATGTGCTTGGATCACCAAATAATTCTTCAACTGGTGTTGGAATGAAAGCATCACATGAGTCAAAAGCTAGAAAGACTAGTGCAAGATTAAATGACTTAGTTAACTCTCGCTCAAATCTAATTAAGAGATTACAAAAAGATATGCTTGCTTATACTGGATTCATTGCTGCAACTCCACATATTCAAGATGAGAATCATCTGTATCAACAATTAGTTGACAAAAGAGAAAAGAATCCAAGGGTTGTCCCTGATCATGTACTTCATTTTGCTTATGTTCACAAAGAAAATGGATTAGAGAAGGCTATTGAAGATTTAGCTGACAGTTATATTGATTTACTTAGAGATTCAGATTCTCCATTAAACAACCGTGTAGTTGCAAGAGAAGTAATGCAAAAGGCTTTAGCAGAAGATAAGAATTTGTATATTGAACCAACTCAAGGTCATTTTTTAAATAACGACAATGAAGTTGGTTATCGTCAAGGAACTTCTGTTAATAGCTCTGCTAGCGGTGCTCTTTCAAGTCAAGGAATTGATCTTAGCAAATATAAACCATTTGTAGTTTCCATCCAAAAAACACCAGGTACTAGTCGTGTTGGTGCAGGTGATGTTCCGTTTGCATTTTGTGGGTCAAATGTTCTATGTGAAGCTGGAGCTACAAATTTGAAAGATTTAGGTGAAATAATTTGTCAAGATTTTCAAGAAATCCACACACAATACTTTGAAAATATTTTAGAAAACGGAATTGCTGAACCATTCATTTACGATGACAAAACAGGTAGTTATGATGGTGGTGTGGCAATGGCTATCACAACTTCAAGATTTCTTAATGAAAAAGGTGCAACTACTAATAAACCAAGAATTACTGGTTGGTTTGATTGTGTGGCAGCAGCCGAAGTTGTAAGGGCTCAAGGTGAGTACATGTTTATTTCAGCAATGGATCGTGGTGATCATTATGATAATATTGGTTTGATTGTTGGTTACACTGTTGCTATTCCAGAAGCCTCGTCCGATGAATTTAGTCGCGATGAAGAAGGAAATTTTATGTTCTGTAATGGTACCAAATATCGAACTGGAGATATTATTGAAATTGGTGATAGTGTGCCTAACAGTCATGTCTTGGGTTATTGTGTGCCAATTGTAAAAGTAATGCAGGGGTGGAGTGAAACTCCACTTTATTCAAAAAATCCAGAAGCTTGGCATGGCAAGAATTTACCAACTTCCACATCTAATTTTATCGCAACCATTGAAGGTTTAACTGGTGCACATGTTCTAGGCATTGGTGTTGGTCCTGATGACCATGAAGCTTTGTATTTGAAGAAGCAGTAAGCAGATTCATCTGATTCTGAGTAATTGGCGCCTGGGTCCCCTTGCTGGAATGCACAAGAAAACTAACGAATTTTCAGGAGCATTTTGTGCTTTAATCCTAAAGTGCAAAATCATCGCGAGCTGAAATGAACTAGCCCAGCCTGACCAGTGCCTTTTTTACTCAAGATAGGATCTTTCTTCAATTAGAACCAGGAATCACAGCAAGCGAAATAATAATCAAGCAACAACAACAAAATAAAGAAAATTAAACTAATCAAATAAACTTACTTACGTTCTCTTGGCATATACATTGAGAAAGTTGAACCTTCTCCAATCTCAGATTCTACTTTTACAAATCCATGAACTGATCTTGCAGTTGTTTCTGTTAAAGCTAAACCAATTCCAGAATTAGAGGTATCACCTTGTTTTGAAGTATAACCATTTTCAAAAATTCTTTCTAATTTACCTTCTTCAATTCCTCTCCCATGATCTCTAACTGAGATTCTTACAAACTCATCATCAGTTGTATATAATCCTGAATTAACTCCCAGATTATTTAATTCGTCAGCAGATAGATGAATAACCTGGCCAGAAACTTCAATTGTTTTTGTAGCCTTTAGGGCAGAAGCAGCGTAGGCATTTGTGATGAAATTCCACACTTGAGCATAAGTTGGAGCTTCAAGATTACTCACCTTAATGTCGCCTTCACATGTTAAACCCACATCAACATTTTCAACCCATTTATTCTCAGTGTATAATTGCAATTTCCCAAGTAGTTCTCCCAAATCAAATTGAGTTGTTCTCGGATTTAAACCCAATGCCTTTATAGATTTTGTAATATTCTCAGCATGTGTAACACTTGGGTTAATCGTGGCTAAAGTTTGTTCTTGCAGTTGGCCATTACCAGAAAGAAGTTTCAACACACTAGCTGAACTTCTCACTTTGTAGAATACATCATCAAAATCGTGGTCCATCCTTCTCAAGAGTAACTCTAAAAAATCTTCTCTCTTAAGTCTGGTTTCTCCTGGAATTAGTACATATTCAGCCATCATTAATCAGCATACGTACTCATTTATAAACTTTATGGTGAATTAACTACTGTTTGGTGACAACGACGTAGCCACTGGTCAAATATCAACATAGCAAAAGAAACCAACTACGAAATAACAATCATATAACTAAAAAAAGAAATAAAACAAGAAATAAAAAATCTAAATAATATCTTCTTCACTAACTACAATAAAGTCGCCAGTTGCAATCACAGCTGAAAAAGGAATTAATTGATTTCCTTCTTTATCTTTCTCAAGTTCTAATTTGTCAGTGTATGATGTTGGGTTCTTAAGAACTAAATGAATTAATTCTCCTGATCCAACTTCAAATACTAAATCTCCAACTTCTCCGAACTTCTTTCCCATCTTGGAAACTACTGTTTTGCTCATGATTTCTCGAGAATAATTTTTATCTTTTTCCATTTCTGTCCCTCTGTATCTAATGATATCTACCTAATAACTATGATTTGTTATAATTCCAATCAAATAATTCCAAACTAATTATTTAAAGTTTTTGGTGCGTTGAATCCACTATTATAGTGCTTATGTTCAAATTCCACTCAAGACCACAATCTTTTTATACCTAAAAACAGCCATTCAATGCTATGACAGAACACAAAAAGATGATCATTATCGGAGCTGGTCCAGCAGGACTTACAGCAGCTCTTTACGCAGCAAGGGCTGAATTAAAACCATTTTGCATTGAAGGATACAAAGCTGGCGGACAATTAATGCTTACAAGTGACGTTGAGAATTATCCTGGTTTTGAAAAAGGTGTTCTTGGTCCAGACTTAATCAGCATCATGCGAAAACAAGCAGAGCGTTTTGGAACAGAATTTTTATCTGAAGATGTAACTGAAGTTGACTTCAAAAGCAAACCATTTAAAGTTAAAATTTACGAAAAAGAATTTACAGCTGATACTGTGATCATTTCAACTGGTGCTAATGCAAAGTGGCTTGGTTTAGAATCAGAAAAAGCTTTACTTGGGCGTGGAGTTACCAGCTGTGCTACCTGCGATGCTGCTTTCTTTAAAGAGCAAGAAGTTGTAGTTATTGGTGGTGGAGATTCTGCTATGGAAGAAGCCCTTTTTCTTACAAAATTCGCATCCAAAGTTACTATCATTCATCGAAGAGAGGAACTTCGAGCGAGTAAAATTATGGCAAAGCGTGCACAAGATCATCCTAAAATCGAATTTGCACTTAACAGTTCTGTCCTTGAAGTTATGGGAGTAGAAGAGAAAAAAGTAACTGGTGCAAAAATTAAAAACTCTAAAACAAACGAAGAATCTATCATTCCCTGTTCCGGATTTTTCTTAGCAATTGGTCACAAACCTAATACTGAATTATTCAAAGACACTGGTTTAGAAACTGATGAAACAGGCTACCTCATAACAGAAGGAAAGAGTAGCAAGACCAAGATCCCTGGAGTTTTTGCTTGTGGTGATGTTCAAGATCATACTTATCGGCAAGCAATCACAGCAGCTGGTTCTGGTTGCGCAGCAGCACTTGATGCTGAGAGATATTTAGCAGAGCATGAAGAAGAGTAAACTTAAACATGATCATCAACTATTACAACAAAAGTAATTGAGTGTGGGTCCACTTGCCGGAACTAAGAGGAAAAACAGTGATCTTTCATGAGCTTTGTGACTTAAGGAACAAAGTCACGAGAGCTTTGCTCGACTAGATAATTTTTATTTTTTCCAAAAATAAAAATCGTAGGCGAAATGAAATGAGCTAGCCCGGCCTGACCATTACTCAATTACTTCGACAAAAATAATTAAAATTAACATGAACCAAAAAAAATCAAACATTATTTTGTACTTAATTCTCATCTTCGCTATCATCGGACTGCTTTCCTCAGTTTATTTAACTAACTTGCATTACAAAACTGAAAGTACTGATACTATTTGCGATATCAACACCAAAGTATCTTGTACTAACTTAGCTCAGAGTAAATATAGTAACTTTGCCGGAATTCCAATTGCAATTTTAGGAATTTTAGGATACTTATCATTTCTTGCACTAACAACTGCCCTTTTCTTCAATCCAAAAAACAGTTTGTTAAAAAAATCTTTATTCACGTTAGCAAGTATCGCTGCGGTTTTCACCTTTTATTTGATTTTTGTAGAGTTCAACATAGGGATTTTTTGTTTGGGCTGTTTAGTTTCACAAATCTCGACAGTTGCAATTCTCATTCTTTCATATGCATTATACAAAAGCACTATTCACAAATAACTTTTTCAGATTTCTGATCTAATTAAACACGTCATAGATACGATGGTTACAAAAAGTTAATAAAGCGGTTTTTGCTGTAATTCTACTTATGTCTATGCAAGATAAAATTCTTGATGTTTTAAGGAGAGGTGGTCCTCAAGTTTCTCCTAAAATTGCAAGAGAAGTAAAAGGTGATGGGCTTATAGTTTCAGCTTATTTGTCTGAACTTAATGCTTCAGGAAAATTAAAAATTTCCAAAATGAAAATTGGAACTTCTCCTCTTTATTATCTCCCTGGTCAAGAAAAGCGTTTAACTTTGTTTGCTGACAGGTTAAACAAAAAGGATAAGGCAGTTTTTGATAAACTTGAACAATTAAAGGTGTTAAGAGAAGTTCAATTGGATCTTCTTGGCAAAGTTGCCTTAAGGAAGATGAAAGATTTTGCAATCCCTCTACAAGTTACAGTTGGTGGAAAACGTGAAATCTTTTGGCGATGGTTTTTACTGGACCCTGAAGAAACTAATTTGATTGTATCTTCTCTCTTGCAGCAAGTAGGTCCAGGTACTGGTGTTGAGGAAGTAACTTCTGCGAATCTTTCAACTCCTGCTTTAACACCCAACAAAGTTGAGATCAAATCTTCTACTTCAAAGCGAATTATTAATGATCGTGTTCCAACAGCTGATGAGCTAGCAAAAGCTGCTCAAGCTGCAACTACTGCAGCATCCAATCTTACAAGTCCAAATCCATCTGATCAATCTGAAAGTTCTACTAACAATGCTTCAACTAACAATCCAACTTCATCGCAATCAACTGCTACGAAGGATGTTGAGGATGTGAAACTGAATCTTGTTTCTAGTTATCCTCCGAACACAACTATTAAAGGGACAGCTGAGGTAGAATCTGTATATCCAGAGAACACTTCAAATTCTTCTAGGGGTTCTGTGATTTTTGAAGACACCATTCATTCTCAAGTTGTGGAAGTGATCAATACAGCAGATATAGCATCACAAGTTCCAACCGAGATTAATTCAGAGGATGAACTAATTGTCGAGCAACCAACAAAAGATCAAGTCAAAGAAGAATTAGTTAGTCCTGAATTAACTAAGGCTGAACAAGAGGAAAAATTACGTGATGTCGAGGACCTTTTAGAGCATTCAAAGGTTAATGTGCCACAATCAAAGCCTGAACCAGTTCCAGTAGAAGAAAAAATACCTGAACCAGTTAAGGAAATCAAAGAGGAGTCTACTCCAAAATCCACTCCAGTTCCTGAAGATAAAGTTTCAAAGAAGGTTCAGAAGAAAATTAAAAAGGAAGTTGAAGTTAAAGCTGCTTCTTCACTTGTTAAGGAAAAAAAGATTGTGGAAGAAGAACCAAAAGTTGCTCAAGAACTAGCTCAAGAACCAGCTTCAGAAATCCAATCTGAACCAGTATCTAAAGTTGAACCTAAGGAAGTTACAAAAGAGATTACTGAAGTTAAAACTGTAGAACCAAAAGTTGAAGTGAAGCCAGTTGAGAAACAAAAATCTTTAGTTGAGAAATTAAAGGAAACATTTCTGCCAAAACGTAAAGGCAAAGCAGGCGAACTTTTGCCAAAAGTAGAACGCTTCCTTACAAATCAAGACATTGCAATCGAGAGTAGTGAAGTTGTGAGAAAAAATTCAGACCTCTCTTTGCAAATATTAGTTCCAACTAAGGTTGGTAAGGTATTATTTTTCTGTAAAGTAAGAAATAAGAAACGTTGCGATGAGAAAGACATTTCAGCAGCTTATATGGAAGCGCAAGTAGCTAAGCTTCCACTTTTATTTCTCTACACTGATGAAGTGTCAACCAAAGCAACTGACTTTTTAGATTCTGGTAGTTTTGATAACTTGCTGTTGATGAAAGTTAATGTTGAAGATCAGGAGTAATCATTTTCTAAACAAGGTTATTAACAGAACCACTAAACTTATAACATACTCCAAACCACAAAACACTGAACATGGGATTAAAAATCAAAGAAATTGTTACCAAAAAACCATTCGACCCAAAGACTCTCAAAGATAAGATCTTAGCTGTCGATTCTATGAATTATTTATACCAATTTTTAACTACAATCCGTGGGCCTGATGGAACTCCACTTACAAACAGTAAAGGTGAAGTAACCTCACATTTAATTGGTTTATTCAACCGAACAACCAGTCTTATGGAAGAGGGTATGAAATTTGTTTTCGTTTTTGATGGAAAAGCTCCAGCTCTAAAACAAGTAACTTGGGATAAACGTGATGCTGTCAAAAAGGAAGCTTCTTTAAGACTTGAAGTCGCAAAAGATGAGGGTGATTTAGAAGCTATGCGTAAATTCGCTAGCCGAACCACAAAACTCAACAAAGAAATGATTAATGATGCAAAGGAAGTAATCACTCTTCTAGGTCTACCAATTGTGCAAGCACCCAGTGAGGGTGAAGCTCAAGCCTCAGCGATGGTAGCCGATGGAACTGCTTACGCTTGTATCTCTCAAGATTATGATAATTTAATTTTTGGTTGTCCAAAACTGATTAGAAACTTAACTATCGCTGGCAGACGCAAACGTACCGGAAAACTTGGAACAGTAAAAGTTGAAGCTGAAGAGTTACTACTAGCAGACAACCTAGGTAACTTAGGGATCACACATGAGCAATTAATTTACTTGGCAATCTTAGTTGGTACTGATTACAATCCAGCTGGTATCAAAGGTATCGGGCAAAAGAAGGCTCTTAAACTGATCAAAGAGAATAAAGGTACAATTGATGAATTATTCAAATCATTAAATTGGGATGAACATTATCCAGATCTACGTTACCAAGAACTGTTCACAACCATTAAAGATATGCCAACTATTAAAACACCAAATTTAGAATGGCATGATCCTAACGAAGACAAATTAGTGGAATGTCTGGTAAAGCGGCATGGATTTTCTGAAGACAGAGTACGAAGCAAGTTACAACGACTCCAAGATGCGAAGAAAGCAAAAGCGCAGAAAGGGCTTGGTGACTGGTTTTAGTATGGCAAGAGATGATTGTTTATTTTGTAGAATATCAACAAAATCTTCTGAACGAGTTGTTTATTCAAATGATTCATTTTTGGTTATAAAAGATCTTGCTCCTGTGAGTAAAGGTCATTCTTTGGTGATTATAAAAGAGCATGTTGTTTCATTATTTGATTTGAATCCAATGCAGATGCAAAATTTGCTTGATGCATTAAAACAAACAAAACTTTTTTTAGACAAAGAATTTTCTCCTGATGCGTATAATATAGGTGTTAACGATGGCAGAGCTGCAGGAAGAACAAAAGATCATTTACATGTTCATGTAATCCCACGTTATGTTGGAGATGTTGATGATCCTATTGGTGGTGTGAGAAATCTCAAGGGGAAATTTGTGGAACCAGCTAATTAGAATAAACACTGAGTAGCATTCTTTGTAAGGACTCAGGTATCTCTTCGTTCTTCATAGCACTAATCTGTTCAATTGATACTAATTCGTACCCTTTTACTTTTTCTTCAGTTGGATTTTTTGTAATATCAATTTCCTGATTTCCAATAATCTCACATTCATATGTCATGCAATTAATCTGATCTCCAGTTTTTCCATGAAAGAAATACCAAATTCCAACTGGTTCAACTAAATTCACATCAAGGTATACTTCTTCCTTTACTTCTCTCACTAGACAGTCTAATGGGTCTTCGCCATGTTCAACTTTTCCACCAGGTAGGTCGTAAACAATGTTCCCATTAGCAATTTGTTGTTTTAACATTAGAATTCTATTATCAATTTTGATCACTGCCTTCATAGCAGATCTAACTCTTTTTTCAATAGTCATGGTTAAAATTTCACTAAGCTAATATTTAAGTTTAATCACCGCTTAGCATAACCTTTACTAGTCTTCTCACTCCAAAACAAAGGAAGTGGATTTGTCACAAAACCGCGAAACTTATCTGAATACACATAAACCAATCCTTCAACTTCTTTGTATTCATCAAAATTATTCTGCACATCGGAATAAATATTTTTAATCTTCTTCCGCTCAAAATCTTTCTGCAACAATGAAGATGGCTTCAACAGTAAAAAGTCAGTCTGACGAATTGCATTCACTTCTAAATTAGAAGAATTCTGTGTAATGAAGAGCACAGTCAAATCTTTATGTCTTGCAATCAATAAAATCTCAGATAGTAATTTATTCGCATCGCTCATCGAGGACCTAGAAGAAAACTCAATTCCTCCTTCATCAATTAACAGTACAGCATCATTTTCAATCTCTTCAATTGATTTCACAACTTTAATCCAGCGTGGCACTGAGTTTTGTTTAAACCCCATCGCATAACATCGCTTCTCGCTACGTGACTTAAAATTCTCAAGTAAAAACATTCCAATTGCACTTTTTCCAGTTCCGCGTGCTCCTAATATAATCCCAATTAAAGAAGACTTAGAATACAATTGATTTTCAAAGGAGCTAATTCCTCCTTTGAATTTTTTAACCAGTTCAAATTTACGTGCACGAGCCATATTTTTTGGTTGCTGCTTTGCAACTTTATGCTCCTTAAGACCCTCAGCACCTTTTTCAATACTCCGGCGACCAATAAAATGAATTTTCCCTGCAATCCACTGAACAGCAGTCCAGAGTCCTCGGCCGATCCATTTTGTAAACTTCCAGATAATCTTAATGGCCCATCTAGCAAAACGTGACATAAGTGACCTCTTTTTTTTACGACTCTTTCTTTTTCTCTTTTTTGCCATCTCTTTATCTCTAAAAGTACAATAGCTTTATAAAAATACTCTTAAAAGTTAACTTAGATGAAAGCAGCTAAGGTCGCATTACAAGACGCAGAGAAGATGAAGAATCTCTTATTGGAACAGCACCTATTGAACACAGACTATCTTCCAACTACAAATGCTGAATTCATTTTCTTCCCTTTAATTGATAACGAATACACTGATGAAGTCGAAGTTGTTGAAATGGATTTACAAAAAAAACAAAAAACTATCACAATTGATGATTTGTTTAGAGAATTTCTAACTGAAGAAGAGATGAAGCATGCACCAAGGTCTCAAGAGATCATTGGAGAAATTTTACTTTTAGAAATTCCTGATCAGCTAGTTGGAAAAGAGAAGCAAATAGCTGAAGCTTATCTTAAAACTGTCAAAAACATCAAAACTGTGGTTAAGAAAACTGCAATCCATTCTGGCCAGTTTCGAACTCGTCGTGTTGAGGTTTTAGCTGGAGTTGATACTAAAGAAACAACCCACTTAGAAAGTGGGGTTCGATTGTTTATGAATGTTGAAGAAACTTATTTTTCAGCAAGACTTGGGCATGAAAGGTTAAGAATTGCAAACTTAGTAAAAAAAGGTGAAGACGTCTTGGTAATGTTCTCTGGATCTGCCCCTTATCCTTTAGTTCTTGCAAAACACAGTGAAGCTAAGAAAATTATTGGAATTGAATTAAATCCTAAGGCGCATGGTTTTGCAATTACTAACAGAGAAAAAAATAAAGTTTCTGAAGAAAGAGTTCAACTTATCAATGATGATGTTCGAGTTGCTGTACCAAAACTAAAGCAACAGTTCGATCGAATTCTCATGCCACTTCCTAAAACTTCTGAAGAATTTTTAGATACTGCTCTTCCAGCAGCTAAGAAAGGTGCAATTATTCATTTGTACGCATTTCTAAACCAGAAGGAAATTGTTAATGAAGGTCAAAACATTGTAAATATTTGTGAAGAACTTGGTTTTGAGTTAGAGTTGATTAATACAGTTAAGTGTGGCCAGCATGCACCGTACACATTCCGTGTGTGTTATGATTTGAAAGTATTTTAGATGTAAATAAATTAAAAATTTTTTTAAAGTGTTTATTATGGAAAAGAAGAGACTATACCTATGTCGTCATGCGCACTATGCTAAGACCGAACATTTTCCAACTGGTGTTATAACTGCACTAGGTTTTAGCCAAGCTAACACCTTAGGGACATATCTAAAATCTGCATTACAAGTAGATCCAGCTGAATCTGTAATCTTGTGTTCTTCAATGAGTAGAAGTTATTTGACTGGTCTCGCAGTTGCCAGTTCTTTAGGGTTTCCTTTTGAGAAAAGCAGATTGATTGAAGATGACAGACTTATAGAACAAAGAAAACCAAGTCAAGAATATATCAAGGGAGTTGTTCTTCCATCTTTAGAAGAACAACTTCGCAGACATTCAGGCAGCACTATGGTTGCCATTTTACATGGAAACATTAACAAAGGTATTTTTGAACATCTTGGGACTAAGGTTCAAGGCATCATGTCAAATTGCGCAGTTTATGCTTTGGATTACACAGTACAAGGGTCTTTCATTGATAGAGAATTTTATCGTGCTCCGCAAGATATGTTGAATGACTTGAATCAAATTGCAGTAAAATAAGTTTAAATAAAACAGAGCAATAACGTTCAATCACTAACTTCTCTCACATGAATTATCTGCACTGGACACACTTCAGCAGCTTCCTCATTCTCAGCTTTATCATCAGAAGAAATCTCAAGCTCAAAATTCTCGCCAACTTTGGTAGCACCTTTTAATGTAGAAAGTCCATCTTCATCCATTTCCCAGAATTCCGGTAGGATTGCAGCACATGCTCCGCAGGATATACAATCAGGCCGCTCATGGATTACTTTAAGTTTTGTCATACAATCTCATTTTCCAACTTGACTTTTAAATGTTATGAGTGTAAATAAAGAATTAGTTCTGTAGAAACCCTGCCTTCGGCTCGGGGCGACGCAACGGGTTCCGCCTCTCAACTTCGCTAAAGCTCAGGTCGGAAGTGTAAACTCTATCAAAGATAACTTGGCCCCTGCACAAACGCCCCCGAAATGGTTTATACAGAACTTCAACAATTAAATTAGAAAAATAAAAAACAAAAAAAGTAATTTAATACTCACACCCTGAATAAGATGCAAGTGCTTCAAAGGATTGTGATCCTTGAACTACAGTTCCATCGCCAAAGATCCAAGTTGGATATCCAGTGATTCCTGCTGCATTACATTCAGCTTCGAATTCTGTACATTCTACATATGGTGCAGCATCAATTGCAGAGCCAAACATTGCTTTTTGATCTTCACAGTGTGGGCACCAGTAAGCTCCATAAAATTTAGCGCCTGATTCAGTTAAACATTCAGCTAGTGCAAGTTCAGCAGCAGCATCTCCAGTATCAACTGTTTCATCCCCAGTCACATCACTTGTAGTACAAGATGCTAAGAACAATGCAACAGTTAAAGTCATTAAAATAATTAATAATTTTTTCATAGTATTTTTCCCCCAAAAACGTTTAATAAAGATTAGACAAGTTTCTAGTTCTTATATTTTATGCTAATATCCAACAATTAATCATTTGGCGGCCATTTCTTTATTCATCTCCAACAATGAGATATAATGCCTCGTGACACACAAAGAATCATTTTGCATCTTAAGTTCGACTACTGCGCAATTTCCAAAATAATCTGTGTCTTCTCCTAAAGAACCCAAGAAACATCTATTCCTGTTTCCATGCAGTACAGCAAGAACATCTTTCCCTTCATGCCAACGCATAAAGTTCCGTAAAACATCATGAGTAAAATCTCCGATATGTCTTCTTTTAGAAGCGTTAATAGACCTAATTGAGCATTCCTGAAGTCCAGGCCTTGGAAAGTAGTTTCTTCCTAGTCTAATCTCACTAAAGTTTGCGCCAAGCAATTTGTATGCAATAACTCCAGTTACATTTGATCTCCTCAGATCACTTGTGACTAAGACTGAATTTTTGTAATCAAATCCGCGTGTTTTCAGATATCTTGAGAGAATTATTGGTTGTAGTAGTCCTTCAATTGAAGGCATTTCAGAATTGTTTGGTTTTGGTCCAACATTGTTTAGACCTAATCTATTACGGTCTCGTCTCCATTTATTCTCTAAAGTTTGATAGTGCCTAGTTAAGAATAATCTACTCATAGTAACTTCACCGAGATCGTCTAACTCTTGTTCTTGGAGCAGGTTTTTTTGTTTCTCGGCGACTATAATTGTTATCACTACTTCTTTTTTCATTTCTAGAATCATCTCTTCTGTTACTTGATTCCCGTTTAAATGAACCACTACTTCTGGAGTCATCTCGTCTACGTGAACTACTACGTCGACTTCCGGTGTTTACAGATTTATTCGCTTCTTCAACTGGTGGACGTTTTTTAATCACAATCATTGCATGATCCAATTCGAAGGGTTCAAGGCCACGCATATCTGTGATCATAAACTCTTTTCCAATTTCGTCTCTAACTTCTGCAAAGATTTGTTTAGGATCTTTTTTGATGTTAATACTTTTAGCTTTCACAGCCAATAGACCAACTCCGCCATCTTTCAAAAACATTCGAACATTTTTAAGAAAAATTCCTGCTTGATCTTTTTGTGCAATGTCTTGAAAGACTACATCAACTTCTGATACTCTGTCTGCATAAGTTTTCGGATGATGTGCATCGCCCATAATCGGTGCCATGTTTTCACGCTTCTTACACAAGAATACTAAGTCTCTAACAACTCGTGGTGCAAAATCTAAACAGAATACAAATCCTTCTTTGCCAACCATATCAGACACATAACTTGGTGTGTTTCCATGTGATGCACCAAGATACAATACAACGCTGCCTTCTCGAATTCCAGTATTCGGACTTCCTTTCAAAACATAAGCAGCTAGTTTACTCCGTTTAGCGTCCCATGCCCGATAAACTTTGCCGCCATCTTTGATTATTCTTTCACCAAAATGTGATTCAGTGCTGTTAGCAAGAGATTTGGTGTATAGCTGTCTCTTCTTAAAGTCAGTATAAATCTCAAAGATTCCTTGGGGCTTGATTCGAGCAGGTGCCATATTAACGCAAGAACAATTCTGTTTTATAAATGTAGGGGTTCTAAGAAAAGAAAAGAACTGGTTGAAATGAGCAAACAAGATTAAAATCACTTCTTCAAACAGATTTAACTACTACTTCATAACAAAAAACATACTTTCAAGCCAATAATCTTATAAAACACTGCCTCTCCAAACATCCTATGATTAAATCTCCAATTGCTAGAAAATCACAAAAACCAATCAAATCAGAGCTTTGCACCATTTTAATGGTTGACATTGTAGGTTATAGCAACCGCTCTGCGAACCTTACAAGAGAAAAATTTTCCGAGCTTCATGATGCTTTTGATTCTATCTCAAAAGATCTGTTTACAAAACATGACGGAAAAATTATCAACAAAGCAGGTGATGCTTACCTTACTAAATTTTCTTCAGCAACCAGTGCATTAAACTGTGCAATCGAGTTACAGGTCGCGTTCAAAAATTATTCCAGATGGAAAGAAGAATTAATGAAACTTCCAATTCGAGTTGCAATGCATACTGGCGAAGTTATTGTTCGAGGCACCAATTTGTTTGGAGACACTGTCAACACTGTTGCTAGAATCGAGTCTATTACTAAGTCTGGTGATATTGTAGTTAGTGAGAGTGTTTTTCATTCAGCTAATGGTAACAATGTTCCTTTTCGTTACATTGGTGCAAAGAAGATGAAGGGTCTCAAATATCCAATTAAACTTTTCTGTGTTAAGAAACCTTATCAGAAAATTCTCAATCCTAGTAGGTTATACCTCTCTGATTTTAAGAAAGTAAAATCCTTTTCAGTGACTGCTTTATTGTTTGGAGTTATAATTATTGTTGCTATTATGATTTTAGCATTCACTTTTGGATTATTATTTTAATAATTACATTTTCTGTAGAAACTTAATCGGGGGCGAATGTGCAGGGGCTAAAAAATATTCAATAGAGCCAGATCAAGCGACCTGAGCTTTTGCGAACTTCATCCCTCAGGGGATGATGGCTTAGAAATTTTAAAAAAATTTCCAGGAGTTGAGAGGCGCGATCCCGTTGCCCGCCCCGAGCCGAAGGCAGAGTTTTTACAGAAAAATAGATCCAACATCAAGGAAACAATTTCTTCCACTCTTCCTCTTTAAAACCAGTAAGTAGAACTTCTTTGCCATGCGCTTTTCCTATTGCAAATGGTCGTTTAATCAAATTCCCATTCTTAGAAAGCAAATCTATTAACTCTTTCACAGACATGTCTTTACGTTTTTCTTTCAAATTCATCTCTCGATAAGTTTTGCCTGCCGTATTAAACAACCTGTTGATTGTCAACTTAAAAATCATTTTCTTCAACTCAGCTTTGTTTGGTGGTTGATCGCGAATTGGTATCTCAACAAAAGGAACTCCTCGAGAATTCAAAAACTTCTTAGCCTTGCGACAAGTCCCACATTTTTCGTAGCAATACAGTGTCAGAGTCATATTAGTACCAAGAACCTCAGATACTTTAATATTTCTATTTTTCATCCAAAATACTTTTAAACCAGGCCCACAAAAAGAACTTAAGCGAAAAGCGACTAACACATAAGTGGTAGTTGCTCGTTTGGAGCACAAAATGGGTCAAAAAACATTACTTGGAGATGCTGCAGAAAAAGCAGAACCAAAGAAAGCTAAAAAAAAATCAACCAAAAAAGCAGCAAAAAAAACTAAAGCAGCTAAAATCAATTCTGAAAGTTTAGATACTGCAGCGCAAGAATTCGTAGTTGAGAATGAAACACTATCTTCTGATTTAAGAACGGCAGTAGTACCGCATTATGAAGATCTGCCACAAGTTACTGGCAAGAAAGATAAAGTTCAATCTAAACCTAAACGTAGAAAGGTAAAAGCAATTTTTGCAAGAGAAAAAACTATCACTGAATCCAGTGAAGAAGCAAGAGAATTTTATAACCAATCTCGTTTTGGAAACATCTCAGAAGGTGGAAAAGTAGAATTATCTCTACTCGAAGCACTTTACCTTTTTGAGAAAGGACGACTTGATTTAAGGAGCGAAGCTGGTCGTAAAGTAACTTTTGAAAGTTATGTGCGAAAAGCAAGAAAAGTTGAACCAAATTTTTGGATTCGTTATTCTGTATTTAAGGACATTCGTAACCGTGGTTACATCATTAAGACTGCATTAAAGTTCGGAGCAGATTTTCGTGTATACGACAGAGGAATTAAACCTGGTGAAGATCATGCAAAATGGGTTGTATACCCAGTCCATGAGGGCGAAACTTTGACTTGGCATGATTTTAGTGCGAAGAACCGGGTAGCTCACAGCACCAAGAAACGTCTTTTAATCGGAGTTGTAGATGATGAAGGCGATGTAACTTATTATGTAGTTAAGTGGATGAAACCTTAATGTTCTTATTTTTTTTCTTTATCATTTTTGGATTGTATTTCTAGTATCCCAGGATCTAATCATAACTTGATTCACACTAAACATAGCAACACAAGATCGTAAAACTTTTATACTAAACACTTCTCATATTCCTAACGTATGGAAAACTTACGTATAGGCCTAACTTATTCTGATGTACTTTTAGTACCCAAAAAAACTCCACTAAAATCACGGAGTGAAGCAAATGTGACATCCAAATTCTCTCGGAATGTCAAATTAAATTTGCCAATAGTGGCATCTAACATGGTCTCTGTTTGTGAGAGCAAAATGGCAATTGCCTTAGCACGTGTTGGTGCAATTGGTGTGATCCATCAATTTAACAAAATCAAAGATCAAGCAGAAGAAGTTACTAAAGTTAAACGTAGTACTTGTTATGTAATTGATCATCCACTTTGTATTACAGCGGGTTCCACAATCGAAGCTGCTGTGAAAGTAATGGAAGAAAAAAATGTCACAAGCCTTTTAGTAACTACTACTGGCGATGGGCATGGTGAGTTGCAAGGAATTTTTACTTCTAGGGATTATCTTTTTGAAGAAAACAGAGAACGATTAGTTAGGGAAGTAATGACTAACAAAGAGAATCTGATTGTCGCAAACCCTAGCATCTCCTCAAATGAAGCTAAGCAATTATTGCACACTAATCGAATTGAAAAATTACCTCTTCTTGATGAAAGAGGAAAAATTAGTGGATTAATCACAACTAAAGATATTAGAAAACTTGAGCAGTGGAACAATGCAAATCGTGATTCTAAGGGCCGATTAGTTGTAGCAGCAGCTGTTGGAGTGAAAGATGCACTAGAGCGAGCAGGGGCACTTGTTGAAGCAGGTGTTGACGTCTTAGTTTTAGATATTGCTCATTGTCATTCTGATTATGCTATCCAACGAATCCGGGAATTAAAACAAGCCTTCCCTCATATTGATGTGGTGGCAGGTAACATTGCAACCAAAGAAGCAGCAAGGGATCTCATAGCAGCTGGTGCTGATGGGTTAAAAGTTGGTATTGGTCCAAGTCCTGTTTGTACTACTAGAATAATGAGTGGGTCAGGTGTGCCTCAACTTACTGCAGTCTTTGACGTATGTCAAATTGCAAAACAACATGGGGTTCCTGTTTGTGCAGATGGTGGAATTACTTATCCAGGTGATGTTGCAAAGGCTTTAGCTGCAGGGGCATCTTCGATTATGACAGGTTCAAAATTTGCTGGTTGTAAAGAAAGCCCTGGTATGATTTTTACTAAAGATGGCAGACGTTACAAGAGATACATGGGCAGCGCGTCTTATCAGAACAATCATGAAAAAGCAGAAAAGATGAAAGGTAAACATATCAAAGAAAAGTTAAACATTCATGTAGAGGGTGTGCCTATTCTTGTCGACTATAAAGGGCCAGCTGCAGGGGTTGTGGAAAGCCTCATAAAAGGACTTAGGAGTGGGATTAGTTATTGCGGGGCAAGAGATATTCAGTCTATGCAAGCTAATGCTGAGTTTATGCAAATCACTAGTGCTGGTTGGCATGAGAGTGGTTCACGTGGTAATAAGATGAGTGATTAGTTTTACATAGAAAAACCAAGTGCAAACGCAACTTAATATCAATAAGTTTCTACTGGCCCAGGGATCTATTCTTCCAAAAGTACTTTCGGAAATGGATTAAACACATACTCTTTGTATATCACCCATGTTTGGTAATTTTGCACAACTGAAGAAAATTTAGATTTAAAATCTAATACTAGTGAGTGCAGATCATTGATATGTTTGACAACTACATAGTTTCTAATGTCCCATGCACCTACCATTTTTTTAATTGAAAAAACATATGGTGATTGTTTGTAATAACTGATAAATTTCTTCTCATCACTTTGTTTCATATTTGAGGAATTAAAACAGAAGACATAACCTTGGTAATCTAAATCTGAGTAGTTTAGTAAACAGGTAAATCCTTTAATAATCCCACTCGCTAGCATTTTTTTAATCCTCCTTGAAATTGCATCATGACTCAAGGGGATTTTTTCTGAAATTTTGTATGAAGACAGTCTGGCATTTCCGGAAAGGATTTCCAAAATTGAAAGGTCAAGCTGATCTAGCTTTACTTCTCCTAGTTTTTTCTTCGTACTATTCTTATTGGAAACTTTCCCACCTAATTTCAATTGACGAACTTCAGGAAAAGCATTGTTTTCTTGTACTTCAATTACAACTTCGGTATCTTTTTTCAAAATAATGTCTTCAAACTGTCCCAGAATGGAATAAACTAGTGCATCAAAATCAAGTACATTTTGCGCAAGAACTACAATCTCAAAATCCCAATGGTCATTGTAACGAATTACTCGAAGAACTGACGGATGTGTGTCCAAGGTGGACACAAATTTCTTAACTCGATTTTTTTTTTCATCATCTACAACTAAAAGGATATGGTACTTTTGGTATCCTAACTTTTCATAGTTAATAGTTGCATATGAGCGGAGCACAATTCCTTTTTCCAAAAATTTATGGTATCTATACTGAACAGACTCTTTTGATAAATGGACTTTCTTTGCAATTTCCGTAAAACTGATTCTAGAATTTTTCAAAAGATAATAAAGAATTTTTTTATCACTCAGATCTAACTTATGGTGTTTTGTGTGCATTGCATCAAATATGGGGATTTCTAGCATAATTCAAGTTACATTGCAAAAACTATTTAAATTTTGCGTCAAATATTCAATTTCCAGTAAATATTCTTTTGTATGGCAACTGTTCATTAGTAATTATAAACTGACTGAGGTGTCAAATATGAAAAATAATAATCTTGTATCATTAATTGCAACTGCTGGAATAATCGCAGGTACCACTGCTGGATGCACAGGCTATGATAATGCTAGAACTCCAGCCGGCCATGAGGGTTATGTATTTCATGATCCTATTTTCATGGGGAAACAGGAATTTGTTGAAACTCAGGTTGGGCCTACTTCGACAGGACTTGTTTGGCGGCAATTTGTTGAAAACATCGACATGCGTCCAGACACTTATGGGGAGAAGTACAAAATTGTCACCAATAAAGACATGAATCTCACCTTTGAATCATATGCTAGAATCAAATTAAAGCAAGGAACTGTCAAAGAAATAGTTGAAGAATTTGGCGGAGAGGATTGGTTTGAGAACAATGTTAAAAGACCATATCGTAGTTCTGTTCGTGAGGAAGTTCGTAAATATGATCCATTTGAAGTAAAAAATAACACTGAGAAGATTGCAGTGGATACTCTCACAAGGCTTAGAGAGCGCTATGATGGCACTCCAATTATTTTTGAGTCTTTGGACATTGGAAATATAGATTATCCTGAGAATGTTCAGACTGAGATTAATGCAAAGGTTGCAGCAGATCAACGTTTGGAGCGATCGAAAGTTGAGACTTATATTGCAAGAGAAGATGCTGAAACTTTACGTGAGATAGCGAAAGGAAAACGTGACTCGCAGAAAATTATTAATGAGACTTTAACTCCGCGTTATCTTCAGTATGAAGCTATCGAAACTTATCGGCAGCTTGCAAAATCTGAAAACACTACTTTTGTAGTAGCTCCAACAAGTAATGAGGGGACTGGTATGCCTTTGATTATTGGTGCGAACTAAGAATTGCTGCAGTTTTTACTAATAACAACTGTCCATTTTTTTTTTTTTTTTTTTTTTTTTTTTTTTTTT
>JABHRS010000013.1 GCA_018670085.1 archaeon | reverse complement strand
TTAATTGTGATATAAATTATATAAGACTCTTGAACTAATGTTTTAAAGAAATAAATTGAAGGGAGAACTAACAGTAAAAAGATTATTATACAAATTATTGCTGAAGTCAATCTTGGCTTTTTGATTTTTTTGTTGATCCAAGTGTATATCGGGAATAACATGTAAGTAAGAAGTGCTGCTAAGAATAAAGCTAGGAAGTATGGTTTAACAATAAAATATGATAAGACTAGTAATAAAATGAACAATGTAATTAGAATATATTTGTTGTATTTTTGACTCATAACAGTTAGATAAGTTTTTTTGTATTTAAAAGTATCTTAGAATATCTATTATAGAAGAATGGTTATCAGGCTAAATTCGCGAAATCTTTTTAATAGCTTTCAATTTATAATGAGTTATGCAACTTTGGGAAACAATAGTTCTTTGGATAGTTTATGGGATCTCTTTATATTTCTCAATATTTTTGGTTTTAGTATTTTTTGATACTAGAAAACAATTTGAATCTGAAGTATCTTCTATTGAAGTAAATGATTATCCATTGGTTTCTATTTTTGTGCCAGCTTACAACGAAGAGGCAACAATTTTTGCAACTATGAAATCAGTTTTTGAAATTGATTATCCTAAAGATAGATTGGATGTGATTGTAATTAATGATGGGTCAAGCGATTCTACACTTTCAAATATGCAAGCATTCATTTCTGAATATAACGCATCACATTTTAGAATTTTAAACCATGATAACATGGGGAAGGCGGCTTCACTAAACAAAGCCATTGAACTTGCCAAGGGGAAATATTTTGCTTGTTTGGATGCAGACTCATTTGTAGATAAATTGTCTCTTCGAAAAATGCTTGCAATGTTTGAAAAGGAAAATGATTCACAACTTGCAATCATTACTCCTGCAATGAAAGTTCATGCACCCCGGGGTATTTTACAGAAAATTCAATGGTTCGAATATTTGGTGATGATTTTTGTTGGTAGATTAACTAGTCATTTAGATTCATTATATGTAGCACCTGGACCTTTTTCATTATACCGATTAGATGTGATTAAAAAATTGGGTGGATTTGCAAAAGACACTTTAACTGAAGACCAAGAAATTGCATATCGGATGCAAAAAGGACAATACCGAATTAAACAATGTTTTGATGCTTATGTTTATACTGTTGCACCAAATAAATTACCTGGATTCTATCAACAAAGACGTCGGTGGTATATGGGGAGTATGCAGTGTGCCTATAAATATAAGGATATGATCGCAAATAAAAAATATGGTGATTTTGGAATTATCCAGATGGTCAAAAATGTCTTAGGTTATGGTTTAGCCATCTGTGGAATTGCGTTTGCATTGTATTTTTTTATCTGGCCATTGCTTGAGAAGATGCTTAATGGTTTTAGTATTGGTTTTAATATCTGGCCGTACTTTCGGCATTTGGAAATTATCACTTCACCATTATTGTTAAATGTTCAACAATTGTCTGTGTTAATTGTGCTGTTTGGAATATCTGGATTTTTCTTTATTCAAGCACATCGGAACGCTCGTGAGAAAATTCACTCTAGATACTATTTATCAATAATTCCATATTTTGCATTTTATTATTTATTGAAAGGTGGAATTTTATTGATGTCGATGCTGGAATTCGCTCGGGTTAAGAAAATTAAGTGGTAGATTGATTTTTCTTGTGCTATTTTTTATTTGTTTTTTGTTTCTTTTTATGTTCTTATCCACGAAAGTTTTAAATACGTTTATTGCTTAAGTTAAGGTTGATGGTTAAGATTATTATTTTAAGAGGTGAATTATAATGCGTAATGTAAAAAGATTTTCTTTAATTTCAAGTGTGATGGCAATGTTGTTATCAGTTTTTGTTTCAGCAACTTTACTCACTACTATACAAGATGGATGGACGAATGTTTTAAAAATTTCTTCATTAAGTTTTTTAACTAACACCACAGGGGGGGCCCTTGGTGACTTAGAAGGATTACTCAGACTAGTTGTTGGAATATTAGTATTTACAATTTTGTATGCTGGATCAGTTACAATTGCGGACTTTACAACTAAAAATATTAGAATTGCACTTTCTGCAGTTCTTTCAATTTTATCAGTTATTTTAATGCCAGGAACAATTTTAGTTGCTATCGCAGGATCATTTTCAGGATTCTTTGGATTTATATTTTTGGCTTTACCACATGCTGGGATTGGATGGTTTTTCTTTAAGACAAAATCAGAAACTCGTGGCGAAAATGCAATGAAACTGGGTGCGGCTTTACTTGGTGTATTTTTGGCAGCAAATATTGCAAAGCATACAGGGAGTATCGGTGGATTGACTGGTTCTAGTGCTGGTGTGACTGCTCCATGGGGTGGAACTGTTGTGATGTTACTCGGATTTTTTGAATACGTAGTTTTTGCATACATTATCTTAGCACTCTGGTTTGGTTATAAAACAGCATTTCCGGATGGCAAAAGTACAAAAGGTCCTGATGGAAAAAAAGCTCGGGCTAATGCAGTTAAATTTTTGAGTAAATTTGATAAAGATAAAGCTAAAACTGTTAAGTGGGAACTAAGAGAATGGGTTGATATTCAAGCTCTACAAAACAAAGTAAACTCAGCTGCAAACGTGGCAGATTTGAATAAACTTAAACGAAATACTAAACAAGTCAAAAAAGATGAAGTAAAAGCAAATAAAAGTATTTTTAGGTTAGAAAGCGATGCTAAAAAAGTACCTAAAGGACCTTTGAGAAAGAAGCTTTTGAAGATCATTAAAAATGAGATTGAAGTGCAGAACAACATTATCATTGTAGAGATGAAAAAACTGTTTACTACACTAAGGTCAACTAGCAAAACTTTTACTCTGAAAAAAACTGAGGCATCGACAAGTTTGAATGCAATGGTCGCAGCGAATATTTCAATTCATACGTCTTTGAAGAAGCTGAAAAAACAAGCTAAGAAATAAATTTTATTTTTTTATTTTCTTTATTTTTTTGTTCTAATTTTATTTTGAATTTTTACTATCTATAAACATATATTTTACTTCTATACTTAAACCAAGATATAGTTAAGTTTATTAACTAAAAAATACTTCTAAACAATATGAATAAGCGGTGGTTAGTTGGATTGGTAAGTTCACTACTTGCTATGCCATTTGTACATGCTAGTTTAAATGGCAGAATTAGAGGTGTTTTTAATTCAGTTGTGGAAATTGGCTCACTAAATTTCTTAGGCGTACCTAACGGAAGTATGCTCTTAATGTTTACTCGTTTCTTAGTTGGTATTTTAGTTTTTACAATTATGTTTGCACTTAGCACATTCTTAGGTGGTAATGGTAAACAATTACAATTCTTAAAACGAAATCACGCAATTGTGATCTCAGCTTGTATTGCACTAATTACAATGATCTTCTTACCTGTTCAAGTATTACTGGCAGCTGGTGGGTCACTTGGAGTTGCTGTTGGAATGGCATTAGTTGCTGGACCAA
Organism: archaeon; assembly: GCA_018670085.1. Lineage (GTDB taxonomy): Archaea > Nanobdellota > Nanobdellia > Woesearchaeales > GW2011-AR9. Next base: position 4,356 of record JABHRS010000013.1, on the reverse strand, counting down.
TTGTGGGAATCATTTTGGTGATTTTGGCAATTCCTGGTAAAGGTAAAGAGGAAGAACGTGGGGATATTTTTATCAAACTAATACTTTGTATGATCTTGTTTTGGATGTTAACTGCAATGAACTATCACGTTGGGGTGATTGGATAAATGGCATTCGATATTGTACTTGGAACTGTAGGGGAATTTATTGAAATTGCTCAGACATTTGTAGCATTATTCATTATTTATTATTTGGTCAAGTTTGTTTTTTATTCACCTAAAGGTGCTGATGATGACTGGGGCGCTAAAGGACCAGCTGTACGTGAAGCTATTGGTAAACTCTTAGGTGAGCGAAAAAAGAATCAAGAAAAGCAAGATAAACTAGAAAACCGAAAAAAATATTTGGAGAAATGTTTAGGATTTTTACATCGGGCTTTGTCAAAGGCTCAATCTTTACAAGAAAGATTACATGATGATACTAAAAGAGAAGTTAATAAAACTAAAGAAGCAATTGGAGATTTAAGAAGTGCACTTTCTTCTGCTCGCCGTAATGCTAGAGGCGCACATAGACATCATCATGATGATTTAACTGAGAGTTTGCATAAAACACATGCAGCAATTGATGCTGTGTTTGAAAAAGTTGATGAATTATTAACTGATGAAATTCCAAAACATGGTGATAAAGATTTCAAGGTAAAGGGAGCGAAATTAAGGCAAGGTGCTCAGAAGATGTCAGAGTATATTGCTAGTTTATATCACAGTGTGAACAAATATATTCAAGCGCATGATGATAAAAAATTACAATTAAGTGCATTAATTGATAATTTAGAAAAGGAAGTTGCTAAGAAACATGCTGCAGCTTCAAGTGGCAGTGGATCTAGCGGTGCTAGTTCTGGTGGTAGTTCAGGAGGCTCTAGTACCAGTGGTAGTTCTAGTGGGTCTGGAAGTAGTAGTGGCGGATCTGCTAAACCTGGACCTAAGAAATCTTCAAAATTAGTTCCGGTTGGTAAACTCAAACCAAAAAAGAAATCATGAATAAATTGATAAAATAAAAAAATCTTCTTATAAAATAATTAAGCTGCTTTTTGCTGAACTTGGTACATGATTACTTCCTTTACTTTTTTGTTTGAGCCATAGACAACTTCAAAAGCAAATTCAGTTCCACCATTTAATTGCAAAGCTTCATCAGGATCAAATTCTAACACTTTTACTTTGTATCCATCAATTTCTTCTATCTCAGTTGAACTTCCAATAGCTTGATTTAACTCTTGTAGATTGCTAATTTCTCCAATTTGGATGCCATGTTGATGTCCTGCTAAGACGGTAGCCACAGCCTTGGAATATTCAGCTGCAACATCACCAGTACCATATCCTGTGTGTTCAGTAATTTTGTGAGTAAGATAAATGTCAGCAGTGCCAGCATTCCTCATTCTATCTCTAGCTTCTGTTTGATAATTTTTAATTTCTAATGCTTTTCCTGATTTTTGATCTGCCTCAAGATTATCTAAACCCATACGGTTAGGCTTACATTGATTTTTTGGGTCTAAACACAAACCAGAGTCATAGTTTAAGAAAAAATCTTCAGCTGATCTTGTTTCATCTTTATGGTTAAACATTTTTGCTAATACTCTGTTTATATATGGTGGAATTTCAAATGTGTTCGGGTCTCCTTGTACTATAAATTCGGTTCCATCATAACCAGTTAAAGTTACTTTTTCTCTTGTATCAACAAATGTGAATGGTCCATTATTCTCGGTGTCCATAGCATATACATGCTTAGTATCATGATTTCCTGGAACTGCTAATAATTCAATACCTAGGTCCTTTATTCTTTGGAATCTGTTTCCAATTGCTTGATAATCATTTTCGATTATAGGAATAATATCATCAAGTGTGAATTCTCTTGATGTAATCATATCGTCAATTAAGCCTTGTTTAACTTGTTCAACATATTTTTGTCTTTCTCTTATAATATCTTGGATTTCGGACATTACTCTTTCGTCGATATCTTTGACTTGAGTTTCTCCTTCTTTGATATTATTTCGTTTAAAAATATTTTCAATAGTTGAATTATATCTTGAAAGTTGTCTTTTATGATGTTCCTTTGTTTCAATTTCTTTTATCACATTTGGGATAACTTTTTCTAAAGAACGATTAGCTGTACCAGGTGCAGATGAATGTAGTTGAAGAAAATCTCCTGGAGAAGTCATAGCATGATACTTAGTAGATTCATCTTTTTGCCTTTCTGCAATATGTTTCTCTATAGCTTCAAGGTAATGGTTGGTTTCAGGATCATCAATATGAGTGTCTCCTATATGAAGAATTCTAAGTGAAGCTGCATCCTTTACCATACTACTTGTAAGGGACTACTACTATATAAACTTTCCTATATTTTTGTCACTAGGAAGTAACAAACAGTCTGGATGTAAGGGAAAACTGTTAACAATATGTTTATAGTTGCCATTATTTATGTTTTAGAAGTAAATTTTACTCTATTTGGATCTTTGTACCTAAAGATTGTCCTGGAAGTCCTTCATTAGCGAAAATTGATCTCACATTTCCTTTTCTACCATGTAGTGCTGAGACTGTTCCAGTGATTTTTTTACCTGCTGGGCTAGTCCAAACTGCTTTCTTTCCAACGACTTTTTGAGCTTCTTCTGCGGTATCAGCTACCTTTAAGATCATCTGTTTGGAGTTCACATGGTGACGTCCTTGTCTAAAATGCATTACAATTGCTTCCATAGTTGGGTTAGGATCGGCGGTGGTTTATAAAGCTTGCTATATCAGAGAGGTCTTTTTCAATTAGCCACTAGTTCTTAGATTCAGTAGTTACAATAGCTTCTTATAACAGCAGTTTCTAGGTAGATGTTGATGGTAATAAAAGGGCAGATTGTTGCAGGAGATTATTCTAAACTTTTAATGAGAGTTAAAAGCGATGTAGAAATTGAACTTGGTGAAATTGTGGCAGTTGATGCTGGCAAAGAAACATTTCTTTTACAAGTTTATGATTTAGCATATTCTTCTCAAATTTCATCTTCAAATTTAGAAATGATTAGTGGAATGAATTTGGAGGATAATGGTAATTTTGAATTAATGGATCCGACACTTCGAAATTATCGAATCGCAGGATTAAAGCCACTTTTAAGCGTGAGTGATACTTGCAAAACCTGTAAACGAATGCCTCCATTTTTTGCAACCGTTCGTACCGTCACTAAAAATGATTTACGTTTTATCACAACACCAAAAAATCCTCTGTATTTAGGCGAACTTCGAAGTGGATCAAAATCACTTGGATTTGATTTATTCTTGAATGGTAAAGATGTATTTAGTCATCATATGTTGGTTGCAGCGTCAACTGGAAAAGGAAAATCAAATTTAATGAAAGATATTTTGTGGGACTCATTAGATAAAGAATATGTGGGAATGTTAGTACTTGATCCGCACGATGAATATTATGGAAGAAATGATCTTGGTTTGAAAGATCATCAGTCTAGAAATAATGTAGTTTATTACACGCCAACAAATCCTCCTCCTGGTGCGAGGTCTTTGGTAATTAATTTGTCGACGTTAAAACCAGAATACTTTCAAGGAGCAATTCAACTTAGTGATCCACAACGTCAAGCATTATATGCATACCACCGTAAATTTGGAAAAGCATGGATTGCAGCAATAATTGATGAGCTACCAATTGTTGGAGTTCGTTTTCATGAAGACACAATGGCAGTTGTGAAACGAAAACTGCTTGGACTTTTAAGTTTAGATTTACATGAAGGTAAACTAGAAACTGGTGGAATATTTTCTGAAATTGGTGGAGAAAATACCATCAAAGATATTTGCCGAGAACTTGAGCAAGGAAAAACTGTAATTGTGGATACTAGCTTTTTTTCAGGGGCACTTGAAGTGATGGTTGCAGGAATGATCGCATCAGAATCACTTTCAATGTATAAACGTTACAAACGAAGTGGAGAATTGGATTCTAAACCAGTAATCTCAATTGTACTTGAAGAAGCTCCGCGAGTACTAGGTAAAAAAGTTTTAGAACAAGGGTCAAATGTGTTTGATACACTTGCGCGTGAAGGCCGGAAGTTTCAAGTTGGCTTAATCGCAATTACTCAATTGCCATCAGAAATTCCAAAATCAGTTTTGGCAAATATGAACACTAAAATCATTTTAGGAATTGAAATGGGGTTGGAGCGACAAGCTGTAATTGAAAGTGCAGCGCAAGATTTGCATGATGATTCACGAACAATTGCAAGTTTGGATAAGGGTGAGGCGATTGTAACTTCAATATTTACTAGATTTGCTGTTCCTTTGATAATTCCATTTTATCCTGATTTTGTTGCTAAACGAAAGAAAGAAGCTATGTTGAAACAAGCTG
>JABHRS010000012.1 GCA_018670085.1 archaeon | reverse complement strand
CAATGATTGTGGAGGCTACTGGGAGTGCTGATTACAATCCTGATATTGATGTTGGATTTTTGAGTGGGTTGGAAGTGGTTGCTGCAAAATAAAAGATTATTCCTTTACTCCTATATCTTCTAAAGTTCTTCCATAATGTGCGAGTGTTTCTTTTGCATCTGAATTCAGACACAGAGTTTTTTCAACCATATTTCCATTCTGATCAAATGCCATATGATACTTTCCAATTGCAAAACTACCATTTTCTTCCCCATCATCGTATATCACACTAAAAAGTGTAGCATCTCCTTCATGAGTATATGAAAGTCTAGCTGGAAATTCATTGTTTTGAGTTTCTATTTCAGGCTTCTTAGTTGCAAAACCAGCACTATGAAGTTCTCTTTCAACTAAATCATTTATGTTATCCATACTATGATCAGCAGAATCATTAATAGCTACTTGTACTGCGTGCAATACTTGCCCTAGCTCTCCATTAGAATAAGGTCTTGCAGAGTATACAAAAGGAGCCCTATGTAATCGTCTTGCTGATTCTGGCCCAAATATCATTAAGTGATACTTGTATACTGTAGGCATTTGAAATTGCTCCATGTTTATTACTTTTTTTTTCATTTTGTTTTCCTCCTTAAGGTAACTTCATTACTATAACTTAGTGGTAACAAGTAAGGTATTTAAGCATTGGTGGTGGTGAACACCACCAATATAAAAAGATTTAAATATGGGGCAGCATTTCTTAGCACTGATGTATGAAGAACTATTAAGGGAAGTTGGACTAAGCCAAAATGAAGCAAGAGTATACGAAGCATTGCTTCAAATAGGGGAATCTTCTGTTCAGACAATTTCACTACGATCAAAGGTTCATCGTAGAAATGTTTATGATTCGCTGAATAAATTAATGGAAAAGGGCCTTGCTTCTGAAGTTTTTGTCAAAGGGGAGAAGAATTTTAAAGCAATTAATCCAAGAAGATTGTTAGAATTATTAAAAGAAAAAGAGGAAAAAGTAAATAATTTTCTTCCAGAAATGCAATTAAAGTATGAGGCACTAGAGGAGAAGGAAGAAGCTTATTTGTATAGAGGCATTGAAGGATTTAAAAATTATCTCCAAGATATTCTTAAAACAGGAGAAACTGTATATTTTATTGGAGCAAAGGGTTTCTGGTTGGATGAAAGATTAAAACATTTTCTTCCGAGATTCCAAAGAGAAAGGAAAAAACAGGGAATCAAATTTATGCATTTATTTGATTATGAAGTTAAGGAGCAAAAATCTGAAATATTAAAATTTGTTGGAAAACCTTACAAATTTATTCCCAAAGAATATTCCAGTCCAACAGCAGTCGATATTTTCGGAGATTACGTTGTTACATTTGTAGGAGTTAAACCTGGTCAATTGGAAGAAGAACCTTTAATGTTTGTTATGAAAAGTAAAAGGCTTGCAGATGGTTATAGAAAATTTTTTCAGTTTATGTGGGACCATAGTAAAGAAGAATAATTTTCAATCCTGCCAGTTGTAATAATAGGTGTCAAGGCAAAATGAATTCTGATGTTTGGAGAAATGTTGAATTACCAAAAAAATGTGTTGATTATTTTTCACCATACATTCAAAGAAAGATAAGAAAGAGTTAATTTTTATTCATTTTCTCTATCAATTACTAATTCAATATCTGTTAAAGCAATTAATTTGTGATAAATATTAGGTCCAGTTTTGAACATAACTGGTGCCTTTACAATTTGAATTTCATCACCAATGGTTAATTCTATCTCTCCTTTAACTAAATAAACTATTTCTGGATCTTCATGCGTATGATTTGCACTAATACTTCCTTTTTTTCTAGAGATAAAGCTCGATTTTCCACAATCATAAATTATGCCTCGCTCATCGGATTTGATAATTCGTATTTTATTTAGTTTCATTTTTCATTATTTAATTTAATAAATCCTTGGTAATGTCAACTCTGGAATCAACTACACTTCCTTTAACTTCACTATCTACATTAACCCAAACATTTTCTGGCTCAAACTTGTATATTCTTCTAGGCAGTAGGCCTAAGAAATCTTTTGGACTTCTAATCTTTTTTCGTTTTCTAGAATACATTAGTTTTAATGCATTTAGTATTTCTGCCATATCTTTAACTTTTAATTGCCTAGCTTTCCCTTTAAGATAGACTCCAAAGCCAGTCCCTTCAGGAACGCTTGAATCATAGATTACTGCAAATACATTTCCATTCTTTGCAATATTTTTTGAATGTTGATTTTCTTTCCATGAAACCCAGTAGAATGTGTGTTTTTCATTGAATGCAGAGTAAACAGGGGAATTCCAAGGATTATTATTTTCATCGCATGTTGCCAATGTAAGGTATAAAATATTGTCCATAACCTTCTTTGCTCTAGAAACTAGACTTTTTGTATCCATATGTCTTTAAATCAATTATTCATTTTAAAGCTTTCTCACATCTACAAACAACTTCTCTTGCAAGAAATACCCTTATGCATAAGATTTACACACAAAATATAAAAGTAAAATGCTTATTAGTTCTTTTATGAATGATTTACACAAAAGGTGGCCACATAGGTGGCTTACACCTAAAGCCGAACCAAAAGATTCTTTGATTCACAGATATGGAATATTTGCAAAAGAAGATATCAAGAAAGGTGAACCAATAAATGCTTTTGGAGGTATAGCAATTCCAAAAACTGAAATAGAAGAATATAGAAAAACAATCAGCCATGCTGGTGTGCAAGTAAGTGATGATTTCTTTATTGTTCCTTCAAGTAACGAGGAGATAGTTGAATCTGGTATCTTTAATCATTCATGTGAACCAAATGTTGGTTTTAATTCTAGTGTAACGATGGTTGCAATGCGAAACATAAAGGTGGGAGAAGAGTTAGTTATGAATTACGCATTTATGGAAACATATTTTGATTCGTTTAATTGTAATTGTAGTTCTCCTGATTGTAGAAAAGTTATTGATTCCAATACATGGAAGGATAATGGATTTCAGGATAAATATGGTAAGTATTATTCACCGTATTTACGGGATAAGATATAAGTCAATATAATCTTATTTTTTCACAAACAACTTCTCTGGCAGAAAACTACACTTATGCACACGATTCACACGCACTGTTTCATAACGTCGAATCAATTGGCCAAACTTTTCTTTCATTCCATGGATCAATTGATACAAATGTTCTACATCCGAAACATGTAAATCAATAAGTAAATTCCATTTGCCAACAACATCAGTAAAGAATGTGACATTCGGATGAACCCCTAACCATTTCTTCAAAGGTTCTTCTAACTCAACATGTGTCAAGTCAAATTGTAAATATGACAAATGCCATTCATACTGTACTACTGCTGGGTTTAATTCGAAGGTAAATTTCAACAGCACATTCTCACTCAAAAGCTGTGCAATGTGTTTCGCTACTGTTTCATGATGCAGTTTCGTACTACGAGAAATATCAAGAACTGAACTAAGGGGATTTTCAAACAATTCTTTCATTACTGCAAGATCGGCTGAGTCTACCTTGTATGAATTTGTTTCTTTGATTTCAGGGTTTGGATGATAAATTGATTCAGGAGAATCTGGCAAGTAATTCTTACGACCATAAGAGGCATCTAATCCTACGACATGGGAATGATCAATTACAAATTTGTGAAATGGAGAAACTATTCTTTTGAATTCAGAATTAAATTCAGCAGCCGAACGTGCCAAGATTACAAAAAGTACATCTGATTTACCATATAATTCAAGCAGCCAAACTGTAGATGCTTGTTTACCAATACGATCTAAGATTTTTTTAATTTCTTTTTTTGATGCTCCTTGTAACTCTAATTGAACATAGTATGCATCATAACCAAGTCTTCGAAAATTGAAAATAGTTAAGAATCTACCAATAACTCCTTTTTCTTTTAATTTGTTGATCCGATAACTAACTCCTTGTTTACTAATATCCAATTCTTTAGCAACTTGTGAATGTGGCATTCGTGCATTTTGATCAAGTAATGCAAGAATTTTTCTATCTCGTACATCAAATTGACTGCGAATAGTTTCAACTAATGAATATGCCATTATGGTTGTCAATATCAAGTAGTTATTTAAAATATTCGCACAAAGTTAAACAAATGACTCAAGAACTTTTTTATAGCAAATCGGCCACTGTAGAAATATCTCACAAAAGATTTGATGGATTCTGGGGAAAATTGAGTGATGGGTGGCTGAGGGGCCACAGGTGCAATATAAGACTATTTTGAAATGGAGCAGTAAAGTACAGTACAAGAAAGGTGTTCCTTTTCTTTATTTGATGAAGATTTTTAGTCAGTTTCTTGCGTTAGAAAAGGGAGTAGTAATAGAATCTGAGTTGATTCTTATCGATGGGAAGACTGCTATTCTGACGAGGTTGGAGTGATTATTTCTTTGCTTGTTTCCAAAGTGTTTCGAAGTGTTTCTTATATACCGCAATTGTTTCTTTGTTCTTGTTAACAATTACTTTGAAGTCTCCCTCAGTATAAATAAAAGTTGCAATCATATGGTCAGAGAGAGTCATGCATGCAGGACCACATAAGTTTTTTGGAAGAAAGCGGATGTCAAATTTTTTCCATTGCTTCATTCTTTTTCTAAAATAATTCTTTGATTTAGCATCATCATATGAAATTAACCTTGAGTTGATCTTGTTTCCCAACCTTATGTCATGCCAATCATCACTTATTTTAGTTCCATACACTTGTGCAAGCGCCCATGAATAACCAATTCCTAAATGTGTGCTTGTTTTCTTAGATACCAACTCAGAAAACGCTCTAATGATCCCATCTAACCCTGAATAAATTCTAATTTCTCTATTCCAAATAGTGTTGAAAAAAGAGATATTACTTTTTGCAATATCTTCACTTTCAATATGTATTGCAACTGGAACATCAGCCCATAAGACAATAATAACTTTATTACCAAAAGTAAATGTAGTAATTGAAGATTTATCTTCTTCAGGGAGTATATCTATTTCTGCATAATCCAGGGTGATATTTTCATTTGAAAGAACATTAAGTTTTACCTTCTCTTTAATTCTTCTTGAGTTCCAAATATTATAGAACGATTTCATCCTTTCTTCAAATTTTCTCATTGAACCATGGATATAGGTTAATTTTTTATCTCGGAGAATTTGATTGAGTGCAGTTCGTACTCCACTCTTTGAGGAAAATATCTTCATATCAGGTCCCCCTTTTTGAGTGACCTTCATCTTTTCCAATTCAGGGAGGATGGATTGAACTTGTTCTTGCTTTTCTTTAAGAATAGAAAGCAACTGCCTAGGTTCTGCTGCCTTGAAATATTTCTTATTATCTTTCACCACAAAGCTAATTAAACCAATTTCAGTCAATTTCTTTAATCTATCATAGGTAAATGTTCTGTTGGTGCTTGTTATTTTTGAAAGATTACTAGCTGTAGCTTCTCCAAGTTTGAGTAGTTCCAAATAAAGACTTACTTCAGATTTAGTCAGCCCAAAATTTTGAAGCACTTTCTCCTTTTGCATATCAATTTGATATTACTCTTTCTTTATATATTTGTCGTTTTAAAATAAGACAACATAGATTAATAAAGAAACCTAATCCCTACTTTAAAGTAATGAATCAAATACAGTCGCAGCTTTATGCTAAACTTGAAAGAGAAATAGGAAACACTCCTTTAGTGGAATTCACTGGAGATGTTCCAAATAATAATTCAATTTTACTTAAGCGAGAATGCGATAATCCATTTGGTAGCCATTATGATAGAGTATATTTAGAATTATTTAGACACTTCGAAGACCATAGAGGTTTAGAACAAGGAAGCAAAGTTCTTGAGACCACTTCAGGCACTGCAGGAGCATCTTTTGCAGGTATTGGAAAAATTCTTGGCTATGATTGCCATGTAGCAGTTCCTCATGGTGTTGATGAGGCAATAATAAGAGCAATTGAACAACAAGGTGCAACATTTTACCGTACACCAGAGAAAGATTATGTTAGTGGATTTCCAAATTTTTTGAGAGATTTTTTGCCAAAACATCCTGACTTTTATTTTCTCAACCATTCAATGGGAAAACGTGCAGGAGCAGGTTTTAGTAATAATGAGATTACCTTACAGGCATTTGAAGCAATTGCAAAAGAAGTATTAGCAGAAACAAGTATTGATTTTTATCTTCCTGCTGTAGGAAATGGTTCTACTGTTTTAGGACCAGGTCGTGCGTTTCTCGAAAAGGGAGTACGAATGGTTACATTTGAATCAGCACAAGCAGCTGTAGCATATGATCAATTGTATCCAGGCCGTTACCAACAACTATTTGGAATTGCACCTGGCACCTTGCCAAGACACAGACTTCGTGGAACTAGTTATCAAGGAATTGACTTCCCACATATAAGATATGCAGTTGAAGAAGGAATGATTCATGATGCAATACTCATTAGCGACCGCTGGCAAAATAGAGATTATCATGAACTTACTGGACGAGATGACTTAGAAAAGCTCCCTCATTGGGATCAATCATTTGAGGGACAAGAAGATGTTGGCAGATCTACAAGAGCAGGGATTGCAGCGTGTTTAGAACTCGCTAAATCTGTTAAAGATAAAACCATGTTAATTATTGCCTATGACAACGCAAATAGGTATGATTCCGAAAGCATCTTGGGATAATAACACAAACTATTTAACTAACATGTACTCACAAATAAAAGATGAAGTTCAAACAAATCGTAGCATTGGATGATGTAAATATCAGTGAAGATGCAGTAAGACAAATCTCCATGATATCAGAAAGTGAATTTATCAGATTCAATTCTGATTCAACCACCTCAGCTGAATCTGTTAAAAGAATTGGAGATGCAGATTGCGTTCTAGTGAGTTGGAGATCGCCAATTGATAGAGAAGTTCTTACAAAATGTCCAAATTTAAGATTTATCTGTCTTTGTGGGACTAATTCAGATAGTATTGATTTAGATGAAGCAAAAAAACAAGATATTGTTGTATCCAACATAATGGATTATGGTGATGAAGGTGTAGGAGAGTGGGTTTTTTCACAGCTATTAATTCTAGCAAGAGGTCTTGGAAAGTACCAATGGAAAAGTTCACATGCTGAATTGGCCAATAAGACAATGGGAATAATTGGTTTAGGTGCAATAGGGAAACTTGTTGCAGATATTGCCTTGGGTTTTCATATGAATGTTTTGTATAACAGTAAAACCAGAAAACCAGAGTATGAAGCAAAGGGTCTGAAATATGTTGGTAAAAAAGAATTGTTAACAAATAGCGATTTCATTACTTTGCAAACACCCAAGAATTTAAAAATTCTTACTAAAGAAGATTTCTCTTTTATGAATGGAAAAGTTTTGGTAAATAATACTCTTGGCAAGCCGTTTGAAATTGAAGACATCAAAGAGTGGATTAAAGGTGAAAATAATTTTGTTATAATGGATACATGCGTAAGTCAAGATTATCACAAAGAATTGAGTAATACCAAAAGAGTTATCTTCTCTGATTTTATTGCAGGAAGAACTGAAGAATCAGTAGTTAGACTTGGAGATAAAACTATAAAAAATCTCAAAGCATTTCTCACAAATAAACCCATTAACCAAGTTAACTAACCCTAAATTATTTCCCTCTCAACCTATTTTCTACTTAATAGGAAACACGAACCAGTGAGGGCAATTCACAAAGAATTTATCTCTCAGTCAGGGCACTTATTTTCTAAAATGTGAACTGAGTCATTAATACCCCACACAAGGAGCATTCTGGGGGGCAAGTTACAACTAAATATTATTCCTATTCACATTCTTCTATGCCTAAAAACAGACTTTGCAGATTTCTTTGCTCAGAATACGAGTATGAACTCATCAAAGCAGAAGCAAAATCACGAGGGTACAAACATCTTTCAGCATATTTTAGAGATCTTGCAATTAGGCATAACAGAGCAATAGAAGATAAGATCATTGAAACACATAAGTTAGTAAAAATGTTGGTGGAGAAAAAAGAATGAAAAAAGAAATTCCAGAATGGATACTCATACTAGAATCCTTGAAAAAAGAATCACAAGAGCGATCCGCCAGATCCAAGTTGCGTGAGCTTCTCAAGCAATAATTCTTGCACATTCTTATCTTGTAATAACACATTCATTAATTTATCATTACGAGAACGAAGCTCTTCTTCTTGCTGTTGTATCCCTTGCAATTCTGCTGCGTAGCGAATATCAATGACGCCACCACACTTCACACAGCATTTATCTTCCGCTGTGTTTACAGTATCACAACGTGGACAAATCTTTGGTTTTGGCATAGTCTCAACATGTAACTCCACTGGTTTAATTCCATTAAGTGATAGAATCGCATCATTCACATTCTTAGCACTCATATGTACATAAGTTGCTGCCATCTTACTTCCTTGTACCCATCCAAAAAATTGATTCATTTGGAACTCTGTAAGGAATTCAGCATAGTAAGAAGCAAGTGAATGCCTGAAAATATGGGGGTGTACTTTTTTCTTAATCCCTGCTCGTTCAGAACATATCTTAAAAATTTTACGAAGTGCACCATATTTCAAATGTTTATCCTTGTTTTTCCAAGAAGTATTAACCCAAAGAAACGCACCAGGATCATCTTTGAATGGGTGAACATTCAACCAATTAGAAATATATGGAACACTCCAAATCAATCTGACTGTTCTAGTCCCTGTTTTTCCATGCAATGCTAATAATACACCATATTCATCAAAGTTAACAGATTTAATTAATGCATTACCAACTTCACCTGCCCGAGCTCCTGATTCTGCAAGTATAGCTATCAATGCTTTGTCTCGAATATTATCAGCCTTCTTGATCATTGAAAAAATCTCATCTTTTGTTAACATATCACCTACTTGTTTCGTTTTCATCTCTGAGCGACTTATTCGAATAGTAATCCATTCCACAATTGATTTTTTTCCTTTTTCTTTAGCTAACCATTGAAAGAATTTTCGAATGATTACTTTGTATGTTTGCTTAGTCCAAGCTGTAAATGAGCTTTGCTGTAATTTACTCACATACTTTTTGAGTTGCTTTTCCTCGATCCTATCAAAATCTTTGTTGAAATTTTCAGAAACTATTGCTAAATACTGTAAACACCGAATTATTCTCGATTTCGAAAGACCAGCAATTACCATGTGATCATTGAATTCTAGCAATAATTCTTTGTTTTTCTTTGTAGTATTTGCCTTTTTTACCCTTGTAATTGTTTGTTCTAATTTTTTCTCATAGTTATGGATTCCCATAGTATTTCCTCCAGGAAACTACGAATATAAAGCTCCTGGACTGACTATGGCCATACTTTTTAGGACTCGAACTTGCTCTAGCTCTTGGGCGTTGGCGCTCTTTATTCTATGAAGTTAAACTTCAATCTATCTCTATCCACCAAACAACTGCAATGAGTTAAAATTAACAACTTGCAATTTTGTGACAAAAAGTAGATAAATAAGAAACAAAAACTAACTAAAGAATGAATATGAGATATACAACAATTACTAGTTTAGTTGGTTTAAGCATAATGACAAATGCTTGCAAACTAGATTACGGCATGGATACACGTAAGTTAGAAGACAGACCAAGATATGATTCAGAAAACGAAATGCTAACAGAACCTGTAATGTTTGGTGATTCAATAGAAGATTGTATGGCCTTAGCTCTTATGCCAATAGAAGAACTATGCAAACCAAAAAATGATAACACTGAGTTGGAAACACAAAACTGTTTAGATTTAGCAAAAGACGGACAAGATTATACCAATTTTGCAATACAAAGAATGTATGAAACTGGTTTTGAAATAAATGCAGTACGTTATGAAGATAGTAACAGAGATGAGAATGGAGATCCGTTCGGACATATAGATCAATTACGTTTTGATACTCCAACTGGACAATTAATTTGTAATCTAAATATGACAAATTACCCTGATGGTGATTGTGAAGACGATCCAACTACAGTGAGAATCTCAGCAAAAGCTGGTTACATGCCTGATTCAAATATCAGTCAAGTGAATTATGGAATATCCAGATACCAAAGTGAAAATTGTATTGGTGAAGATGCTTATCAAGCACAGTTTGAATTAGACAAACCACTTTTCATATCTACTAAATTTAATGAAAATAATGAAAACATAGCCCAAGCTTATATACCTGGAGTTGAATATTCACCGACTTTAATTCATGCTGTAGAAACAGTTGTAGATATAGTTATTGACGCTGGAGAAGAGTTAGGTATGGAGATATACTAATCAAATCATCGCAAAAATAATAACACAAACTTATCAACATGCAAAAATTGGCCTACCAGATATTGAGATCCTTCCTTTTGGCAAATCTCCAACACAATATAATTCTAAAAATTATTTACTAACGGTAAATCCCATTAACTGCTTCTTTAATTGTAGCATTCTGAGGAAGAATTCCTCTTTGCCTCATTGTGTTATGTGACCATTTCATTAATGGCATTGATGAATAAAGTGCAGAAGGGTATTTTTGGAAATCATTAGCTTCTTCGAGTAAATCATCCCAGAATTCATTCTTTGTATCATCACCAAAAGATGCTTCTCCAGAAAGATATGTTTTTTTCATACCTTCCAAACCTAATGCTTCACCAACTGTAAATGCCAAAATAGCATGAGCAAAATAATCTCTGAGAATATTAATTTGTCTCCCAGTTTGGTAAAATCTAGTGAGTCCATCCATTGATCCTAACTGTGCTAACCGAGGGACGGATCCCCCAAGTTCTTTAGCTATTGCATCACAAGTTAATAATTCAGTAACTCCTTCATTTAATGCTTGAGCAGGGATTCCATAAGAATTACAATGCATAACCTCATGAACAATTGTTGGTTGAGCAAAATTTGTAGTTACAATAAATCGACCATATGCTCCAATTGCCATTCCACCTAATGTAGACAATTCAGAAGGTCCAGGGATTAGATTGTTTACTGGAACAAGTTTATACTCTACATCAGTGGGAGTCATTCCCTCTTCTTCTAAAAGGTTATTTGCCCAACCAATAATTTTATTTAATTGAGTCCTATTATTATCTGGAATTGGAAAATCATCGAACACTTCCCAAAATAAAATGTTATTAAACATAGATTTGTTCATTGCATCATGAGTTGTACTTTCAGCAGCACCTTGTAATCCCATTGTTTCAAAACATGATCCACTAGGGATTGCCCATTGCAAGTCATCCTCCATATGTTTTTCATATAGAGTTCTCATGAATTTTGCTCTTGCTCTTCGTGTCTGAAAAGGGTTTTTTCCTTCAGGTACTTTTGGTAATTCTTGAGTCCACCATAGATTATCTTTATACAATCTTGGCATTCTTTCAGTTAGTTTTTTTACAGTTGGATGTTCTCTTGCACGTAACTCTAATTCTTGAATTGCCTGATTTCTCATTTGTGTCATAAAAGTTGATTTAACTACTTTATTTATAAATGTGTCCCTATAGAATAGTAAATTTGGCCATCCCTCCATTCTCACTAATCAAACACTACCTATTACCTTGTCCTGTTAGATAAAAAAATAAAAATAAAAATATTATACAGCATGAGAACAGCTGATGAGAAATAGCCCTTGTTAATTCTATCTAAAAGGATTCTTATCACCTAAACTGTAACATAAAGAATTAATCTCAGTTAAGGAGGCTTGCATGATAAGTCCATCACCTTCAGTAGTTTTTCGCAATATCTTCCAGTCTAATCCACCTGGTCTCTCTCCTTGGCCTTCTGCATTAAATTGTGTAGTGTCACCAGAATACTCCCCAATGAGAAAAACTTTGATTCCAGTATATAATGCAGTTGATGCATTAGGACCTAATGTTTCTGTACATTCAAATTCACAACTAGTAAACCCATCAGAAACATTTCCTTTCAAAGAGAACCCCATCTTGTATACTCTTTCAGAACGCCCATATTTGAAGAGATTACCTTCTAAGTCCCTTTGAAAAAATGCTCTATTAACTAGTCGAGACAACCTGCTAAGTGTATCGTCCTCTCCAGTTTCTGATTCAAAAAAAGTAAATATTCATCAGTAAAAAGTAACATTTTTAAACGCAAAAGTATTAACTTATTCAATTAAAAAAATAACAAATTAATTATTATACTGTTAAATAATAAAAAAAAAAGGTGGGCCTTGATGAAAAAAACATTTCTAATGATCATATTCATAATTGTTATTGTATCAGTTAGTAGTTGTACAATGGAACAAACAAACTCAAAAGAATTAGAACAAGTTACTATTGCTGAAGCAGGCCAACCAATTGGTGCCTTGTTATACATTGCTCTTGAAAACAATTACTTTGAAGAAGAAGGATTAAATGTGACTATCAAATCCTACACTTCTGGAAAAGATTCTTTAAACATTGGAATAATAGAAGAAAATGCAAATTTTGCAACAACTGCTGAAACTCCTATCGTTCTTAATTCACTTAATAACAAAGACAAAGAGATATCAGTTATCGCAACCATTGGTACTGCCAAAGAAAATATGGCAATCGTTGCAAAAAAAGAAAGTGGGATTTTTTCAAGTAATGATTTAAATGGAAAAACAATTGCAGTAACTGCAAACACCAATGCTGCATTCTTTTTAGATGTTTTTCTCCTGTTTAATGATCTTGTAGATAAGGTTAACATTGAGAATGAAAATCCAGAAGCAATGGTTGATCTGTTAATTAACAATGAAGTTGACGCAGTCACAGCGTGGAACCCCCATTTGACAAAAATACAACAAGAGTTAGGAGAAAATGCCACATATTTTTCCACAGAAGGAATATACACCTGGACATGGAATATGGTGAGTACAACAGAATATGTAACACAAAATCCTGATATCACAAAAAAATTACTAACAGCTTTGTATAAAGCAGAAATTTTTGTTAATGAGAAACCAGACGAATCAATTGCCAAAGTTGCAGATCACTTAAACTTAGCAGAAGATGAGTTAGAAGCAGCGTGGGACATCCTTAATCTAGAATTAAGTTTAGAACAGTCCTTCCTTGTTCTGTTAGAAGATCAATCCAGATGGGCAATAGAAAACGAATTAACAGACGCAGTAGAGATTCCAAATTATCTGGACAATATTTATTTGGACGCTTTAGATGAAGTAAAACCTTCATCTGTGGGAATTATCCAGTAAAATGGTTAACATAGCAGAAGTGATTTCACTAATTTTCTTAGTGTTAGCTTTTGCCAATCTCACCCACGCCGCAATAAAGAATTCAAAATGGAAATATTTTGCTTTTGCTTTTTTCTTTCCCCTCATAACTGGTATTACAACAGTTGCTGAAGATTATATTTTTCCTACTTTTATGAATTATCTCGAACACATTTCTTGGATGTTAGGAGCAATATTTTTTGCTTTGGCACTTTTTAAGTATTCCAAAAATATTTGGGGTGGTAAATAATGACAGATTATCTTATAGTTATCACTGAGATTATTGCTGCAATAGGCTATTTACTTGCTCTTATTTTCACAATTAATTACTATAAAAATTCCAACTCCAAAGTTCAACTAAATATCGCATTAACAATAATGGCTATGTTTTTTGGAATTTTGATCTCATTGATGGATGTGTTCCAATGGACCAATATTGGTGGGACATTTTTAGCAGAGGGGATAGAAGAAGTACTCACACCATTATTTAGTTTTGTATGGATGACAAATATATATTTCATGATAAAACGTTTAAATAAAAAAACAATGAATTCAAAAATACCTACCACAGAGAGTGTTAAAAAGTGAATATTCAAGACAAATTATTCCTTGGTACTTATGTTTCTTTCATATTTGGGATCATTTTTGTATATCTCGTTATAATAACTTCACTTGAAATTTCTGAACAGAATAATGACCTACAATTAGCGTTAGATATTGGAAATGCAATCTCAGAATTAGACATTCTCACTTATGAGTATTTACTACATCATGAAACCCGTATGGAAGAACAATGGGAAAAAAAATATAACAGTGGAGCTAAAATTCTTCGTAACGCAGCAGGAGCAGAAGAACTCCAACAAGATTATATTGATGTTGGAAGAATCTTTTTACAAGTTACAAAAAACTACCAAAAAACCCAAAGTTTGATTCAAGCTGAAGTATCACAAGATAAAATTGATACATCCCTACTACTTGAAGAGAGGTTAGTAACAAATCTTTTAATCGCATCTCAATCAATTATCAGCAAATCAAATTCTCTTTCCAAAAAATCATTTAGCGAGATTACTAAGATTCAAAGAATCGCAAACAGTTTTGTTTTATCTTTGATGTTAATTCTTGTAGTAATTATCTCTCTTTCATCGCTTTTGATCGCAAGAAGCATATCCAAACCGTTGAATATTTTAATTGATGGAACAAGAATCATTGGTGCAGGTAATCTTACTCACAAAGTTAATGTAGAAAGTGAAGATGAGATTAGTGAATTAGCAGACTTCTTTAACAAAATGGCTGTTAACTTAGGAAAAATTGATCAAGTTAAAACGCAATTCTTAGCTATGACCTCACATGAGTTAAAAACTCCAATTGTACCAATCAAACTTCAATTAGAACTGTTATTACAAGACAAAAAAGGAAAACTGAATCAGAAACAAAAACAGCGTGTTTTAATGATTCAACAAAATACTAATCACCTCCTCCGTTTAATTGACGATGTTCTTGATATCTCAAAAATGCATGCAGGAAAATTCACATTACTCCCAGAAAAAAACAACCTTAATGATACAATCAAACTAGTCTTAAAAAATTTTAATTCAGAAGCCTCAAAGAAAAAAATCAAATTAATAGCAAAATTATCCCAAATAAATGAAATCGATTTTGATCAAAAAAGAATATATCAAGTAATCACTAACCTTGTAGGTAATGCAGTTAAATTCACACAGAAAGGGAGCATTAAAATTAGCACAATAAAAAAATCAAAATTCATTCTTGTCAAAATACAAGACACAGGTATAGGTATCGCCAAAAAAGATAAGATGAGAATATTTGACCCTTTTACCCAGGTAAAACCATCATATCAAATTAAAAACAAGGGTACAGGGTTAGGTTTAGCTATATCAAAGAACATTATTAAAGTACATGGTGGAGAAATAGCAGTAAATTCCACTGTTAACAAAGGATCAACATTTTACTTCACATTACCTTTAAATAAGATAAAACATGTAAAAAATAAAACAAAAGTCATTCAAACTACTGCACATAAAAATAAAAAAAAGAAAAAATAATAGAGGCAAATAAATGGAATCTCCTAAAGACAGCAGCAATAAAAAAATCCTAATAGTAGATGATGAAAAAGATATTCGTGAGCTTACAAAGGAATTATTAATCAGCTGGGGATACCAGGTAAAAACTGCCAGTGATGGTATGGCAGCTATTGACATGTTAAGAAAAGAAGTATTTGATTTAGTCTTACTTGATATTTTAATGCCTAAAATGTCTGGTACTGAAACAGTGCAGATAATTAGAAAAGATCAAAAGCTCAAAGATCAAAAAATAGCTATGTTCACAGTAGTTATGAAAAATGAAGACGAGAGAATTCTTTTGAAATTGTTAAACATAACTGAATATATTACAAAACCTTTTGAGTCCCAAGAATTAAAAAAGAGATTAAAAAAGATTCTTGCAGAATAAAAATCAAATCATTCCCTTCAAAGTATCAAGATCAACTAAAATCTGTTCTACAAAAACAATCAAATTAGGATCATTTCTTCTTTTTACAACAGCCAGTAATGCCCTAACTTTACGTTTAGTCCCAAAAACAGTATTCAAAAAATAATATTTACTGTCCGGGTTTAATTTACCTTGAGAAATAGAATTCTTCTCATTTTCAACAAATCTCCTAAGATAAGAAAGTCCCTCAATTATTTTAGTACAAGGTGCTCTTACAAGATCAACCTCATTAAAATTAGACCTTAACTGAGTTTCAATTTGATCAATAACTCCTCTCATTTTTTGGTCTAAACTAAGCATCAAAAAAGATCTAAGCACTCCTGTTATTCTCTCAAGCATCTTTCAGAATAAACAACAAAGACATTTAAATTCTTCGATTATATCTTGGAATATAAAATTTAAAATTACCTCAAATTACAAGTCGTAATGTTTCAGATCATACCTTAATCTTCTAATCGCAACCTGAACTAACTGAGACACCCGAGATTCAGTAACACCTAAGATTTTACCAGTCTCCTTCAATGTTAAATCATCATAATGATAAAATAGAATCGCATCTCTTTCACTGTTAGGAAGATTTGATAATGACTTCCTGAGTAGTCTAGAGGGTTCTGAATCAATTAATTTTTCTTCAGCGGATTGATCACAAAAATTAGCAAAATATTCCCCAATGGTTAACGCACCAAGACCACCTAAGTGGAAAGATTCATTTTGTGAAGTTATACTTCTATCATAATCAGAATCTAGTTCATCTAGAAAATCTGGTAATAATCTTTCATCAGAATAGTTATCATTTCCCATGTTTAATCATTCAAACAGAATAGTTAATTAAAATTTAAAATAAAAAAATAAAAAAAATAAAATTATTTATTAAACTTCTTTCTAGCAAGGATTCCAAGACCAACTAAAACTGCAATTGCAAAAATAATTACTGCAGGTTTTGCAAGGCTCTTGAAATTACCATCGAATACTCCAGTGATTGCTCCTGTAAGTAAGTTTCCAGAGTTTGCTTCTTCAACAATTGGTTCTTCAACAACAGGCTCTTCTGCTGCTTCTTGTGCCTCGCTTGCAATCACTTCAAAAGTACAAGATCGACTTTCTTCTGGTATAGCAGCTGTTTGAATAACATCTACTTGACCTCGTGACTCTTTAAACTCACAAGCGTTAGCATCGTAACAGCTTCGATCTTGACTTCCGTCTTCGCTACAAACTGCCCAAGCAGTACAAGTCCAACTTTCAGTACAAACTACGTCTTCTTCGGAATCATCACCGCGGTTACTACATCCAGGATCATCTAAGTCAAATAGACCATCTCCATCGTTATCTTTGCCATCTTCACATTCTGAACGACTTGAAGAACCACTTCCACCACCACCGCCTCCAGAGGAGCCAGAAGCTGAAACAGCTGCGCTAACAGTAAAGTCAACCTCACTTAAGTCAGCAATATTTCCTTGCGAATCAGTTGCAGTACAAACAGCAGTGATGGTTCCAGCAACATCAGTATCGTCACCAGTAACTACTGTAGTTACAGTACTACCTAAAGCTACAGCAGTAGCATCATCTGTTGCACTACAAGTACAATCAGAACTTGCACCAACAGTTACATCAGAACAAGTAAATGAACTAACAGTAGCAGCTGTTGCATCAATATATGTAGTGAATTCATCTTCTAATGCAGCATCGCCAGATCCACTGTTTCCAGCATCATCAATCATGTACACAGAAAATGTTTCTTCTTCATTACTAAAACCTGAGAAGTCAACACTTACTGTAACTTCTGTAGTTGAAGCTTCAGTTGTTGTAGTTTGACCAACTACATTACTTTCACTATCAACAACATAAACAGTATAGAATCCTGCTTCTCCAGAAGATTCAACTGTAATATCACTTGAACTTTGACCAACCAAAGTTGATGAGTCTGTAATAGTTACAGCTGATGCACCTGTGTCAATGTAAATTATAAACTCATCAAATCCAAAGTTACCAGCATCATCAAAAGATTCAGCATAAAGTAAAATATATTGATCTGCATAACCTGTCACATCCAAAATGTATGAATAAGTTCCATCAGCACTCACAATAGGAGAATCACTAATGATACCTTCAACTTCTGGAACGGCAGAAAATCCAGGAGAGTTAATGTCCTCTATAAAATCAGTGATTTCATAGGTGATATCAATGGTAGAAGTTCCATCAACGTAGGCGTCTCCGAATGATTCAAATTCAGCAGGGCTTGTTATTTCAACAACAGGACCTGAGTCAACAAATACAGCAGTATCTCCTGTTGTAGAATCATGTCCTGCATCATCATCACAAGACACTGAAAAGTCATGATCACCTTCCATTGGATCCATAGCAATAATAGTATCCCATTCATCTTCTGAAATACTCAGAGTTGTTACTGTATCAATTGTTACAGCTTCAGCAGTAAAACTAAAAATTCCACCAATACCATAACGCATAATTGAATCATCTAACAAAATTTGACAATCCAGCTCAGTGTCTACAGTATCAGTTACTTCAATTACAAATGCCAAGTCATCATAGCTTGACACTTCTGTAGGAAAAGTTATGCTTGTAAAATCTGATGCTGCATTATCAAAAGCAAAGTTAACCACACTTGAAACTGTGTTACCTGCTAAATCAGTTGCATCCATAGTTACAAAGTACCATCCATCCTGAGAAGAGCTATCAAGAGTTAAAGATCCTTCAAAAATATCTCCAGTTGGAGTTGCAGTAGCACTTTCACTTGTCCCATCAGGATAAGTTATAGTAGCAACAACTACTAAATCGGTTGCTGAGCTAAAGTCATCAGTGATTGTACTAGTAACAGTTACAGTAGGGTCTGAAAGATCATATACTTCGCTTTCACTTGGTGAACTAACTACGATAACTGGTGCTGTTGCATCAACTACGCTAAAAGTTTGAGTTGTTGAAGTCCCTGCATTTTCTGCATCATCTGTACAAACAACTACATATTGAAATTCTCCTTCAATAATTAATCCAGCGATCTCAGATGTTACTGATTCGCCACTAGTGTATGAGTCACTTTCTTCTAACTCAAGATCATCTCCAACTTCACCTACATATAATCCGCAAGTTAATTCATCAGCAAGGTTATCTTCTGGGATAAACTCAACTAAAAAAGTATCATCATTTGTAGTTCCAGCATCTGCTGTTACAAGAGACACTACAGGTGCTTCGGTATCAACTGAAAAACTGAGAACATTTTCTAGGTTTTGATTTAATGCTTCATCAACACAGTCAAAATAAACTTCGTGATCACCATCAGCAATTGAGCTTGCAAATGTTTCAAACTCAGCACTTGACCCATAACTTTGATCTGCTAATAATAATACAGAATCCAAATAGATATCACAAAGAAAACTAGTTGATTGATCATCGGTGATTCCAAAATAAATAGTAGGAGTATCACTTGAAAAAGATGTGTCCTGAGAAGAAGTCCAAGTAAATACTGGTGTCACAAAATCAGACATGATATCCATAGTTCCAGTTTCTAAACTAGTTCCTTCAGTAAAACTAAATCCAAGAGTAAGTAAATCAGATGAGCTAAACGAAGATGATAAAGTTGAAAGAGAAACTGACAATTCAGTTCCAGTACTTAAATCTTCAAAATAGACTACATCCCCACCATCAGTAACTGCTACAGTCAAATCTTCAAGATCAGTTCCTGTAACAGTTACAACAGTATTATCAGACAAAAATCCATCTCCGTCTGATATTACATATGTGTTTATATCAACATCATATGCCAAAGCAGCAGGTAATAATAGTAATGCTGCAAAAATAATCACCATAAATCTCATATATTTAGTCATGTTTTCACCCTCGATATTTTGTTATTATCGTGGGAGTTTTTAGAAATTTTCAAAAACAATGACTGTTTTCTAAGACATAAAAATCTAGGATTTTTCTGTCAATTCAAGGTTGTGGTCCCCTCAACCCGGTCCCACCTTTTCTAAGTGGAATATTATATCAAAAGCGCCTATTGTTTATAAACCTTTCGTATTTGTTATTACTATGTAGTGAGAAACATCCAGTTTAGAGTATATTAGTTAGAACTAGGAAGATATTTTTTAAAAGATTTGGTTACCATCTGAGGGTGACAAATTGAAATAGATTTATAAAGAAGTGATCTTTTTGGATTTAAATGGGTTTACATATTGCAATAGCAGACACACTGAGGTCCGAAACCAATGATTTGCTTTATCATGAAGCATCTCACAATCTACATTACATCATTGATGGTGAATTAACAAAGGAATGGTATGCAAAATTAGATTTTGAAAGACCAAAAAATGCCAGGTTTCGTGGTTGTGTAGAAAATGCTGTTGTTAACAAAGAAGGGTTACTTAGTCTTCATGCTTTAATGGATTATAATGAACTTGATGGATTCAAAGAAAGATATAGCACAGGCATCGACCAAATCACAGGAGAACCATTTCAAACAGTAATGATTACAAATGGAGTTAACGTTTGTTTTTATGATCAAAAGATCTCAGATGAATCTACCAAACTTCACATAGCAAGAATAATGGATTTGCCAGAAAATATCCGTTCTGCACTAACAGAGATTAGAATTGATCCAACCCTCAAAATTTGTTATGCACAATACCAACATGTATCAACAGAATTTCTAAGAATTACAGAAGATATCGCAACATCAGCAGAACAATTTAATTTAGCACATTACACTTCAGGAAGAAACAGAACCGTTCTAAAAAAACTAGCTGAAAATCCCAAAACACAACTTAGATTAGAGCTCTTAGAAAAATATGAGTTTATACCTGAAAGGGTGGCTGCCGATTTAAAATACCTTGCAAAAGTAAATGCAGATATGAGGAGTTTTAATCTGAGAGAATCTCAAAGACCTTTCTCACTTCAGCCAGAACTTAAACAGCATTATGTAGACCATTCAGACAAATGTCTCGAGCAGAATTAAGATTACAAGATATTTAACAATTAACCCGAGCCCTGAATAAATCAACCATTTCCACCACCGATATTCTAAGACACCAGCAACTACCGCAACTACTGAACTTGAAAGTGGGAATAAATTAAATATAAATATCAACCACGCACCATGTTTTTCAACAAATGATTCAATCTTCAAATAACGTTTTTCTCCAACCAAATGTTTAGTAATTCTGTTAGGTGCCAATCTCCCAATTAAATAATCAATTAATTGTGCTGCAACTGCAGTTACAATAGCTAAAACAAATAATAACTCTGGAAGAAATCCCAATGAGTGATAATAAGGTACTAACGCCTCAACTGGTAGTAAAAAGAAAAATAAGTAACCTGCGAAATGTACCAAGATATAACTTGAAATTGAACCTTGTCCAACTGTTAATAATTCACGACCGAGTGTTACACTCAAAAATCCAATTAGAAGTAATAATATTCCAAGTCTTGCAATTCTAATTGGTGTGAACAGATCTTTAAGTTTTTGTTTTCCTCTTCTCAACCTGGCCTTAGTTCTTTGTCGAAGTGCCCTCTTTTTCTTTACAGATTCTTTAGTTTTTTTTATTGCCATCACACACCAAATTTACTAACAAATAAAAAGAAAGTTTTAGAGTATAAAAAGTAAACTAAAAATTATAATTTTAAAAATAAAAAATAAAAAATAAAAAAAGGTTATTTCTTCTTCTTCAAAGCTTTCGCAATTTTACCAACAGCACTAGATCCACCAACATCACCAAATGCTCGCAATATTTCAAGTGGTACTGCAAATACAATTGTATTATTTTGATCAGATGCAATGTCATTTAATGCTTGAAGTGTTCTAAGATGCAAAGCACCTTGAGACCCAGCTAAAGTAGCAGCAGCAGTTGCCATGTTATTTGACGCTTCAACTTCTCCTTGCGCTTTAATTATCACAGCACGTTTTTCACGTTCTGATTCAGCTTCTTTTGCAAGTACTCTTTTCATCTCTTGAGGTAATTCAACATCTTTAAGTTCTACTGCATTTACTTTAATTCCCCATTCATCTGTTGCTTTATCAACAATTTCTTGAATTCTCCGAGATATTTTTTCACGTGAAACCAATAACTCATCAAGCATAACTTCTCCTACTACATCACGCATAGTTGTTTGTGCAAGTTGTGAAACTGCATAACCAAAATGTTCAACTTCTAAAATTGCTTTACTAGCATCAGCTACTTTGTAATACAAAACAGCATTAACCTTAAGTGAGACATTATCTTTTGTGATTGCATCCTGATCAGGTACATCAATTGTTTTTACCCGTATATCTACTCTTCTCCAAGTCTGAATAATTGGGATTACAATTTTAAGCCCAGGAGTCATCATCCCAACATATTTACCCAAAGTAAATTTTACTCCTCTTTCATATTCTTTCACAACTTTCAATCCTGAAAGAATAAACACAACAATCAAGAATACAATTCCTGTTCCTAAAAATACCATTATTATTTCCCCCAATAAAATTTTATTTAATTAATAGAAAATTCACTTGCTAATAAAGCTTATTAATTTATAGAATACAATTTTGAAATATTTAATTAAAAAGAAAAAAAGAAAAAATAAAAGTTCAGATCAAAAGTTAAGAAACTGCTCCACCACCTGAACTGCTACTAGAAGAACTTGAACTGCTTGAACTACTACTGGAAGAACTTGATGAGCTTGAGGAACTTGAACTACTCTCACCTTCTCCTGCAGCATCCGAACCTCCCTCACTTTCTCCTGCACCAGAGGATTCAGTTTCAGAGTTACCAGAATCAGTCACATCATCATCACCAGTGAAATCAGTATCTTTAAGCCAATCATCTAAAGCTTCAGCTGCATCGTCAAGCCAACCAGTCGGACCAAGGCCAGCATATGGGTCTCCTCCGCTCCCAGTTCCACCTTCACGTTTTTCATAATCATAATCCTTCAGTACTGTTGCTGAATCTTCATCTTTTAAGGTAGCAGTAGATTCTAAATTATCTGAATTATAATCTGCACTTATTGCTTGACCCACAAATGAATCACTTGAGTTACATTTAATTGTGCTGACCAAGATCAAAGCAACAAAAACTATTCCCATTATCAATATAAACTCCTTAACATTCAATCTCATTCTCACACCTTCTTCTTTTCCTGAACAATAAAATAAAAACAAAAAACTGTTTACAAAAAAACCAAACTATTTCAAACAGTTATCAAACTAAACTATATAGTCAAAGAATATAAACATTTCCCATAACCAAAATTACAAATTAGCTCAAAAAATTCCAATTCCCAGAAATCAAACAAAAGAATTAAAAAGGCTCAATTTCCTTTTTTCAGTTATAATGCTTACACCAAAACAAGTAAAAAATATTCGAGAAAAGTTAGAATCAGCTGGTTATCCAATCTACATTCACGACGACGACCCAGACGGGCTATGTTCATTCCTATTATTATATCACCAATATTTAGAAGGCCAGGGTTTTTTGCTTAAAGCAGTTCCAAGACTAGATCACAGATTTCTGCCAAAAATTAACCACATTAATTATGATATGTTAGTTGTTTTAGATATCCCACAAATTGAGCAAGAATTTATTGATAATGCCAGAGCCCCAATTTATTGGATAGACCATCATCCAGTTCAGCAAATGCAGAAGGTAAATTATTTCAATCCAAGAATCAAAGATGATGATTGCTACTTCCCAACAACTAGGATGGCGTACCAAATTGTTGAACAAAAGGAGCGATCAATCAAAAAGTACCAAGAAGCAAATCCTGATTTATGGATTGCAATGGTTGGATGTTTATCAGATTGGCACATGCCAGATTTTGCAAATAAATTTCAAAAAATATATCCTGATTTAATGGAGAAAGGTGATGATGTAGGAACTGCACTATATGGCAGACCAATTGGAACTGTAGCAAAGATATTCTCATTTCTTTACAAAGGATCAACCAAAGAGGTATATCGAAATATTAAAGTTGCAATGAAGATTAAAACTCCTTATGAAATTCTGAATCAAACTACAGATAAAGGAAAATATTTGTGGAAAATGTATACCAAGATTAATGGTGCATATGAGATGCATGTAAAATCTGCAGGGAAACAAAAGAAGAAAGATAGCCCAATACTACATTACAATTATATTGATAGCAAATTTTCATTTACTTCCACATTAGCAACAGAGTTACAATTTCACCATAAAGATAAAGTGATTTTGATCACCAGAAAAAGTGAAGGTAAGTATAAATGTTCTATACGTGCACAGTTCCCAATTATTGAACCACTGCAAACAGCATTAGTTGGTGTTGATGGTTATGGTGGTGGGCACCCAAGTGCTTGTGGTGCGGTTGTTGCCGAAGAAGATTGGGATGGATTTTTAGTTAGGTTTAAAGACGAACTTGAGAAGGTTATGAAAAAACAATAAGATATAAACCCAACAATTTATAACCACAAATACTTTCTTCTTGACCATAATGTCACAAACAACCGCAACTATAATTATCAGCTCTTTCTTTAGTTTTACAGGGATTATATGGGGATTTATTCTAGCTGCAATTTGTGTTGAAGAACTAGAAGAAATGTACAACAAAATTCAAAAAACAAAACTCCTCTTAGCTGTTCTTACCACAGCAGCACTGTTTTACATAAGTACTCAAGTATATCCTAATAAAAATATCATAGCTATCATTTTTTTTCTTCTTGGGATATCAACTCTCACAATTGGGCTCAAATTACAAAATAATAAATACGAATATCTCACATTTATTCCAATCACAGCTGCCTACATTGCAATTATTTTTTATCAAATTCCAAAAGGACAATTTCTACTGCTAGCATCAAGCACTATGTTATACTTTTTTGTTATTGGGATCAGTTTACATGCAAAATTCTTAGGTATAAATCATCAAAAAAAACCTAATAAAAAAATTAAATTTAAAAAATAATCATGGTATCAAAAAAAACTTTAGAAGACACCATCATTGAAAGAGTTCGTCCATTTATCACAGAGAATATGGAAAAAACATGGGGTCTTGCAATCCCTAAATTAGAAGAAGACATCACAAGTAAACTTGCAAAAGAACAAACTACTATCCCAATTAGGTTCACACTCACTTATGAAAAGGCATTACAAGAATTTAAAAAAGAATTTTTCAGAAGAGAGTTACAAAAACACCAAAACATTTCTTTTTTAGCAAAACTTTTGGGTGTAAGTCGCCGTAGTGTACATCGAAGTATCAAAGAGCTTGGTATCACTGTTCCAAAAAAAACAAAAGAAGAGCAAAAACAATATTTCAAAGAGCAAGAAATCTATAAAACACTTCGTGAAGCATTGTTAGAATATCGGACTTTATTTAGACAAGATAAGATGGATGCTTTGTATCAAAGTTTGCCAAATTTATCAAAAACTATTGCTCATGAGATTCCAGAACAAGAAGCAAGTACATGGAAAAGTGCTAAGCGTGATTTTGAGACTAGGTATTTACGCCACCATATCTCACTTGGTGACAAATTAAAAGATGTTGCAAAGAAAATTGGGATGCGTGCTGAATCTTTGAGTCGAAAGCTAAAAATTCTTGGGTTAAGGTAAAAATACCAAAATCTAGCATTTTTGAGCTTATAATCAAAGATTATAGTAAGTTACAGAGATAGCATTTCTGAACTTCTAAAATTCTGAAGGATTATTAGAAAGCTACAAAAATGCCTTTTTTGGCATTTTTGAGCTTCTATAATCAAAGATTATAGTAAGCTTTATAAATAAACTCTCAAAATTATACTCATCAGATTCAAACTCAATCAATGAATCTTTTTTGGAGGAATAAGCACAATGTTCTACAAAGTACGCATCAAAGATTATATCAGAGTCCCACCAAGCATGTTTGGTGAAGGGAAAATGGGCGCAGTCTTACAAAACATCAAGGCTAGCTATGAGAATTATGTCTCCAAAAAATTAGGATTCGTTATAAATGTAGTTGAGATCCACTCAATTACTGAAGGAGTTATTGTTCCAGGTGATGGAGCAGGATATTATCAAGCAGAATTCGATTTACTAACATTCAAACCTAACTTACAAGAATTAGTTTTTGCAAAAGTAAGAGATATTATTGACTTTGGAGCCTTTTTAGATATGGGTGGAACTGAAGGAATGGTTCATATTTCACAAAGTATGGATGATTTTGTCTCATTTAGTAAAGACAAAGTTTTACAAGGTAAAAAAACTAACAGATCTCTTAAAGTAGGAGATAAATGTTATGCGAGAATTATTGCAGTAAGTTACAAAGATCTTCGAAGTCCAAAAATTGGATTAACTATGCGTCAAGAAGGTCTTGGTAAGTTAGAATGGTTATCAACTGAAGGACAAGAAAAAGTTGAGAAAGCAGAATAATCATAAAAAATAACAATTAACTAAAATTAAGGTAAACACAATGGCAAAAAAATTAGCACACAAACAAGATAAACGTCTTTTAACAGAAGCTGCAATCAAGGAGCTTGGAATGCAAAAAGGTGAGTTTACAGAATCTTGGCAAGGAAGAATTTATGTTAAAGATGCTGCAAACTCTCATGTTGCAAAAGAAATCGGAATCACCCGTAAAGGTGAATACGCAATCAAAGTAAGATAAATAGTTAGGTGAAAAAAATAATGGATTTAACAATTACAAATCAATTTGACAACTCTCTTTTAGGGAGAATAGATATTACAGGAGACATTAGTTACACTGGAGCTACTCCAAGTAACAATGAACTAGCTGCAGAGATTGCAAAGAAAATAGGATCCAAACAAGAGTTTGTGATTGTAAAACAAATTGCAACTAAATTTTCAACTCAAACAGCAGTTTTCAAAGCAGTATCATACAAAGATGAAACTTCAAGAGCAAAATTCGAAGTAATGACTAAGCATTTGAAAAAACAAGCTGAGAAACTAGCAAAAGAACTTGCTGAGAAAAAAGAAGCTGAAGCTGAAGCTAAACAAAAAGCAGCAGACGAGGCTAAGGCAGCAAAAGAAGCAGCAGCAGCTGAAAAATCAACTCCAACAGAAGAAAAATCAGAATAATCATAGGTGAAAATTATGGCAAAAAAAGCATCAACAATTAGAACAGGAAAAGATCGTAAAGCAGAACGTGCTAAGCGTGTTAAAAAAACTAGAAAGATTTGGGAAATGTATAAAGTAGAAGGCGATAAATTAATTCGATCTAACTCTTTTTCTCCAAAAAGCCCTGGCGACTTTTTAGCGAATCACAAAAACAGAAAAACTTGTGGTAAGACTAGTTATACTGAGTTTACAAGTAAAGCTAAAGCAGAAGAGTAAATTCTTTTT
>JABHRS010000011.1 GCA_018670085.1 archaeon | reverse complement strand
ATTCAAACATGCCTACTGCTCTGCGAGCTGCACAAAGTTATGCAGGAGTAGAAGGATCTGTTTACTCATTACCTGAATTAGCTAACCTGAGAGTTCAAGGCAGACTTCCTTTTGATAAATGGTTCACAGCAAATACAGAAGAACTTGTTGGAAAAAGTAGGGGTGGTTCAGAACTTGTTGCTGTAGCACACGGTGGAGCATTTTTAACACGTGACCCTGCGAGAATTGAAGTAGCGTACAAAACTGGTTTAATTAATGGTGCAGCCAAAATTGACAATGCAGAATTTCAAGCATTAGTTGATTGTGGACAACATTTTGATGGTAGCGATGCAAAATTATATCGATTAAGCGAATTACAAAGTGGGAGAACAAATTGGAGTGATTTACCTTATGATGCAATCATTTTAGCGGACAAAGCAGATCTTGCAAAACTTCCTTCTAGTGTGCAAGAAATTGCAGAATTAAAAGATAATCCATTAGTTCAGATGAGATTATTAGGTCCGCAAAGAGCAGCTGAATACTTAGATGCTGCTGGAGTAGCATATGATGTTTCTAAGATTGGGAATTGGCATCCTTTTGCTAATGTTGACGCAGACCAAGCGCAAGGCCGTGTTGTCTTCCTTGGCAGCTATGATTACCTCGGGTTGAATGGCGACAGCCTTCTTGATAGTAATGGGCGTTTCGTCGGGGTAGCACCGGAGGTGCAAGGGGATTCTGCGCGTAGAGGTGCGCAAAATTTGGAAGCTGAGTTACGATCTTCTTTAGGTAGAACAGTAGCACCAGATCTTCTTGATGATGTTATTAGCAATGTTCTCACGATGCACCTAAGATATTCTGCTCAGACACCAGAATAATTCCACACATTTTTTAAACTTCTTTTATTTTCATTTCTTTTGTCCTAGCTTTTCCTTATGTGGTTTTCATTTTTGATCATGTAAGAAATGGAGTAGCTTGGAACTACACGTCCTTTCACTATGAGAACTTTTGTTCCTATAAAATACAACCATGACAGAAATGAACTGGTGGTGAAAATACATGTGAAAGGGCTATAGCGGAGGCCGTGTTGTCTTCCTTGGCAACAATAATAACAACGGGTTGAATGGCGACAACAATCTTAATAATAATGGGCGTTTCGTCGGAATAGGCAAGCTATTAAAGTTAGGACAACTTTTTCAAAAATCGCAAATGAAAAAAGAAAATCACTTATGTTTATCATTAAGAGAGACAACCAACTCAGAACTCAATTTAACGAGATTTGTTCGTATGAAAATCTTCAAAATGCGTTTCAAAAAGCACGCAAAGGAAAAACTCTCAAACCTTATGTCATTGAGTTTGAAGCAAATCTCACATCAAATCTTCAGTCACTAAGAACTGAACTTCTCTTGCAATGTTATACACCAAAACCATTAGAAATATTTATTCTGCGTGATCCAAAGACACGTAAGATTAGCAAGTCTGCATTTCGCGACAGAGTTGTGCATCATGCAATTTGTAATGTAATTGAACCTCTGTTTGATAAAACTTTCATTTATGGCAATTATGCAAATAGAATAGGGAAAGGAACACTTAATGCTATCAAGCGTTTCAACACATTCAAACGAAAGGTATCAAAAAATAATAGCAAACCTTGTTATGTGTTCAAAGCTGATATTCGCAGATATTTTGACACTATAGATCATAATATTCTTGTGTCTATTGTTGAGAGAAAAGTACAAGACTCTCGCGTTATTTTGCTCCTCAAAAGAATTCTAAAAAATCACAATACAGAATCAACTGGGAAAGGCATGCCACTTGGAAACCTCACTTCTCAATTTCTAGCAAACGTCTATCTTAACGAACTAGATCAATATGTGAAACACAAACTTAAAGCAAAATATTACATTCGTTACGTTGATGATTTTGTCATCCTAAGTCCATCAAAAAAAATCCTTTTAACTTACAAAGAAAAGATTGGGCAGTTTGTTCAAAATCATCTGGCACTAATTCTTCATCCAAATAAATCCAAGGTTATAACACTCAATAGTGGTATTTCATTTCTTGGATTTCGTATATTTTATCATCATATGTTGGTTCGGAAGAAAAATCTGCGCAAGTTTGAGAACAAATGCCAAAAATATCAAAGGGAATATAGGGAAGGAAGAATAAATCGAGATAAAATTATAGCATGGTTTGAAGGTTGGTGTGCACATATAAATCATGCTAACACATACAAATATCAAAAAGAACTCATTAAAATTTTCAATGATTATTTTCCTATTCAAAAAGAAATTGAAGTCAAACGCGTAAAGAAGCATGAGAAGTTGATTGACAAGGTTGAGCAATCAAATATGCCATTTAGCAGCCTGAAAACTTTGAAATTGTTAAAAGACGGGTTGAGTATCCAAGATATAGCAACACAGCGCAAAGTGAAGGTATCTACAATTTGGCAGCATTTGGCTCAGCTGATTGAACACAACCAATTGCTGCTGCATAAAGTTGTTCCAAAAGAGAAAGCTAAGAAAATATTAATTCATATTTCAAATCCAAACACTCCTCTCAAAGAAATCAAACAAAAAGTAAACGATCAGAATATTAGTTTTAATGAAATTCAATGCACTATATCTTACATAAAAGCAAAGTATCGTGAAAAGCAAGTAGCGCATAATATTCGCTGGTATCAAAATGTGCATTGTAAACGTAAATGCTATTTCAATAAGAAACAAAGATTATCGTGTCATGAGAAATTCAAACACTTTCGATCAAAGAATATAGGATTGATGATGGAGCGAGATCAATTTTTGGAATTGTTCAACAATCATATGAACATCTGCGTGCTACCAGAAAAAGAAAAATTAGCATATATCTCTTGGGAACACTTTGTTCATAAAATCAAACGACCTTTTCTAAAGAGGCATTCTTCAAAACCAATCTAACCTCTTCTCCTTTCTTTTCGTAGCCTCTTATGCCTACAAAGTATAAATACTAGCTCCAATCTATATTTTCCAAAGAAGCCACTTTAAACTATGTTTAACAGAACTTTAAATACAAGTAGCATCCATGAAACTACTATGGTAAAAAACGACATATTGAAATCACGAGTCAATCCTCGTTTGAAGCAGAGATTGCAAACATATGCAAAGATCCATGGTTATCGTAGTACTTCTGCATTAGTCTGTAAAGTGTTAGAGAATTTCATGAATGAAGGAAGCAAGCAAGATGAAAATAATATTATTTTACGTCAGATTGCCAAGGAATTAATATGGAACAAGCAAAACTCCCTGAGTGGATAATGATTCTAAAGAAATTGGAATTAAAAGCAAAAGAAGAAGTAGAGTTGGTGTTAGATTTGGCAAAATCCAAGAATCCCTCATACCAAGAGTTACAAGTATTTCTTAAGAATAAGAGGATCTGTAGTGAAGACTAGGGCTTTCTTTCTCAAAAGGAAAGAAAATTAAAAAGTTTCCTTATGAAAAGGAAACAATTTTTCTATATTTATACAATTAAAACATTTTTTAATTCTTGTTTTCAAGGAGCCATACACAAAAATAGTTTTACTATTTTTGGTCGCCTTTTGACTTTGTCAAAAGCCATTTCCACACAGGTTTGACTTCAATTTTCTTCTTATCAACTACAAATGTTTCGCTTTGATCTTTTGTCAAGATCAACCCTTTCTTGAGTTTATATCTTTTCATTGCTTCTAAAAGTCCTTGTAATTCTCTATCTTTATTTTTACCTAAAACTTTTGTAACTTGTATTGCTTGTACTATCTTTGTACCTTGGCGTAGTACAAAATCACATTCATATTTTCCTTTGTGAAAATAAATCTCTTTCTTTTCACGCATCAGATCTATAAAAACAATGTTCTCAAGTATTCTCCCATAGTCTTCTGAGCTATGAAATCCAAGGAGACTAGCGATCGCAGGGTCAATATAATATGCCTTTTTTGCATAGTAAATTTGTTTTTTAAGTGAATCATCATAACGCGAGATTAGAAAACAAAGATAACTATTTTCAAGGTATGAGAAGTATTCTTTAACTGTAGTTGCACTACTTAATCCAGTAAGTTTTTTGATTTGGTTAAAACTGAGTTCTTTGCCAACGTTACTAGCAGCATAAGTTGCTGTCAATTTAAGTGGCTTTTCGTTAGGAATATTGTACCTAGTAATAATATCTCGATACAAAATATTTTCATATAACGATTTTAAGTACTCTATTTTTTCACTACGTAGAAACTCTGGAAATCCTCCTTGTTTTAGATATTGTGCGAACAAACGTTTGATTTTTGCTTTATTAGAACTTGTCAGTGTTAATAGGTCAAAATTCATTTTATGGAAGCTACAAAATTCTCGAAAGGAAAATGGGTACATAGTAAGAGAAATATGTCTACCTGTAAGATGGGTCCCCAGTTCACGGCTAAGCATACTAGCATTTGATCCAGTTACATAGACTTTCTTTTTTTCATTATGTAGGCGCCTCACAAAGCGTTCCCAAGCAGGAATGTTTTGAATTTCATCAAATATGAATGTGTCTTTTTCACCAAACAACTCTTGTAATAATTCATATAACACTACAAAATCTTTAACAGTAAAATCAATCAACCTTTCATCATCAAAATTCACATAATAACTATCTAGCTGTTGCCGCAAATGTGTGAGGATTGTGCTCTTCCCTGAGCGTCGAATTCCAGAAACTATAATCACAAATTCTGACTTTGCATGTTCATCAAGTTTTTGTTGTAGCTCCCGTGGAATGAAATTTGAAGTAAGCTTTTGTTGATTATGTTCTAAAAGTGCTTCTTTGAGTCTTTCTCTATCCATTTTCGTAGTAAAGTGGCATTCATTTATAAATATTTGGTCTATCAGACCAAACTTTTGGCCAATATTGTGGTCTGACAAACCAAACTTCATATCAAACTCCTCAACTTTTTCAGAAGAAGTGATTGAACATCTTTATCTTTAAGCAATTTAGCCATAGTATCATCAGCACTTGATTGTGTTTCATCCATTTCCAAAGCTAGCTTCAAATCTAGGACAGTGCCACATTGTGAACAATGCAAAGAATCAAAAGAGTTCACTTTATTACATTTTGTACAAATTTTTGGTTTCATCTGTTGTTCTTTTTTTGATTCAGCAATTTCTATCCCATTCAATTTCAAAATAGCATTTTCTACTTCTTTTCCATTAAGGTGAACATAAGTTGAGGGCATATCAGATCCTTGAATCCAACCAAAATATTGGTTCATTTGAAATTCTGTTAAGTGGCTTGCCATAAAAGTAGCTCTGGAATGCCTAAAAATATGTGGATTAACTTTTTTTTGAATTCCTGCTTTTCTAGCAAGTTCTTGTAGCATTTTTCTGATATTTCGGTACTTCATCGCTTGATGCTTTCGTTGCCCTCGAAAATTAACCCATAGTGCGGCATCTCTATTATGTCTCAAAGGATGATCATTTAGCCAACTTGCAATGTAAGCTGTACTTGAAATCAATCGAATTTTTCGAGATCCAGTTTTCCCTTGAACATTAAACATTACTCCAAGTTTATCAAAACTTAATTGTTTGATCTGTAAGTTTCCAATTTCACTAATGCGACATCCAGATTCCCAAAGTATTGCAACAAATGCCCGATCTCTTGAATTTTCAGCAGTATTTAACATTTTTTTGATATCTTCTTCTAGGTGCAAATCTGATGAAGACGGTAACTTTTTTTCAGAACGTTTGACTGTAGTTGTGATCCAATCAACAATTGGTGGGTATTTGTTTTTACCTTTACATTGATAATGCCATTTGTAGAACTTGCGAATCACTCCTTTGTAATCTTTCTTAGTCCAAGGAGATAAAGAACTTCTTTGAATCTCACTCACATATTTTCGAATATCTTCAATTGTTGCTGTATCAAGATCAACATCAAGTTTCCCTGCAACAATACGAATCATGGTTGTATATTTTATCAGTCTGGATGTGCCAATATTTTGCAAAGTTAAGTCATCGATAAATTTGCTAATTAATTCTTTGTTTCGTTTTGAAAGCTGTGATTTTTCAACTCTTTCTTGTGCTTTTAGAAAATTATGTGCGAAATCATGTATGTCCATCATAAATCACTTCCATGATTTTGATGGAAACTAAAAATCTCTGATTGTTTTGTGTCCATTGTATCCCTCCAAGAAACAGTAATTAAATACTTTGTAGCCCAAAATGGGCCGTGGAGCTATACACTGAGGGTAAAAAGCCCCGACCGAGATTTGAACTCGGGATCTCTACATTACCAATGTAGTGCCATACCGCTAGGCCATCGGGGCGTTATCTATCTGTGATTCGCTAGTTTCCTTTTTAAGCTTTTTGCTTGCTATCCAAGATTCGCCAAGTTTCACTTCTTCTTCGCATGTTTCCACATAAACTCAAAATAACTTCGATACGCATCTGCTGCAGCTTTATTCTCAATAATGATCCCTTCAGGCTCATCTGTCCAAATTATCAAAGCAATTTTATCTCCATAAATATTAGTGACAACCGGGGACTCCAGTGACTTTGGAACGTAGCGTGTTTGTTTTGGGTTAGAAGTTTTACTCCCACGACCGGAGCGTACAATTTCTTTCACAAATATTTTCTTCTCCTTCAATTGACGGACAAATTGTTTTTGAAACGTCGGCATATTTTCTTCAAGCTGACTTTCATTACCAAATACTAAATTATTTTCTTCAGTTCTAATAATGTCTTGAAGAATTGTTTTCACTCCCTTTATTCCTTTAAACAATCTAACTTGGCCAGATATTTTGGCAGCTTTATGCCTTGCATGTAACTGCGGCAATATTTCTTTTACATCATTTTCCTGCTCGCGCACATAATCAAGCAATCGCTTAGGTCCAGTTGCTTGAAACCATTTAACTTGCCCCATTAAAACGTAACTTACCAACCCTTTTTGCAACAAATTTTTCAAAGAGTTATAACAACTGCTGCGATCAATTTTTGCAATCTTTGCAACTTTTCCAGCTTTACAAGTCCCCTGATCATTTAGTGCTAAATAGACTTTGATTTCGTTTGGACTAAACCCTAAATTCTCCAAAACCATTTCAACTTTTGCCATAACTATCAAAGAACAAGTCAGCTATATAAATCTGTTGTAGTAAGTTCTACAACAAATGATTAAGTAAAACTCAGTCCCTTAATCAAATTATAATGGCAACAGAAATAGAAAGAAAATATTTGATTCGCGAAAATGGACAAGATTTTCAAACAAACAAATTATCACAATTATATCCTAGCTTCGTAGATCTGTACAACGCAATACGTGAATCTGGAACTTCTACATTTCAGGGTTACCTCTCAGTCGAGGCAGGGATGGATTTGTCAAGTAGCTTAGCAGTTCCTGTTGGTTTCAAACCAAATGAAGCCAGGCTCAGAGATCAAGGTGGCGATCTTTATTTTACTCTTAAAGGTCATGGGGATCTTGAAAGAGATGAGTTTGAAGCAATCATCATCGCCGATTTATTCTACAAATACTGGCCGCAAACCAATGGCAGCAGAATCTACAAGTCTAGGTTAAGCCAAGCATATCAAGGGTTGACGCTGGAGTTAGATCTTTACTACGATCGAGAATTAATCACAGCTGAAGTGGAATTCAAAACAGCACAAGAAGCCAACAACTTCGAA
Organism: archaeon; assembly: GCA_018670085.1. GTDB lineage: Archaea > Nanobdellota > Nanobdellia > Woesearchaeales > GW2011-AR9. Next base: position 28,153 of record JABHRS010000011.1, on the reverse strand, counting down.
GCATTGGGGCTCGATGTAACATTCAACCCAAAATACAAAAACCGAAATTTAGCGAGGTAAAAAATGAAAATGTATGTATTAACTGGCGGACCTGGATCTGGAAAATCCAGCATTCTTAGGTACCTAGAAATCATCAAAGGTCAACATGTAATCAGAGAAGCAGCTGAGGATTATATCAGTTTAAGGCAAGCAATGGGGGATGCTGAACCTTGGTTAGCTCCTGATTTTCAAACACATATCACGAATTTGCAATTGCAGCGTAATGAACGAAACCAATTTTACAAAGTTTTTATGGACCGCAGTGTTGTAGACAATCTGGCTTATGTTGAATCAGGTGGAGATATATATCGTGAAATGTTTCCACACGCAAGATCCCAAAAATTAGAAAAAGTTTTTTTAATTGAAAATTTGGGTTCGATTGCAACCAACAATTTCAGAAGAGAGAATTTTGGTGAAGCTTTAGCTTTGGAGAAAAGAATTGAAGAAGTCTATCAAAGTTTAGGGCATCAGCCAATTAGAATCCCAGTAGACTCTGTTATGAATCGCGCGGATAATATCTTGGGTTATCTTTGAATTTGCAAACCTTTTTTTTTTTTTTTTTTTTATCTTTCTCTAGAAACATTTATAAACTATTGTAGAGTAACAACAAATATGAGTACTAGTCAAATGTATAAGAGTTTATGTGGATATATAGCATCCTACGTTGCTTCTACTTTGGATTCTATGGAACAAGTGGAACCACAAGTAGATCTACCCAAATTTTCTTTAGAAAAAGTATTTGAAGAAGAAGGAATTGGGGATATTCCTCTCAAATTAATAGGAGCCCTTAAGGATTTAAGAACAGCACCGGACCAAGAAACTCTATATAATGTCCAACTAAGATTTGCAACAGAAACTATTGTTTCTTCATGGTCCGAAACATTAAGATGGGCATATAAAGAACAGGGGAGAGTTGAATTGAATGCTTCTTTATTGCCACAAAATTTAGGCAGGGCGGAAAAATTATGGACTAATAGTATTAGTCGGATAGGTTTTTCAGATGCACAAGTAGCTAATATTCTTCGTCAATTAGGTGATGATAAAAAATCTAGTAGTATTGAACTTCCATGGGGTGGTTACGTATCACAAATTGGTGGAACTTATTTTTTAGATAAATCAGATTAAATTTGAGTTGGCATTTATTTATTTATTTATACCTCTTCAAAAAATATCAAACTTCTAACTCAAACTTCACAGCACTCATAACTTTCCCATTAATCTGAACTTTCAAAGTATGCTCGCCTGAGTATAATTTTTTGGTAGTCATTAAACGAAACAAATGTTTTTTCTCGATATGTAAAACTTCACCTTTGGTAACAGAAACAGTTTTGATCTTAAACACTTTCAAAGATTTACGGCTAGTCTTGCTTGGATACTCAACTACATAATCAATCACTAGTTTACACGCAGCCTCAGCAACAACGTCAAAATAGAATTCCAACTTTTGACCCAAACTAACGGTGGAGTTCACAACCCCTAAACCAACAACCGTAACCTTCGCATTGAAATCAAAACCTAAGAACTTCAACGCAGCAACATCTCCACGCTTAATCAAAGTACGCAGCGAATGTCTAATGATATAATCCATCTCCTTTTCACTTTGCTGACCAAATTTTTTCCACTTGCGCAACTTCTCAACTACAAACGCAGCATCGATTTTAGAAATATCATTTAAATGGTTAGCAACTGATCTTGTTACGTAACGGTTCTTATCATAATACAGCAGATCCAACACCGAAGCCCCTAATTTATAATCAAAATTAATCCCAACTGCCCACGGCAACTTCGGACGTAATCCTTCTGATGCCAGTCTGCGTTGATCATCATTTTTACTTTTTGACCATTCATTAAATTTCAAAAAAGTCTGATCAGGAAATTTATTAATGAAGCTGCGAATCGCAAATTCCGCAGAACAATACTCTGTAAAATAACCCAGTGCGTTCAGTGAAATATCTAAATACTTCAAACTACAACCATTAATTGCTACATAATTAGAGTACGCAGCGAAGATAAAATCACTTTTCACAGAAGAATTATCAAGAGATTTTAACAGAATTTTCAAAGTTGTTTCATAGTCCGCAGGTAAATGTTTTTCAATCATTTCTCGAATCCAAAAGAACCGCTCCTTAAGTTCCAACACCGGAAACTTTACCAAAACATCCTTAACAAACTCTCCACTATCAAGTGCAGGATATACTCCCTTAATCAACTTAGCCAACCAAGTAACATTTTCTTTGTTGAATAGTTGATCTTTTAGCAGCATTTTTCTAACTTCAGTTTCCATCTCTATCTTCTAAAGACTTGGTGCTTATATAACATCTCTTCCTAGTATAAACTCCACTATCATAATGTTTATATACCACTCACAAGGAAAAACTGCTATGGAAAACTTAGGTTTAGAATTACTAGTGCGTCAAGGGAACTTTTTTGCAGTTAAACAGTTTGCAACCGAAAAAGGAATCGACCAAGCAACTGAAGATGCTAAAATCGCAGAAGCCAATATCTACCACTTTCATAATCAAGTAGGGAGGTTCCCTGGTGAAATCTTTGGTCCACAAATTCAAAATTATTTCAATACTCCTTTAATGACAGATTATTTATCAACAACTAATAATTCTGAAATTCTCAGAAATTTATTGGATTCAGACTCAACTGGTTTTGATGCTGGTTTATCCATTCTTATGGGAGTTGATCTATTATCAAATGACAATGTATATCAAGCATTACGCCGCAACATTTCCAATGTTGATGTTAACACTAGCGTTACTAAATTTGCTGAGTCTGCTTACTCATGGATTTTGTCTCTACCAAGCACAGGTCGTGACTTGGGTACTATGTTTAACACAGTTGATCAATTTCGAGATTTAGTTAATGCTCCTAAACTTGCAGAAAATGCAATCCGAAATTATCAAGATCAGGGGATAGATGATTTGGGAAAAGAGAGAGTTTATTTTGCGCTGAGCAAATTAATTGAAATGACAGACATCTCAACAGTCTCCAAACTTTGCCATAAACATTTAGAGGGTAAAGATTATGATTTGTTAGTTAAAGATGAAATTATTAATGCCTACACAGGCCCAAGTGAAGTATTTGCTGGAGTTAACAAAGCTACATTTAATGCGGTTCAAGCTTACGGTTCTGACTGGTATGTGGCAGCAAGCGAAGTCGCAAAGATGGATGATAAAATGTATCCTGGACACATTGAATACGTAGCAAGAAAAATGGGTGATTGGTTTGAAGACGGTAAAATTCAACACATCACTGAGCTTGCAAAATATGAAGGTGGTAGATTGTATAATCACACAGTAGCCCAAAATATCATCGGTGAGAAAATTGCCAACGCTTGGGATAACTCTGAACTAGCTAAATTAACTTTAGCATTTCAACTACCTGAAAATTTAATTGATTTAGAGAACCCAAGACTAGCAGATTTCAGAGAAGTTTATCAATTGCATCATACTACCATAGCACAATTACCTGAATAAAATTAATTCTAACAGGACATTCATTAATCAAAAATATTTACTTCAATTTATGCCTGACAACAATTCACCAATAAACAGACTCAGGAAGATAAGTTATCACTCACAAGTAATAACTCAACCAAAAGATTTATATATTAGTTCTCTTTTCTAAGAAATATAATCAAACGATTAGGTTTGGTGGTCTACAACCAGGAATTAATTCTGAAAAACCGCCCAGAGAGATAATATCAAAACTGGGAGGTTTGAAATGAAATTACAAAAAGTATTGCTATTTGTGCTTTGTGCACTAATGTTAACAACAAGTGTATTTGCGATCACAATTGATTCAGCAAGTATAGAAGATATTGATGACTATGGATTTTTCTCACGATATAGTGAGATTGCAATTGAAACTCAAACAACTGGGATTTCTACAGTTGACATTGAGATTATAGATTCTAGTAGTTTAGTAACAATTGAAGAAGAGAGCTACAGTGCAGATGATAGCACAAGTTTCTCTGGAACATTAAGCTTTGCATCTAGTTTATCAGATAACACAGATTATGATTTAATAATTAGCATAACTGGAACTGATGGATCAGTTGATTCTACAACACTTAGTGGTCTAACAACAGACTTAATCTCAGCAGACATGCAATCAACTACAATCCCAACTGAGGATTCATGGTACACAACAGAGACTATTTCTTTTGAGTTTGAAGCAGACGATGGACTTGGATCAGGAGTTGAGAGATCAACAATTAACTTAGTTGCATCAGATAGTAGCGTTAGCTCATTCTCAGAGATTGTAACTAGTTCAACTACTACATACGCAGCAACAGTTGAATCTGGTGATTTATCTGAAGGAGAATATTCAGTTGCAATCTTTGCAAGAGATTATGTTGGAAACTATGCAGATGATAGAATTGATGTTAGTGCAATTTATGTAGACAGAACAAGTCCGGTTTTAACTTGGATTACAGCACAAGAAAATGAATTTGAAACATACAACCCAACACTTGAACTTGAAGTTTCAGATAACCTTGCAAGCGAAATTACTTGTGACTTTTATTTAGATGAAATTTTAGTTGAAGAAGATGGAACAGTTAGCGTTGGAACTGCTGAGATTTTACTAGACACAATGAGTCCAGGGGATTATGAAGCAGATGCAACTTGCGAAGATGAAGCAGGAAATAGCATAACTATTGAGACTTTAAGTTTTACAATTTTAGACATTGAAGACCCAACTATCTCATTTAATGAACCAACAATTAGTTCAGTTAATTTAGCAGATGGGATTAGTGAAGTCGATATTGAATTTTATGTTGAAGACGATGTTGGAGTTGCTGATGTTGAACTTACAGTAACAGACAGTTTACAAACTCAAACATTAAGTACAACAGAAGTTAGTTCTGGATTATTTCAATCATCTTTTGAACTATCTACAGTTCAAGAAGGAACAGTTAGAATTTCAGTAACTGCAAGTGATGCTGCTGGAAACACAGTGGTTGATTTTACAGAGATTGAATATGATATCACAGAACCTACAATAGAATTTGTAACAGAAGATAGTGGCGTTTCAAATGATGGTGACTTTGACATCACATTTATCCCATCAGACAATGTGGCTGAAGAGTTATCATGTGCACTTCATTCTGGAGAAGTTGGAGATGTTACCTTAATGTATGATTTTGGAACTTTTGCAAATGGTGAAGAGACCACAATCACAATTGAGGGAATTGGAGTTACAGGAGAATTCATGTATTATGTTGCATGTGCTGATGAAGTTGAAAATGCTGCAGGGAGTAGTGAACAAACATTTTCAGTTATTGATATCACAGCACCAGTCATTGCTTTTGAATCGCCAGCAGATGGAGATTCATATGATGCAAGTGGATCTAGCATGACTGCAACTGTAGCTATTACAGATGATTTTTACTTAGAAAGCTCAACTGTAAGTTATAGTCTTTTAGATAGCAGTGGAGTTAGCCAAGCAAGCTCAACACTAACAGATATTGGTTCAGATCAGTTTCAATTTACCTTTGATTTTTCTGGTCTTGATGATGGCTGGTACACAGTCGAAGTTAGTGCAGAAGATTATGATGGAAATGCACAGAGTGAGTCAATTCAAATTGGATATGATATTTTAGCACCAACTGTAACTTTAGCAGCAGAATCAGAAGCTGAACAATACAGTGACCTTGTGTTTACATATAGCGCAGAGGACAGTATCAGCCAAGTTATGAGCTGTAGTTTATATCTTGAAGATAGTGCTACAATGCTTTATGGGATTGGTAGTTCATACAGCTTAATCACAGAAGATGTGAATAATCAAGAAGAAGCTACTTTTGAAATTACCAAAAGTATTTGGGATTCAGTTGTTGGATCACAACCAGTTGAGGGCAACCACTATTTTAGTGTTTCATGTACTGATGAAGCAGGATTAACTGATGTTTCTGAAACATTAGAAATTGAATTTGTTGATGCAGAACCAACTGTTGAAATTACAAGTCCAAGTGCAGAGAGTAGTTTTGGTACAGAATATGTTGATGGTAGTTCAACCTTAACAATTGGAGTTGAAGCTGATGATATGATTGGATCAATTAGTTTTGTCGAGTTAGTTATTCTTTCAGACACTTTAAACAATATTCCAATAATGACAGATAATTCAGATGGAACTTACAGTTATGATTTAACTGACCTTGTTGGACTAAGTGATGAGACAGTAGAATTAACTGCTATTGCATATGATGACGATGGACGCGATGGTGCAAGTTCAAGCATTACAATTTTAGTTGACACAACAAGTCCAATCGTAAGTTTATCTGATGAACCTGCAATTACTCAACAATCAAGTAGCAATCTTATGGCAGTTAATGTAATTGATGCTAGTAGTTATGATGTAACAATTGCAGATGAATCTGGAGTGGTTATGGGAACAGCAAGTTCAACTAGCCTTGGACAAGAAACAATTGAAGTTGAATACAGTACAGCAGATTATGCAGACGAGAGTTTGGTTATTATTGTAACAGTCGAAGATGACGCTGGAAACATTGGAGAATACACAACTGAAACTTATATTGATGCAACTGCACCAACATTTAGTGAGTTCACCTGTTCTGATGTTAAACAAGGGAGTGATTTTTCATGTGTCTGCTCAGCTGACGACGATGCAAGTAGTACAGCACTTGGGAGTTCTGTTACAACTAGTGTTGCAGCTGACACAAGTGAAACAGGAGAAATTACTGCAGTTTGTACAGCAGTTGATTCACAAGGAAACAGCGCAACTTCTGAGGCTACATTTGATGTCTCAGCAGTTAGTTCATCTAGCGGATCTTCTGGCGGAGGGGGTGGAGGGGGAAGTTCTTCTTCTAAGCGCGCTTGTGCAGATAACATTGATAACGATGGAGATGGACTTGTTGATTTAGATGATCCTGGTTGTTCAAACTCAAACGATGATAGTGAAATTGAAATTGTTTGCCGTGAGAGCTGGGTTTGTACTGAGTGGTTAGCATGTTCAATTGATGGAAGTCAAGAAAGAACTTGCTACGACACCAACGCATGTCAATTCAAAGAAGGGCGAGGACAAGTTGATGTTGTAATTACATCACCTATGCCAAGTACAAGTCAATCTTGTGAGATTAGTGATTCTGCTGTAATTGAAGAAGGATCTTCTGATTCAGTTGAATCTGAGGCTGAAGAAGGACCTGGAAACTCAATTACTGGAGCAGTTATTGGTGGAACTGGGAACCTAAAAGCACTTGTTGTTCCTGGAATCATTTTACTTGTGATTGGAATTGTAACAGCAGGAACGTACTTTGTAACTAAGAAAAAATAATTTTTTTTTTTTTTTTCTTTTTTTTCTTTTTCTTTTTTCTCTTAATCAAATTGTAATGATATTAATCCCAAAATAAGTATGTATCTCTTCCACATTTGCGGTAAATATGAGCATATATCTCTGCCATAACAATCACATATTAAACAATTATAATCAACTTAGAAATAAGAAAGAAAAAAGTGTGGAGGGAGGGATTTGAACCCTCGAACCTACTAAAGGACAGGATATCATAATAGACTAGCACATTGCTAGCGATCCTTCTTAAGTCCTGCGCATTTGACCAGACTTTGCTACCCCCACATAATAGCTCGCAGTACAAGGATAGCCAACTACCCTCTTTATAAAACTTTTTCTTTAAGATCAATTAGAACTAACTTTAAGCAGTTTTTGAATTGCGATTATACCTATCCAAAAGTTTAGTTGGAACCTCAGCAATTCCAAGTTCCTGAATTAATAGCGCGTAGTTGCTAAGTAATCCTTCGAATGCCAAGTTTGTATCTTCTCCTGCATGTGCTCTAAACCATTTTTGATTCTCAGTAAAATAATTGAAATCTGCAACAACTCGCTCTAGTCTCCCTTTAAGCATATCTTCTTCTGAGTATCCAACTATCCCTGAGACTAAAGATTGTCTTCTCTCTGGCGTGTAACGTTTATTGCTAGAATCAATATGTAAATTTTCTTCAATATCCATTACCAAAACTTCCAGCATTGCTCTTGCAACATTCGCTTCTCCTACTTTTTTAATCATTTGATCTTCAGGGAGGACTTCTAATCTTCTAACTCCTCTTGGCATTCTCCCTGTGTTAAGTCTACCCTTATCCTTGGTGTTGACAATTGCTTCTCTATGAGCCATATATGTTGCAACGAACATTGCGAAATTTTCATCACTTGGACGAGAAATTCCAGCTTCCATACTTATCAATGTACTGAGGTCATGGTATCTTGGGTGCATTCCTAATCGTTCGATATCAATAATTTTAAAATCTTCCACTTTTCCACTTGAACCTCTGAATAAATGTTGCGGCCTAGCATCGCCATGTCCTAAACGTAAATTATTAATTAGTCGACTACTGGTCTGAGCAATTTTTAATAACACTTCACTCACATCAATAATTGTATGTTGTGATCTCACTTCTTTAATAATTTTAAATGCAGGTAACTCTGGATCCAAATTTGGATTAGCATAACAAAGAATTGGTTTCAAATAATCCATTAATCTAACGAACCTTCTTTCGGGAGTATAACTTTCCTTCCCTCCTTTGAATGTAGGGTCCACTCTAACAAGTTCTACAAACTCTTTGTCCATCCTTTGTAATAAACCTGAAAAAATACCATAACTTTTAGCAGCATCAAATAATAACCTATTCTTTTCACCCTCATTTTGAGAATTATGTGCCCTAACTAAATTATGTCTCTCAGAACGGGATTTAATTAATGATAAATAAAAAGCATTTTCTCCTGGTGAAGCTGTGAACTCTGGTATGAAGTGTTTATTTGGTGAATTTCCAGTTAATCCATATATTTTAACTTCTCTGCTAAACGCTAATTCCGGGTTTCTTTCATATACTCGAAGTAAGGATTCATCATCTGTTCTTCCATCAAAAATTTTCTTAATCAGACCGTCTATTTCACCATCTTTATCAAAACATTCATATTTTAAGGTGGTATTTCTCCCAGAATTAACTTTTGAAACTTCAATTCGTCCACCATCAGGAATGTATCTAGCTGGAAAACCTGCATTGTGTTTTAAAAAGACCTTTTTATCTGTAGGGAAAGAATATTCACTGACACTGTTATGTACTTTTTGCATTTTTGGGTCCTTTAGATAGATTAATCTTCCAGAACCCTTTTTCTATATAAACGTTATCGTTTACTATTGTATAATGGTCAACATATACTGTATTTGGCTTAATTTGATCAATATTGGTAAGATAGTCTTCCCATTTCATGTATTGATCCAATTAATCTTCTAAATCGATCGACCATATATGAATTATGTTCATTTTTGACTATTTTTTCATAATATTTGTTTGCCTCTCCAATCAATATTGACTTTTCTGAAGAACGTCTTAAACCTTCTTCAGGACTTCTTTGATAGAATGCTTTGATATTGTGAATGTACAAATCTTCTGCTTTTATTAGCAAACTCAAGAACTCTTCTTTTTCTTTTCCTTTAACTTTTACTTTTACCATTGCCCTACTTATTCGTTTTGCTTCATCTGCAATATTTTCCAAATGAAAAGTAAGCAAGTAGTGATTTAACAAATCAATTGCTCTCAAGTTATGTGTTTTTAACATTAGTGATTGGTGCCTTTGACCATAACGAATTGATCGATAAACCAAGAAACTTAGCCTGTTTACATCCAAATCACGTAGTTCAATGTTCTCTGAATTTTTTGAGTCAAAGCAATTTCTACAGTCAGTTACCATTGATCTAATAATGATATCAATTTTTTTAATTAATTCAATTATTGAAATTTTGTTCATATCTAAAAAATCTTTAGTAACAATTTTTTTAGAATCAAATTCCATCACTTCTAATGCAATTAATTGACGAATAGCCTCTAATATTGTTTTTGATTTGGCTTCTAACTCTTTTCCTTTCAAAATAATTCTTCGGTTATTCTCAATATATGCTGCATTAATTTCTCTTGTGATAAAAAATATGTCTTTTCCATCTACGTTAATTGTAATCTCTCTTTCTTCAACTTCTTCATGTTCTTTTGGGCTGATAATTAAATCAGTTTCACTTTCTTGTAAATAAAGAAGATTTCCTTTTGATAATTTGTGTTTGTTGATCCATGCCTTAGGTAAACTAATTACAAAACTAGATTTACCAAAAGAGATTAATTTTCTGTATTCCATTTTAATTTCCCCCGGAGCTTAAAATGTTGTCCAAAAATTCTCTGAATTTTTCGTATTCCATTGTTGTGCCCCCACATTAACACCCATTGCCCCCCAGCATTCTCGGATAATTGAAATAATCATTGCCACTTGACCATAATAGGTATATGCTATTACTTTGTGACTATATACTATCTGCATAAAGTATTTATATATAAATGTTATTATATCAGTATAAACAGTAATCAATACACATTGGGGCGTGGGGAAAATGCAATATGATGAAGAGAGAGATGATTTGTTGTATTTGGAGATGTTAAGATCAGCTGGCATCATCTAGTACATAAATCCAAGTAAATCAAATCGATAATTAACAATGGTTTTTGTTATTTCAATAATCTTGTTTCCATTGGATGTACTATTAATCATTGTTTTTTATAAATTGAAAATTATTTACTTGTATTCTTTCATTGTTGTGTTTTTTGGACTATTGTTTGAGTATTTTTTTTGGGGGGTAGAACAAAATGTCTATAAAAAAATTATTGGGGTTAGAAAATTATGCCATCAAGGAGCATGAACTGATTGATCGCATAACTAAAGCAAGACGTAGTAATACTGATATGGTAAACTTCACTTTACCATCAGGAAAATCTGTGCGTTTTCAAGTATCTGCAATGTATCCAGAAGGGATTATGCAAGGAAATTTTCGCCAATTCAAGAATTGTTGGTAACAGGGGAGGAGTATTTTTTCCCTTTTTTTTTCTTTATTTAAAACTCTTATTTTTTATTCTTACTCAAAATTCAACTTTCCTAAAATAAACAAAAATCTGAACTGTCTACAAGATTACATTTTGGGCTAATCACAATTAATCCAAAGCATTTTAAACTCTTCAAACTTCTTAGAACTATGAATATTCAATTTCAAAAAGATATCTTTCACAAATTGTTTTTAATTATCAAAAACAACAAATCTGCTTTTGCAATCTTACTCATGTTGCAACTATTATCAATTTCTTTATTCTCATATTTATTAATCACTTCATCAATAACTGTAGCTGAAGATCTTCAACAATTAACTGGTCCTCTTCAAGATCTAAATTTGGAAGATCCAACAATCTCTGAGCAAGAGATTTTAACCCAAGGTGCCAAAATGATCTCAGCGTATGAAACATTAAGGAAGAATGTTACTACTTATTTTTTCACTTGTTTGTTGATATTTTTCACAATTCCTGGGTTTATTTGGGCTTTGAGTTTGCAGTTAGTTAATAATTCAGCTCAGAAATCTACTAGTAAAAAAACATTCATCAAAAAGAATTTAAATGATTTTTTGAAAAATTATCTCCATTATCTAAAGACAACTTTAGTTATTATCTTCCCTTTAATTATTGCAATTATTCTAATTGGTATTTTTATGTTAGAATCTGATATTACTGCATTTACTAACGCTATGCAGGTCTTAACTGCCTTTGCTGTGATTGTTACTATTCTCACTTTAGCAGCTTTAAGTGTTCAGTATAACGTTCAAAAAATATCTCTTGCAAATTTAAAATCACAATTTAATCAAGTAGGAATTTTGTGTTCAAAGCGATTATTTCTTTTCTTGTTTTCTTTAATCATTGCTGCAATCCCAATTGCTCTTGGGGTGTACTTTTTGTATTATGCAACTTTGTTGATGGAAAATTTTCCATTAATGGTCCTTGCAGCAATTTTCACCTTAACTTCGATAATTATTGCTAGGTTCTATATTGTGTTAGTTAGCAGGAACTTAGTAAAAAACTGATCTCTTCTTTTTCAGTGAGGCTCTTGTTTAGAGCAAAGAATTAATAAAAACAGCCAGTAATTAATCATTAAATGACAAACACAGAAATCATCATTGATACCAATGCTTGGATGGCAGTAGGTAAGTTTCATGTTCCTCTCTTTCAAGAGATTGAAAGGTTGTTTGGGTCATTAACTGAAATTTCTACTCTTAGTGGAACAGTAGAAGAGTTAGAGAAGATCAAACTAACTAGTAAGGGGAAGGAAAAACTTGCAGCAAAACTTGCAATTCAGATTATTCAAAAGAAGGTTAACTCCGAAGAATTAATCTTAACTGAAAGTAAAGGTTATGTTGATGATTTGTTAGTTGTGGAATCAAAAGGCAAAAAATTAATCTTAACTGCGGATAAAGAATTACAGGGAAGATTAACTCCTCCATTTCTGATAATTAAACAAAAAAGATATTTAGAATTACTGCGGTAATTTGTTGTAAAAACTTCTGTGACAAACCCTTTAGCTGTTAAGGGAAGAACAAAGATAAATTTTGGAATAATAATAAAGAACAAATAATAATAAAAAACAAGAAAAAACAAGAAAAAACAAGAAAAAACAAGAAAAAACAAGAAAAAATAAGAAAAAATAAGAAAAAATAAGAAATAAGAAAAAAGAAGAAAGAAAAAATAAAAATAAACCAGCAAAAATCAACAATTCTATCCCTTCAGTTTATTTTTTACTGATTTTATTTGTTTTTGATGCATGTTTCCAAAGAATATCAAAATGTTTTTTACAACTATCATGTAATGCATCACTTGTGATCATAATTGCAGTTAAAGGTTCCCAGATAATGTTCACTACCTTATTCTTGTAAAGTAATGTTGCTGTTAGGTTAAATGAATCCTTTGGCAAGTATTTATACTCACTAACTTTACTATTTTTGTATGGGCTTCCTTCAAGAGTTAGTAATTTTTCTTTGATATTTCTCTCTTCTAGTTTACGAAAATAATAAGTCATTAGTTGTTTTGAAATCCCATGCCATTTATTTTCATCAATTCCTGAACCATAGACATTCTCTCCATTTCTAATAATGTCATTTAAAACGGTTTTAATCCCTTCAACTCCTTCATAAACTTCCACACTAACTGAGGGAATATTTTTACTCCTCATTTTAAGTAGTTCTGGAAGAACGTTTTCAACTGATAATCTTTTTTCATTAAGGTAATCAATTAATTTTTCAGGTTCAGTTCCAGTGTAATACTTCACATTGTTTTTTACAACATAACTTACAAGTCCCTTTTTTTGCAATTTTTCTAAAAAATCATAAATTGTTGTTCGATGTAACTTAGTTTCATCTTTAATTTTAGCTACTCTTGAAGACCCTCGCTTCAATAATGCTAAATATACCTTTGTTTCTCCATCTGATAATCCAATTTCCTTTAATACATTGTAAGCTCCCATTCTGATGTCAAAATAGAGACTACTATAAAAACCTGTCGTAAATTTATGACAGTTTGTGGGTTTAGTTGATGGTACAAAGATTAAAGTATTCCAACAAATTTCACTCATAAATGATCTCCAAAATATTTTATGAAAATCCGCTCCAAGATACTTGTACTGCAAAAGTAACTAATATTGAAAATAATACTATTCAACTTGATCAAACTATCTTTTTCGCTTTCAGTGGTGGTCAAGCCAGTGATCATGGGACAATTAATGGTATTGCAGTTGTAAAAGCAACAAAAATCAGTGAGGAGATTATTGAGTATGAATTAGAACAAGCACCGAATTTCCAAGTAGCTGATATTGTAGATGTCAAGATAGATCTTGATCGTAGAAAACTATTAATGCGCTTGCATAGTGCCGCGCATATTGTTTGTTTTGTTTTTGAGGAGATGACTGGAATTCATTATAGTAAATGTATTGGTTCTAGTGTTGATGTTAATAAAGCTCGGCTTGATTATTCAATTGATAATAACATCAGTGAGTATTTCGAAGAGCTTACTGAAAAAGTTAACAACATTTTCACAAGTGACCATCCAATTAATACTTTTGCAAACAAAGAAGATTCAACTAGAAGGGAGTGGGAATGTCCAACTTTAAATCAAGCTTGTCCTTGTGGTGGCACGCATGTTTCTAATACAAATAAAATCGGTAAGGTTAGATTTAAACGAAAGAACACTGGTAAGGGCAAGGAACGTATTGAAATAATTTTAATTGATGCTATTTTAGCTGATTAATTGTCTTAATTAGTACCAAAAAATAGAAAGATATAATAACCAAAATGTTGTTCTAACTATAAATAAGTATTTTAAGAGGTGTAAATATGAAAAAATTAATCATGATGGTATTACTCGTATTTTCTGTATTTCTAATTATCTCTTGCGCTCCAGTTGAGGAAGTAGCAGAAGAAGTTGCAGAAGAAGTTGAGGAAGTAGCAGAAGTAGAAGTAGTTGAAGAACCATTAGGTGAACCTGAGATGGATTCTGAAGAAATGGCAGACGAATTAGTTTATGCAACTAGTGGAGATATTGACATTTATGGTTTTGATGGATTTAGTGTTGACGCATATACTTTATCTGTGGGAGAATCAGTAGTTTTCGTAAACATGAACACTGAAGATGATCCAATCTCTATTGTAACTTTAACATTCCAAGACCAAGAAAATAAGAGATATTTTGAAACATCCACTCAATTTGATATCGGTGAATCTTATACTCACACCTTCGAAAGAGCAGGAAACTATCTTGGTTGGACTGTAGGGTATGGTGTAATGTTACCAATTACAGTAACAGAATAAACTTTTTTTAATTTTTTTCTTTTTTTATTCCACAGAGTGGTGCCAGAAACAAATTGTTTCTAAGTATTTTTAATTTTGATCATTTTCTACTTCACTTTTCTCTTCATATAACTTGATCTCTTCTTTGCGTGCATGCAGTTCATCTGGTAGATGTTGTTGGTCTGCTGCAGCTTTAGAATCATTATGTGCATATGCATATCCTTTGCCATAACCCATATCTTTCATCATCGAAGTTGGTGCATTACGAATTATCATAGGTACTGGTAAGGATCCAGTTTCGTGGATCAAACTCTTCGCACGTTTCACTGCCATGTAACTAGCATTGCATTTTGGCGCCTTTGCAAGGTATGCTGCAAGCTGAACTAATGCTGTATTGCATTCTGGGTATCCAAGAAACATTACAGTTTCTTTTACACTACAAGCTAAACCTAGTGCCTTTGGGTCAGCATTACCAATATCTTCTGAAGCGAATCTAATCATTCGTCTTACAATATATTTTGGATCTTCTCCAGCTGACACCATTCTCATTAACCAATAAACTGATGCATCCACATCACTATCACGCATGCTTTTGTGTAACGCTGAGATGATATTGTAATGTTCTTCACCATTTTTATCATAGTGTAGATGGCTTCCTTGCACAGCTGACTGTATTATCTCTTTACTAACTTTTTTCAAACCATTTCCCTCATCAATATCAGCTAAGCTAACTGAGAGTTCCAAAATGTTCAAACAACTTCTAGCATCGCCATGTGCCATTTGGGCAATCAAATTTTTACATTCACTACTGATTTCAACCTTCTCTTTTCCAAATCCATTCTCGGAATCAATTAATGCACTGTCTATTAGTTCTCTTAAATTCTCTAATTTTAATTGGTTCAGTACAAAAACTCGTGAGCGAGAAAGTAGAGCGGAGTTCACTTCAAATGATGGGTTTTCAGTTGTTGCACCAACTAGTGTAATCACTCCTTTTTCAACGAATGGTAGCAGGGCATCTTGTTGTGCTTTGTTGAATCTGTGAATCTCATCTAAGAATAATAGGATCTTTTTTTGAAACAATTTCTGGCGTGACACTGCTGCCATGATATCTTTTTTTCCAGCGTTCACAGCTGACAGTTCCAAGAATTCGTATCCGCCAAGTTTTGCCATCAAACGCGCCATGGTTGTTTTACCACAACCTGGTGGCCCCCAAAGTATTATTGATGTTGGCAAGATTCCTTTTTCCAGCATTACTCTAAGTGGTTTTCCAGCAGATAATAGTTGCGATTGTCCCACAACTTCGTCCATTGTCTTTGGTCGCATTCGGTATGCTAGTGGTGCTTGTGCCATGGCATCTTGTGTCATAGTGTTTCAAGAATTTTACTGTTAATAAGTATTTGTGGTAGTTGACCAGTGGCTAATGGGTTGCCTCAAAAAATTAACTTTGGATAATCGCGATGTTATATTCAATAATTTTTGCTGGTAATGAAGCTTACGCTTACTATGATAATATAGATGGAGGAGAACACTTTTCGCTGTCTTACTCGATTACTTTAACCGTTCCTTGGTCTGCATCAACTTCTACTCTTTGACCGTCTTTAAGTATCTTCGTAACATCTTGAACTCCAACAACACAGGGAATCTCAAACTCACGAGAAACAATAGCGGCGTGAGATGTAATCCCACCAGTTTCTGTAATAATTGCTGCCGCCTTTTCCATGAAGGGCACGTATTCAACAGCAGTGTATGGTGCCACAAGAATAGCTCCTTGCTCCATTTTTTTTACTGCTTCATCAACATTCATTGCAACAACTACCTTTCCACTTGCTTTACCTAAAGAAGCAGTTTGTCCTTCTAAAATTTTATCCTCTTTTTCTTCAACAACTTCACTAAAACTACCACTCTTCAAAAATTCTTCAGCTTCATCTCCCTCATAGACTTTCAAATTCTCTTCAGGATAAATCAAGATTGTCAAGCTCCGTCTTTTTCGAATCAATGGTTTTGGATCGTCTTTTGTAAGAAGAAAATTTTCTATCTCATTAATTTGTAAATAATCTAAATCATCAACATCACAATTAATTCTCTTAGAAACTTCAACAAATAAATCATGCATAACCTCTTTTTTCAAATGGAGCAATGCTGAAACATCATCATTAACAAACGCTCCAATTCTCAAAAGTTTACTAAAACTTGAATCTCTTTGAGATAAATCAAATTTGTTTGGCAAATCATACATTTTTATTTTGGCGTGCTTTCTTTCTTTGATTGGTTGAGTATAGAAAACTAGATTTTGATTAATTATATCATCATCTTTACTATACTTTTCCAAGTTTTGATAAAACTCACTACCCATCAAAGAGCTAAACAAATGAAACATATTTGTCATAGCATCAAGCACGGCAGATTTTCTTCTTACTTTTTTAATATCATCGGCTAAAGTATTATCATCTAATTCAGAATAATCTTTTTCTTTTATTTCATCAAGAAAATCTCGCAATTCTTTTGATTTTTTTTTATAAAAAGCAAACAGATAATCAGGCCATTCTGGATTATCAATCTTACTTTCAAACTGCTTCTTTAATTCTTCAATATCATCTGTTCTTCCATGCTTACGTTGCCATCCATTTCTAATCACAGAAAGAATCCTGTATCTTTTACCAACTAAACTATTAAATTCATTAAAAAATAATCCATCAGCATAGTTTAGAGCCATTAACGGCGGCAGCTTATTACTAAAAAATAACTGGTACTTGGAGTTCTGGAATATTATCATATATCTCTAGGATAACTGCATATTCTTAAAGTTTTCTTCCCTTTATGTGTTTATTAAACCAGCAAAAATTACTCTGCGCAACTTCGTTCCTTATCCTCCCCACTCCACTTCGTTCGTAGGTCGGAGAATATAATAGCGATTATCCGATTACGTTCCGGTCGCCACTTCGTAACTCCCTCTACTCCTTCCAAATGCTTTAATGTCCTTCGGACTTAAAGCACTTCGGATAATCGCGATGTTATGTGAAATTTCTTTTGCCCCTTAACGCGTAGAAAACTTTATTATATACTTTAAATTTTAAATAATTATGAGCAACAATCATCCAGAATGGTGGAGTGAAGAATACAGTTTTTTTGGAGACTTCTATATGGAGGGCGATGATTCTAAAGAAGGTTATCGTATCGCCGAAAAGCAAAATCTAAAACAAAGAACTCTCACAGAAGTTGATGGTGTTCTTCGCCTACTTGATTTGAAATCAAAATCCAAACTCCTAGATTGTCCTACTGGCTATGGTCGTCATTCTATTGAATTAGCAAAACGAGGTTTTGTCGTAACTGGGTCTGATCTTAATTCAAAACATTTGGAAGTAGCTAAAAAAGAAGCTAAAAAAAATTCTGCAAAAATCCAATTCGTAAAAGAAAACATGTTTGATTTAGATTATGACTCTGAATTTGACGCTGTCATTAACATGTTTTACTCATTTGGATTTTTTGAATCTGATGAAGATAATTTCAAGGTTTTGCAGAATTTTTTTAAAGCATTAAAGCCAAATGGACAATTCTTAATGCACACAGATGTAAATATTCCATTTATTCAAGCAGGAGAATACAAACACGATGAAACAAGAGCTTTGACAAATGGCAACGCATTAAGAATTGTTGATAAATACAACCCAGATACTAAAAGAATAAACGGATTTTGGATTTTGAAGGATGAAAACGGCGAAGAAATCAAAAAAGAATATTCTGTGAGAGTTTACACAAAAGAAGAATTCATTGATTTGTGTAAAAAAGCAGGTTTTAGATTTTGCAAAGCGTATTCTGATTGGAACAAAAAATCGTATTCTGAAGATTCTGAAGATATGATCATTGTTGCTACAAAGTAACGTGGCAAAAGAAACTCAAGGGGACGTCTTGCAGACTTTCGCTTCACTTCGTTTCGCTCACCCTCACATAACAAGGGATAAAAGGAAATTTCATGCTGAAATTTCCCAAATCGCTTCGCGACTTCTTTTATCTCTGATGTTATGTCTAATAATTTTTAAAGACCTAGAAAGTTTTATATTAAGTAAAAAGTTTGATTTTTTATGAAAGATAAATTAATAATTATTCATGGAGCGAATGCTCTAAGTTCTAATAATAAACATCTTCAAAAATTAATTTCATTTATGTACAAATATATCTGTAATTTTATTCCAGAATATAATTTGAAAAATCCTTGGGTGAATGTATTTTCTAAATCCAAATATGATATTATTGAATTGAAATGGAGTGGAAGAATAATTCCTTATGATGTGTCAAAAACATCTAAAAAATTATCAGAACTGATTAATTTAAATCCAAATGAGAATTATTTTTTTTTAACTGAAAGTATTGGTGCTGAAATTGCTTTTTCAGCAATTGAGAAATCTAATGCAAAAAATATTAAAAAAGTTATTTCAATATGTCCAGTTAATAAACCAAGAAATATTAAACACTTCTCAGCAATTTTACTAAAATCAAACAGTGATATTTTTGCAAAATTTTCAAATAAAGTTCTTTGGCCACTTCATTTTTTCAAGTCAATGACTGGAAATATTAAAGATATTTGTTTAGAAAGAATTAGACATGATCAATTTGTTCCTAATTATAAGATAAATAAAAATCAAACTCTTTTAGAATTAATTGAAAATAAAATGAACGGCCTTTAAAAATTACTCAAAATAGAAAGGGGCTTTGGCTTTTTACATCAATCAGTTTTAGGTAATGGTAATGAATATCTGACTACATAGCCTGACATTTTGTTCACCAAATCTAAGCTGATTCTTTCTACATCAGGTGCTTCAAGTTCAATTATTTTTTCATACAGTTTTACTGTTCTTCTTAAAAGGTGATCCATCCTATTTACACCAAAATTTGCTTGATGGGAAATATTTCCATAAAATGAATCAACGTCTTTTAACTTGTTAGCTAACTCACCTTTTACAACAGCCTCTAAAAAAACAAGATCGTGTCGAACTGCTTGTGACATTTTTTCTGTTTTTTCTCTAATAATTGCCCATGCAATTCTACGTTCAGCATATAAGTCAATTTCTTGTAATAACTTTTTTCCATGTCTGCCAAAAGTGAGTGTGTTGTAAGCATTCCCAAGGAATTTTAATCTTTTTGAACTATCAACGAATTGTTCAACTCTTTCAAGATTTCCATTTCTTTGGTCATAGTCATCTGCTAACTCTCTATCATAGTCATTTGCTACTCTTAATTTATTATTAATGATTTTTCTCAGATCAGGATTAAGATTGCTCTCCAATCTGCTTAAAAATAACTCACGGTTATCAATATTTGTCTCTGCTGTACTTTTGATTAAATCAACAACTCTCTCTGTTAATTCAGCTCTTTTTTCTTCTGTGAGTCCTTCACCTTCTTCTCGCATTCCACTAAGAATCACAGCTGTATCAAAATATTCAGGTTTTTCATCTTCATCTAAGTTTCTAAATTCTTCTTCAGTACCAACAAAAAGGTTTAATTCACCTTTTCCTGCTCTATCTAATAACTTGTATGAACTCTCTAATGAACTTCCATCCATAGAAAGATCACAGAAATAACCTATGCCAGAATCAACTAAGCTGAGATAATTTTTTGGATAAGTCTGCTCTGATTCTTTTTTTGCGATAACTGCCAATTCAGGTCCCAGGCTAACTGCAATATTGTAAACATCTTTATCTAATTCTTCAACAAGCTTCTCTAATCTCAATTTGTCCATATTCTCTCATAATCAACCTTTATTTATAAATCATTTCCTAGTTTATCACTAATTAGTTACGACAGACAAAAGATTTAAATAACAGCTCATCTTTAGTCTTGATATGGCTTCAAAATTCGATGAATCTCTAGTTGGCGGATCTATAAATTTTGCTGAACTTGCAAGATTGGTCCCAGATCTCAGTGGAGATTTTTCTGATTACACTCCCTCTAATCCTGATTTAGAAGCAAGAACAAAATTTGTTCCAATGTCAGGAATTGATGTGACTTCTGCAGATGATGAACGACCTTATATCGGAACTACTTCCTTAGCTTCTTGCGCCGGAATTGCAATTTACGATTCAGAAAATAAAATCGGTGCTGTGGCTCACGTTTTTTTTATGGAGAAAGAATCACTAACTGTTTATGCATGTGATGCATCAGGTAGGGCAATTCCTTCTACAGAAAGAGAATTAGTTGTAAATAATCCCAGTCCATTTACTCCATTTACTTATTTAGCAAAAGCACTTATCAGAAAAGCAGATCAGATTGGTGGAAATCAGTACAAATTTATGGCTTTCAATATTGAACGTGGTGTACGAACAGAAGCCCAAAATAAACAATTAATGTCAGTTGTAAACAGAACAGTTGATAACTTAAGACAAGCTGGTAAAATCTTAGCTGTTGAGTACAGAAATGAACGAGATTTCAGATTAGATACTAGAACTGGTTTAATCCTTCCTTATTATTAAATCCCAACATTTTAAAAGTTTAAGTTGGATTTATTTTTCTTCAAATATTCACCAACTCATACCTACTAGTTGGACTATTCTCTGGCGGTGCCATAATAAAATATTTTTGTTTAAATCCTGAACTAACTTCTGCTACGAATCTATCACTCTCAGCCTCTTCGCCAAGATAATTAAACTGGTATCGCTCCATTCCATTCATTCCAGTTTCAAATTTAATTACATCACTTCGTACAAATCTATCAAAACCTGTAGCGACATTTCCTCTGCCAGATTCATATATTGCATTCACAAGTTCAACTATTTTTTCCATTGGTACAGCTTCAAATTTGTTACTTCTTGGATTTGGAACCAACAAAACTGGTGGTACTTGTCCATCTTTTGGTAGTGGATTGCCATAGGTATTTGCTTGGCCACAGTGATAAATTAATTCTTCAGCTGTTCTGGATTTAACATATCTGTCACCAAAACCTTGAACAGTTTTTTCTCCTACATATATCTCACTTACAGGCAATTGTAAATCTTCCACAACTAACACTCTCTCTTCTAATTCATCAGATGAAATTCCAAAATCAGCATAGACTTTAGATAGGTCTTTAAAATGTCTAATCATTGAATCTCTTGGTGGGTTTTCTGACGTTGTTTCTACATCATAGACTGCCTCAAATTCAAATCCTTGTTCTTTTAGATATTCTACAAAAATAGCTGCAACGTCACCACTTGCTTTGGTAGCTAAAGCCATATGGTAGTTCCGCTCTGACTCCCTCAATGATTTTAACCCAGCAACTAGCCCTGGCCTCAAGAACATCTGCGATTTCTGAATATATTCACTTTTAAGAAAAATATCACCTAGGGTCCCTTCCAGGTCAAATGTCAGTAGTGGTCGTTTATTCATTTTCTTCTCTCTCAGTTGGTATAATATTTATAAAACTACTTAGCAATTTACCACTTCTCAGTTAGCTTGCATTTTGCATGTGTTCAATAACTACGCACCCACTACATTTCCACAATCATTAAAAACAAGATCTTCTCAAGAAATAACATGAACATAGAGCCAATCGGAGAACGTGTACTAATCACTCCAATCATCCAGCAGAGCAAAACCGCAGGCGGGATATATATCCCAAGTTCCGCAAAAGAAGAACGTAACGAAGGCATCGTAGCAGCTATTGGCACAGGTAATAATAACACAGCTCTACCAATCAATATCGGAGACCACATCATCTACGCAGATTGCAAAATAGAAGAATTCACTTATAGCAATCAAAATTATATCATGCTTAATTTCAAAGATGTAATTGCAAAGATCACCAAAAAAACCTAAATTAAAATGACATCCAAACAAATAATCTTCGACGAATACGCAAGATCTGCACTTCAACGTGGAGTAGATAAAGTAGCAAACACTGTAAAAGTAACACTAGGCCCAAAGGGACGTAACGTAATTCTAGATCGTGACACTCATCCACTAATCACAAACGATGGCGTAACTATTGCAAAAGAAATTTCTCTAAAAGACAAATTCGAAAACATGGGTGCAAAACTGATTAAAGAAGTCGCCTCTAAAACGCAAGACAAAGCAGGCGATGGAACTACAACTGCAACTGTATTAGCGCAGAGTATGATCACACAAGGATTAAAACAAGTAACTAGTGGTGCGAATCCAATTGAGATTAAACGTGGAATTGAAACAGCCACAACTGAGGTTGTGAATTATATTAAATCCAAAAGCGTACCTGTTCAAAGTAAAGAGAAAATAATTCAAGTCGCAACTATCTCTGCGAATAATGATGAAGAGATTGGAAATTTAATTGCAAGCGCAATGGGGCGCGTAGGTTCAAATGGTGTGATCACAGTTGAAGAAGCAAGTGGCATGCGTACCAGTTTAGAAGTTGTGCAAGGGATGCAATTCTCCAGGGGGTTCATTTCTCCTTACATGGCAACGGACCTTGAGAAAATGACAACGAATTTTGATAATCCTTACATTTTAATCACAGATAAAAAAATCACTACAATGAAACAATTGGTTCCAGTATTGGAATTTATCTCCCAAGAGTCAAGACCTTTGTTCATCATAGCAGATGATGTTGAAGGTGAAGCAATTGCAACTTTGGTTCTTAATATCATGCGTGGATCTTTAAAAGTTTGCGCAATCAAGGCACCTGGTTTTGGAGATGATAAAAAAGCCATCCTTGAAGATATTGCAATTCTAACTGGTGCAACTGTCATCTCGGCAGATCAAGATTTGAAACTTGTAGATTTCTCTCCTGACTTTTTAGGGACTGCCAGAAAAATCACTGCAACTGAAGAAAACACAACTATTGTTGAAGGACGTGGAGATGCGAACACAATCCATTTGCGTAAAAATCAAATTAAAACACATTTAGAACATGCACAAGAATTTCAAAAAGCAGATTTACACAGAAGGTTAGCCAGACTTGGTGCAGGGGTTGCGGTAATTAATGTTGGCGCAGTAACTGAAACTGAACTTAAAGAAAAAAAGATGCGTATCGATGATGCTCTTAATGCTACTCGTGCAGCAGCACTTGAAGGCGTTGTAGCCGGCGGTGGTATAACTTTATTCAGAGCGCAAGAAGTAATCAATACTTTGCAATTTACACAACCAGATCAAAAAGTTGGCGCAGCTATTGTTAAGTCTGCTCTCTCAGAGCCATTAAGGCACATTGCCAGAAATGCTGGAAAAGAATCAGCCGAAGTTGTCGCAAAATTGTTGTCTACTCCAGGGTCCAACTTTGGTTATAATGCTAAAACAGACAGCTTCGAAGATCTTTTTGAAACTGGTGTGATTGATCCAACAAAGGTTGTCAGGTCTGCGCTTCAAAATGCAGCTAGTATTGCTGCTATGATTCTTACAACTGAAGCCTTGGTTGCTGATTTTAATGAAGAGAAAGATAAAATAGTTCCATCAATTGTGATGTAAACATGTTAAAGAAATAATAATTTTATTTAATTGCTCATTGTATTTCGATCCCAAACCATTCTTAGCCCTTCAAATTTATGTTCAGGATCTTCAAACTCTGAGTATAATAAATCTAAATCATATGAGTGTGGTGTGACTAATTGCATTTTTATTAATCTTCTATCTCCAACATCTCGTCCAATTAATAACTGGGAGACATAATCTTTGCATGCTGTTTCTTTTGCTTCTAATATTTTTGCTTCAATGTTATCATCAAAGGGAGTTGCAATAACTTTTGCTGCGTAACTAATACATTCATAATCTCCACTCATGTAAAGTGCCGCAAATTGTTTATATTTAGCAACATTTCTGATCTCTGCTTTATATGGTTTAAGGGAGTATGCTTCTGCAATTCTTTTAGATTCAGAAATGACTTCTACTAAACTATATTCTGAAAATCTCCCCTCAGTTGCTGTGAACATTCTTTTTACAGCTTGTGCAATCATCATCACATCACTTGCATATCTATGATCTCCACCCAAGAATTGTTTCATTACATGTTTGCATTCTGCGTCACTATATCTATGCCTTACTTTGAATCCTGTTCTAATCATATATTCACTGTTTAATTCTTGTAGAAATGCATCGCTAGTTGAATTTTTATCTTTTCTTTCTAATAATCTTAAAATTCTATTTTGTAATAATTCTTCTTTAGAAAATAATCCGAAATCTCTTGCTAATGCATTAATTTGTGTTTGTCTTGTTAATGCATTAAACCCAGATATTTGAACCATAATCAGTTGAAATACTCATTTATTTATAAAATTAACTACTGTCACGTGAAAAATAAACATGAATTTTCCTCTAAACATATTACTTGATCCCTAATATATCTACACATATACCTCAAATCCCCATCCAATAAGTACTACTTAAAATCCAATTTATCTATGAGAATGAAAGACATCCCTTGGTTTAATCGACCTTGGACGAAAATAAAACGAAATGGTACCACAACACTTGATGACGCAGAACTTCTAGCGCTAATTTTCATTAAGGGTGCAAAGATTAACAAAAAAACTTACAATGCAATTGAGCTTGCCAACACTCTTTTGAGTAAACGCAACTTTCATCAATTTCATCATCTTTCTTTGCCGGAGATAAAGTCCATTGTTGGCGATGAGATTAAGTCTTTTCAAATTATGGCAATTGCAGAAATTTGTAAACGTTACGCCAGGTTGCAAGTTAAGGGTTTCAAAACTACTGTGGACTCATCAACTGATGTTTACAATTATTATATCACTGATTTAAAGAATAAACAAAAAGAACATTTGTATGCTTTACTTCTTGATTCGAAGAATAAAATTATCACAAGCGAATTAATCAGTATTGGTTCTTTAACTAAAAGTGTTGCCCATCCAAGAGAGGTGTTTAAACCTGCAATTAAACAAGCTGCTAATTCAATTGTTCTGGTGCACAATCATCCAAGTGGAGATCCAAATCCAAGTAGTGATGATTTGAAAATTACAAGGCAACTTACTAAAATTGGTACAATGCTTGGGATCAAAGTTTTGGATCATATTATCATTGGTGACAATAAATATTGGAGTTATTTGGATGCTGGTGTTTGTGAAGTAGGTCAGGAGAAGAAGAATGATCCTTCACTGTGAGTTATCAAATATTAACAACAAGTGAATTTGAAAAGCAATTTAATAAATTAGATCTTCAGTTACAAAAAAGGATTTCCCAAAAAATTTCAATATTACAAGAAAATCCTTTTAATGGGAAACCACTTGGGTATAAGTTTTTAAGGGAACAGAAAGTTTTGAAGTATAGGTTTTATTATATTGTATACAAAGAATTTTTAGTTGTGTTCATAATTAAATTGAGTTCCAAAAAGGACCAACAAAAATGTATAGACTCTATAAGATCACTTGTCCCATACTATCACCAGTTAGTTCAGAAAAAAATTAATGTTTGGGTTTCCACTCAGTGATTCTGCCTGCGAGGATATCTTCAAACCCTTCAATAAATGATCTAACAAATTCTTCATCACTTTCTTCTTTTTCAATATGATGTTTCTTTTTACATGATTTTATTGACTTTACTTCACTCATCTATCATTTAAATCCCTTGTACTATTAAACTCTTTTGTATATAGTCATATATTCTCCATTAGTTTCTTAAAGCAACTCTTCTTTAAAGAAAATCATGCAAAACCTACCTAATGCTCCAAAGCCTAAACTACATGTTTTCGTTTGTGTAAATGATCGAACGCAGCGAAGACCTGGCATGCCAAGTTGCGCACCCTCAATTACTATGGAAACTGTGAAACAGGTTAAATATTGGATTATGCAACAAGGATTAACTCATAAAGTTCTAATCACAAAAACTGGTTGTCTTGGTATTTGTCCAAAGAATGGTGCTGTTCTAGTTATCTATCCAATGCAAAGGTGGGTTACAGAGATCAAAAGTGCAGATGATATTGTTTCTGTGATCAAAGAAGAGTTGAAGAAGTTAAAATAAAAATAAAAAAAAATTCTAATCCCACTCAAACTTATAATCTAGCTCAAAGCGATCACGAAGTTCAGTCATTTGTTTCTGCAAAGCTAAGGGAACTGGGCACCCTTTTTCGCTACGAAACTGCTGAGCCAAATATTCTTTTTCACCTGCAGTATAAATCCGATCTTCTCCAACTGCTTTTCGAGATGCACGAAGGTCTCGCATAATTTCTCCTGAGATTTTTTCAAACGATTCACGCTCTGTAAAAAACGAAACATCAATTGCTAAAAAGAAATGTCCAAGCGGATAAGATATCTTAGAACCATCGGGACCAAAACCAGACAGTGCTTTCAAAAACGCACCTTGTTGAAGTGCAGCTGACATTACTTCTACAAATACTGAGTACCCATAACCTTTGTGGCCACCGTTTTCATCACCAGCGCCACCAATTGGAAGGCATGCTGCGTTACCTGCGAGTATTTCTGCAAGTGCTTTATCAGGATCAGTGATTGTTCCTCCGTTAGCGCTCACTACCCATCCTTCTGGAATTGATTTTCCCATCCTTGAATATGATTCTATTTTTCCACGTTGCTGCGCGGAGGTTGCACAATCTAAAATGAATGGGAATTCTTCATCTGTTGGAAATCCAATTGTGAGTGGATTTGTTCCAAGCATCCCTTCACTGCCAAATGTTGGTGCAACTGAAGGACGAGCATTGGTTCCAGTGATTCCAATCATTCCTGCTTTTGCTGCCATTAAAGCGTAATATCCTGCGATTCCATAGTGTGTAGAGTTACGTACTGCAACCATTCCCATTCCAAATTCTTTTGCTTTTGAAATTGCCAGGTTCATAGCGTGTTTACTAACTACCATCCCCATTCCATTGTTTCCATCAAGAACAGCTACAGTTTTATTATCACGAATGCTATCAATTTTAGTTATTGGGTTTAGAATTTTGTCATCGATTCGATCGATGTAAATTGATTTGAATCTACCAATTCCATGTGAATCAATTCCACGTTTATCGGAAGTAATTAGTACGTCTGAAATAATTGGTGCATCAGTTGCAGGTACTCCAATTTTCACAAGTACTTCTTGCATGAATTTTTCTAGTTCATCAAATGCCACCCATTTGCATGATTCATATTGTTTAAGGTATGTTTCTTTGTCCATAGAGAAGTGAGGTTTTTTAGTGTTTATATTTGTTTAGGCTGCTTAGTTACTTGCTTTAACTTCTCTAATATTTTTAGTGATCCTTTTTCCATTCTTGAGAATGCAAACCACTTTTTACCAAGATCTTTTAATGAAGCACCAATGTGGTATATTATCTCCTCATCAAGTATCAAAAAGCGATCATGAGAATCCTTAAACTCAATGATCTCAATTGGATCATGCTGCGAGTTATACTTAATCAAATCAAGTCTCAGCCCTTTAGAAATATTTTTTGTATAAATTATTACTTCAACATTTTTTCTTCGTTTAGAAAAAAGAGTTAACACGGTGTCATCAATATAATTATCAACCAAGATTATTGATTTTTTTGAACTTCTAATT
>JABHRS010000010.1 GCA_018670085.1 archaeon | reverse complement strand
TGTTTACACTAGTAAAGATAGCAGAGAAGATTTCCCAGGTTGGGTGATAGATACTGCCAAAATGTTTGGAAACTCTGTATTACCTGATACTATGGTAAAAGAATCTTTGGATTTTGTTATCAAAGCTTCAAGTTTAAAATTATAGTAATTGACACTTTAAAATTACGACAGATTCAAATAACACAGCTTATTTCATTCACAACATGAACCTTATAGAACACGTTTCAGAATTGTACCACAGAATAAAAAGTGAAAACCATACTCAGTCTTATGAAGGAGCAAGGAGCAATCGTTTACTGTCCAAAGCAGAAATACCTCTGAACTCGGTTTGGAGCATTGCAGCATTATATGGTGGAATAGGCCTAATTGGTGCTGAAGTTTCAGAAGTCATGGCAGGTAATGAACCTGATTTAGGAATGTTGGTTATAGGCATGTCTGCATTTCAAATCCTTGGTATTAGCGTAGCAAATGTGGCACAGAGTGTATATCGACAAAAAAGCAGAGAATAATTTTGAAAAACGAAAAAAAAAGAAAGAAAAAAATTATTCCATAAATGCTCGCTTAAGATTATCCTTAGCTTCTTGGCATTTTACCTTTCCACTCATCTTATGTTCCCATTTTGCAAGACTAGCTGCGATTGCTGCTGCTGCAACTTTGTTCATCTTCTCTCCACGGGTTTTCTCAAGCTCAGCTTTCATTTTTTCAACCATTAACTGGCCCCATGCTTTATGAGTTAAACCCATTACCATGTCAGTCATTTCACAGCCTGAACCTTTAGAACCGCATGAACTGGATCCACCTTTAGTTTGACATTCTTGTTTACTACTTCCTTCATTACATTCTTGTGTCATTTTTTAATTTCCTCCAAAAAAAATAGAAATATTTATATATTTCTTTTATTTACCTTATTACTATAAGTAATTTAAATACCTTTTGTAACCAAGAAGTAACTAGGTAAACAACATGGCAAAAAAATGTCCAATTGATAACACATTGCAGTACATCGGAAAGAAATGGTCTATCCCAATACTAAGGGATCTTTTTACAGGTAAGACTAGATTTCATCAATTTTTAGAAGCAAATTCGAACTTAAGCACCAAAATGTTATCAACAAGACTCAAAGAATTAGAATCAAATGCTGTAATTGAAAAAAGAATTACAAATAAACATCCAGTAACAATAGAGTATCACCTAACTCCGAAAGGTAAAGGACTTGGAAAAATTCTTTATGAGTTGTGTATGTTTTCAATCAATGAATTTTCCGATGATGTCTGTGGCGGAGTTTCCAAGAAGCAGATGGCTCTGAAGGTGAAAAAACAATTTGGGATAAAGTAACAGAAGTTTATGTCTTCAACAACAATTCTCCAATCGGAAAATAATTGAGTTTTATTTCTCTAGTTACTTGAAATGTGTAATAATCATTTATCAAATTTGGATACTTGTTTCTCACAGCCCTCAAAATATCTGAAAAATATTCTTCATTTTCAACCTCTGCTTCTATCTCTATTTCCCATTTACCAAGTATTTTTACAACATAAGTTACATTTGGAAAAGAGGACAAATATGTTGCAAGTTCCTTTTCTTCTTTTTCAGAATGAGGATACAAATGAAATGCTGCTTTCATATGTTTGTAACCCAATTTTTGAATGTGAATTTTTGATCTATGAGATTGAATAACACCCAATTTCTCCATCCGCTGTATTCGCGCTTTAATAGTGTGATGTGTGACTCCCAGAATTTTACCGATCTCTTGATTGCTTCTCCTACAATTTTTTGAGAGTTCTATCAAAAGTTTAGTGTCAACTAGATCTATTTTTTCATCTTTTGGTTCATACCCATAATACGCAATATTCCCAAACTTCCGTTTATTATTGATAAGATAATCTTTTTTATAATGCAAGTTCACAATTGATAATGAAAGATCAAATTTTACTAAGCGTTCTTTGAGATATTCTCTGATTGAGTTAAATTGCTTTGCAAACTCAATATAATTTTTTGCAACAGACACCAGTTCATAATCCCATGTTCCACTGATACTAACAAACCAAAGGATACTTGGGTTCTCTACAAAGTATTTTTCAATTTTTTTAATGTCTTGATTCTTTAATTTTCCAAGCCGAATATATGCCCGATAAGTTAAATAACCAAGTTTGTGAATATCGATCACAGACACATATTTTTCTATAATCCCAGCTTCCTCTAATTTCTTAATTTTATAACTAATATTTTGTTTTGATAACTGCAATTTTTTGCTTAAATCAGTTAAACTAGCTCTAGCATCATAATCTAAATAAAAAAGTAACTTTCTATCTTTCAGGTTCATTTTAACATTAATGGAATTAATACTTATAAATATTTCCATTAATAAAAAATATTGGCACACTCGTTTAATTAACAGCATGGACTGACCATATGATATAATATGATATAACAAGGTGATAAAAATGAATGGATACATCAGAAATTTGGAAACAATAACACATCAAGGCCTTGCAGGAGTTGTAATTCGACCAATGCAGTCTTACGATCCTAAAGTTGAAATCGGGCAAGACATCCTAGTAACTGTCGAAGCGAATGGGATCATCCCACTGCATACACACCAATGTGAAGCCAGAATGTATATTGTTGCAGGTAATGCTGAAGTTCTTTCAACTGACAGCAAACTTCATGGGAAGTATGTTGATCCAGGAGTTGAAGTATACTTTGAAGCAAATGTGGCTCATGGATTTGCAGCAGGAAAAAATGGATTGACATTTGTTTCTCGTAATGGTGGTATTGTGGACAAAGTGCAAGAAAATTGGGATATAAAATTCACAGGTGATAAAAATGAATAAAATAGAATATGGAGTTGAAGTTGGTCAAATTGATACTAATGTTATTGACCATGTAAGAAATAGTCCAGGATCAGAAACTATGTTGGCAAACGTAGGAGAAGGAATTAAAGAACACAAACATACTAAGTCCCTTTATTTTGCAAAAAATGCCAATTTAACATTGAATGGGAAAGTGTACAAAGTTAATAAGACCTTCTTTGCTTTAATCCCTAAAAATGTTGCTCATGGATGGCAACATACAGGTGGTCGTGGACAGGCAGTAATTACCTCCTTTGAAGAAGGACATAAAAATTATGAGACATATGACTTAAATTAATTTTTTCTTTTATTTTATTAATTTGATTTCTAAAATGTAGAACATACAAAATTTACTTCTTCTTCTTTTTACAACATAACTAATTAACTTATTTTACCTAATCTCAATCGTTCAATTACATCATCAACATCATATACATCAAAACAAAACATTTATTAGCCATTCAGTTTTATTTACTACATGAAAAAAATAATCTTTCTTTTAATGATTTTATTAGTCCCATTAGCTTTGGCTCAAGATTTGTCTGAAATAGTACAAGAAATTGATTCAGAGATTCAAGGAAATGAAATCCCATCGCCAATAGACAAAATATTTGGTGATGAAAGAATAAATATTCATATCGATACTGGAGACGAAACTATCGTCTTAGCTTTAATTACTCAAGATGCCAAAGTTGAAGGTTTATCACAACATGAAGTTGAGGACCCATCTTTAAATGCCTATACTACAGAAAAAACAATTGTAACAATTATGGAGTCTAATGATCCACTTGCATCCTTAACTTATGCTTTAGATAATAAAGATATTACTTACGAAGCTGTAGGTGTTGTGAACAAATTTAAATTTTTCTTTGTAAATATTTTTATAAAGATAACTGGTTCAATGTCTAGTGATGAGTTTGAGGTAGCAGAGTTTGAAACAGAAAAAAATGATGAACTCATCTTAATCACAGAAACAGATCCTAATGTTGGAATACTTTTAATTGATGGCACTGTTGTTCAGGCAGGAGACTTAATTGATCCAGCAGATCTTGAGTACCGCCCAGAGAATTATGAAGGAGAAGATACTTTTGAGTGGAAAGCTTTTGATGGTGAAGCTGTTAGTGAAACTGATGATTTAGTAATTGAGATTAATCAGCCAATCGCAACACCATAAATAGCTTAACAGAAATATTTCTAGGAAGCATATTAGTTCAGCTGAAAAGTTATTGGATTAGAGAACTATGGCAATATAATCTCAACCTACTTTCTAGATTAGACAATTTGTTTTATTTAAAATAAAAAATCTTAGCATTAATTTAGCTTTTCTTTATCGGTGCAAATTGTGAGTTATACTCTGCACCACCAAGTATTCCATTTGAATATTTTACATCTACAACAGAAAATGTTTCTTCAAAATCAGAATCTAAATAAAACACTCTAAAATCTCAGGCAATTATCACTATTGAGTGATTAAACTGAGAAAGATTTATAACTGATAACTCTACAAAGGACGTTATGCATAATCACCAATGGTTTAGAGAAGCAAAAGAAAGATATATTTCTGATTCAAGTAGAAACACTAGTCTCCAAACAGATATGAGTAGAGGTGAAGATGCAATTTGGGGATTAAATCAATTGGTTAAAGGAGAT
>JABHRS010000009.1 GCA_018670085.1 archaeon | reverse complement strand
TTTGGCAGTATCTATCACCCAACCTGGGAAATCTTCTCTGCTATCTTTACTAGTGTAAACAAAAAGTGCACTGTATAATTTTCTAGGTGGATCTTGATCAAATGAATGTCCTTGATCAATTCTTCCAACTAGTAAATAAGATCCATCTGAATCTTTAAAAGATACAACTGAATCTGATGAAGTTCCATCGCTCCAAGTTAATCTATTGTCTTCTCTTTCACTGGTAGGATGTAATTCACTTAAATGGTTAATGATTGCATCATAATCTAATGCAGGAGCGTTTAGTTGGAATTTGTGGAAATATATCATAGTTGTTTAAAATTATGCATATTTAAAAAATGTCTGACATGTATTTCTAATTTTTTCTTTATATCACCTGGAGGCATAGTAAACTTTGAATTCAATAAAAACCATCCAATATGATATGCCAACACAGTTGCAAAATCCTTTTAAAGTGAATAAAATCTACACTTTAATGGGGATGACTGGTAAGAAAATCCAGATGAGTTTCTGGGATTTGCGGGGAATAATAATATGACAGAAAAATTAGAAGTAAAATTATCAAATCAATCATTTGTTGAAGCTGGCGGGAGGGACATTTTTTCTAATTTGGAAATTGCAGGAACTGTTCTTGCTAAATTTGATGCAGGAGAATGCTCTGGAAAACATTGGAATAGACAAAGAGTTGACCAAGAATTGGATCGACAAGCTCGAAATCTGAATGCAACTTATGTTTTTAAGGTAGAATATTTATTCAGAGATGATGAACGGAATGGTGAAAACCTTTACGGTGCTGTTGGAACAGCATACAAACCACAAGAATAATCTTATTTTTTTCTTTCTTTTACTAAATTATGCTTATTACCTAAAATACCACAGTGATTTCCAGAAAGTCTTTTATAGCTTAATTGATGTCTTTAATCTATGGATTTGGATACCAGAGCATTAATTGCAATATTTGTTGGAATAGTTGTTATTGGTATTTGGTTATCACAAAGACATGGGAAAACAAGTAATAACAAGAGTAGCGGATCTAAAAAACTTAAGTCTCGTCCAAATACTTCTAATAATGCTACTGCAGTAAATAATCCTACAGCAAGCAATCCACCTACAAACACAGCCAACGCTCCTACAAATCCAAACACAGCAAGTCCTGCTGCGAGAGGAAGAAGAGCTACTTCAAGAAGAAGAACTCCTGCGAAGAAAGTTAACTCTAAATATGTTCCAGCTTTTGGTATTTGGCAAATTAATTCTTCTGCTATTGGTACTGTTGTTGCAAATGCAATTAGTTCAGGCTATGTTGAATTTGATTCAAGTGATAATTATGGAAATGAAGCTGAACTTGCAGTTGCATTAAACTCACACAATGTTAAGAGAATTTATACCAAAATTGATCCAATTCATTACAACAATATTATTCCATCTATTCAAACTGCACAGCGTTTATTTCAAGGAAGTGGTCAACTTGTTATCATGTTACATTGGCCAGGAGAAACAACAATACAAGGTAGCGTAGCTTTTCCAGGGGCAAACGGGGTTGCAGCTTATCGAAATTTAGCCAGGTTAATTAGTAGGCCAGCTGTTTCAAATTTTGGAGTATCTCACCTAACAAGAATCTCTAGAATCAAAAAACCATATCTGAACCAAATTGAAATTAACCCTTTGTTACAACAAACTGAAATAATTCGTTATTGTAAAAAACGTAATATCTTGGTACAAGCTTTTTCTCCGTTGGCAAGTGGGAGACTCAACACAAATCCAATTGTAGTTGATATTGCAAGTAAACATTCTAAATCTGTTGCTCAAATATTAATTCGTTATGCATACCAGAAGGGAGCTGATATTGTAAATGTGAAAACAACAAATTTGAGTCGGATGCAAGAAAATTTGGATATTAATGATTTTGTAATATCTAAACATGATATGAGAAGACTTAATGGGTTAAGAGATGATGCTAGTTATCTTCTTGGAACTAGTAATAGTGCACCTTCTCCTCAGGTGTTTGGACCATTTCAAAAACAGGTGAGAAGACCTGTACCTTCTGCTCCTCCACTTGGAAGATTGGGATATCATCTAAATAGACGATTAAAAAGGATTAGAACTGCTGGGAGGACTTTAATTAATACACCATGACAATTGCAAGAGAGAGAGCATTTGAAGAACTTAGGAATTTAGTTGGTGAGTATAGTGCGGAACTTGGTAATATTCATATTGTAATTGATGACTATGAAAGAAATGTAGAAAAATTTCATGTTAACGATAAGATCCATAAAAAGGTTGCACAATTAGAGGCAATTTCTGGATTACTGTTACAAGAGGTATTGGATGCTAATCAGTTGTTAGATGATATTGAGAGCTCATTGGATGATCATGGGGCAACAAAAATAAAAGTTAATCAATTGATTAGGTTACTTGCAGAAGGACCTAATAGAGTAGCTGGTGCTGAAGCTTTAGAGCATGAAATTCAAAAATATCTAGAGAAGGATATTAAAAATAACGATTGATTGTGTTTGTATTTTCTGTGTGAAGTGCTGTTAAATTTATTTTTTATTTTAGTTATTATTTGTGTTCATATTTGCGAAAAATTGTCAAATAAATAAAAACTCCAGCAAATAATGTCCACAAGACTAAATATGTTTCATCAACTACATTCACTATTGTTGATCTGCTTTCTTTGGAGGTTTCTTCTTGCACTGAATCAACAGCTACATCAGCATCAATTGAACTTGCTGTTGTCAATAAACTAAGCTCAGTACTTTCATATCCTAGTTTCTCATTCATTAATGTGATGCTAATGTCAGCTTGATTTTTCCACCAACGGGTATCTACAGAATTTAATCTTACTAAAATGTCTGAATTACCATCTCCAGTGAGATCAAATAGATTTTCTTGTCCAACTGACAATGTTGATTTTCCAATTAGTGGGTTAATACTGACTTTTACTAAATTATCTGAAATACTCTCAACTAGAAAACTTGCTGTTGTGTGTTCTAATTCAAATAAGATGCCCCAGTTTTCTTGAAATTTTTTATTATATCCTTTATTTAATAACTTGTCAGTTGGTCTAAACCATGGGTATCCACCACCACCTGCTGAGCCGCTGGAAGTTTCCTCCTCCTCTTCTTCTACAACCACAACTGTAGCTGTAGTTACAACATCTCCAACAGAATAATTACTCCAACTGGTCACATTAAATATCACAGTATCGTCAATTAAAGAAGTAAAATTAGAACAGTCATCACAAAGCTCTCCATCTTTTAGAATTACTGGGTCAGAAAATCCTCGATCTCCAACACCATAAATAGTAATATTCGCAGTAACATTTAAGCCAGAGTTAGTTGTTGAATTCAATGATACTGAATTGTTTCCAAATACGATTTGTGAGTTTGAAGTTCCAAACAAATTTGCTCCATTTCCAGTTAATTCTTCCGCGAATACTATTTTAGCATAACTGGTATTTTCTAAAGTGATCTTGGAACCTGCTCCAATAAAAGTGTAATTTAATATTGCCTGATTAGTAAAAATTGTACCGATGATGCCAGCAGTTGCAAAGTTTACTGTAAAACCAGCTATATCTCCAAAGGTGTTTGATGAATAGATATTATCTATTGATGTTGTGCTGACAATGTTCAATCCATGACTGGTGTTTGAACCTGTGGTGTTTATGGTATTTGAAGTTATATTGTTAAAACTTGATCCTGTTTGGATGTTAACTCCATGGCTGCCACTTCCAGCATTTGTGTTAATGATGTTTGAATTAATTGTATTGTTATTAGAATCAAGTTGCAGGTTAATACCTACTCCATTAGTGTTTCCCCCAGAAGTTACATTATTGAATTCAATAATATTCTCTGTTGAATTGCTAAGTTGAATCGCATTGTTGAAATTGCTTGAAGTTTGAGATGACACAATATTTGAAACCACATGATTTGCTTTAGAGTTTGTGATTAGATAGATTGTATAACTGTTGCTGGTTCCACCTGATGTGATATTGTTGAATGAGATGGTATTGTTTGTTGCAAAGTTGTTTAAATAAATTCCAAAATTAGTACTACTACCATTTGTTCTAATTGAATTATTGGTGATTAATGAATCATTTGTACCTGTATCAATTTGAATCCCATGATTGGTACTGCCACCACTTCCTGATTTTTTTATTACTAGATTTTTTACTGTGATATTGATTAGGTTGGAATTAATTTTTACACCAGGTGCTCCGCTCCCAGTTCCATAAGTTACATTAAATCCATCTCCATTAAGAGTTACATTTGACGACTCGATTGTAAAACAAGTTCCTGATGCTGAAACAGATTGGTTCAGTGTGTATTCTCCATTTTGAGTGTCTAACTCTCCACAAGCGTCAATGTTTCCAGGTGTTAAAGAAGCTGCATTTACAGTTGTTGCTAACAAAAATAGAATTGAAACTGATGTGATTAAAGTTAAAACTAAACCCATCATCTTTTTCATAGTTAAAATGTGGTAAAGAATGCTTATAAAACTGTTTATTTTTGTAGGGGATAAAAGAATTGTTTTTTAAACTTTTTTTATAACTTTTACAGTGTTTATTTTTTATGATATATAATAACTAATCTGTAAATGTTTAAATTAAGAATTTTTGAAATCTCATAATCTGTATCATTCTAATAATCTGTTTGGAACTCAACCAGGTAATAAAGAATATCTCCCTTGGTGAATTAAATATAACTTAAAATTATTTGGATTTTTAGCTGAAATAACTAATTCTGGTTTATGAAATGTTTTATTCGCTGCTATGTCTGCCCTAGATGGATGTGAAGCATTATCATGGACATGGAATCCACCTAAATATCCGGGATGAGTAACTTGAAAATTTTCTGCATCTTCTGGTAAGATTACATTTTCTGTTTTTGATACTTGCTCTACTAGATATTTTGCAGCTAATCTTCGTCTATCTTCTGGAACAGCTTCTCCTTGGATAATTTTTTGATATATTTTTTGAGCAACATCTAATTGAATGCTTCTAGTCATTATATTTGCATCATTTGAAATTTTACCAAATGAATCACTGCTTCCTTTCGTTCTTTCTTTATAGTGTCTACTTACTTGTTCTCTTGCAGTTTCCATACTAAGTGATAATTCCATTTTTTCATCAGCTGTAAAGTCATCTCCTGATACAATTTTATCGATTGCACTAAGTAGATTAGTAGAATATACAGGTCTTACAATGTCAAAGTTTAATCTTCCTTCTTTTTCAACTAAGGAACCTGTTGTTTCATAGCGATTTGCTGGATCAAAATGTGCTTCTAAAACTGTTTCAACACTTGATCTAACATTGTCAGAGAATGGTCTTTTTAGTAAATCATTTAGTCTGGCAACAGAAAGCATCTCTTCTATTTGTTCCATAAAAAATGGATGTCCTCTCATGCGTGTGTTAAACATTTGTTATCATCTCTTATTTGGATTGTATTCTGACAATGCAACCAATAAATCGTAAGATCTTTGATGTAGTTCAGCTACTGTTGCTTCCGTCTCCGTCCCGCTCTGCAAACGATCAATAAGACCGGTTTCTCTGACTGCTTGGACATAAGGTCTTAAATCATCCAACTCCGGGTTACGACCAATGATTCTGTTTAATGAATTAAATGCACCAGTTAATCCTCCTATATTGTTTCCACGTAAAGCTGAAGTTTCTTGATAAAATGGGAATACACCATCATCTATTTTTGATAACTCTTGTTTCCATTTTCTCCTTTCAGTTATATGATTTTCAAAATCGTCTATGTAAAAAATTTTTTTCAAACCTTTTTGGAGGTCTTCAATAACTGTTGGAAATCTGTCTTGAGAATACTGGTCCTGAAGATCAAATTTATCTATATCAATCTCAGGAATATCCCAAAGACCTCGATAGATCCGCTGGATATGTTGACTTTCTAACAAGCTCATTATTGGGTCAATTTCAGTCATAATGACTCTATATCAGCTCTGTTTATAAACTTTTTCCCTTATTTATCACTAGATAGTGATTAAATTAAATAAGTGATGTTTTAAGTAGAATTTTTGGCTTTTTTGGTAAATATTGGACGAATACTTACTGTCTGAAAATTATTGATTAAGCCTTTCGATATCAGTTGCAATATGTGTTGGGATCTTAATGGCAACGCATTATATCATAGAAGAATTAATGTAGATAGATTTTTAATCTTAGAACTTGTTATAAATAAAATGTTCACAGTAATTCATAAAAATATTCTAGTGTTATCTACTTTACTGATTCTCTTGACAATTGAAGCTGTGTTTCCATATTTTGGTGGGTGGACATCCAAAGTCAAACATATTTCTCAAAATGCTGCAATTGTTATTTTTAACGCTGTTATCATTAATTTTTTATTTGTCCCATTAATTGTTCTTTCAACAAATACTCCTTTTGGACTTTTTAACCAAATTAAAGTTAGTTATGCTTTGGAAATTTTTTTGTCAATATTAATCTTGGATTTTGTTTCATACTTTATGCACGTACTATATCATAAAGTTCCTTTGATGTGGCGTTTTCATAAAATGCATCATTCTGACACTGCAATGGATGTGACAACTGCAGCTCGTTTTCATATTGGTGAACATGTTATTAGTTTGTCTGTTCGCGCTTTAGTTTATGCAATCTTTGCTATGAAATTAGAATTTATTCTGATATCTGAAAGTATATTTTTGGTGAATGTTCTGTTGCAGCATTCTAATATCACTCTTACTGAACCAATTGACAGGATTTATAGGATATTTTTCACTTCACCAAACATGCACAAGGTTCATCATTCTAACAAGGAGGCTGAAACTGATTCCAATTACACTAGTGTTTTTTCTTTTTGGGATAGGTTGTTTAGAACTTATACAATTGTTAAAAATCCAAAGAAAATTATCTATGGGGTAAAAGGACTGGAGAAAGAACAAAGTTTTATCTCTATGCTAATGACGCCTTTTAAGAAATGAGTTTATTAAGAAATGCTTTACTCTGATCTGGATCTGTTTAAACTTGTAACAATATTGTAAAAGTATAAACCATATGAATCCCAACTGTGTTTAACACCTTCCTTAAATTGAGAAACTATTTTCCGTGGTTCAACGCCGGCGTTGTTCATTGAAATTGCATTTTCTACAGATAACATGTTAACAGTTTCTGGTATGGTGCTGGTAATTAAAGATTGAGGTAATCTATCTATAAATTGATATAGTTGTTCAACTCCTTCTTGAATTGCCTGGAAGTTACCTTCAGTTCCCATATATGTTCTTTCTATCTCTTTATGTTTATCAAAAAGTTCTAGTTGAGGAAAATCGATTCCGGCAACTGCTGATGCAATTTGTTCTATTGTAGTTCCAGGGTTTTGTTCTCTTAGAATTTCTAATGCCTCTGGTTTGCCTTCTTTAAGACCTCTATAAAATCCAACTAAATCACTTGCAAAGGCGTTATAACCAAACACAGTTGATGTTGCAAATTCAGCAATAGTCTCATCAACTAATCGGTCATATAAGGTGGCAGTTCTTAAATCTGGACCAAATAGCAGTCCTTCCTGATGCATTAAATAGTGTGTACTTTCATGAAATAGTGTTGCTTCATGTTGAATTTTTGGGGTTACAAATGTTTTCTGTGCACTAGAATATGCTGCTCTAATCCCTGTCATTTCAAAAATTTTATTTGGAAAAATTTGTATTTTAAAATTATGATCTTGATGATCCAAACCTAAAGTTGTTTCTGCTCTTTGAATTGTTGATCTTAGTAGATCTTCAGTCACTTCTACTAGTTCTCCTGAAGCATAATTGTGTGAATCTGCAAGTTCCATTTGTTCATACTTTAATCACTCATTTAAGTATGTTTCTACTTGGAAGTGAATATTCTCTAAATCATTTACTTACCTTTATAACTACGGAGCATATTTTCTAGTATATGGATAAAGAAATCAAAGAAATCACATTTAAAGAATTAGATTTACAACCTGCAATTCAAAAAGCACTGGTAAAATTAGGATATGTAACGCCAACACCAATTCAGGCTCAATCAATTCCAAGTCTCTTAGAAGGTAAAGATTTA
Organism: archaeon; assembly: GCA_018670085.1. GTDB lineage: Archaea > Nanobdellota > Nanobdellia > Woesearchaeales > GW2011-AR9. Next base: position 2,790 of record JABHRS010000009.1, on the reverse strand, counting down.
ATTGGAATTGCTCAAACTGGAACTGGGAAAACAGCCTCTTTTACTCTACCTATTCTTAATGAAATGAGTGAGAAGTATCCAAGAAAAGTTAGGACATTAGTTCTTGCACCAACAAGGGAACTTGCAGCTCAAATCGGTGAAAGTTTTTCAAAATATGGTGAATTTTTAAAATTTAAACATACTGTGATTTTTGGTGGAGTTCGTCAGGGAAAACAAGTACAGGCTCTCAGAAGTGGAGTTGATATTTTAGTTGCAACTCCAGGTCGACTCCTTGATTTAATGAATCAGGGATTTATTCATTTAAAATCAGTTGAATATTTTGTTTTGGATGAAGCTGATAGGATGCTTGATATGGGTTTTATTCATGATATTAAAAAAGTGATTGCAAAGTTACCTGACAAAAGACAGTCATTATTCTTTTCAGCAACTATGTCACCTGAGGTTAACACCTTAGCTCGTAAATTACTTAAAAATCCTGTTCATGTTGAAATCACACCGGCTGCGACCACAGTTGAGAGAATTCAACAACAAATATTTTTTGTTGATCAAGAGAATAAGGAGAAATTATTGTTAAAATTATTAAAACAAAAACATCTAACAAGTATCCTAGTTTTTACTAGAACAAAACACCGTGCAAATAAAGTTGCTAAATTTTTGAATCAAAACAATATTTTTGCGGATGCAATTCATGGGAATAAAACTCAGAATGCAAGAACCAAAGCTATTGGTGATTTCAAGCGAGGAAAAACTAAGGTTTTAGTTGCAACTGATATTGCAGCAAGAGGAATTGATATTGATAACATTTCTCATGTAATTAATTTTGAATTACCAAATGAATCTGAAAGTTATGTCCATCGAATTGGAAGAACAGCACGTGCTGGGACTGATGGGACTGCTTATTCATTTTGCGCAGCACAAGAGCGAAACTATCTTAGAAATATTGAAAGACTGATCAAACAAAATATTGAAGTTGTTCGAGATCATAAATTTCATTCAGAAGCAGCTAGAACTGCAAGAGGTGCTGATGCTAAACCACCACCTAGAGGTCAGCGTGGACAACGTGGAGCTCCAAGAGTTTCTAAACGTCGTAAACCAAGAGATAATTCTCGTAAGAAACAAAGAGGACGTGGTCAAGAGGAAGTTAAAGTTAGAACTGGAACTCGTGTGAAGTCAAAGGACGGATATAGGGGTTCAGGTAAATCACGAGGTCCAAGATCAGGTTCATCAGGATCTGCTAGGTCATCTGATTCAGGTTCTACTGGTGCTAATCGTTCTAAGAAACCTTTCAAAAAGAAAAAACCGTTTAATCGGGAAAGAAATAATTCTAGTCGCAGATAATTTTATTTTTTTAATTTCTTTATTTGTTATTTTGTGTTTTTTCTAAAGTTAATTATAATCAAACAAAAAAAAAAGAAAAAATAAATTAATTTATTGTTCTAAAAGTATAGCACATAAAGTACCCAAACTGATAGTGCGGACCAAATTAGCCAAACTAACCATGTTTTACTGGTATCTTTAAACACTTCTTTTGCGAACATTTTGTAGACTTTTGGATATTGTACTAACATTAATCCAAGAATTATATGTCCTAACAAAATTGCTGGTAATACTTGCATAATTGATAATGTGCTGAAGACATAATATGCAATCACTGCAAATAACACTAATATAACTGGTGTCATAAATTTTGCTGTTTTGTCAATATCACTTGCAAAGCTTTCAAGTAATTTTGGTTTTACTAAAAATACTAACAGTTTTATCAATACTGCAATTGCAGTTACTAAAGAAATTATTTCTAACGCATTCATTTTATTTACCTCAAGTTGGAAGAAGTTTGTTTGGATTATAAACATTTGTAAAATAATCTTTTTGGTTTTGTTAGTCTTTTGCGGATTTTTTTTGTTTTTTTACCAAAAACATATAAAGTTTAGCTGATTTAGGAAGTTTATGACAATTTATTCAATTAATTGGCAGTTAATTTAATTCTGATAGTTTTAACTTTTTTAGTATATTATATTTAATAGATTTTTTGGAGGAAAAAAAATGAAAACAAGTAGATACGGGTATAAACAACCGAACGTTGCCATCGTCGGATGTTTACATGGAAATGAGATAATTGGCGCAAAAGTAATTGAACAATTAGAAGGCAGACTAAGTCTAGATTGTTCAGTTAAATATATTCTTGCAAATAGGAGAGCTATGCAAGGAAACAGCAGATTTCTAGAAAGCGATTTAAATCGAAGTTTCCCCTGGCGATAGTTCAGGTAATTACGAAGAACAAGTAGCATATGCATTAACTAAAGAACTTAGTGATGCAGATTATGTTTTGGATATTCATTCTACAACTGGTAAGACAGATGATTTTGTCATAACTGTGGGAGATAGTGAACTTTCTAAATATTTTCCAATTGAAGCTGTGGTTGATATGCATGCATTTGCTAGAGGCGTATCTTTAATTGAGAATGTAAAGTGTGGAATTTCTTTGGAGTATTCTAATACTAGTTCAGCTGGGAAAGTGTCGGCACAGGTAAGGCAATTTTTTGTAAACATGGGTTTGTTGCAAGGTTCATCTAGACTAATAAGTCAGAAAAAGTATTCAGTTTATGGGATGCTGAAGAAGTCTGACTGCGAAGAAGAAGTTAGTTTGGAAAATTTTGTGGAAACAACGTTTCAAGGCGAGAAATTTGTGCCTATACTTGCAGGTGAAGAAGCATATGGGGAGATTCTTTGTTTGAAAGCAAGGAGGGTTGAATAGATTTTTTTTTTTTTTTTTTTTTTTTTTTTTTTTTT
>JABHRS010000001.1 GCA_018670085.1 archaeon | reverse complement strand
TTTTTTTTTTTTTTTTTTTTTTTTTTAATTTTATCTTAATAGTAAGAGGGTATAAGGCGAAGGAGCTTTCATTTTAGGAAATGAAAAAATAAAAAAAACAATTAAAATCAAATTATTTATGTTTGTCAGCTACTCTGCCAACATAAATTGTAACCACTACCGCAAGCACAGTTACAAAGATTGCATAAACCCAAGGTCCACCTGATGATAAACTACAAAGTGCACCAGCAGATTCTGTTCCACAAGGTCCAACAAATAAAGCTTTAATAGCATCGTTCCATGCTAATGCTGCAACTAATCCAAATGCTGCGATAAGTAAAGCTGATACTTTTTCAATTACGTCTTTTTTCATATTTATTCCTCCAATAATGTTGTTTTACTGTTGATTAACATATTGGAATTTATAATGTTATGGATTAGTTCAGTTTGCTGCTGGGACCTCAATTTTTTTGGCTTCAACTGCTGCATTTAGGTTAGTTGTTGGTTTACTTGTACTCCCATTCCATTTATGCCACCCTTGATGCTGGGTATCGTAACTGCCATCTGCTAATTTACGTTTTGGAAATAAACTGCCGCCAGATTTATGTTGACCAAAAGCTAATTTTGCAAAACAACTTGAACATTTTAATTCATAATAGTCATTTGCTTCAACAGTTCTGACACTGAATTTTAGATTTTCATTTTTACATAGACCACAGCATGGTTCGTCAAAGATTTCTTGGAATTCAGAAAGTTTCTTGAAGGTCTCTTTTACTGAGTCGCTGGTAATTTCTGCTGTTAATCTGTTGTTCCTTGTTGTGTATTTAATTTTCATAATACTAGTAATCATATTTTGCTTTATATAGCTAATTCGTGGTTGACCAGTGGGTTGTGGGTCGCGAAGCAGAATGTAAGTTATAAGTAAATTAAAAAAAATTGAGAAAAAATCATAAAAAGATTATTTTAACCTGTCTTCAAGTTCTTGTGCTATTGGGTCGACATGATATTGTACAATTTCCTCATTAATTCCTGAAGCTTGTTGTGGTCCTGATTTTGGCCAAACATGTCTTGCTAATGCTAAATTTTCATATGATGCGTTAGGATCAAATTCTATCTGATCTAAATTGTCTCCAGTTATTAATGCCACATGTTTTTGAGGACTTATACTTGAATAGCCAATTTTCATCCTTCCATCTGGTAATCTTTGTTGTCGAAACTTTAAATGTCCGTCGCTGTCAACTGCCATTTCTGACATGGTCTTCATTATTTCTCTGCCTGAAATTGCTTCGCCGGTATCCACTCCTACTTGATATTTAATCTCTTTCACTTCTCTAATTCTTCTATAAGTCATTTTTTGTCTCCTTTTTTTTGAAATTTCTTCATAATAATGCCAACACCAATCTGATGTTGTTCTTTATAAGACAACTAAGGAACCAATTACTATATAAATCTTCTGGTTATTTACCACTGTCAAGTTACAAAGAAATAGAAACATTTAAATACTATGTTGTTCTTTAAAAGACATAACACTAAATACTATAAATAAGCTGTGGTTTTTGGGTAAAATTACTCAATTTCCCACTATAAAGATTTGAAATATAAACATAATAAAAGGTGAATAAATGAAAAAAATACTATACATGTTAATGTTGATGATGATGATTGCATTAATTGCGGTACCAACTGCTTTTGCAGACAGTCCAGAGATTACAATTATCTCTCCATCAGCTGATGAATTTTTTAACGATGCACAATTGGCAAGCAGCTCTTTGATCACAATTGAGGCTACTGTAACTGATGATATTGAAGTTGTTGAAATCGTAGTTAGTTTGAATTCTGTGGAATTAGATTTTTCAGAATTTGAATTTCATGAAGAAGGTGACTTAACTGGTTTATTGGATTCTGCAGAATATGCGGATGGTGAATATACATTAGAAATTCTAGCAATAGATAGTGAAGCTAACGAAGCAATTGCTTCAGTTGATTTTGTAATCGATACTGGTGTACCTACTATCACTATAACAACAACAGATGCAATTGAATTTCATATGGATGATGTGGAACTTAGTTTTACTTTAACTGAGACTTACTCTTCAACTTTAACATGTTCGCTTTGGTTTGATACTGAAGTTGATGGTATTGTGGATATTTTCAGTCTTGATATTATTACTACTGATGACTTTGCTGTTGGTGACGTTATATACAGTTACGAAGCAAGTTTAGCAGTAGATGAATATGAATATTACTTTTTATGTTCAGATGAAGCAGGAAATGGAGTGGGATCAGATATCTTAACTTTTAGTTCAGCTGACTTGGAAGCACCTGCCATTTATTCTGAAAGTGTTGTTGAAGGACAAATTTTAGATAGTTCAGATCTGCCATTAATTTTCATATTTGAAGTCCTCGATGGAAACAGTTACATTGATGAATTTTCAGCTGTTTTTACAAGCGATTATATAGTTTACGAAGCAAGTTCTATTTTTGAAGAAGGAGCTTCTGGTGCTGATGATGACGTAGATATGTTTTACGAATACTTATTCGAAGATGATAGTGTCTTGGCTGATGGTCTATACAGTTTAGTTATGACTGGAAGCGACATCTATGGAAATACTGTAGTTGAAGAATTATCTTTTACTGTTGATACTACAGCACCAGTTGTGACAATTGTAGAATCTATTACA
>JABHRS010000037.1 GCA_018670085.1 archaeon | reverse complement strand
CGAATTGGATGTTTAACAGGTTGATGAACAAATAAGACTTCCATTAAAACTATTGTAAACTAGGTATTAATATATATAGTTTTCACATATTCACTATATGCAAGTAGTACGTCCACTCATTGGCCCTTTATGTTGCTACTTAAAAGAAACAAACATTTATATAAAGGCATACTTTTTAGACCTTATGACATTCGGAAGAAATCAAAGTACTCAAGCAAGCATTGTGGGCACTAATTTAGAAATTGAAGTGAATAATTCAGGCATGTCAATTCCAATCAAAGATTTATGTGGACTTTGTGAAATTGATTACACTGGACAATCAGTTCAAGTAAAAGGAGATACTATTGAGATAGATCCTCCTCGTGAAGGTTATCAAGGAGTATCTATACCTGTTAAATCAATTCTTAACTTTTACAACAAATAATTTTTGATTTTATGGAATACTTTTTATAATTCATTTATTGCTTAACTATATGGTAGCCAAACTCGCTGTCGATGCTGTTCTGATCAAAGAGATCCAAGGAAAACCATATGTTCTTCTCATCAAACGAAAGAAGAATCCTTACATTGGTATGTATGCTCTTGTTGGCGGTAAAGTGGAAGATGGAGAATCATTACTTGCTGCTGTGGATCGTGAGGTAGAAGAAGAAGTTGGGCTTACAAAAGTCACGTTTACACAATTGCATGAGTTTGTGAATGAAGCAGGCTGGCGATCTATGGCATTCTTAGGGAAAGTTGAGGAAGATCTTGATTTTTCAGAGAATGATGAGGTTGCTGGCATTAGATGGATTGCTTTTGATGAAGTGCCACAACTTGCTTCGAATCATAATGAGATGGTGGAAGTTGCGAAGAAGTTGTTACAAATATCCTGATTCTCTTAGAATAATTAATATCACTGCAGCAATTATTGCTCCCATTATTCCAAATCCAATTAACCAATTTATTGAAGAAGACCACCAGGGTACAATTCCTTGGATAATTAATTCAAGACCTTTATCCATATTTTCAGAAGAAGTATCTGAAGATAGTGATATTATCCAGATCACACTGTTAATAATAAATGGTGCACTAATGATTAAAACAATAATCCCAATTACTCCTTTAATTTGATTGTTCATTTTTCTTTTCATATGATAGTCTAAGGATCAGAGTTTGTAAGTATATATTATTTTTACAGCAGACTATAACTTATTTTTCTATATTTTCTCCTGGTAGATAGATCTGTTTGATTGAATACTCAAACCGATGAAATCTGTAATTGTTGATCTTATTTGGAAACTTTTCCCTAATCTCGTTGATAATTTTTTTCATTTCAATGACATCTTTTACAACAACTTCAATTTCAAAATCAGGTCCGCCAATTGTTCTCATGCGATACACAACATTTTTGTGTTGTTTTGCATACTCATTCATTTCTTTAATTTTTGACATGTCATTAAGATAAAAATCAACTTTGTAAAATACGTAACCAAGCTTTGTTTCATCAAGAAGTGCATAATAACCAAGAATAATCTCTTTCTTCTGAAGATTTCTTAAACGATACATGGCTGCTTTTGGTGTAAGTTTTATTCTCCTAGCAATGTCTGTTATGGGTGTTTGTCCATGTTCGGTTACTATTTTTAGAATTTCATAATCGGTATCATCAAACTTTACTTTTTCCTCTCGACCAATAATTAACTCCTCTGCTTTGTATTTGTCAATAAGGAATTTCATTGGATAATGAACCATATCCACAGATTCGTAAATTTCATACTTGAGAATGTACTTTTTGTATTTGGAAATGAATTCAAACCACTTTTTAGCAAATTCTGGAATTGATTTTACCCAAACATAAAAAGCAATATCAATATCTCCCTCGAAGCGAATTGACCACATAAATAAAGGGTCTTTTCGTATTTCTTCATAGACTTCTTCCTCTTTTTTTAAGTCAATATTCTGCCATTTGAGATAAATCCTAATTGCATTATATCCTAATTTTCTCCAGTCAATGACAGCATGATAACTTTTGATAATCTTTTGTTTCTCTAATTGTTTGATCCGATAACTTACGACTTGTTTAGAGACTCGCAACTTTTTGGCTATAGCTGTATGGGTCTGCCTGGCGTTCCAATTAAGCTCATACAACAGTTTTCGGTCAATTAAGTCTGTCATTGCAATGATTAATGTACTTTTCTATATAAATATTTCTCTTTTGACAAAATAATCTAAAGAAGATTTAATCAACAAGTATTATCACTCAATAGTTATGAAAAGTGAAAAAGAGCTTCAAGCAGAGTGGAGACTGGCATTTGAGCAAGTACCAACGCCAAATAATCTAGTAAGTATTCCTGAAGCTGATTTCAAAGTAAATATTGCCCGAGATAGAGAATTGTATGAACAATTAGGGATGACTGGAGATTACTTTTCATTACAAGTAACGGGAGAAACATTGGAGGCGTTGTATCAAGTAAAAGATAAGCTTCCAGCCGATGAACAGCTAGGAATCATTAGTGCATATAGGCCATCCGATTTACTTCTTGGACTTTGGCTGCGTAGAATGAGAACAGTACAAGCACAATTTCCAGAATGGCCAATAGAAAAGCGAATAGAATTTGGAAGTAATTACACTGCTTCGCCATATCATCCTGGCTTTCCTCCTCATGCTAGGGGAGATTCTGTTGATGTCATGCTTTACAGGGGCGGTGAATCTGTTGTGTTAAACAAATCAGCAGAAACGCCCGAGTTAATGTATGAACAAATGGCTTTTGATTTCTTCAAAGGAAAAGATGATGTAATTCATAGCAACCGTTTGCATCTTCAAGAATTTATGACTTCTGCTGGCTTTATCCCCTATGAACGAGAATTTTGGCATTTTGGATTAACGCCTGTTTTTCCAGAGGTGAAAAATGAATAAACGTGTTACAATAGTTTATCCACCACAGCACGTGCCAGGTATGCCATTCCTAGCTCCAGCAATGTTGAAAGCACGCTTGAAAGCAGAAGGATTAGAAAGTAGAGTAATCGATGCAAACATTGATTTTTATCATCATGCACTTGGTACAAATGAGGAAGTAAGAGAAGCAGTTGCAACAATGCATTCTGATTTTCCTCTTAGTGGACTAGCAGATTATCTTGATGCACGTCTAATTATTGAAAGAACTCTTGATACGTTTGCTCAGAAGTTTGAAGGACATCTTGGATTGCTTCATTCTTCTTGGGAGTATAGCAATATGCATTCTGATCAAGTACTTGCGTCATTATCTGATAACCAGAGAAATCCATACATTGCATTTTTTGAAGATCGTCTTGATGATTATATAAGTGGTAGTGATGTTGTAGGTATTAGCATTGGTATTCCAGAACAGCTAATTGCAGGTCTTACTCTAGCAAAAATTGTCAAAGAGAATACTGGTGCGAAAGTTGTTGTAGGTGGAAATCTGTTTAGTAGAATAAAACCAGAGTTAGAAGCAACTGAACTTAGAGATACATACGATGTTGGTTTGAGTAATGAACAAGCAACTGCTTTTGTTTCTATTGTAAAAGCGTTTAGATCAGACAATTCTATCGATGAAGTTCTGAAAAATCCTAGCAAGTTTGTAGTTCGTAGTGAGCCAACACCTGATTTTTCCGATTTAGATCTTGATTTATATTTTAGTCCAGAACGTGCTCTTCCAGTAAGATCAGGTGAGGGGTGCTATGCGGATAGTTGCAATTTCTGTCCAATCCCTCGAATGTCTGGAAGATTTCAAATGAAAACACCAGAACAATTTTTGGAAGAATTAGAATCACACTACGACCAATATGGCGTTACATTTTTCAAAGATACTATTGAAGCGCACCACCCAGTTATTGCCAAGTATGTAGCTGAAGAGGTCACTAAAAGAGAACTTCCATTTAAGTTAGAAACATTTTCTAATGTTGAGAAATGGATTCTAAATGATAGGGCAGAAATTCTTAGAGGAGGTCCCCATCGTCGAATGATGTATGGTCTAGAAACTGTTTCTGCTGAAACAATACAAAGAGAAGCAAAGAGAAAAACATCACGTTACGATTTACAAATTCTACAAAGAACACACGAGTTAGGGATTGCTCCATTCGCTTTTACCATGATTGGGATACCTGGTGAATCACAAAAAGATGTACTCACCACAGCAGAAACCATTAAGGATATGGACTACTTAGCTGGAGGACATCTTGCTTTGGTGTATCATCTTTCTAAACATACACAAGATGGAGATAATCCTCAAAGACATCAAGAGTTAGGTTTAGGAAATGTTCAATTAATGGGTGATCTTGCAGTTCATTATGCTTATACTGTTGATGGACAAGATCCCATGCCTGCAAATAAAGAATTGGCAAAAGAATTTCAAGCAACTGTTCACCAGAATCAAGCTCTTCATTTAATGACTGCTCTCCCATTTTATTCTCGTTGTGTTTTTATCGATAAATTCGGAGTGGATTTTGCAAGAGAATATGTTTCTCAGTATGGGCTCCCTGATTCTGTTGAACCTATCGCAGAAGTCACTCATGCACGTTCGAGAATCACTAGGGAAAATGGAGCATAGAAAAGCCACAAAAGAAGATGCTTCAAGAATTGTGTCTTTGGTAGAAGAAGTTTATGAGACATTACCATTTCCACATTATGGGTCTGTTCAATCATGGCAGGAATTTGTAGAAAAAAATGATTCATTTATTGGTATTGGTAATGATGAAGTAGTAGGCCATATAGCTCTGGCAAGTCAAGAAGATTATGGTGTTCTTTGCCGTTCTTTTGTAAAACCAGGTTATCAAAACAGAGGAGTGTTTAAAGAATTAAATAAATTGAGAGATGAAGTTATTAATCAAAAAAGTTTTAGATATTTAGAAGCACAGGGAACAACTCATAATACAGTCATTCAAAATTCTTTACTGAGTAGGGGATTTGAAACAGTTGGGTTAGAACTTTGTGTTCTTCCAGATATAGTTAACATTGGTCAGAGAGGTAGTTTAGTTGGATTTCGCAAACCAATCTCAGATGCAGGTGTTATTCCTACAGAAATTCCAGAATATCGAGAGGGATTTGTACCATCTAGTTATAAAAATGGTTGGCAGTATGCACCTATTGGTGAGTGTGATTTTTCTAAAGTTCGTCTTCACCCAGTTGTTGTTGAAAAGTTAAATCTTAGAATATAGTACTTTAAGGAACAAATAATTAGAGTTAAACTCTGTAAAATTTGGTTGAATACCTCAATCACCACGCATCTCTCCCCACCACTTCTTCACAGCTACCAACACCTGCATCAACATAGCTAATCCAAATACGCCAAGACAGATCCAGAAGACTACTTGCACTACAATCTCTGGAAAGAATGTAACCCATTTTTGGATAAAGTATAACCCAAAACTAAGCACCAACCCTCCAAGGGAATACCATAACAATTCTGTTTTCATGTTAATTTACCTCCTGTTTTTGTGATGTCTCTTGTGACCTCTGATTTTGGCGTTTTAGACCTTCTACCCTTAGAATTAGCCATTTGTGATGTCTGATTCTTCAACGATATATTCTCTTTGTAACCTCTCATTTGGGAGGTCACAAAGTTTTCTATATTATCTCTAAAGAGAATAGGAAGATCATGACGTTTGTAACTATTCTCTAACCTTACCTTGTGTAAAAATATGTAGCAATTCATCCCGTATTGTTTTTTTCTTATTGCAAATTTTTCATTGTGATATCTTTTCTTATTCAGATATTTCACATCAATCCCAGACTCTACTTCAATTGCTATCTTCTCTCCTTGTGCGTTAGTAAACACAATATCTGGTTCTTTAGTTCTACTCTTCAAAGCATTCTTAGTATGCTTTCTAATCTCTTCATAGATCAAATTCACATAATAGGTATGCAAGGCTCCCTCTGGTTTTCTTTTCTTCACAAAGTATTCTTTTTGCCTGCCTTTGCTCAAACCATGATAACTGCCAAGAACATAGTCATGATTAACCAAGAAATTTTGATCTTCAATAGTTAAGTCATTTGCTGGATACACATCTTGCTCAATACTTAACATGATCTCAACTTCACCTTTAGGTATCTTCTTGCCTTTCTTCTTCTCATTTTTCTTGATCATTTCATCAGGGTTGGTTGTGACTAATTCATGTTCTTTCTCTGAGGCAATCACTTTCAATTCTTGATGTTCATTCTCCAAGATCATAATTCCATTGCCTGCTTCAGCAGTCACCAAGTAATCTTTCTCATTAGAACTAAGATTAAAGGTTCTAGCAACATTGCTGATAATAGCTGATTTTTGACGTAAAAGAAATGTGTAGGAAGTATTCGCGAGTACCGCAGCTCCTGCTTTGGAACCAACTAAATCACCTACATCTTGAGTTATCATTAATAGGCCCATATTGTATTTACGGCAGGTTTTAACGATCTCAAAGATGTATGATGATTCTTCTGCGGTCTGCAATAAACTCCATGCTTCATCGATCACTAAAATCTTTCTTTGCAAAGACTTCTTCATTCGCATATAGACAAAATCTAGAACTAAATACATCACAACTGGTTTGACTTGTTTTGGCATATCTCCTATATTGAAACAGACAAAATTGTTATCAAAATCAATATTGGTGTCTTTATCCAAAAAAGAAAACACACCATTGCCAGTATACATTCCTAAACGATTCAATAATGCACGATAGGTAACTTTCTCTTGTTGTGCACATTCACCTTCTAAACTTTTGAGAACTTGGTACAAATCTTGTAATTTTGGAGGCTTCTTATCATAACTATCTCTATTGATTCCTTTTCTAGCATAGGTTAAATCAATTGATTTATCCAAAATAGCTTTTTGAATTTCTGTTAATTCACCAAACATAATTTGAAATAAATCCATTAAAGACAATCGTTTCTCAAGATATTCATGACCCATTAAATCAAGAGGGTTGATGATCGTTTCTGAGTCCTTAGAGATGGTTATTGTTTCTCCCTTGTAATGTTCTGTAATTGCTAAATACTCTCCTTGTGGGTCAATTATGATCACATCACAGCCATTGAGGTGCTGACGAGAAATCATTAACTTCACATAATAACTCTTCCCAGCACCACTAGTAGCCAGGACTAAACCATTTTGATTAGTTAATTGGAAAATGTCTTTGATGTAAGGAATTCCATTCTTGTTAAGACCTAATAATATCCCATCATTATCAACATCTAAGAAAGGCGAACTAAAGGGAAAGAACGCTGATAATCCAGTAGTGTGAATATTTCGCTTGATCTTTACAGTGTCGCGCCCTAACGGAAGCATTGATTCATAGCAATGTTGCATCTGAAAAGTTGGCTGCGTACTTTGAATCATCAGGCCATCAAAATCAGCTTTCACCTTCTTAGATAACAAGGCAGCTTCTTCCTTACTGGATCCCTTGCACATCACATACAAAGACACATCGAAGAGTTTTTGCTTACCTTTCTGCAAATCTTCTAACACAGCTCTAGTTGATTTGTATTTGATCTCTAAAGAAGGATTAATGATTCCTTTGTTACTATCTGCATACAAGTCTGATTGTTGTTTTTGTAATTCTCTATTGAGTTGAATCATCATATCTTCAATTGGAAAGGGATCAATATGCAAGGAGACATCATAATTATCACCAGATGAAATTATTTTATCCAGAAAACCCATCTCAACAGAATGAGGATAACCTGTGACTGCAATAATTTTATAGAAATTATCATCTACTTGCAAAAAATCATGAAAAAAGGTGATTTTGTTGGGTGAAAGCAAATGATGAGTATAATTTTCTATTTCTTCTCCTTCCTTCAGTTCTTTTTGTTTATTGTTTGCAATATATTCAAAGAATAAATTGAGTAATTGATTACTTTGCAGTCTTTGTACTTTCAATCCTAAGCAACGTAATTTTTCTTCGCAGACTTTTGTTTGAATTTCTAAGTTGTCTTTCTCGTTGATAATGATGTAGAATTTTCTGTTTTTGATATCTTTAGTAGACTCCTCAATAAACTGTTTGTATGACTTGAAAAGTTCTTTGTAGTTCTTTGATTTCTTTGATACTTTTGCAAAATGCTCTTTCAAATCTATTTCATGGCTACTCACATGAATTTGGATTGGAAAATCTAAGCTATTGAGAAACTTCTGAAATCCAAGAATGATTGTTTCTTGTTCTTCCTTTGTTTTGATGAGGAAGTTCAAGGGGATGATTTCTAAAACTGCTAATTTTTGTGATGAATTGTATACAATATCGTTTTCAATTTTTTGAATGTCTACAATACTTTTGAGTGTATCAGAATTAACTTCTACTTCTTGATTAAAAAGGTGATGAATCAAGTTCTTTGCTCTGTTTAAGCCGTTGAAGAACATGAAGAAGACAGCAATTGTGACAATAATACCAGAAATTGCTAAAGACACTTCGATTGGAAAAGGTGCTTTAAGGATGATAAAGAGGCTGAAGATCAGAGCTGGCGCTGCGTAGCCGATCTGGTTCCAGTTCAGGCCCCAGAGAATGGCTTCCTTGTGCCTTAGTGGTGGTGGTATGTCGTATGCCATGAGAAGAATTTATAATTGAAGTAAACATTGAGGTACCATGAGAACATATGCTATACGGCTGCATCCTGGTCAAGATCTTAAAAAAAGAGTAATCAAATTTTGCAATGAGAATAAAATTCAAGCAGGAGTTATACTTACTTGTGTTGGTTCTTTATCAAAAGCAACACTTCGATTAGCTGATGAAAACATTAAAAAGGAATTTGTAGAGAAGTTTGAGATTGTAAGTCTTGTGGGAACTCTTTCACCAGATGGAGTACATCTTCATCTTTCTATCTCTGATAAAGATGGTAACACCTTTGGTGGACATCTCAAAGAAGGATGTATAATTTACACAACCGCAGAAATTATCATTGGAGAAATTGGGGATTTAAGGTTTGAAAGGAAGGTTGATGAAACAACTAAATTTAAAGAACTAGTTATTTCAAAAAGGTAGAAGATGACAGACGACTTTTATTGTGATGAAGTTTTCAGTGGGAAGACTCCTGTTAAGAAGGTACTAGAAACTGAAAATGTGCTTGCTTATTATCACACGAAGCCATTTTGGCCAGTACATATTGTTGTTGTACCAAAGAAGCATATTAATTCTTTACTCACATTGACTGATAGATCATTAATCATAGAAATTATGGATGTGTTACAAAGAGTATCTAAAGAAGTGACAGAGGAACACGGACAATGCAGAGTTCTTACGAATTTAGGAAACTATCAAGATTCTAAACACTTACATTTTCATGTGAATTCAGGTAAACCAAGAAAATAAAAGGAAGCGTTACCTTCCTCACCACTTCTAAAGACTAACTAGTATGCACCTAGCTAACCTACACTAACAATGCCACATACTTCGCAGCTTGCTTAACATCATCTTTGATTGAACCATTCACACTCATGGCAAAGGCAAACTTAGTGCACAGCCATAGTGTGTAATTGATGAAAAGAAAACAAACAATCATTACTAAAATTTTCATACTTTCAAACAGAGTAATTTCTACCAATGATGCACAGGCTAAGATAATTAGCAAGTCAATGAATGTTATGAAGAGCATTAATCCAATTACAGAAAGCATAAACTTACCATAGGCTTTCAAAGGAGGAATAAAGAAACAAAAAAGTGCAATAGGTAATACAATCACTCCTGTAACAACAACAATATAACGAAAGGTCAAAAATAATATTGTGAATGTTAATGTCAAACTATAGAACCAAGTAAACATGAACTCTAGCCCGATATTAATTATATTGTCAGCTGTCAGCATAAAGAATGTAGGGTCAATCATTTCTAAAATAGCCCCACTCATTGTACTGGAAAGTGTAATAAACAAATCATAAAGATAATACGATCCGTGAATCAGAAGTATCATTATGAACGTGTTCTTGAGCATATCTTTGGCGTGCGCTCTCTGAATTGGACTGGCACTTCCCATCAAAAGCACACAGCCCGCGTAGACAAAAAAGAATACATAGAAGAATGAAATCATATAGCGTATTACAGACCATGCGTGATAAAAGAGAGAAATGTCAATATCACTTGTAAGTAAATTTTGAATGATTTCTAAACTTGGAGATAATGTCAAGTTAATTATACTTAAAATAAAATCATACATCGCTTCAGGAATACAACTTGATAAATTGGTAAGACCACAGTCTTCATCCGCAGCCAAAACATTCGGAATCAATAACAACGGCAAAATAAAGTATGGAAGAATTTTACGTAGCTGCGAACCAAGTAACTTGAAAAGAAGATAGCATACTAAACCCAATAAAATGAAATAATACAACAGTGTAAGATCAAAGTTTGATTCCTCTGTTGAAAAAGAAGCACTTAATTCTTCAATATCTTCATCTACTTCACAATCTTCTGTGATTGAGAAGAAATGGTTGTAACCAACTATTTGACACAAGGCAGTGTTAGCAACATAAAACAGGTTTTCATCAACATACATTCCTTGAATTGCTGTGTTGTCCACTTCTTTGGCAACTAACACTGCAAAATCGTACGGTTCTTTTTCAAACACAACATAGTACACAAACGCTTGCTCTGTGTAACTGGAATTTCCAAAAGACAATTCTATTTGCGCGTAGTTGTGCGCATAAAATTCGCCTGTTGAAGTGCCACGATAACGTGATGACCAAAGAATAGCATAACTTGGATCTAGCGTGCGCCTACTTACGTCTTTACTATCTTCTAAATCTACAACGTCTGTGTGAGTAAGAGTTCTATAGTATTCACACTTCCATTGATACATGTGATAATGACTATTCCATACTTCTTTCCATTTATACTGTGCTTCATTAACCTTAACAGTAATTTTTTGATGATAAGATATTATACTTGAGCTACCTACAGTTAGTTCATTGGTTTCAAATAATTCATCATTTACTGAAAACCATTCTTTTACATCTTCAGAGGCCAATGAATACCTGCGTTTACAGTAGCCACTATTGGTGTAAGGATATTTACTTGCAGTGTAAGACCCAGGAATTGATACAGAATAATCAGAGTGAAAAATAGCTTCAACTTCTGGCGGAACTAACAACTCATCTGTTTCATAAACAGAAGGGGACAGTGTGTCTAAAGAAACCCATGCATCGTAAATGTAAGAAGAATCAATTATTTCAACATCGTTTGGTGCAGAATTTACTTCAATTGCCTTATTATACTCTGAAACAAAATCATGATCTGGATTACTGGTTTTTTCATAAAAAAGAGAAGACAAAGCTTCTTCTATTTCAGAGCGACCCAAATCAGAGTCTAACACTTCTTCACAAACTTCGCTATCAGAAGCATAAGAGCAATCAAAAGCTAGCGCAGAGCTAACTAATAATACAAAAAGAAAAAAATATGGAGCTAGTTTCATGTGAACACTAACTCCACAATTAATGGTGCTGTCCAGATAATAGTTAATCCAATAACTACTCCCATTAGCATATTCTTTGCTCGATCTTTTTTTGCAGGTTCTGAAGCTGTCATTAAACTAACTCCTGCAAAGACAAGAACCATTACACCAATTACAGTTGCCACATATTTCAGAGCATTGTAAATTGTGAATATTGGATCCATGATCTCATCAAGCAATGCTTCTTCTTCTGTACTGAGTTCTTCTCCGTCAAAGTCTATTTCTGCAAATGCCATTGGTGCAATCAGCAATAACAAAAATAAGACTGAAAATATTTGTTTCATTGTCTCACCTCCACAAAACCAGGTGTAAACACCCGTGTTAGTAAACTGTCATCTCCTTCTTCTAGAATTTCTGGAGCTTCTTCTTGAGTAACACGGCACTTGTTTGGTTGTATCAAAAAGAAAACTGACACAACTGCTACTCCTACGATAAAACCAAGAGCCACATCATAACTTGCCGCTTCTATCATATACACAATAAAGACAAGACACAATGCAACCCACAGTGTAGCAAGTATTGCTTTCCAATCTCCTACTATCATTCTTCTTCACCTCCATAGCAATATTCTTCGTAACGCTTGATGATATCCCAAATGGATTCGTTAGGATATTTGTCAAGCAGAATTTGTGCACAGGTGTCGCAAAGTTCTTGATTGGCATCCCCTTTACAGACAAGACACTTCATTGTGCACCCCAAAGATATGGGCTGATCTCACCAGTGCGTAAACTGTGCTCAATGGCAAAATTGAAACACAACGTTTCAAATTCACTAGCATACAATCCAAGTTCTTTACCACACAAGTGATCTACATACGGTTCTGCCGACATTACAAATCCAGAATTAACTAAAGATCCAATTTGTCTAAGGCAGTACTCAATATGTTCACTTCTATCTTCTTGTAATACTTTCATATCCAATGCTTCCATTGTATTTCCCCCTAAATTATTTTGAACCAGATGAATTGTTCAGATCTAATATGGGGAAAAAGAGTATTTATTCCTCCTGGACCACTAATGGCCATGTTACCAAGAAAATATTATATAGTTCAGAGGCTTATTTACTCCAAAAACAAAGAAACTGCTTATAGAATTCCATAAGTGATTACTTTGGCCATTAGGACTTACACTTGTTGAAAGAGCCTAGAATAGGATCTTTTAAGTTAGTACAAGTCCAATACTCAAATATGCCCTATTTCTAAGGTGCGGCGCTAGGTAAAAGAAAAAGCGCCAACGCCCGGATTTGAACCGGGATATCCAGAGGAAACAAGATTTCCAGTCTTGCGCAGTACCAGATTGTGCCACGTTGGCGTGAATTTTTATGAACACTTAAGTGGCGACCAGAAAAATTAGATTTTTCTAAGTATGCCACGTTGGCGTATTATTGAAGTTCTAGAATTGTTTTATAAATATTGTGCTTTATTTAAGCTTGCGAGTACTGATTTTTCCGAAGGGCTCAAGTTTTTTGGAAATTCTAACTGATGAACATATCTGTACCTCGCTGATCTCTCTAATTCTTGTACCTCTTGAATAATCATCTCTATTGGATGATCTGTTATGGAAGTTTCGCGTCTGCCAACCTCTTTTGGAGAATTACTGTAAAATTTAGCATTGGAGTTTGTTATATCTTCAATTTTAGCGGAGCCATATGGTGCAAAATGAGATTCAGTGAATTCTCCTTCAGCTATTCCTTCAATTCTCCACTCTTTCCAATTCACTCTCTCATTTGATCCACAAAATTTTAACTGAACTGCATGTAAACTCTGATTTGGTTTTTTCAGTACTAAAACGATTGCTTCTCCAGGTGAATATGGGGGGATCTCTCTTTCTTGATTAATTGCAGAATTTATTGGATCCACTTTTCCATAAAATAACCCTAACTCTAATTCTACTCTTGGCATAGTTGCTTCAACAGCTGCGAGGATCATGGGTTGTTCTGATTTAAATTGATCTTTGCCTTGCTCATAAAGTGCTATGTGCATTTGAAGCAATGAGAGAGTTGTTTCTCCTAGTACATAATTGGGATACATAACCATAGAATTGATAATTTGTGTTTAATATTTAATGATTGTTGTTGTGTGGAGAGCTTGGTGGTTTTGGGTGAGTTTTAAAAAATTCAAGATTATTTGACACATGCATTCATTGAGTGTCACTATAATTAAGGAGCAACTTTATATAGTGTGTTGTTTTTTAGACAGTTGAAGTTGACTGTTTTAATAAATAAGAAGTAAATTAATTTTCTTAAATCAGTTTGATAAAATAAAAAATTTCAGATAACCAATTAGAGTTTTCTGATATGGACTAGATAAAAATGGTAAATCAAAGTAAAAAAAATAATCCTAGGTTTTGGAAAAAATGGGAAGATTCCGGTGCGATCGGAACTGTAGAAAGTCTTCCATTTTATAGTGGATTAGTAAGAGAAGATCTACTCGAAGTAAAGGTTGATGATAAGATGGTATTCATGTATGAAAGTTCAGCAATCCGACGTGGGATGGAGACTACAGGGAGGAAATGTAATCAACTTAGAATTGGTGGTTCTGGAGTTTATTATTTAGGTTCGCAAGTGTTTGAAGGAGATCAGCCAAACAGATTAAGTTTCAATTTTGCTGATGGACAAGAAGTTAAAATGAAAAATGGTTTCCTTTCAAGACCAATAGAAGAGGTTTTTACTGAACATAATGATTATTGTAATCTTTTACGTGCTAGTAAAATGACTAGAATATACAGTGGACTTACATTTATGCTTTGATTTTTAATTTTTATTATTAATATTTTTGAATATTTCTCATCTGCCATTCTCTCCTTGTCCAAATAAAATCAGCAACTTCTTTAGAGTTATAACTTACTACTAAAAGAAAATGGTGGCGAAGGGGAGCCACTACTCACTGGTCATACATAGGGATAAAGGAGGAACAGTACGTAAACCAAATGATACTTGGCATGTAGTTGTTAAAGTTAGAACTCAGGTACCTAGATTTTTTGAAATAATTGGTTCATAAGGGGAGGCATTTATTTGAATGAATCTGCTATTTTTTTGTGTTTTGGGTTGAAAAATCCTATTTTCTCTTCAAAAATACATAGTTGTTTCTTTCCATTTATCTGAATTCTGTACAAATTATTCCATCCATTAGTGTATCTCTTTGAAAGATATATTTTACTTCTAATATTACTGTTTATGAGATATTTGTTTATTTGTTCTAAAAGACCTTTAGAGATACTTGAAAATTCAATTCTTGGATATCTAATTCCATTATTGTTTGTGATTACAACACACCCATCCGTTGCAAAATGACCTTGAATAACTTCCTTCAAATGATTTTTAAAAATTTTCGGGATGAAAAGATTTACTCCTTTTTTCCCAACTGGAAAACCAATTTTTTTAAATGTTTCAAACATCTTTTTATCTGAGAATTTAATCTCAATTGTTCCATGTGTTCCTCTATCTTTTATTTTAATTTTTTTACCTCTTATTTTTTCAATAATAGGTGTTAATTTTTTGAACAACTCTTTATCAGAATATCTGTCACAAGTAATACAAATATATCTTGCTTTGGAAGTATTTGATAAACAACCATCTCCTAGTAGGATTCCATAGAGAATTGCGAAATTTTTAGTGATTTTCATATTGTTAATTTGGTATGAAAATTAATAAAGGTTAGTAGAAGATGACCAGTGGGTAGTGGCCCAAGTAAAATAGTGCATAGTGGCGAAGGGGAGATTTGAACTCCCGACTTCCACGTAACCCAGAAGCTGAGATGTTAATCATTGACCCGAGGGTCTCATCGCTCATCTCTTATGAGCCTCGCCCTGAGAAGAGAATTTCTCTTTCCATGTGGCGCTATAACCAGGTTAAGCCACTTCGCCAAAATGCACTGTAATTCAATAGACCATTAATCCTATTTAAAAAGTTACTGGTTATAATCTGTAGTATCTTGATTTAGATAATCAAAAAGAATCACGAATTTTTTGAGCGATTTCAAGCATTTCTTCTTTATTTATTTCAACTTTAGAATCTACATTAATTAATGATCCGTGCCCGTCATCACGTTGCCTTGGGACTAAATGGATATGAGCATGATGAACTTCTTCGCCCATCACAAAAGACACAACCCAATCGGTGTCAAATGCTTTCTTAAGAGCATTAGCAACTTTATTTGTAGTTACTGAATAATTTTCTTTTACATCCCAAACCCATCTATAATGTTTCTTGGGAATCACCAATGTATGACCTTCTTTTTTTGGTGTAATATCTAAGAAGGCTAAAAAATTCTCATCTTCAAAAACTTTGTAACTAGGTATCTCACCTACAACAATTTTGCAAAAAATACATGAATCCATTTTTAATTTTATTGATTTTTTTATTTTAATTAATTAAATGTCTCTTGCCATTGCTGTGCGTCTGCTATTAGCTGCTGCGCGTTTGCAAGCTTCTGTAACTAATTCACGTACCTTTGCATCAAGTTTTTCACAAAAATCACTTGAGATATTTTGTACGTCAGTGCCACTTTCTTTCAATAGATCCTTTATTTGAGTTCTTACAACTATCATGGTAAACATTATTTAAGAAAATTAGTATTTAAAACTATGTGTTAGTTTCAATTGTTTAACCAGTTGTATAATCAATTTTCGAATAAAATCAATTAAGATAATTGTTTAATTGACGCAAAACTTTATATACCTCACTTCCTCTATTTTTGATAAGGAAAATATTTAATCATTATAATTATAATAATTTTGGTGATCATAAGTTAAGTGATTATCGATTACAAAGAGGTGGCAGGGATGACAAAGCAAGATTATGAAATTCTTCCTCACAGTTTACTTGAGGATCTCAAATATGATGTTGAGGCATTAAAAAAGAAATTACAAGAACCAGATACCAAAACAAATGAACTTATCTTGGAGATTGAAAGTTTGAAAGATTCAATTCATGAATTGAATGATGTATTCAAAAAAGCATTAGACACAACAGCAGATGAAGATATCTTCAAATCAATTAAACATTTGAATGAAAGAATTGATGCCGTTGTAACTCAAAACGAAACTATTGCAAGAGGAATGATTGCTATTTCAGATAAGATTGAACAATTTACAAATTCAAGTAAACCTGTTGCTGCAGTGCAGAGTATCCCTTCAGCAAACACAGGTATGCCAAGTAATATGCAGGGTGGTTCTTTTTCTGCTCCTCCTAATATGATGAGTGCAGGTGTTGGTGCTTCAATGGTTCCACCACTTCCTACTATGGGTTCAGCAAGTGTTGCTGGTATTGGAGGAATTCCACCTCCACCGCCTGGATTGGAAAAAAGTAAAAAAAGACATGGATTTTTTTAATTTTTTAATTATTTTAGAATTATAATTTTTATTTGATATATAGAATCAAAATATACAGAATCAAAAAAATTAATCTCAATAAGAAGGTAAAAAAGTGGCTACAGCATTTAGAGCAAAAAAATTGTTACACTCATTAGCATCAGCTCAAGATGGTATGAGGCAAAAAATCAATAAAAAAGAAATTTCTCAAAAAATTGATGAAATTAAATATCTCTCTACTCAAAAAAATGTGCCAAGACTTAGTCTTAGAAAAGAGATTGTTCATTTGGAAAAAAAATTAGAACATATTTTTGTCCTCGAGGATAAACTGTTGAAAAATGAGGCAAAAGAGTCTCAAAAAGTTAGTTCTTTGAAAAGGCAAATCACTTCATTAAAAAATAGGATAAACGCAGCTGAAGATAAAGAGCTACAAGAAAAAGTCACTAAACTTTATCACATCTTGTCAGAGTTACTTGCAAAATCTGAACTAAAAAAAGATGTAGCACTTTCGCAATCTTTATTGAAAGAATTAAATCAAGTTAAGCCTAACACAGATGTTAAACAGCGTAACTCTTCTAGGAAATTAGTTTCTAAACCAACATCTGAATCAGTTGATTCTGAAAATTCATTAAAAGTTCGTCGGGCTTCAATCTTATTTCACCGAATTAGAAGTGTCAAACATGAATTAGAATTGAAAGCTGAAACTTCTAATTTGAATCCAATTCAATTAAAGAAAATCCAAACTCAAATTACAGAACTTGAAATGAAAATCCAAGATATTCAACATAAGTATCCTGATGTACATGAAGAATTGAATGTTCAAAACATTGTTGACTTGCCTGACTCACCTGATGAAAAAATTTCTTTAGATCAAGAGGGTGTTGTAGGACTTTCTGGAACTGAGGTTCAAGATAATAACATGGAAATTAAACATACTATGATGATGGGTGCAGCTAATGTTTCAACAGTTGAAAGTACTGCTGAATCAGGTGAACACATGTCTAATTTGGAATCAAAATTATCACAAGGTGGTTTATCTGCTGCTGAAGAATCAAAAATTCAAGATGAAGTGATTGGAGAGTTACCTTTGCCACCTCCGCCAAGAATTCGTAAGAAGTGAAATAAATGGTTTTTAGTTCTGTGATGTCAGTTGTGGTTTTTTTTATCTTAATAGCTAGTTCAATTTCTGATATTAAACATCGCGAAGTTGCTGATCTGCTTAGTTGGGGTTTGGTAATTGCAGCTTTAATTTTACGTGTGTTATTCTCCTTCACTTTAGGTGTAGAATTAATCATTAGTGGATTAATTGGACTTGTAATTTGTTTTATAATTGCTTTATTATTGTATTACACTGGACAATGGGGGGGAGCTGATAGTAAACTTTTAATCGGAATGGGTGCGGTTATTGGCGTTGATTTTTTGTTTAAATCATTATCAACTGAACTTGGTATAATCGGATTTGATTTGTTAGCTTTTATCTTGTTACTTCTTTTTTCCGGAGCTGCTTATTCTCTTCTTTGGAGTATCGGTTTGGCAATTGAACACAGAGGTGCTTTCATACATGAATTTAGACAATTATTTTATGAGTCAAGTGGATATTTTAAAGCTGCAATCGGAGTTTTTGTTGTAAGTATTTTTTTAGGAATGAGAGTTCATTGGATTTTTTCATCACTTGGATTAATTGTGATCCTAAGTTATTTGTTATTTGTTGGGATTGTAGCAGTTGAAAGATCATGTTTTGTTCAAAAAAGAAATATTCTTGATTTGGTTGAAGGTGATTGGTTGGTTGAAAAAGTTAGGGGTGAAAAAGGGGCAACAATTTATCCTAAAACAATTGAGAGAAGTGACCTTCAAAAATTATTAAAATGGTACGGAACTGGAATTGTTAAAAACGTAGTGATTAAAGAAGGTGTACCATTTGTTCCAGCATTTTTGTTTGGTTATATTCTGCTTCTAACTCAAGAAAATTGGATGCCAATATTGCAAAGCTTTTTATAGGCAAGAATGTTTATATTTTATTAGTAATAATTAATAGTAAATATCAGAACACTCATGATATAATGTGTGTATACAAAGAGGTGGTCAAATGGTTAAAGGATGGTTTAGAAAAAAAGCAGGGGAAAATCAGGGTTTTTTTAGTATTTTTTCTAGTGGGAAAAAGGCTTCATTGAATCTTTCTATTGAAGCAATTGTAATAGTTGTAATTGCATTCGTTGTTTTAGGTTTAGGTTTAGGTTTTGTTAAGGGTCAATTCGAGCAAATTACTGATACATCAAGTTCCGTTCAAACACAAATCGCAGAACAAATTCAAGAAGATTTAAGACGAAGTAATAATCGACTTAGTTTTCCAAGTAATGACTTAGTTTATGAAACTAAAGAAGAAGATGTACTGGCTGTTGGAATAAAAAATGTTGATGATCAGTCTAAACATTTTAGATTAGGGTTCCAAGTTAATGATGGTGATGGTTTTGTGGATTTTACTCCAGGTGAAAAGTTGGAGTTTGGCGAAGCTGAAGCTGAAATACTTTGGGATAACTCAGCACAATCACTTCCAGCTGGAGAAACACAGGTGATCTCATTTTCAATTGTAGCACCGAGTAAACAAGGTACATACTTGTATAAGGCAGTCCTTGAAGAAAGCGAAGATGATGGTACAAGTTGGGAAGAATATGATAGTACAACCTTTTTCATTAAAACCTCATAGGTTTTTTTGATTGGTTTTTTATTTTTTTAATAAATTATACAGGTGATGGTGATGGTAAGAAAAAGAAAAGTGAGTCGAAGTCGAACAAAAGTTAGAAGGGTGACAGCAAAATCAGTTGCAGCTTCAAAATCTAGATCTTCTCGTTCAGGTAAGCGGAAAATGAGTGAAGCTCAAGAATTTGAAATTATGAAATTGGTACTTGATAAATTTCTATGGCTTGGATTTGCAGTAATGGGTTTTGGGATGTATCAATCTTTATCCAACGATTCCTTGGTTGCTGGAGCTTGGTATATGCTAGCTGGAGCAGTGTTATTACTTCTGTTCTTGTGGGTGATTGTTAAAGAGTATGAGATTATTGAAGGGAAATAAAGCTTCTTGATTTTTTTATTTTTTTTATTTTTTTTTTATTATTCTAATTGTTTTGTTATTTCTGTTTGGATTTTTTTGTTCTAATAACTGATTAATATGTTTTAGATTTTTAATTATATTTTTTAGGACCGATTTTTGATAAAAGTTCAGATATTGTCAATTTGTCACATTTCTCTGAATACACTACTTTGCCGTAGTTATTTTACGACAACTTTATAAATATGGGTGTTTTTGGCATGTTATAACGATAAATCCGATGGAGATACAAAAATGGAAACTGAACATATGATTAGAATGGCTATTGCCGATTATTTTGGAAATATTACTAGGGGGCTTTACAAAGATGGGTCTTCATTAGAGAAAGAAATTCTGCGGGTGGATACTGAATTTCGAACTGAACTTAGGGAAAATGTTATTCATGGAAGAATTGGGGTAGCTGAATCTGCAACTACATATGCTGCATTCGAACGGAGCTTGTCTGAATTGTCTGACCTTCCAAAGAGAATTAAGGAAGTTGAAAGGACCTGGACTCAAAGTGGAAGTTATCTCAGAGCACATTTTGATAGATTTACTACTGTTATTGCTATTCCCGAAAATTTTGACCTTAGTAATATGAATGCTGCAATTGATGATATTGTTTCTTATGCTGTGAAAAGAGATAATGTGGTTAACCTTTTGATTACAAAAGCTGAATCTGATGGTCTCGAAGCAGCGATCGCTGATGGTGCAATAAAATATGCTGTAACTGAAATTTTTCCAACTGAGAATATTTATGTTCAATCCTTTGTAGAACTTGGTGCTGCAGCAGTTGTTATGACTGAAGAGGCCGTAAAAATTGTTGGGATTGATAGAGGTGATCCAGTAACGTATAAAGCGTTGGGTACTGCTATGAAAAAAATAGTTGATGTTCTTATGGAGAGCAGTGTTAATGCTGATGTTTTGGAATTGTATGCTAATTAATTAGTTTTTATTTTTTTCTTTTTTCTTTTTATGTTAATTAAATTTGATAATCAATTCTAAACATTTATTAGTGATTAATGATTCTGATATCACATGAAAAAATTTATTTTTATTTTTGTAATCTTCTCATTTTTGATATTGTCAAGCTGTAGCTCTGTTTCTGAACTGGAAATGATTGGTCCATCAGCTGAATCTGAACTTGAACCAACACCCTCTTCTGATAACTCAGAACACATTGAGAATGCAAGTTACTCAGTTGCACATTTTGCAGGTGGTTGTTTTTGGTGCACAGAATCTGCTTTTGAAAAACTTGATGGAGTTATTGAAGTATACTCTGGTTTTAGTGGAGGAGTGACAGTTGATCCTAGCTATGCTGAAGCTTCTTCTGGCACTACTGGTCATACTGAGACTGTAGAAGTTCACTATGATGAAACTGTTGTCAGCTTTGAAGAATTAGTGCATCTGCTGTTGTTACAAATTGATCCAACTGATGCAACTGGTTCTTTTGTTGATCGAGGAGATCAATATCGAAGTGCTATTTTTTACAGCAGTGAAAGTGAAATGCAAATTGCAGAGCAGGTCTTATCTGAACTTGCTACTTTGAATCTTTATGAGGGGAATGAATTTTCAGTAGAAGTTTTACCATTCGAAGCATTTTATTTCGCTGAAGATTATCATCAAGATTATCATACAAAAAATCCTATCCGCTATTCTTATTACCGGGGTAATAGTGGGCGTGATCAATTCCTTGAAGAAATTTGGACTCAGGAGAATTTGGATTTGTTTGAATCTTTTCTGTACTCTGAGGATATTACTTTAGTTTCAAATAATGTTGCAGCTAAAGTTTTTGAAAAACCAAG
This sequence comes from archaeon, assembly GCA_018670085.1. GTDB lineage: Archaea > Nanobdellota > Nanobdellia > Woesearchaeales > GW2011-AR9. The sequence continues at coordinate 74,266 of JABHRS010000037.1, read as the reverse complement.
TGATGCTGAGCTGCGAGAAATTTTAACTGAGTTGGAATATCATGTGACCCAAGAAAGTGGCACTGAGAGATCGTTCTCTGGAGAGTATGATGCTTTTTATGAAGTTGGAATCTATGTTGATATTTTGTCTGGTGAAGCGTTATACGCTTCATTTGATAAGTATGATTCTAAAACTGGATGGCCAAGTTTTACAAAACCATTAGTTGAAGAAAATATTCAGTATGTAGAAGATAAAAGTTTTTTCTATTCTAGAATTGAGATTAGAAGTAATCTTGCTGATTCACATTTGGGTCACGTGTTTGCAGACGGTCCAACTGATAAAGGCGGAATGCGTTATTGTATGAATTCTGCAGCTCTTAGATTTGTACCAATTGATAATATGGAATCAGAAGGTTATGCTGAGTTTTTGGAATTATTTGAATAATCTTGAAAAGTGAATTCTGCAGAAATAGCAAACACTTAAAAGCATGTAACATAAATTTTTTCGCTATGGATGAAATAAATCTTGATTCAAAAAATAACGTTGTGGACTCTGTAAAATCCATAAACACTGCAACAAGTAAAAGCTCTATTCCTTTAACTGTAGTTGATGATGATTATTCTAATATGTCTGCATGTGACCGTTGTGTTGCTGCAGGTGGTGGATGTTGTACTGGATCAGGAAGTGGAATATTTGTAACTTTGCATGACTTACTCAGAATTCAAGCACATAACAAAATGTCACTTGAGGAGATTGCTGTCTTTAAAAAAATTGATAACCCTGTTTGGGTAGAAAATTTAGAAGAGAATGATCCTTTCTTTTTTGAGGCTGTTCGGGATGGAAAAGTTTTACAATTAATCCGAAAAAATGATCATTGTCATTTTTTAGTCGATGGGGAAGGATGTCAAGTTTTTAATCATCGGCCTGCTGTGTGTCGAATGTTTCCTTTTAGTTTTGATTTTACTAAAGACGGAGTTTTACGTCTAATTGTTCCAAAGGCTGGTCGACAAAAAGATGAAGATTGCACTATCTTAGAAGAGAATTATTATCGAAGTAAGGGAGCAAATTTGAAGGCTATGAATTCAACTAAGGAAAGGATGATGGCTTTGATTAAGGAACATGTCTATGAATTACAAATGTATAAACTATATGTTGATGACTTAGTTTCTGGGATGAGTTTTGATGAAATTGTTTCTAAATGGAAACTTAGTTTAAAAGAAAAAAATGTTTGAACAAATTAAGGATTCTACTAATTAATAACTCTTTTTTATTTTTATTTTTTATATCTTGTTTTTATAACTATCTATCTAAAAAAATGCAGATTTTTAGACTTACAAATATTTATAAAGGAATAGAGTATAAATCTAACTGGGGATGGGTGCTCAAAAACGGTTTAAAAGAGAAGTAGTTCTAGGGACAGTATTATTTTGTTTACTTGCAGTTATTCTTGGAATTGTGATCCTGGTCTCTTCTGATGTTGGTGCACCATTAGATCAAGAAATTACTGGTGCGATTGTAACTAGTGCTGGAACTTATGGTGGCGTTGATTCTCTGGACTCTGAGATCACTGAAACTGAGCTTATTAACCCAAATAATCCTGTTAGCTCTTTGGATTCTGAAATTACTGATGAATCAAGTTCTATAGTTTTAAAATTTTTTAATTTATTCTCTTCTGATTCTGGAAATTCTTTAACTGGTGCTGCGGTTGGTGGTAGTGATATTTTATCTGGAACCAGTGATGGTGATGGTGGTGGAGTATTGGCTCAAGTTGATTGTGGAGTTAGTCCTTGTAACTGCGGTGACACTTTAACGGTTTCTCGTACATTAAATGCAACTGATAATATTACTAAATGTAGTGGGGTAAATGGTTTGACAATTGGTGAAGATCACCTTGTTTTGGATTGTAATGGTTTTCCTATCACAGGAACAACTGCTAAAACAAATGTCGGTTTGACAGTTGTTAGTGTTGAGAATGTGACTGTTCAAAACTGTGCAATTGAAAGTTTTAATGAAGGGATGGAACTGGGGGACATAGATACTGTCACTTTTTCAATGAACAGTATCTCTATTAATGCAAACTATGGTGTTTTTTCAACAGGAGATGTGAATAATATCACATTCAGTGGAAATGAGATCCATTCTAATGTGAAAGGAATGTATCTAGTGGAGAATGTGGCAACTGGGATGAACCTCTCTGAAAACAAAGTATTTAATCAAAGCTTGAGTGGTCTTGATATTAAAGTTATAAACTCTGTGATTGACAGCAATAATATTTATGAAAATGGTGCCTTTGGGATTTACTTGAATGATTCAAACTCGACTAATATCTCATCGAATTTTTTTACTGATCATAATTTTAGTGGTGTAGATATTTTTCATTCAGATAATATTTTATTTGCTGAAAATATTGTAACAAATAATACTCTAAGGTTGGATACTGTCAATAATAGTCTGATCAATTTAGGAGAATATCTCAATACTGGGATTATTTTGAGTGGGGATTCTGAATCAAATGAACTTCGGGATATAACTGTGACCAATCAAGTAAATCATTCTATTAATGACCTCACTGGTTTGGAACATTCAAATAATATTGTTAATCGTAATGTAACATATGGTTCAATAAATACTAGTTCAACTAATTTGACAGTTTCAACTAAACTGGAACCTGGACTGATTTTTATTTTTGAGAATAATAACATTGGTATCACTATTAATGGTAGCAACTTGAATCTGAATGTGTCATCACAAATCGTGATTGATAACTTATCTTACTCAAACACTCCTGGCTTATTCAAAGATGGAGTTAGATGTGATGATACTAATTTTTGTAATGTAAGTTATAACCAAACTGCATTATTTGCAAATGTATCTGGTTTTAGTAATTTTACTACTGCAGAAGTTGTGCATGCTGATTGTACTTTTTTAAATGCAGATTATGAATTTAGTGAATCAATTACAACTGTTGGAACTTGCTTTACTATCAATGCAAGCGGTATTACAATTGATGGGTTCAATCAATTTAGTTTGTCGGGGAATGGTAGTGGGTTTGGAATTAATGTGAGCGATTTTGATAATGTGGTAATTCAAAATTTGGAGATTGATGGTTTTAGTGTTGCAGTTGGGTTGGAGTCTTCTGAGAACACAACAGTGAGTTATGTAAACATGACTAATGGGAACGGTGGAGTTGAATTGGAGGATTCTGCTACAAATACTCTTATTGAAGCTTCTAGGTTTAAGGATATGCAAGGAGCAGGAATTATGGCAGATGTTGTTGGTGATAACAATATCAGTGTTTTTCACTCTGACTTTATCAATAATTCAAATGGGATACAAATTTCTACTCCAAATAGTACTTTTTATAATCTTACTTTTGTAAATCATTCCCAGAAAGGTATTAATGTTTTAGGTGGAGCTAATTATACAACTTTTGAAGATATAATTCTTTATGATAATTTTAATGATGGTTTTTTTATGACTGGTTCTTCTTTAATCACAATTAAGAATTTTACTATCACAAATGATGAGCTAATTTTAGAATCAATAACCGATAGTAATGTTAGCGAGATTTCAATTAGAAATGGATCATTTGTGTTTCAGGTTAATTCAAACAGTAATCTCTTCACAAATATCACAGTAAATGAAAATGATGATTTTTTTCAGATTGATGATAGAACTGATTTAACTGAGACCAGTTCATTGAAATTTGAGAATTTTTATGGAAGTATTTTGTTCTTTAATTCTACTAATTTATCTACAGATACAAACTTGCTGTTTGGTGATTCACATTATTTAGAACAAAATAATATCGGATTTGAGATGAATACTAGCCTTAGTACTTTGAATGCAACTAGAGTAATTCAGATTACTATTGAAAATTTGTCTTATCCTGAAACGCCTCAACTTTTGAAAGATGGTACTCGTTGTGATAATGATCTTTCACTTTGTAACATTAGTTATGATGTGTCTTCAGGTATTTTGTCAGCAAATGTTACTGGGTTTAGTAATTATAGTACTAGCTCTAGTTCTACAGACTGTACTACCATCAACGCTGATTTTGATGTAACTCAGAACAATAACGCAACTGGAACTTGTTTTACTATTAATGCAAGTAATATAGAACTGAATGGGAAGGGTTATTCTATTCAAGGTGATAGTAGTGGGCATGGAATTAGTGTTGGAAATAACTCCAATGTCACAATTATTAATTTTGCAAATATTTTGAATTTTAGTTCTGGGATTCAGCTTGGATCTGCTGGAGCTAATAATCTTGTAAACAATGTGACAATTAACACAACTCAAGGAGAGTATGGGATTTTTATTGGAAGTGATGGGACCGTAGTTAATAACAGCATTATTGATTGTAACTGTAGTGGTGGTTTAAATGCAAATGTTGCCTTTCTTGCTGGGTCCAGTGGGGCCACATTGGAGTCTAACACTATCATCGCATCTGGAAATAATGATGCTATTCAAGTTGGTTCTAGTTCTAGCCATAGATTTTATAGAAATGATGTTTTTGCTTATGAAGGAACAGCTGTAAACGTAAGTACAGTCGGTGCGAGTAATATATTCCTGGATAATAATCTCAGCTCTGCTCAAAATACTGTTGTTTCAGGATCAGATGGTAATTTTACAACTAATAATATCACTTCATTATCTGTGCTATATCCTGCGGTTTTAATTATTGGTGATGAGAATATCTTTGATTCAAATGATATTGTTTCTGGATTTTATGCAGTTCATTTTGGTAGTGAAAATTATGAACCACATCATACTGAATTCATTAATAACACTTTAATTTCTACAGCTAACACAATTGTATATTTGGAAAATGGTTCTAATTCAACTTTTGTGAATGATACATTTGTGAAGAATTCACCTGGGGAGAATGAAGTTGCTGGTTTACAAGGGGATCATATTTTTAGAAATGTAACTTTTGATAAAAATAATGTCTCTTTTGATCCAGGGTCAAATGCGAGTATTTTGCTTCAGTGGTATGTTGATGTAAATGTTAGTAATTCAACAGGAATAGCTGTAAATGCAGCGACAGTTAACATTTATAATATTAGTAATCTGTCTGTTTTAAGTGCAACAACTGGAAGTGATGGTTTTGTGCTTGGACAAATTGTGTCTGAGGGAACCATCAGTTCTACTGGATGGGATTATGCTACACCTCATTTTGTTGAAGGAATAAAAAGTGGATATGACATCGCAGTTAATTCAACTATCAACTTGACTAGCCTTAGTCATGCTAATGCAACTGTGATTATTAACGTCTCTGATGCTGATCTTAGTTGTGGAACTCTCACTAGTAGTGTGACTTTAACAGAAGATATTAACGCTGCTGGAGATTGTTTTGATATCGAAACTAACAGTTTGGTAATTGACCTTGCAGGTTATTCTATAAACGGTGATGATACTGGAAATGCTTTTTCAATTGGGAATATAAGTAGTTTAGTTATCAAAAATGGATTTGTAGATGACTTTGAAAATTCTTTTGTAATTAGACATGCAAGTTCAGTTAATATCACTAATGTGTCAATTATTAGTGCGGAAGAATATGGTTTTTTACTTGAAGATGTGAACAGTAGTACTATTGAAGGAAATGTTGCTGAGAATTTAGTCACTGGATTAAATTTATCTTGGGGTTTTGATAATTCAATTTATAATAATAAATTTAACGCTACTAGAAATAATATTTTGGCAGCAGGGAATAATACTTACAATATTAGTTATGGTTGTTCAGATGATTATTTGAATATTCTCAGTGGAAATTGTACTGGTGGAAATTATTGGCAAAACTATACTGGTTTAGATGATGGATCTGGTTCATCTTATCCTAATAATGTAAGTTATGATGGTGTTGGTGATACTTTGCTTCCATATACTGTGTCTATAACTGATTCCGAACCTGTAGAGGATTATTTCCCATTACTTAGTTGTTCTCCAAGTTGGTCTTGTGGAGCATGGCAAGCATGTACTGGGAGTACCCAAGCAAGAAGTTGTGTGGATTCAAATGCTTGTGGTGTAGATAATGGAAAACCAATTGAAGTAAAAGATTGTGAAAGTAGCGGTAGCGGAAGTAGTGGGAGTAGTGGGAATAGTGGTGAAAGTGAATCTTCAGAAGAGAGTAATTCAGAATCTGAAAATTCGGAAACTGAGGGGAGTGATGCTGATAGTAATATAGCTGATTCAGGCAACACTGATTCTGATGGGTCAGTTGCATATGCACCAACACAAGAAGGTCAAGTAGTTGGACCAATAAATGCTGAGTTACCTCCAGCTGATGAAATATTGGCGCCTGAATTAGTTAAAGAGAATTTAATAGTAAATTTAATTGATTCTGAACCTGTGGATGCACCTGTCATCGGAACAATTATTGGTCCTGATGGAGAAATAAGTGAAGTGTCAGGTGAAACTGATGATACTGGTAGTGAAAGTTCTAATTTAGCAGGCGATGCTGGCAGTACTTCAAGTGGATCATCTACTGGTGATAGTTCTGGATCTGAATCTGGATCTGAGGCTGATTTTGGTAGTTCTGATATCTCTCAAAAAACTGCAGCTGTAGTAGATAGTTCATATGATGCAAGAAGAGTTGCAGAATTGCCAAGAGAAAAAATTACTTTATCGATTCAAAATACTGATTTAGAAAAATCAATGGTTCTAAAACCAATTGCAACACAAGAAGTTGAAGATGTAAAACCTGTAATCACAAGAAAAGTATATGATGGTGCCACTAGTGGTGGCAGTGCATTAAAAGTTTCCTCATCTGCTGTGTCTAGTGATATGGTTAGTGCATCACTTGGGGCAATTGAAAGAATTGTAATTGCACCTGGAAGTACTGAAAATGTTCAAGTAGAAGTTACAGGTGGTTATGCAACTACAAGTAACACTTTTGTGACAGTGGCATTTTTTGCTGGAGAAGATGGGGACCTTTCTGATGAAGCTGTTTATACTCAAGAATTAGAAATAAAGCGTGAAGTTGTGACTACAAGTTCAGTTGTACCTAGTGAAGATGGAAATAGTATTGATGTTTTTGCAGTAATTATTGAAAGAGAAAAAACTGATTCTTCTTTAATCCAGTCTGTAACTGATTCTGTTAGTGCTAATGGCTTAACAGGAGCAATTGCTGGAATTCCAGGTGAATTAATTGATTCATTTGATCCGTATTCAGGGTTCACTGTTTACGATGGTCAGTATTTAGAAATTAGTTTAAGAGATGTTTCTGAAGGTAGTTTCGGAAACTTAGGTGGGAAATTTTCATTTTTAGGATCATTACTGACTGGATCAGATTCAAGAATTTTATTTACTGATGTTTATGGACCGTATGATATTTCGACTCAATTAGAAGGGGTGGATTCTGATCAAGAAGGATTTGTATTTGCACAGAAGTTTGGTTATAATCCAGATCAGCTTTCAAGTGGTAAATATGTTGTTGATATGGTGATCTCTGATGATAGGGGTAAATTGTCTTCTCAGTCTTTTTTACTTGATTTGGACTCAGAAAATGATCTGCAAGATACTATTGAATCCGAAATAGCAGCTAGTGAATTGGAATCTGAATCAACTGATCTGGAAAATTATGAGGAAGGTGGGAACTCGTTGACTGGTGCATTAGTTTCAGATATGACTGCTGCAATTTCGTTTTCTCAAATTGTGAGTGTAGCTTATGAACAGACTGAAGAAGCAGCCTACATTATTTATCAAGATACTCTGCCAAACCGAGAAGCAAAAATTGCATTTCTGTTTTTATTATTGATTGTTGGGGGATGTTTGATTATTTTTGTTTTTGGTCCAGTTCGACCAGTATTGTTTGATACTTTAGGTGGGATGAAAGATCATCTAGGGGAATTAAGGAAAGATTTAAATGCATGAAAATGATAGTTATAATTGGTGATCGTAGTTATGATCATAATTATGGTTATAGTAAAGGTCATAGTAAATTGTTTTATTGAGAGGTTTGGATGAAATGTTAGTATTTGGTGTTGATGTTCCTTTAGTTGAAATAGTATTTGTTCTCTCTATTATAGCTGGGCTCTTGCTACTTGAAGCAATTGTTGTTGTGATGCTTTTAATGAAACAAATGAATAAAGCGAAAAAAGTATTGGAGCTGGTTGAAAATCTATCTTCTTCTATTTTGTCAATTAAAAAAGCTGAAATTGAGGAGTTGGATCATTTGAAAGTTGGTGGTGGCAGATTAAGACCTGTGCTAAGTTCGCCAGTTAGAGCTCCAGTAAGTTCTGGAACTGTAAACAGATCAAGCGTTAGATCTAAGACCAGAACTGGTGTAAGATCAAGGCCTATCCCTACAAAGAAGCAGTAAAGTAATAAAGTAAGTTCTTATAAAATTCTTTAAAATTTAGGATCCATGTTGTGAGAGGATTCATAACTTTTCTTCTGTCTGATTGGTATACTAAAAAAAATAAAAAAAATAAAAATTTAGAAATTAGAAGTTTACTTCTTTTCTTCTGCTGGAGCTAATTCATTAACCACAGTCATTGGAATTCCGGATTCAGTCATTTTCTGTCTGATTTTCTTAACATCTTTTCCTTCCATTAATTTCAAGATAGTATTTCCTTCAGCAACAAAGACTTTTTTCTTCTCAGCAAGTTCTCCTGCTAATCTGATTTTTTCTTCTTCTTGATGTTTTAGTTCTTCAGCAGTTAATTCTGTTTTACCGCTTGCAATTTTTGCATCAAATTTACCCTCAGCAATAGCTACAAGAGCGTCAGCTGCTGACATTCCTTCAACCATAATACCCATTGATTGACAAGTTCCGACAATCTCACGTACTCTTGCTTTGGTATCGTTACCAAGCAATGAGTCTTGCTTCATGTTTGAAACTTTAATGATCTGTTCAATAAGTAAATCTGCAACTTTTTCTGTTAATGGATTAGCTGCACCTGATTTTACTCCAGCTTCTTTTTTGATTAGTTGAGCAGCTGGTGGGGTTCCAATTGAAATTTCGAATTCCTTTGTTTCAGTATCGATGGTTACTTTTACTGGAACTTTCATTCCTTTAAAATCGCCAGTTTTTTTGTTAATTTCAGCTACTACTAGACCAATATTTACTCCGGTTGGACCAAGAGCTGGACCTAATGGTGGTGCTGCTGTTGCCTTTCCACCTTCAATTAATGCATCTACACTTTGTTTTGCCATATTTATTCTCCTAAATTGTTATTTTGATTAATTTTTTATGATTTTTTGAAGCTAAGTACCTTAGAGCATCACTTCTTTGGCGCTTAATTGTAACAAGTGGTTTATTTGAATCTGGTTTATAAAGTTTACTAGGATTTGTGTAAAAATCCTAGAAGCTCAAAAATGGTGATTTTTGTAGTTTACTAGTAATCTTACTGGGATTTTAGAACTTCAAACTTTCAACTACCTTTTCTACTCTTCTCTTAACTTTCTCATCTACAATATCAATAATAATTTCATCAAACGGTGGCCTAAGTACGCCATGTTTTGTCAGGTTACTTTCTACCCAATCAGCTGTCTTGGCTTTTTGAGAATCTACAAAACTTTGAAACTTTTCCTGACTAAACCCACCTTTATGAGTACGTCTTACTTCACGCTCTTTGTTGAGTAATGTTTTTGGTTTTAATTTTCTCCACTCAATTACTTTAAGCCGTTTAGTAGTAGCTGTGATGTAAAGAACTGTATTATTTTTTGTGGCTAAAGATGCTGCTTGTTTTTCTTTAGAGGGGGAATACATTTTTTTCTTTGTTGTTGTTTTTTCTTTTGTAATTTTTGCTCCTGGAATCTTAGTTGTCTTTGAAGCTTGTTTCTTTGCTTTATTCTCTTTTTTTGTTTTTTCTTTTGCTAATTGATCTTTTAGAAGTTGATTTGCTCTATTTTGTTTTGCTCTGATCTCTTCTTTACTTGGTTGTTTGTTTGCTTTTTTTGTAACTGGAACAATTGCTGCTTCTGGTTCTTTTTTTGCAAAGAATGATCTGATCTTTGTGAATATTGACATATGATAACAGAAAGCTTTTTCTACTTAAAAATTATCCTTCTTTTATGACATATTTAGAATCACGGATGGCAGTTTTGAATCGCAAACATGAATGGACTAAAAAACATGCTGCGCGTAAAACTGTAAAGATATTTGTATTTCGTCATGGGCATACTTCATTTAATCAATTACACAAATTTTGTGGATGGCGTGATTCAAAACTTACTGATCTTGGTAAAGTGGATGCTAGAAAAGTTGCCAAAAAAATGCACTCAAAACATGTGGACGTTGCTTTTCACTCATCACTTTCTCGAAGTGTTGATACCATGGAAATTGCGTTATCTGGTCATTCTGAACTGAAGGTGAAGCTATGTGATGACAGATTAATTGAACGTTCATACGGTGAGTTAGAAGGGAAAACTCATACTTGGTTTGTAAAAAGTGAAGGTAAACACGATCTAGTTGAATATCTGCATTGGCATAAAACTGATTTTTTGAATTATAACAAAACGAAAGAACTAATTGATAAATTTGGTAAAAAGGATTTGATGCATATTAGACGAGGATATTCAGTTACTCCTCCTGGTGGAGAATCGATTAAAGATGTTGAGAAACGGGTTAAATCATTTATCTCTGACTTGTTGAATATTTCTAAGAAGTATCATGTGAACGTTGCGCTTTCTGTGCATGGGAACTCTATGCGCCCATTGCGTCGTTATTTTGAGAAACTTAGTGTTAAAGAAATGATGCATTTAGAAAATCCTTGGGATGAAGTCTTTGTGTATACTGTGAAGGTCTGAGTTTTCTATAATCTTTTGTAATTTTTATTTTTTAATCATTTGTTGTTAATTTATCTGAATTTTTTTTAATTTGTCAAAATATACTTGATAAACATTTTTTGTATGTTCTTCTCTCTTTAGCCACATTTCGTCTAGTAATGTGAGAAGTTTAGGATTTCTTATTTTCTTTTTTGTGTAAGAATAGAACTCTTCAAGATCGTTGTTAGGATAATCAGGTAGATATTCTATTGCTTGAATCACTGGACAAATTTTATCTAACTCATAAACCAGTTCTCCAATACCTGTTCTAGTTTCATATTTGTCCCAAACATTATACCAATGATTTCCATTTGGTAAAATCTCTTTTAATTTTCTCATAACTGCATACTCCCTGGACATTTTTTCAAGATTATCAATTTCCCATGGGATATGGTCTACTTCGAATATCTCTGGAAAATCATGAATTGCTCCAAGTTCAAGTGCTTCATTATTTCCAAATAAGTAGAACGCAGCTAATGCAACTTTACAAGAATGTTCATAAATTGATTCTGGATTTTTTATTCCTCTTCTGATCCACCCAGTTCGGCCTCTTAAGAAACTGCCATTGTTCAACCTCTTGGAACTTAGCATTACTTCTCTGATTGAAGGTGCGATTTCAAATAGTTGGCTTTCGTAATTCATTTTGCTTAGTGAATATTATGACTCTTTGGTTTAGAAATTATTTTGGATATTATTTAAATTAAGGGGTGTTTTTTCTTTTTCTTCCAAAGCTATATACTGTGAAACTATAATTCTTATAAATACTGTATATGTTTTTATATCTGAAATGGGTTTAAATTTAGATACTTGGGCTAGAAATCAGAGATTATATGATCAATTAGTGGGGGATGGTGTTGATATTGATTCTTTTGAAAATATGGATAAATATGAGTCTGAATTGTATCGTTTGGGTGTTTCAACAAGTTATTTGTTTGAAGCTGCTGAAGTTGGTAGAGTTTTAGATTATAGACCAGGAGACATTGCAGACCTGGTTCGTAAAATTGAAGAAGATTATTGTTATGCAGTTCGGGCAAAAGAAGTTGAGAGGAATTGTGAATTATATGTTCTGCCAGAAATTAGAAATCGGGCAATAATTTCTGCTTTGTATGATGAAGATGTAAACATTGCTGAGGCTTTGTTTGAAGGTGTACAGGAGTTTAAGGGCGTAGATCCTAGGATGTATGATTAATTTTTTGTTCTTAGTTTATTACGAATTTTATTTTTTTCTTCTAATCATTAAAAACAATACAAATCCTAGATTTAGAAAGACTAAAGCAACTGGGTACAAGGCTGAAATGATGCTGAAGTTTTCAAGTGCGATGACAGCAAACACAAAAGCAATTCCATCTAGTAGGTAAGTTGAAAGTGTTTCTTCCATTGGTTTGTGGTATGATTTTCGAATAGTTGGATAGAATGCAAAAAAGTCAACTAAAGTTATCAAAATAATTGAAGTTAATGGGCTGCTTGTTAGCCACCAAAGTAGTAAAGCGATAAATGCTGCAGCTAAACTAAGCTTGTCAGATTTGGTGATGTTTTTTTCTCCTCTGTTTAAAGCTAAAACAAAAATTGTAATACTAACAACTGATATGACTGCTGTAATCCAAGCACCAGCTCCTGCACCATCAAGAATTTGAGCGACGAAAGCGATTGCAGTTAAGATTGACCAAACAAGCCAAGTATAAGCGTGCGGTTTTGTTTTACCTTTGAATATGTCTCTAAAATATGGGATGTAGGCAATTAGTGAAATGATGATTGCAAAAATCCCAAGAATTGTGTTGAATGTTACCAAGATTGTTTTATTTTTTTTGTTTTAGTTAAATCTTTTGTTTAATATTTTTTGTCTGTAGTTTTTTAGTAAGAATATGTTCTAACATTGAATCTTCTTTTGAGAATATATTCTGGGGGGATATTTCCTTCAAATAATACTTCTGAAGGGTAAGGTTCTTGACTCATCTCTTTAACTTGATCTTCGTTTTTGAATCCTGGCAAATCTCTGATCTCAGCTCTTATCCGGTAGCCAATTGCCGTAAAATTAAAATCATTGTATCGTCCTGTTTTGGCAAAACAAATCTGTTCTGCAACTGCTTTTGCAAAACTGAAACTGCTAATCATTGACACATAATCTGGAAAATTTGATGAATCTAATCCACCGTAAGAAACTCCTAAGACTTCTGCAGGGAGTTCTTTTTCTGCAATTAATCTTTGCACTTCTTTTGGAGTGAGAATTCCTTTTTTTAGAATTGAGTCTAAACTATCAACTGGTGCTATGTAGTAAAGTGGTTCTCGGTGCATAATCTTTGAGTTTTGGTTGTTTTTTAATAACTGTTCTGCTTGAATTTATAAATTTAATCTTGATAAGAGAAAAAAATAAGAGAAATAAAAATTAAAAAGAAAAAATAATCTACTTTTGTTGTTTGTAAAGTTCAATTGATGCTTTAAACACTTCAATTGCTTTTGCTTTACCTTCGATTGCAGTAATTTTCACATTCCCACCTTTAACATCTTTATAATGTTCTAAAAAGTGTTTGATCTCTTTTAGAAGTTGTTCTGGGAGATCTTCTTTGTCTTGAATTTTATCTGCATACTTATCTTTGATTGGAACACAAACTAGTTTGTCATCTTGTTCGCCACCGTCTTCCATAATCAAAACAGCAACAGGTCTTGCTGGTACTAAAATTCCTGGAAATACAGGTTCACGCATTAATACAAATGCATTTAATGGATCACCATCATCGCAGTGTGTTTGCGGAATAAAACCGTAGTCCGCAGGATATGCAAATTTACTATTTAGTGGCCTATCTAATGCGAAAATATTGTTTTTTTTATCGTATTCGTATTTGTTTCTTGAGCCTTCTGGAATTTCAATGATTACATTCATGTTGTCTTCAGTTCCAGGGGCAATATCAGTTAATAGATTCATTCTTTCACCTTTATGTTTGTTATAGTTTAACAGAAATTTAATGCTTTAAATATCTTTTGAAGCTAATTATACTTATTTGCTAAAACTTTTACTAAGAATATAGCAGGATTCGTTCCAACGATAATGATTAGCTAAAGTTCCTTCTTTCTTATATTCATTTGATTCAAAGAAACTTAGACTCTTTTCTCTTTCAGAAATTGTGAGTTCAATTTTTGCAGTTTTGGATTGACCTTTAACTAAATCTTCAGAGGCAGTCAATAATTCTTTTGCAGCTGCTTCACTTACAAAGGCGAAATGGCGAAATTTCCACCTGCTATGTGATTGATCACTAGATTCGCCGGTTTTGACAACGAAACTACTTGCAACAATTTCTTTATTTTCATTTTTGCAAATTAATAGTTTATGATTAATTGATTCTGTTTGTAAGTAAGTTGCTATTTTGTCTTCAGTTTGATTGAATAAATTGTGAGTTGGATAGAACTCTTTGAGAAGCTGTGCTACTTGAATCATATCACTTGGGTTTGCAGTTGTTGTTGTCATGTTTCAATTTATGGTGATTATAGATATAAACTTACCCAACAATATTAATTCCAAACAATTGCAAAATAGTTGCAAAGATGATTTTAATATACCCAAGGAAAGGAATTCTAAACAATGATTGTCCATAAACTCGATCAATTGTGATGTCATCTTCTCCAAGATATCCAGCAAATGAGTCGCTATTATGGTCTCCTTTGGTTTGATAATGGTATTCTAATTCTCCGTTCTCTTTTTCAGTTGTCCAAATTTTAACCACTCGATGAATAATAGGTTGTGATTTTGTAGACTGAAATACTAAGATGTCACCAACATCAATGTTGTTAACATTCGCACGCCAAAGAACTATGATGTCACCTTTATTGAATCCATTGTGTATGGGGAATTCTTCGAATTGCTCTTTTGTAATATCAATCTCTTCATTTGTATACCAATAACTACAAACTTCCCACCAATTATCAAACCCACTTGGGAAGTAATCGTATTCTTGTCCACAAATTTCTCCATTGTATAATTTATGTTCCATACTTTCTGATACAACAGCAACAACTGGAAACCCAGTACCTAGGACTAATCCTAATAATGGGTAGAAAATAAATTTAATAATGATGAATGCAATTACAATATTTGCAAGCCAACTCCACATGGATTCGTCATGCCAGAGAAAGTGCCAGGTCTTTCGTCCAAGTAGTTTAAGTTTATCGTAAGTCTTCACTGTCTTAATGTTTTTTTCAATCCTTAAAAAGCTTTTTATATTGAGAGACTATTCTTTGATAGATGGTGGCTGTTTCTAGTAATCAAAAATTGATGGTTGATGCTATTTTAATAAAAAAAGAATTAAGCTCCGTTGATAGATCGTTTGCTATTTCTGAGTTTAAAGCTTTTTTAATGAGGGATTCGATTGCAAAAAAATATCTGAACTCTAAAAAGATTAACCCTCGTAGCAAAGAGTTTAAACGAATAGTTAGTGCTGTTCGCTCAAAACTTAGACGCGCACATTCAATGTTTGGTGTAGGAAATCGTAGTTTAGATTATCTGCGCTTTGCAGATGAACTTTCAGAACTTGCTTCATTGACTCATTTGAAGAATGTTTCAAAGAAAATTTTGATTGCACATGCATCAAGCTCTGAAAGGGTAGAAGATTATCAAGTTTTCTATAAATGGATTATATCTAAAATCCCAAAATTGCAAACTGTTCTTGACTTAGGTGCTGGTTTACATCCGTTTTCTTTAGTTTATTTGACAAAAAGTAAATTACAAGGGATGAGTTATACTGCAGTTGATATTAATAATTCAGAGAAGGAATTGTTGGAATTGTTATTTTCTAAATTGGCTTTATTTTATGATGGTTTTGAAGGGAATTCTAAAATTTTGAATTTGACAAATTCCAAAGATATTAAATTACTTGGATCTTTAAAATCAGTGGATCTGGCTTTAATGCTAAAATTAACTGATCATTTGGATCGAGGAAATGGACATAAACAAACTGAGAAAGTTTTGAATGCAGTTGCTGCTAGTTTTGTTTTAATCTCTTTTCCAACAGTTACACGTAGTGGTAAGCCTATGCGTTATCCACAAAGAAAATGGGTTGAACTGCTTTGTAAAAGATTAGAGTATACAGTAGAGAAGTTCGAAACCAGTAATGAGTTGTTTTATCTGGTGCAAAAATGATTTTGTATTAATTAGTTTAATATAGAGCAATTGTACTTTTAATAGAATCTAAAGAATCTTGAATTCCCTGGTTTTGATACAATGTCTGATTAATACCTTCCATTGCTTGAACATACAATGAAACTTCTTCTCTTTTTGAAACATTTTTTTTTATAGTTTTTTTTGCAGTTGTCATAAACTGAGTTATTTGGTCAACACTAACCTGTAATTCGTCTAAAGATGGGGCATATATTTCATCAATATTAATGACTCTTCTGCTAGTACTTGCATACATTTGAAAATTATATGGTCCAATACGTTTTAATATATCAGTTTGAATTCCCAATTTTCTATATGCTTGTGCAGTATCAAATAATGTCTCTTCTCTGTAACCAAAAGTTGAAGCAATATTTTGAAATTCTCTTTCTCCAAGTCCAATTTTTTTTAATTGCATTGTTTTTGCCATGCAAATTGTTGCTGCTAAATGATATAATAATTCTTTTCCTCTTCCTTGATCTATCCAAGATTTAGGGTCCGACCAAGCAATATTTCCTCCTTCAATAGTATCCAAAAATAACATTCTTTCTCCATCTTTAGTCTCTGCTACATAGTTTCTCATGTAAACTTTGGGTATTCTTGAAGAACTATCAACCTGTTCACCAATTAATTGAACACAAGCACCAAGGTCTGTGTCATTTTGTAACCATCTGCTTTGATCCATTGATCTTGCTGCGTGTTCGTTTGATTGATTAATCCAGCATAATTTTACATTTGCAAGATCACTTCTGAGGTCATCTTGTGATCCACCTGGCTGAATAACTCTAATCTGATAGCCATCACTTACAGTTTGTTTAAACAATGGTGAGAGTAAAGTATTTTCACCAATGGTTCTACCAATCTCAAGTAGTCTTTTTACTCTTCGTCGTTGATAGCTTGGTAATTGATTGGATGTACTCATTACAACAGGGCTTAACTCTCGATAAGCCATTGTATAATCAGTTGCAAGCATCATCTCAACAATTTCATCTAAATCATCTACAGGAATAATTGTTGGGGCTTCTATTAGTGCTTGTTTATAGACTTCACATTCTTCTTGAGCGATAATTGGTGGTGCTAGTTGCTTGAGTAATTCACTTAGATTAGAAAGTTGAATCTTGCTATCGGAAAGGTGAGGGGGTAGTGATTTAATAAACTCGTAATCAGCGTCTTGGCCAAAGTTAGGGTTTTGTGGAGAAATTTCTTCATAGCCTTTGTGGTGGAGTGATAAATAGTTAATGAGTGGTAGTTCTGTCTTTATTATAGGTATTTCTGCATAATATTCCTCTTTTTCTATAACTCCACAGCCGTTGACACCATAATTATCAGGTTGTAAAAATTCTTTTAATTGATTATATTTTTGGATTATACTATTTAGTGGGTTTGGTTGAAACTCAAAATTAGATGGGAGCTCAGGGAGAGAATATTTCTTGTCTGTGGAATCTTGAACTGTCATAACAGCTTGATAGGCCAATTATTTATAAATCTTTTGTAATTAGTCATCCAATAGTAGTGATTTCTCCAACATATAGAGTATTCTTTGGAATTATCCATTTGAAGAGTTTGAAATAAGTAATGAATTATTTTATCTAGTGTAGAAGTAATCTCTTTTTAGTTCTGGATGTTTTTTGTTTTTTAGTGTTGGAGTATATTATCCCAGTGAATATTTTCTGGCACCTTGAATCTTTTTTGATTGGCTGTTGCTTCTTTGAGGGTTGTTGCTAAGAGTTCTCTATTGAAATCTGATGGTTCTTGAAAATTTGCGATATAGCTTAAATCAACTTGAATGAAAGTTCTTTCTGGCCAGCCACCTCTAATTAGTGGATAACAAGAATTGTCATAAGATATTCTGTCTCTAATTAAGTCCAAATTCGTAATTAACATAATTGGTTTTGCTTTGAATGATATTGCATGCATTGTAGCACAATACATTGGCATTTCAACAGATTTGTCAATAAATGCTCCTCGGTAGAGTGGTTCTTCCCAATCTGTATCTGGTTGTACTCTTTCTAAGGCTCCAAAATACAGTGGGCTGCCGGTTGTAGGTTCACCTCTGTATAGGCCAGTAAATTTTCGAAATTGACTTTGTAAATATTCTTCAGTGGTTCCGTGAAAGATTAAACATGTTTCATCAAATTGCATAGTTTATGTGAATATGCTTGATTTTTTATAAATCTTCCCTAATTAGTCATTCAATGGTAGTAATTTACAGCCTATTATGCCATTGTAAAAGTAACAGCACCAGCCATCGCAGCATAACTACCAAGGATGATTATTTTTAACATTTCTAATCCAGCTAGACCAGTTAAACCACCAAATAACCAAAGTGCAAAGAATTCTATAGTAATACTGATTGCGTAAAGAAAAATTAGCTTTTTGTATACAATTTGCATGCCTTCTTTTTTGATGAAATCATGTTCGTTTTTGTAAATTAAAAGCGCTGATACTAAAATGATAAATATTAAGATCCCGATGATATTGAACCAAGGTAATTCTGTTGCTAAAGTTTCAAAACTCAAAAGACTTTTTCCAAGACCAACACCTAAGAATGCTCCAGCCGTTCCACGAATTGCTTCAAGCATATGTTTACGTTTGAATGTGAATTTTCCGATTTTGAAAAGTTGTTTTTCTATTCTTTTTTCTTCTTTTTTGATTTCTTTTTGAGCTTTCAAAGCTGCTCGCTCTTCTTTTTCAACTTTTCTTTCTAATTTTTTTAACCCTTTAAGTTCAGATTCAATATGTTTTTCTACGTTTAGAACTTTCTTAAGTTTAGAATCAATTTGTCTGGTGGTAACTCTTTTTTTAGATTTGGATTTTGAAGTTTTGGTTCTGGATTTAGTAGCTACACTAGTTTTCTTTTTTTTAGAAACTTTTTTTTTAACTACCATCCATTACTTAGAAAGATTTTTGGCTTTTTTAATGTTACGTTTTGAATAGATATTTCCAATTGGAATTTATTTAACTTTCTCACCAATTCGAGCGCTCATTTCTAACCCGAGACAACCTTTGATCAAACTGATCTATCTCTTCTAATTGATTAGTTTTTGGATGATATTTAAATCCTTTTTTAAGCATTCCAAAATCAATAATGTAGGGAACACCCATATGTTGCAGTAGTGATTCAACTGCCATTGCCCCATGTAATTGGTTAGTAACCATCCCATCATGTTCATGTGCATGAAATTTGAAAGTTCCTTTTTTTCCCTGAAGACTAGTAATTGGTAAATTTCCTTGAATACTATAATCTTGATAAGACCTAAAATGTTCAGCAATACCTTCTTCACAAATCACATGTTCTTTTTGATGATCTTGCATTTGCATGGTTACTTTTCGAAAGTCTGCTGAAAACATATCAAATCGAGTACCAGTATGACTATTCAAATATACCCTTGGAAATAATTCATGTTCAATTAATTTACACTGTTCTTCACTTAAATTAGCTGCAAAAAGATTTAATCTGGGATCATTGCCGTAATCTCGTCCCACAGATTTGTATAAATCTGAACTTGCTGGACACTTCAGAAATGGATTTAATAATTTATAACCATATCTTTTTTTCACAAGTGCTTGCTTTTTCAATATTCTGGATAAATCCCAACTAAAATCAATTTTTCCTTGTCTATAACTTAAATTCTCAAAGGTTGTTTTTATACTTTCACTCACTGGCAGATTAAAATATTTTTCAAGCTGTGTTTTATCTAATCTAATCTCCTCTGCTTGTTGATAACTGAAATTGACTCTTAAGTATGACCCTGCAATCATTGCAAGTTGTGATTCATCAAGATCTGGATTTTGCAAAAGCCGATCAGCAAGTAGTGGAATTCCAAGACTATGTTCAATCAATTGATCCATTGAAATTTTTCCAAAATCTTTGCCAGAAGAATCTAAATATCTAACAGTTTCTTCTTCATTCATTCCTTTTACAATAATTGCAGTAACTGGGTCTCTTGAATATTTTGAAAATTCAGATTGAGTTGTTGTTGTAACTCTAGTATAACCTTTTCCTATGATTGGCGACCTTAACATATAATGAGGTGTAAATATTTTATCTGGATAATCTGCAGCAATTGTTTTCCAAGCTGTATCTTTACCAACTCCACTGATTCCAGTTAATGCGAGAATTCTTGCTTTGTCTATTGGTTGGGGCTCTGAAAGAATCTTAGTAAGTTGTTCTAAAGCAGCTATTTGCCCTGAGTGGAGTGTAATGTTTGACATAGTATGATTTTCTAAGCCTTTTTTATAAATATTTTGTCTGATTAACCACAACTGAGTAGAAACTAAGTCTCAACAGAATAACAGGTTCAAATTCCAAAAGAATCCAAAGTATCTGGAAGTAAATGTAAATAAAAGAAAAAAGAAGAAAAAAATCATAGCTACAAAATTTTGGCGGTGGTCAGGCTGGGCTACTTCATTTCACTTCGCTTACTATTTTGGTTTATGACAAACCAAAATTGCTTGTGAAAGTTCGCAAGTTTTCTTTCATATTCCAGCATGTGGACCCACGCGCCAATGTATTTTTTTTTTAGTAATGAAGCAAGACTTCAGCTTCAGGACCAAAGTGTTTCTTAATTGCTTCAAACACTGGTTCTTTAATGAAGACACGCTGCGGAAACTTAGCTGATGCAAGAGCTTTTTCAAACTCTTCCATATTACTTTTTTTAGCAACTCCAAAACTGCCGTCTTTACTCATTGCAGCTTTTTCGATCTTACCATCACGTGCATCAATATCACGGATAATAAAAGCTTCAGCATCGATTAAAGTAATCTCAGCAAATTTGGATCCATGTTTTACTCTGATCTTTGCACGTTGTAATTCACGTCCACGCTTCATCTGTAAGTAATCTACTAAAAATCGAATTAAACCCATACTGCCTTTCTTTGCTTTATGTAAGTCAGTTTTAGTAAGTTTTCCACTTTCAGATTTCTTCTTAGCTACAATAACTTCGTTTAGATCTCTTAAAAATTTGTTAGGTACTTTACCTGAAGTAATTAACTCATTTTCAAAGATTTTAACAATTTCAGATTCTTTAGCACGCTTAACTCCTTCTAAACTTAAGATGTCACGAATAATTGTAACAACTTCGTCATGAAGGTGAATTAAACTTTTTTGCTCTTTTCTTTCTTCAATTTGAGTGAAAAGTTTTTTAATCCTCGCTAAAAATTCTTCAGTCTCTTTAATGATTTTATCAATTTCAATACCTGATATTGCTTTTTTATCGCCGTGCTCAAGATCTTTTCTAACTTGTACATTTCTCTTTAAGATTTTTACCCACTTAGCTTCAAGCATTTTTTCCTTTTTAACAAATACTTCTTCAAGTACTTCAGGAGTTTCTCTTGGAGTTGGTGGCGGCAAACCATAAAGCATGATAGCTGCCTGACTTGGAGTTAAAGCTGCATAGTACAAATCTTCCATTCCAATTTCACGAAGTTTGAACTGAATACGCTTTTGCATCTGTTCTCCACTTTGCATGAAAATGTCAATTGCTTCACGGCTAGGTTTAATTTTTCCAAGTCGTAATAACTGTTTCCAAGGCATAAAGATTCCACGATCATACATTGGAATTCCATCTCTTAATAGAGTGAAAATTATTGGGTTTGCTTCTTTTAGTGAATCCCAAAAGTCAGTTAAAATGTATACTTGGATGTTTAGTTTGTTTGTGATTCCAGTCATTTGACCAGCTTCAGCACCCATTCCAATAATGATTGATCTTAACTTTTCCTTAAGTTCAAGTCTTGACATTTTCTTAACATCGGTGTCATCAATTACAATCCAAACATCAATGTCGGATTTTTCAGTAGCACGGCCTTGTGTTAAAGATCCTGCTAGAACATAAGTTAAAATGTATTTTTCGAATTTCTTTAAAACCATAGTTTTGTGAATTTCGGAAATTTTAATCGCAGCTAACATTCCAGTATCATGGATTGGTGCACCCATTGCAATTAATTTAGAAATTTCATACTTGGAGTCGTAATAATTTTGCCAAAGGTCAGTTAATAACATACTTTGTGCTTTGAAATTTTTATCAACTTTACCTGCAATTTCATTAATGATGGTTGAGAACTTTTTATGAAGTTCATCTTTGGTCATCTTTTTACTGGTTGTATCATCTACTAAAACCAAAATTGGTACTTCATTAGGATTTGGTTTTGCATTTTTATTTTCTTGTTGATTAGGGTTAGATGGATCTGGAATTGGGTTTTTTTGTGGTGGAAGAACAGTAATTCCAACAATATAATCCCCAAATTTATCGAGAACTTGATCTTTGAATTTGGTTAATTTTTCTTGTAATTTTGATAGTTTTTGTTGCATCTCTGGAGGGATGTTAGGTGTGTTTGCTCCAGTTGGTGCCGGTGGAATTGTTGCAACAGCTTGATCTTTTGGATTAACTGTTTTAACTGATTTTGCTTTTAATGATTTAGTCCCTTTTTTTGATGTTTTTTTTGCCATAGATATATCTCCTTTTCTTGTATTATTTTACCAAAAACCCCAATTTTCCCCAATTATTAATAGTATTTTGTGTGACAAAAATGTCTACTACATATATACTATATTCACAAGCTATTTAATGCTTTGGGAGCGAGTGGGACATTTGAGTTAAGTTAGGTTGTTTTGTTGATTTATTTACTATTTTGAGATATAACTTTTTAAAAAATGGCTGTTTTGAACATTTTATGACAGACCATATCAAAGAGTTAGAGGGAATACTTGGACGTCCAGTTAAAGAAGATGAGTTATTATTACTTGAAAATTTAATTGATAGAAGGGCGGTTGCCTTGGGTGAAAATGCTCCATCAAGTGATAGAGATCGACTAAATACCTTAATCACAGAAGCTAGGGATAGATATGGGTTGGATGAAAATGAATTAAGTTTCCTATATGAAGATTTTAGATGTCAAGTGAGTGGCGATAGTGATGTTCAAGCGACTACTTCTGTGGGTTATGGGATGAAACTGTTGGGATCTGCACTGCTTGGTGTTTTACAATTAGCTTTATGGGGAGGAATTGCTCATGCTGGGTATTCATTGCATGAAGTGAATGAGGGTCATATGAGAGATCAAGTAGAAGGTGTTGTTGTTGGCATTGAATCAAAAATTGTAGAAGAAGGACACGTAGGAAGACCGGAAGGGAAAGCACATGTTGCTAATTATATCTTTTATGTGGAGAATTCTGATGGCGTTTATACTTTTGATGTCTCAGAGTGGGATTGTTATTTTAGAACCTGTTTTTCTGGAATGTTAAAAGAAGGTGATACTTTTTCTTATGATCATCGGTTTGACATAACTAGGGAGGAATTGTTTAAGATCGATTCAGGTGACATATATGATCTTAAGATAAACGGAAAAAGACCATTATTGTGTAAGTTGCAGTAGTTTTTGAGGTTTATGTTTTGATTGTTTTGTTATGATTTGTTTCTTTATCGTGACATAGCATAATTATTGACCATATCTTTTTTTTGCTTTTTAGCGTCTGCTGTCAAGTATTGATTGAAATCTGTTTCTCCTTTTGTACTTTGAGCAATTTGGTCAATAGTTCCGTAATCAAAGACACCATTACTTCTGTAGACATCCAAAATAATTCCGCCAAGTTGAGTGTTTAATAAATCTCTATTAAACATCTTATCAGTTTTGGTATGTCTTAAGATGTCATCTAAATCACTATCAGTCATATGGCTGGTCTTAGTTGCTGCTAACTCATTTCTTTGTTTGTCAACAAATGTTTTTCTTACCTGTTCATGACGTGATAAAGTGTAATCACTTTTTGCACTTCTAATGTAGCCGCCAAGTGCAGACTTAGTGATACCTGTTTGTTGTTGCAAAAAAACCTCTTTTTTAAATGCATCAGTTGGTGCTTCTCTTCCTTGATTGTCTGCGATGTGGGATATGTACGAGTCAACTAAAGCGTCGATTAAAAATTCTTGATTTTCTTTTGATTCTAAATTTTGTAGTCCAGCTTCACCTGTGTGTGCTTTTAATTTTCTTCGTGCGTCAAGGTAGACAGCTGAATGCATTTGTTCAGACAAATCTATCATCTCTTTTATTTTATCACCTCGAGAGTAAAACTCTTGTACAGATTTTGGAACTCCTTCTTCGTATTTTACCATTTTTTTATTTTGTTTTTAGGTTCATGAATCAAAATGTTACATGAAGCAAATTGTTTCTGTGACATAATTGCCATCAATTATAGATAGATATCTCTGATTTATTTAAAATTAATTGAAAAAGTGAGCAATTTTGATCAAGTTTGGCTTTAGAATCTGTGACAAGTGTAGAAATTGAATAAAAATAAAAAAAATAGAATAAAAAATGAACAAAAAGAATTAATTTCCTTTTTTGTAGTTATCCTTTAAATTCTTCATTTGTTTGATGGTATCTGTGGTAAAATAAGCATCTCCACCAAATTGGTCTTTAAGTTGCCTCATGGCACCAATTCCAATCTCACCATTGTTTTTGTACAAACCTAACAAAGAAGCAGCTTTTTCTAATTCTAGTACATTTTTGTTGAAGTATTGTTTAGTTCCAGTGTGTTCAAGAATGTCATCAATATGTTCATCTTTAAGATGACCGCTGGCAAGTGGCCTTAATTTTTTTTCTTGTTCTTTGACTAGCGATTCTCTTAATTTCTCGTGAGTATCTATAGTATAGTTGGATCCTTCCTTTTCTACAATTCCTGCTAATTGTTGTCTAGTGATACCTACGTATTTTTGTAATAGGACATCTTTCTCAAAACTAGTTTGAGGGTTTGATCCTGATTCTTTTATTGCAAATTGAAGGTAAGAATCAATTAACTTGTCGATGAATTTATTTCTAATGTCTTCGTCATCTAATTTGGAATAAACTGGATGTTTGTCATTCTCACCTTTAAGGACACTGGTGGCAGTTACATATGCATCAGAATGTACATTTCTAGTGTTATTGATAATGTTTTCAATACTTTGAGTTCGATCGTAAAATTCTTTAATATGTGCAGGTACTTCTTTTTTTTTTGCGTCAGCCATGTTAGGGATAGGACAAGATTCTTATTTAAAGATTTCTTTGTTGCTACTTGTTTAAGCTGATTTAATGGGTTATTTTTGGAGTGGATCTGATAATACACAAGCAAGCTTTTTATATAATCTCTAACTCTCCTGTACTATATGAAATTTAACGAATATTCTCTGGAAAATGAAGAACAAATTTTGAAGTTTTGGAAATCTAAAAAAATCGTAGATCATCTGCGAAAACGAAACAAACAAGGAGACCCATTCTACTTCTTAGATGGACCACCATACACCAGCGGAAAAATTCATTTAGGACACGCATGGAACAAATCACTCAAAGATATGGTCTTGAGATACAAACGTCTTCAAGGATTTGATGTTTGGGATAGAGCAGGATTTGATATGCACGGTTTGCCAACTGAACACAAAGTAATGGCGAAGTTTAATCTGAAAACTAAAGAAGATATTAAAAAATTTGGTTATGATAAATTTTCCAACGAATGTTATAATTTCTGTATTGAAATGATGGACGCAATGATCGTAGACTTTGAAAGAATTGGAACAACTCTTGACTATTCTGATCCTGATCAACCAATTAAACCTAAACGAATTGAAAAAGTTTGGAGTTTTATAAAAAAAGCACATAACAATGAAAGATTATATCTTGGGAAAAGGGCTTTGCATTGGGATCCAAAAGATGGAAGTGCGCTTGCTAAACATGAATTAGAATACAAAGATATTACTGATGATTCCATTTATTTAAAATTCAAAATTAAAGGAACTGAAAATGAACATTTACTGATTTGGACAACTACTCCTTGGACAATTCCACTGAACTTAATGGTGGTTTTACATCCTGACTATGACTATGTGAAATGTAAAGTCGGAGAAGAAGTTTGGATTGTTGCTGAAAAATTGGCAGAGAAAGTAATCAAAGAAGTTGCTGGTAAAGAATTTGAGATTATAGAAACAGTAAAAGGGTCCACATTTGAAGGGCTAGAATATACTGCTCCGTTTGAAGGAGAATTTGCAGAAGTTGAAGAAGTACGAAAAACAAATTCCAAAATTTATTCAGTTTTAATGTCACCAGACGCCGTTCATTTAGATGAAGGAACTGGACTTGTACATATGGCGCCAGGTTGCGGTGATACTGATTATGAACTATGCCTTAGAAATGGAGTGCAACCATTTAATCCAATTAATGAATATGGGGTATATCCAGATGAATCAAAATTATTTGCGGGATTGGTTGCAAAAAAAGATGATGCTAAATTTATTGAGTTGATGGAAGAAAATGGATCTTTAATTGCAAAGAAAAAAATTAGACATTCATACCCTCATGGTGAACGAAGCAAAGCTGCAGTAATTTTTCGAACAACCGAACAATGGTTTTTGAAAGTTAATGATTTGAAAGAAAAAATGCTGGCTAACAATGAAAAAGTATATTGGAATCCTGAAGCTGGTAAAAACGGATTTCGAAGTTGGTTAAGTGGTCTTAGAGATAACTCTATCACTAAACAAAGATTTTGGGGAACACCAGTTCCTATCTGGCAAGCAGATGGTGACAAAGATGATATCATTGTAATTGGGTCAATTGAAGAATTGAAGGAACTAGCAAGTAAAGAAACACCAGTACCTGAAAACTTACATAAACCATGGATTGATGATGTGGTTTTAGAAAAAGATGGGAAAAAGTATTACCGATTGCCTGATGTACTTGATGTTTGGATCGATCCTGGTTGTCAATCATGGATTATGCTCGATAATGAAGAAAATATGGATAGATTTTATCCACCTAACTTTATTGTTGAAGGAAAAGATCAAATTCGAGCATGGTTTAATCTGCTTTGGACTTGCTCACATATTGACATGGGAGTCCCATCATTTGAAAATGTGTATATGCATGGATTTGTAACCGATGTTGACGGAGTTAAGATGTCAAAAAGTATTGGTAATATTATCAGTCCTTACGAAGTTATTGATAAACATGGAGCAGATGTTTTGCGTTTGTATATGATTGGAAATAATGCTGGTGAAGATGCTAACTTCTCTTGGGAAGAGTTGATTGTTAAGGAGCGGTTTTTGAAGATTATTTGGAATGTGCACAAACTGTTGATTTCCAATTCAAAAGAAGCTGGAGTCAATCCGTTTGAGATGAACAACAAACTTGAGCAGATGGAAACTGGTTTAGAAGAGAAATATATTTTGAGCCGACTTCAAAGTACAATTGCTACTGTGACTGAAATGATGAATAAATATCAACTTGATAAAATCGGAACTGTTATTGAATCATTATTCTTTGACTTATCTCGTGAGTATATTCAAATGTCAAGAGATCAGTTGGCAACAGGAAGCAAAGAAGAAAAGGCCGTAGTACTTGCTACGATTGCTGAAGTATTATTTGGCGGATTAAAAATGTTACAAGTACTTTGTCCATTTTCAACTGAGATTATATTTTTAAATTTAAAAGAAGAATTTACTTTTAATGAAGAAAGTATTAGTCATTTTGCATGGCCACAAGTTGATAATAATTTGCATAATTCAGAGTTGGAATCACAGATGGCAATTTTAGCTGGAGTGTTACAAGCTGGATTAAATGCTCGTGAGAAAGTTAGGATGGGTCTACGTTGGCCAATGAAAGAATTGGTTGTGGTAAGCAGTGATGATGTTGTTTTCAAATCAGTTGAAGCTGTTCGTGATCTATTAAAAGCGCAATTGAATGTAAAAGATGTGACTTTGCTTTCTGAATTACCAGGTGTTTCGATTGAAGCTGAGATTAATATGAGATCACTTGGACCAAAATATGGTAAAAATTCAGTTCAAGTAATTAAGCATATTAAATCGCAAAAGATGGCTGATATTATCTCTACAATTAATAGTGAAGGAAATTATTCTTTCAAACTAATTGATGGTAGTGAAGCTAAATTGGTTTTAGATGATTTCACTATTAACCGAGAAGTGCCAAAAGGATTTTCAGAATCAGGGTTTAAAGGAGGATTTGTATATCTGAACTTAGAACGAAGTCCTGCTTTGGAAGCTGAGGGGTATGCAAGAGAAATTATGCGTGCTGTTCAGAACCAAAGAAAGGAAGCAGGTTTAGAAAAAACTGATTCAATTGTTCTGCATGTACAGGTTCCAGATGTTCTGGAGAATGATCTGAAAGAATTTGAATCAATGATCGCAAGAAAAGTTGGAGCTGATAAACTTTTACTGGCTCAAACTAAAGCTGCGAGGTCACATAAACATGTTTTGGAATTTAATGTTAAGAAGCAAAGTTTTGTGATGGCTTTTGATAAAGTTTGATTAAAAATTAGGAGATATAAAATGAAAACAATGAACTGTAAACAACTTGGCGGTGCTTGCGACTTAGATTTTAAAGCCGAAACTTTTGAAGAAATGGCAGAATTGAGTAAAAAACATGGAATGGAAATGTTTGCTGTTAAAGACGCTGCTCATATGGAAGCTATGCAGAAAATGATGGATTTAATGAAAGACCCAGTTGCAATGAAAGCGTGGTTTGAAGAAAGGAAGCAGGAGTTTGATGGCCTGCCTGAAGATTAAGTTTTTTTAATTTTTAATATTATAGGACACATAATGATTTGTCTTTTTTTAGTAGTAATATTTATAACTGCTGTGAGTATTTTGAGTGTATGGGAAAATCAATTGAAGAACGGTTTGGAAGCTATGTTAAACGGTATTTTGGCATTGAAGCTGGAAATCCACTAGAATTGGAAGGTAAATATGATCTTGGAGCAGATAATTTTTTGCGTTTTGGTAGAACACTTAATGTGTTGAACAGATTTCATAGTGTTGAGGAATTATCACGGCCAGAAGGTTATGATCGAGTATTTCATCCGATTATGAATGGTGATCGATCTGTTGCAACTGTCCCTGGTCTTCGTCTGACAGATGGACCAGAAGATAAAAGATATGTAAAATCTGGAGATATGGTTATGGTTTTCAGAGATGGTGAATGGGGTGCTGATAGGATCACTGGATTACATTATGGTCTTCACCTTGAATCTTTACCGCGTGGTCATGTTTTTGGAACCGCCAGCTTACCGTCTGTGTTGACTAATAGGGATTATTCTGCACTTAGGGGAAATCCAGATTTTGCTAAAGCGTTTTTTCGTCCAACTCTTATACGAAGTGATTTGGCAGATAGGACGACAGATACAGCCCTAGGGAAAGATTTCTTCCAAGCGGCACTTGATGCGCTTTTAAAATAATGAACATTAATATTTTCTTTTTTTTGTTATCAGTTGCAAATTAAACTTTAAATAATTCTAAAACTCCTGGAAACTTGTCTTCAACTGTCAAAGTGAAATCATTATCAGCTGTATTGGATAAGTGGTGTTGGTTGGAACTGAATTAACTAAAAACATTTAAAGAGTTTTGTTTTGGATATAACTGATGGAATTTATGGTAGCTGAATCAATAGTATCTGCATTAAAACAGGTTGCAACAATACCTTTGAATCAGAACGACTCATTACTATTTCAAGGAAAACAGCTGCCAATAAATTCTGATGATTTTTCTCCTTTACAAAATTTGAATTTAGAGAAAGAAGTATTTTTCATCGATGGCGGACAAGCAGAGTTATTAGTTGCCAGCAATTTTGTGTTAGCATATCTGCGTGTTGCAGCCGTTGGATTCAAAGGATTAAAGAAAACTGCAATTGAAACTTTTGAAGCGTATGTACTTGTGAGTGCTTCTGGAAATAATGGGTCAATTGTCTACTCTGCTAAACTTTTTGATGTTAAAGGTAAGGCTAGTTCTTTAGTGGATAATGAACTGTTAAAAGTAAACTCTGAAGATCAATTATTCCGTTCAGGTATTGGGCGAGCTCCGATTACAAAACTTGTTAGCATGACTAGGCGGTTTTTGGAACTTGGTTTAGCCAAAGAAATCTCTTCAAAAGAAGGATCTGTTGTGGTTTTAGATGGAACTTTAGATGCTAGGTATCCTGGTGAAGAAAAAATTGTGTCTTTGTTACCAGAAAATGTTGTTGCTCTAGCAAAGTCTTCACAGTTATTTACTGCTAGTGGTGGAAGTCCTACTGTTTCGTTGTCTAAATTGTCTCCATTTTTAGAAAGTGCTTGGATACATTCATTCGATAGTCATTTGCATTTTGTAAAATTACATCCAAAGTCAAATCATATTTTTCGCTTTAGTGGATCAAAGGAATATGCAGCATTGTTAATTGAATTATCAACTGATCCAATCTTTTTGGGTTATCCATATCCTCTGATTTTAGTTGATAGGTTAGCTCGAGTTTCTGATAGGGAAAAGTCTAGACTTAGGTCTCAGTTTTTGCTTCGAAAGGATTTATCAGAACTGAGAGAATTTTTGGCAACTAGTGATGCGCATGGGATATTGGATCGGGTTGGGTAGAAATCTTTTTATTTAGAACTTGATTTTGAACTAATATGGCAATAAAAGCAATTGATATCGTTCTTGTACCACCAAAAGAAATTCAGGTTTTATGTTTTGCTGTGAACAAAGCTGCTGCAAAGGTTGCTAAGTCTCGCTTTGAATTTGGTCAAAATGACTATGTGCCTCATATTACTTTAATCCTTGGCTGTGTTGAAGAAACGTCAATCCCAAAGATTCAAAAATTATTGCAGCAATTAGTTGTGGACTATTCTGTATTAGATCTGGAACTTAGTGGATTTGGTCTGTATGAAAAATTAAATGTGCAGAAAAAAGCTTATTTTCAAATTGAACTTAATGATAAACTTCTGGCGCTACATACTAAGGTAGCAGAGATTGTTAGACCCTACCTTCTGCCTTGTAAAGATGCAAGTGTTTTAGTTGAAGGGGAGAAAACTGGTATCAGTGAGAGCTCTTCTAGATTTTTGAATAATTTTTTGAAAGATTATGCGTTTGAGAACTATCATGCACATATTAGTCTTGGTTGTTTTGATTTTGAAGAAAAAGAAATGTTATTGGAAAATATCTCTTTGCCCATAAAATTTAAGGCATCAACAGTTTCAATTTATCAAATTGGTGATGGTTGTACTTGTCGTGAAGAGTTGTATTCTGTGCAGTTGGAGTGACTAGAAAATTCACTTTTTTTTTCTTTCCTTTCTTTTATTTCTTACTAACATAATGGATATGACCTTTCTTATATTCTAAATTATGGGATAAAAATTTGATTTGAAAATTTGCTTTAAGGAATTCGTCCGGGTGCAGTGGTTTGAAAGTTGAGCTAAACATCTTTTTCTCAATTTTTTCTAAAATATTATGGGTTGGCTTAACTGATGCAACTCCAGTGTGAAACTTAGCATGATGAAATGCGACATTTACTAGTTCAGTGCAAAAGTATTTGGCATAATCTCCTTCAAAAAAAAAGTCATATGGTTTGCCAATTTGTTTTTCTGCAAACAAACATGCTTTATTAATTATTTTTTTACGATTGTTAATGTATTGCGGGACTTCTAAAATTATCAAAATATCATACTCTGTATGCAAATGATGCCAAGTTGAAATGCTAACACCATCACCTTCAGCTCCAATGAATCTTCTTTTACCTAAATAAAGCATTGCGTGAGTTGAGATTCCATTAATTGCAAGACTTGATAGTTCTCTGTAATTTGCAACTAAAACTACATCACCCTTACGCATTTTGCGCCTTGCATGAACAATGTCTAAATGTGTTAACTCATTTTTACGATGATGTATCACTAAACCACTAATGAAATAGATAATGTTTGCAAATGTTTTTTTGTACCAAGGATAGTTCTTAGGAAAATTATGGATTAAATGAGTGTGTTTGGAAAACAATGCCATGATTTAGAGAATGTTTTTTTGGTTATATATTTATTGTTTCTAGCTTCTGTTTTTATTTTTGTTCATAAGAATTTATCCTATCTTTAACTTTTTTTGAGTGAACTCAATTTTTTAAGATTGATTTTATAATGTAGACTCACTTATAGAGATTGATGCATAATCACAGAAGAAATCAATCCATTGTAACATTAACCGCAGTTGTTACTAGTTTAACATTTGGATGTAATGAACAGGGATTACATCCATTAGATCAACAAGATGATAATCTTGGATCACACAGAATAAAAGATGATGGATATTTATTTGGAGCAGCAGATCCGATGGAGGACCTTTATCTCTGTGCTGCTTTGGCAACAATGCCTGATGAAGAATTATGCGACAACTTTGAAGAAATGTTGCCAGAAAATCCAGGAAATTTAACTTACATTGATTGTGACTCACAATATCAACAAATTAAAGATTTGGCAGATGATATGTTAGATTATTTTGAAGATAGACCAGATGATTTGCAACCTGCATTTGTTAACAGTTCTGGGGATCAATATAATTCTTCAAAATTAATATTTAACAGTGGAGAAGTAACACTCATTTGTTCGGCTTATGAAAATACTGGACAAAATTCTTATTGGAATGTAAATACTACTTTTTATGCAACAGATGGTAGTTCTGTTGGTACTACTATCTCAAATGGGAATCCTGATAAATTATTATTCTCATCTTCCATCTCAACTCAACCAGATTCAAATCCTGCAACTGGCTATGATGGGTTAGTTGAATTTGGATATGAAGCTACAAGTTTTGCAATGGATGATATTGAAAATTTATTGATTCGATATTGAACTTAGAAATTAAGATTCTGCTTTGCTTTTTGCTTCATTAAAAATTCTCTCAAACTCAGTTGTGAATGCTTTGGCAACTTCATCAGAGTGGATGATTAATAAAGTTTCATCGTTCCCATCAACACCGTTATTACTTGGATTCATGCTGCCTGTGATCACAGTTTCGGCATCGATTATGAAGACTTTATGATGCATAGTATTTTTGTTGGCATCAGTATAAACTTCAACCCCTTGATAATCAAAGACATCGAATTTACTATATTTGGAATTCTGCCTTGATTCAAAAATTCCTCTAACATCGAATTCTGTAGCTTGCTCTATTGCTTCTTGGTGTTTAACTAGAATATTATTTGCAATTCCATCATGGGTGAAACTGAATGTCATAAAATAAACTGATTCAGTTGCTGCTTGGATTTCGGTTTCAACTGCGGTTGCACAATCATCATCTGGGCAGAAATAACTTTCAATGACTAATTGCTGTTCTGTTGTTGAAAGATTTACAATCAATGCATTGGGGTCCCCTTTTTTGAAAGTTCCACTCCAGAGTTCTTGAAATTCTGTTTCAAAATTATTTGCTAGTTCTTGTGATTCAATTACTAGTAAATTGTTATCGTTTTTATTGGCACCATTATCAGTTGGATTCATTGAACCTGTGATTACTTTGTTGCCTGTGATACAAAATTTGTTGTGCATGTAAGCTGATCTGTCTTGTTTGACAAATCCATTATATGGGAACTTGTGAAAGTAATCATTATCTGTTACAACTTGCACTTCTATCTCTTCATATTTTTGAAGCAAAGCGTCTTGCACGGACTCAAGTCCAATATCATAAAAAGCACAGTGAAGACTGTCTTCTGCGTTGTTGATGAAATCTAATAGTGTTTCTTCGCAAAGACCGTTTGGGCAGAAAGTAATTGAAACGCTGCCAGTATCAATTGTTTCTTGGATAAATTGGTTTTGGGTTTCGCTTGCTTTACCTGTGAGACTTGCTATACTGCTGAAGTCATCAAGGGATATATCTGTATATGTGTAGGTGGTTAATGCAATGATTACAATTAGAATCGTGCCAAGATATTTCTTCATGATGTTTATAGAAAATTAATAGTTTAATAAATTGATCTATACTATGTTTGATATTTTTTATCTCATTTTTAACATTCTAGCATAAAATTCTTCTTCTCTTTTTTTAACTTCTAGTTCTGGACCTAATTTAGATACCTCTCCTAAATCATGGAACAAAGCAATTAATCCACTATATGGTGTATCTAAATTTGAATTGTCAAACGCAGAACCATTTTTACCTGATTGATATGAATCTTGTGCAAGTTGAGTAATCCTTAGTCGTTCCATACTTGGGACTTGATCATCTCTAAACACATTTTCAAGAGTTCCTAGTAATAGTTCTTCACGGACAAAATATCCTAAATCTTTTCTCAAACTTTCTCTAAAAGCTGGCTGAGATAATTTATGTCTCAAATCTGAAGTATCTTGAGCTGAAGATGGTTTTAATTCCATGCGAATAGGTATATACAGATTTTCATCACTCATATTGTTATCACTCATATGATTAATTCACTAAGATTGTTTTATATTGATTTGTGTTTTGCAGTAGAATGGAATGTTATAGTTTAAGTTAGTTAGTTGAAAACTACTTATACCGAAACTCTTTCGCATCTATTTTATCTAAAAAGTCATTCACTAACTCATGCATCGTACAGTCTGGTCTTTGATATGGAATAAAATCGTGTCCTTTTGCAGATTCGATTTTTTCTGCTAGTTTTTGGATACTAGGACAATAAATTAATCCATTACTCTCTGCACTAATAGCTTCAAGAAATTCTACTTGATGCATAGGGTCAGTTCGATCACGATTTGCTAAAGCAATAAGTGGAAGTTTTTTTCTAAGTATTTCAAAGACAGTTCCAGGGCCACCATGACTAATAACTAAAGTTGCCTTAAGGTAATAAGGCTGTAAAGTTGGGGCGAACTTAAAGAATTCACAGTGTTTTGGTTCATATTTTCCATGACCAATTTGAATTATAACCTTGCCAGGAAGTTTACCTTCTGCTTTGAGTTTGTCGATCTCTTTGATTAGAGGGTCGAAGTTTCCATTACCTACAGTTACAAAAACTGATTCGAAGATTCCTTCACTATCTGCTGCTTTAGGTTCTTGATTCATGATAATCTTCCCCTAAACTCGGCTTTCTTATATTGATGCAACATACTCTTCCACTGAACAATAAACAAATTAGTCACAGGTGATACAAACCTACCCGCTTGACTTTTATGATGCACACGTACCCAACTTTCTAGGAAAATTGTTTTTACACCGCGAAGTTTTGCCATCCAAAAAAGAGGAATTGCCATACTAGGACCACTACAAAGAACAACATCAGGTTTTGCGTGACTTAATATTTTATTGGCATCCAAAGTTGCTGGAATCATTTTTAACACAACTTTGCCAAGAAACTTATCTTTCATGTCTCTTGGATTTTTCATATAGTAAATTGTGCCTGGTTTTCTGATTTTAGTTTTACTAGTTTGATCATCACTACAAATTAGATAACATAATTCATGTTTGTCATCGATTTTATCAACTAACCTTAGGATTTGTGATGTGTGTCCACCCATTCCAAGTGCGACTAAGATTTTTGCCATGATTGTTATTTTTAATTTCTTATTGTTTTATAAGTTTAGTGTAAGAATAATTTATTGAGCTGATTTTTAGAAATCTAAATCGAAACGTACTTCTTTTACATCTTTACGATGCTGCCTTTCATTTTTAATGCAAGCTCTAATTGTATCTTTAATTTGTTGCCTTGGGCCATGTGGCGCCCAAATCCTGTTTCTTGCAATTTGGTAAGGAAGATTAGCTTCTAATACAGCGTCAATAGAATCATTTGCTACAACACGTCGATAATCTTTCCAATGATTTGGCAGGCCAAGTAATTGAAGTTTGGAATTTATTGGCATTTTTACCTGCACATGGATATGTGCATCAGTATCTTGATGTCTTCCAATAAATCCATACAATTCACCAATAGTCTCGCCTTGCCTAACTTTGCTTCCTGTTGTTAGGTGAGTTGACATATGATTGATTCTAAGAATTAAATCTGCATTTTGAATTTCTATGTAGTTACATTGATGTGCTTCTGCATTTTTTTTAGGAATAGTTTCTGAGTAATTTTTTGCAATAATGGTGCCTTCAATTGGTGCGAGAATGTTGCAATTCATTGGTACAGTAATATGGTATGCTCTGGCAGGAATGTTTGGATCATTCTGGTTCAAACCTAAAACAGATGCAATTGGATTAATTAATGCTGGGTGTAGAAATCCAAATTCTACTTGTTGCATATCTTCTGTTGGAATTGGAATTAATGCCTGGTATAACATAGATTGTTTAATATGTTTGTTTCTATATAATGATTATTGAGAATTTTTGAAGTATTTGAGAATTAATAAAAAATAAAAATAAAAAAAATGAACAAGGAACAAACGTCCCATTGATTCAACTGATCTAGTTTATTGTCTTCGCTGATGAGCACGACGTGATGGTCTTGCTTTTTCGAATCCTTTACCTTTTCCTGCCATACCACGAGATTTTCTTCCTGCGGAAGTTTTTCCATGGTGAACTCTGGATTGGTTTGCTTTTTTACTAGTCCAATTAATGTTTTTATCAGCTTTAATTACTGGATGATCTGGATCAACTAAGATAACTTCATACCAATAATGTCTTCCGTCTTCTGCTACCCAATAACTGCTTAATACAACTAAGTTTTTGAAAGCTTTCTGAACACGTTCTTCAATTACAACTTGGTAACTTTTTCTTAAGTTTAATCTTTGTGTGTAACGCTTTGGACGTCGTCCACCTTTAAGCATTGGACGTTTGTGTCCACCACGAATAACTCTCTCACGTACTACAACGTATCCTTGTTTTGCTTTATATCCAAGGGCACGAGCACGATCGATTCTTGTTGGTCTTTCAATTCTAATAGTAGAAGGTTGTTGTCTCCAAGCGATTAATCTCTCTCGGTAAAGTTCTGCTAAATTTTTCTTTGGTTGCTTCCAAAGTTTTCGTACATATTGGTACATTCCCATTTTATTTCGGCCTCCGCGTTGCGGTTAGTACAAGATGTTTCATGATTCTTGTATATTTGTTGTTTTTTTTGATATTTTTCTACAGATTCAGGTGCGCCATGACCCACATCTCTGTATATGTTGGATATTTGATCGTGATTTATAAAGCTATTGTTGGATTTCTGTTGGGTTTGTGGCAATTTTCTCATAACTCTTTTAAACTTAAATCCTTTACTTAATTAAAAAGATTAAAGGTGAAAAAATGAATACAAGAAAAAATGTGATCTTGATTGTAGGAATGGTTCTTTTAGTTGCAATGATGATGCTTAGTAGTTGTGCTCCAGTTCAATCAAATTTAAATATTAATAATTCATATTAAGACTTGAGATTTTATAATCACTAAATATCTCGGGGGCACAGGTTATGAAAGCAAAAGATATTATGCATACAAATTTTCTTTCCTTTAACAATAACGATGAACTATCAAAGGTGGTAGGCTCATTAATTAAACATAAAAAACGCAGTGCAGTTGTACTAAACGAAAAAGGCAGCTTCATTGGAATTGTTAGTCGACGAAAATTACTTGGTCGTAAATACGATGCTACAAGTAAAGCACATAATGTGGTAATTAAAACTCCGATCATTCTTGAAGATTTAGATTTAATGCACTGTGCAAAATTGATGCACTCAACTGGAGTCCAAACTTTACCTGTTGAAAATAAAGGTAAGTTAGTTGGTCTTGTTCAATTAATTGATGTTTTACAAGAACTTTCATTAGAACTTGATGCTGCTAAACAAATTGTTGGATCTTTGGATTTAATAAAACCAAGCCCAATGAAAAGTGTAGACTCTGTTGGAAAAGCACTTTCAATAATGATTAAGGAAAAAGTTGACCATGTATTAGTTTTTACAAATAGGGAATTAGATGGATTACTCTCAATTCGTGATGTAATGAAAGTTGCTATGCAGCAAAACCAAAGAGTATCGAACCCTGGAAAAGCTGCTGGTGGAATTGGTAGTCCAAGTGCGGTTGTTGATAGAAATTCTCCATTGAATTTACCTGTGGATTCTTTTATGAGCCATGGACAATTGCTTACAATCACAAGAGGAAATAGTCTGCTAGATGCAATGGCGGTTATGCATAAACGAAATATCCGGGATTTGATAGTTCAAGAAAATGGTAAAGTATATGGTTTGGTTACTTTGAAAACTATTCTAGGTGCATTTATACATCAAGAGATTCAAGCACCATTGCAACTTAATATCCGTGGATTAAAAAAGTTAGATTTACATGATCTGCAAGAAGCTAGATTTTTGGCACTAATTCGAAGTGAAGCTTTGAAATTACAAAGAAAAGTTGGTGAGGAATTAAATTTTTCAATGCATCTTAAAGTTGGAAAAAGAACTGGGGCTGCACATCAATATGATGTGAAATTAAAAGTTGAAGGTAGCCATGGAATATTGATGGCAGATAGCAATGAGTGGAAACTTGATGCTGCTATTCGATCAGTGTTTAGGGCATTGCAACTTGGGTTTAAGAAACAGTCTGCACGTAAAGGTGCTAAACAAATTGGCAGAACTAGGATGTTTCGAAGGTAATTTTTTCTTTTTTTCTTTTTTTGACTATTTTTAATCTCTTTTATCTTATCCTCACAACAGACTACTTTTTATACTACAAACATATTCTAAACATTAAATGGTACGCCTGGCAATTGACTTACAAGAAACAGCACAATGGGGAGCAAAATTTCTTTACTTAATTACAATCATCACATTATTCCTAGGAATTTATCTGCATCCAGGATACATAGTACTATTTGTAATCTTTGGGATTTTGTCTGGATTTAATTTTTATCTAAAAAATATTCAAACAAAACATGCTTTACTCAGAAACTTTGGAATTTTAGCAACAGTAAGGTATTTTATGGAGAGTATTGGTCCTGAAATGAGGCAATATTTTTACCTCAGTGATACAGAAGAGCGGCCATTTAACAGAACTGAACGTGCGGATGTTTACCGTAAATCAAAAAATATCGATTCTACTGAAAGTTTTGGAACTCAACTTGATATCGATAAAGGAGCTACCATGCTTCGCCATTCAATGTTCCCACTTTCAAAAAAGGATGTTGAAGAATTTTCATTAACTTTTGGAGATGAACGTAAATTAAAAAGCCAATTTACAATTAACAAAGCAATAATGATTAGTGCAATGAGTTTTGGATCCTTGGGTGCAAACGCTGTTATGGCACTTTCACTTGGAGCGCACAAAGCAGGAATTCCAATTAATACTGGTGAAGGTGGATTATCTACTTATCATTTGTCTGGTGGAGCTGATGTGATCTATCAAATGGGAACCGCTAAATTTGGTTGCCGAAATAATGATGGTACATTAAATGAAGAAAAATTTCAAAAGATTGCCCAAACTCATCAAGTAAAAATGGTTGAGATTAAATTTTCACAAGGAGCAAAACCTGGGAAAGGTGGACTTTTACCTAAAGAGAAAATTACTGAAGAGATTGCAAAAATCAGACATGTAGGGATGGATAAAGACGTTGTTTCACCATCAAGGCATATGGAATGTGATAATCCAAAAAACACCGTGAAATTCATTAAAAAAATTCAGGATTTATCTGAGTTACCTGTTGGAATTAAATTCTGTTTAGGTGATATTAAAGAATTCTCAGTTTTAATTAAAGAGATGAAAAAGCAAAAAGTATTTCCAGATTATATCGCAGTTGATGGAGCGGAAGGAGCTACTGGAGCTGCACCAAAGAGTTTTATGGATAATGTAGGGGTTCCACTATTTGCATCACTTAAACAAGTATGTAATGTGCTTGAAAAAGAAAAAGTTCGTAATAAATTAAAAGTTGTAGCTTCAGGGAAATTAATCAATCCTGGAAAACAAATAGCTGCCCTAGCAACTGGCGCTGATGCAATTTATACTGCTCGTGGATTTTTGTTGTCTCTTGGGTGTATTCAAGCTTTGCAATGTAACAAAGGAACTTGTCCAGCTGGTATTACAACTCACGACCCTGTATTGCAACGAGGACTTGATGTGGAAGCGAAGTCAGAAAGGGTTTACAACTATGTGAAAAATAGTAATTATGAGTTTAAGGAATTACTTAGTGCACTTGGTGTTAAGAATGCGTCCAAACTTGGAATACAGCATTTGTATCATTCATAAATTAGCTTTTTGGCCACAAGGATGCTACATGTTCATCAAATTCTACTAAGAATAATTTGACTTCCTGATTTTGACCAAATTTATCTTTAAATATTTGATATAATG
The DNA here is from genome assembly GCA_018670085.1 of archaeon. GTDB lineage: Archaea > Nanobdellota > Nanobdellia > Woesearchaeales > GW2011-AR9. The sequence continues at coordinate 34,395 of JABHRS010000037.1, read as the reverse complement.
ATGAATAAAACCATTTTTGTTTTTCTTTGTTTCCGTTAAATTTTTCCCAAAGTTTTTCCCCTAGTTCCTTGTAATCTTGAACAAAACTTCTGATGTTAGCAAGCTTGTCTGCAAACATAACTAACAGTTCGTCATTGGATGCTAATTTGGATTTTTCAATAACTTCAATTTTTCTTTTTTCCCAAGATTCATTTGAATGATCTGGACCTTTTTCTTCCATATTTTCTGTACTAAATTTAACAAAATCATGAACCTGTTGGTTAAAATCTTCTTTTAACTCTTCAAGTGTGTATGGGGTATCTTCAATTGTGTCATGTAGAAATCCTGCACAAACTTGATCAGTTGATGCTTTAAACTGGAATAGAATTGATGCTACATCCATTAAATGAATTAGGTATGGAATATCGCTGCCTTTGCGTGTTTGATTTTGATGTTTCTCGGATGCGATATTGAAAGCTTTGTTGATCAAATTGAAATCATAATTTATTTTTTTGTTAGACATTTATTGATAGTATTATCTATTGTATAAAAAGATATTGTGTTGGCATCTTGTCTGATTAACTTTGGTATGTTGATTCATTTGAAACTCCACTGCCAAAATTAATCCCATACATCGCTGCAAATTCACGAAGTTCTACTGCAGCTTCGATTGCTTGATTATAAGAAATTCCGGAGCATTGGTCAATGTATAATCTAGAGATGCTTCCAAGATCTTTTGGCCAATCTTCTCTTCTTGAAATGATCCCTTTTATTACAAGATCTCTTCCGTAATAATTATTTGGTAAAGGCAATATTGGTTGCACTTCTAAATCTTGAAGTAATCCTTCAGTGACTATTTTTTTAACAAAATTAACTGTTTGAGTGAGGGTTTCAGGAGTTTCGGCTTCAGTTCCAAGAACAAATGAACCATAAGCATGAATACCAGCTGCCTTTAATTTTTTTAATGCAGTATAGTTGATAGCAACTGAATCGAATTTGCCTTTCATATGTTGTAATGTGGTGTTGGAACCTGCTTCAAGCCCAATGTTTACTCGAAAAACTCCAATTTTTTTGAAATATTCAACCATTTTTGGACGTCTAACTAAATCAATTGCTTGCCCATAAACAAAAAAGTGAGGATCAAAACCTAAATCTTTTGGTTTAGTGTCGGCGACTGATTTTACGAATCTGCCAAAACTTGAAAAGCTATCACAAACTTCATAAAACACATTAGCAGCAATTTGTTTGTGTGCAGTTTTTACTTCTTCCCAAAACTTTTCAGGTGATGAAAATGCAATGTCTAAACCCATATCGCAGTGTTTGCAGATTAAATGTCCTTGACGAGAACATCCACGAGCACGATTCATGGTAGTTACACCAGTAATTTCATCATTATGGAGATGTCCAAACTTTTCTTTGTAACGTTTAAGGTAAGTTGCCCAGTGGTCTTCCGGGTAAAGGCTTCGGTCGACAATTGGAAAGATATCCAGTGCAGTTGTTCTGCTACCAGTATTGTTGAGTTTGCTATTGATGATCGATAGTTCAGAAAGCTTTTTCTTGATATCAAAGATACGAGGATTTCCCTTAATTAATTGATTGGAAGTACTCGTAAGATGAGGAATTGAATCTAAATCTATGATTTCTCCGATACTGTCACGAACTAACATTTCAAGTGCCTCTTCACCATACTCACTTCCTACTACAGCTCCAATATATGGGTGAGCATTCAGAAGGGCTTCTGCAGTTTGAGCTGCGTGGTCGTTTCCAAAAACTGCAGGAATACCATAGCAAGCAGATTGGTATGCAAGGTCTAAGGCATTTTGATATGAGGTACTAAGAACGCTGATTCCTAAAAAAGTGATATTTTCAGAATCATATAAATTCATTATTTTTTTATTTGAAACAACCTGTCCATCTCGGCAGAGAACTTCAATTTCTGGAATATTTTTTTGAATATACGTACCAAGAGCTAATACACCAAGGGCCGGAAAACATCCATCGTTGGCAATTTTGGACATCCCTTCATCGTTTCCAGCATTGACTAGTAGAACCTTTGGATCTGTGTTCCACTCTTGCGGCCAGTGTCTTGATTTATTCATGAACTGCTAATTTTGTAGAATTTATATAAAATTTTGGCAGACTTTTAGAATTTCTTGCATTTCATCAATATGTACCAAAGCAACTTTGACTTTACTGTACCTATCACTAATGATTCCAGGTAGATGATATTTGTTTTTTTTATGATCTAATTTTAAATTGAGATAGTCAAATTGCGCACAAATTTTTTTCCTAATTAGGCTTGATCCAGTTCCAATTCCACCTGTAAACACAATTAAATCTACTCCTTTAATCTGTGAGATTGCGGACCCTACAGCTTTTTGTACTTGATAACAATAAAGATCAATAGCTAACTTTTCATTTTCATTTGATCTATTTTTTGATTTTTCAGTGATCTTAAGCAAATCACTTGAACCTGTGAGACCAAGGAATCCGGAGTATTGGTAAAGTTTTGATAAATCTATTTTTTTATTTTTGTATAATATATCCAGAATTGTGGGATCTAAACTACCTGATCTTGTAACACCCATAATTCCCTCAAGAGGGCTAAAACCCATTGTGGTCTCAATACTTTTTCCATTTTTGATAGCTGTGACACTAGTACCACCACCTAAATGGCAGATGATTGTTTTTGCTTTTAGTATTTTTTTTGATTTTAACTGAGATATTGCAGAACCTGCAGCTAGGCCATGGTAACCAAATTTGTAAAGGTCAAATTTTTTGATTAATTTTTTATTTAATGGATAATTTTTTGCATATTCTGGTCTGTTAGTATGGATCTTGGAATCAGAAACAGCAATTATCTTGGAATTTGGAAAATGTTTTCTGATCTCATTTATTTCTTTAATTGTTGAACTAATATGAATTGGATCTAATGGTTCGGCTTTTTTTAACTTATCAAGAAAGCGTTGATTAATTATTTGATGTTTAGTGAAAAATGTTCCAGGAGCTACAATTCGAATTCCAAAAATCAATTTTATATTTTTATTAATATTGAATCCATTCACCGACATTGTTTGTTTTAGAAATTCATTGATAGAAAATGATTGGTGATTTTTTGTTTTTTGTAACTCAGATACATTAATTGAAGTTATTTCTTCTTGATTTGAATACACAGAATATTTTTTGCTAGTGCTGCCGATATTAACAGCAATGAAGATATAATTTTTGTTTTTTGGAATTGGCATTTTATTCACTTTCATATACATAAACAAATTAGTCTGGAACTAATTTTTTGGTATATACTAAAAATTAATTTTTCTGTTTTTGGTTAAGAGTTATTAGGATTGGGAGTTATTAGTATATTTCCAGTACTTAATTTCTTTTGGATCATCACCGTATTTGATGATGTAGTTATGGTGATCAGCTAATCTCTTTTGGAATTTTTTGATTTCAGTAGCAGCTTGTTTTTTTGGAATTTTTCCTTCCTTTGCAAGTATATCAATTGCTTCAATACATAAGTGCCATCTACTAGTTTGATTTCTCACATGCATATCAAATGGGGTTGTAGTAGAACCATTTTCAGTGTAGCCATGTACATGGAACCTTTTTGGATTATCATAATGAATTAAAAGTGAGTTAACATCATGTGGGTAACCATGGTAATTGAAAATTACAGATTTGTTTTTGGTGAAAGCTTTTTGGACATGATTAATTTTTTTGTTGTTTTCTTTTTCTTGCTCAGATTTACTCAATTTGTGGTGATGTCCAACACTATTGCCAATTCCAATTGAAGTTAATTCCATGATATTTACAAACCTAACTTTTATTTTTGGAAATGTTTGTTTTAAACATTCAATTCCCGCAATTGCCTCTTTAGTGAGGTAATCACCAACAGCTGCGAAAACGATGTCTGGATTTTTATCACTAATGAAATCCCAAATCATAAATCCTTCTTCTAATTCTTGTTTTGCTTTTTCTATTGTGAGCCATCTGGCTTCAACAGTTTTTCCAGCAACAATCACATTGATACTATCTTCAGTTTTCATACATTTTTCTAAGACTGCTAAGGTAGATGATCCATCTGGTGGGAAATAGACATTTGCAATGCAGCCTGGTTTTTCGAGCATTCCACTAATAAATTTCGGGTTTTGATGAGAAAATCCATTATGTTCTTGACGCCAACCAGAAGATGTTAAGATGTAATTAATTGATGGAGCCCCACGTCGCCAAGGTATTTTTCTTGAAACTCTAATGAACTTTTCATATTGATCTGCCATACTGCTAATAATCTCAACGAAAGCCTCGTATGATGCGAAAATTGCATGGCGTCCGGTTAGCACATAACCTTGAGTTAAACCTTGAAGTGTATGTTCGCTGAGCATTTCAATTACTTGTCCTGAACTTGCAAAGTCTGTATCCCAAGACTTTTTTGGCCAAGTAAAAGCTCTTGTTGTTGAATTAAAAATGGCATCAAGTTTGTTTGAATAAGTTTCATCTGGAGAGAAAAGACGGAAATTTGTAGGGTTTAATTTTGATAGTTGTTCTAAGTAAACACCTGCCCTTCTCATACTACTTGATCCAATGGTTCCAGGTATTCTGGAGTCTTCAGATAGTTTTTTGATGTTTGGAAGTTTAAGTTTCTTTTTTATTCTTCCAGCAAAAGCATGTTTGTTTAATCCCATACAATAATTCTGTTTTGGAATAATTGATCTAATCTCTTTACAAAATCCTTTTTTTTCAGAGAATAACTTGTTGAATTCGTAGGATTTAAACCAGTTTTCTATCTTTTCTAATTCATAATCATCCTTTTTAGCTTTTTTTCCAACTACTTGATGTGCTAAACAATTTCCTTCCATCTTTTTATGATGTAATTCTTTAATCCCAGTCCATCCCTTTTTGGATCTTAGAATAATCATTGGGAACTTTGGTTTTATTGTTGCTTTAGCATTTTTTTTCCTGGCTACTGTTTGAATTTTTTTAATCATTTTATGAGCCAAATTTGTAGCTTCGTACATACTGCTAAACATTTTGTCATCAGTTTTTTCATCCACTATAATTGGATGATAACCGTAACCTTTGAAGAGCATTGTTAACTCTTGATTAGACATTCGACCATAAATTGTAGGACCTGAAATTTTGTATCCATTTAAATGGATAATTGGAAGAACGGCACCATTTGTTTTCGGATCAATAAATTTATTGCAATGCCAAGCAGTTGCTGTTGGACCAGTTTCTGCTTCTCCATCACCTACTAAACAGGTAACAATTAAGTCTGGATTATTTAGAACTGCTCCAAAACTGGTTGCTAAGGCGTATCCAAGTTCACCACCTTCTAGAATTACTCCAGGAGCCCCTGGGTTACTGTGACTTGGAAAACCGTATGGCCAGGAAAAATTTTTTGAAATGTGTTCTATCCCTTTTTTTGAATGCGTAGCTTGTTTGTAAAATTTTTGCAGGCTTCCTTCCATAAAAAGATTAGCTTGCAGTGCTGGAAACCCATGACCTGGACCTAAAACGAATAACATACTTTGATTTGTTTCTGTGATCAATCGTTGGAGGTTAGCATAGACAAAGTTTATTCCTGGACTTGTTCCCCAATGGCCAAGGAGCCTTGGCTTGATATCGGTATGTTGTAGTCTCTTTTTGAGAAGATAGTTGTCTTGAAGATATATTTGGGTTGCTGTTAAATAGTCTGCAGCTCTGACATATTTTTTAATGTAGTCTATTGCTTGCGCTTTTTTGAACTTAGTTGCCATCCATTATTAATGAAGGAAAATGCGTATATTAATCTGTCGATTTGGTTTGTGTTGAGGCAATAATTCTTAATAGCTAATTTACAACATAAACCTTTATAATTAGTCTTAAAATCTCAGCTGTCATGAGATATAAAACTGTGTCTGGACTGACTTTGCCACAAGTAGGAATTGGAACTTATATGGGTAAATGCTGCGATGTAAACACCCCTTATGGTGAGCCTTCACTTGATGAAAATCGTGATAGAAATTACCGTGATGCTTTGCAGCTTGCTATCTCACTTGGAGCAAAACATCTTGATACATCTGAAATATATGGTTCAGGTCATTCTGAAAAATTAATTGGTGAAGCTTTGTTTGAACTGAGATCTGAAGATTTTAGAGATTTGTTTGTTAGTACAAAAGTAGGTTGTGGAAATTTGAATTATGCTGATGTTTTGAGCTCATGTAGATCTAGCTTAGATCGATTAGGTGTAGAAGATGTAGATTTATATTCAATTCATCGACCGAATAAAGATGTGCCAATTGGAGAAACTATTCGAGCAATGGATGAATTAGTGGATTCTGAGATAATCAGTTATTTAGGAATTGGAAATGCAAATTTGGATCTAATAAAACAAGCAAATGAGCTTTCAAGGCATGGTATTTCAGCTGTTCAAATTCAGTATAATTTTATCCCAAGAGATCTTTGTGGACAGGATCAACGTGTAAAGGTGGAATCTGAAATTTTACCTTATTGTCAAGAAAATGGAATTCTTGTAATTGCACACAATCCTTTTGATAGGGAGTTTGAATTAATGAATCCAGCGAACCTTGAGCTGCTTGAACAAATTGCAGACAAACATGATGCAAGTAAAGCGCAAGTTGCAATTTCTTGGTTATTATCAAAAGCTAATGTAGTAAGCATTTTTGAGTCTACTAATTTGGATGATATTAGGGAAAATGTTGCAGCAGCTGATCTGGAATTGGATGATGATGAGTATGCTTTAATTGATCAAATAAGTGGAATTAATCATCTTGGAAAATAGTTGAATAGATAATCTGATTCTGATACACAAGCTATCTGAAAATGAGCTGTGTTTTTGATCGTTAGCGCTAGAGCAGTAAGATATTTAAAGCTCGAGTTTCTTGGAAGAAATAATGGTAAACACAGCTGAATACAAGATTGTATCAATGAAACAAGAAACTCCTGACACTGTGAGTTTTGTTCTTTCTGGTCCGTCTTTAGAGCATCAGGCTGGACAATTTGTAATGCTGGAATATCCAGGAAAAGATGCTAACGCAAAAGATCCTGAGAAGGCAGTGAAGCGTGCTTATTCTATTGCCTCAGGACCAAAACGTGGTCGATGGGGAGATATTGAACTTTGTGTAAAAGAAATGCCTGAAGGTTGGATTTCAAAATTATTACAAAACGTAACTCTTTCAACTAGTTTTAAACTACAAGGGCCGTTTGGAAGATTTGTTTTTAACCCCAAAGAGCATAAAGATATTGTAATGCTTGGAGCTGGATCTGGAATTGCACCATTCGCATCATATTTGGAAGAAATTCGTGATGAAAAATTGGAAACTAAAGCTTGTTTAATTTTTTCTAACAAAACTGAAGAAGATATTATTTATCGAAAGTGGTTAAATGATTTAGTTTCACATTGTCAGAATGCTGAAGTACATTACACACTGACTCGTAGAACAAAAGAAGATATTGAAGGCGAAGATGTGTGGATTGGGAAATCAGGTCGAATTGATTCCACCATGTTAACTCATTTGTGTGGATCTGATTTAAGTAAAAAAGATTTCTTTATTTGTGGACCACTTGTGTTTGTGAAAAGTATGAAAGAAATTCTGTTGGAACTTGGTGTGAGTAAAGAGCAAGTTCATTTTGAGAGTTATGGGTAGGTCTCTAACAGGAAGTAGAAGAATTATTTGTTTTGAGAAATTATTTTTAACAATTTTTCATGGATTAGACCGTTTGATCCGACGAGACCTTTAATTTTTTGATCATATCTTTGTTCTTCTCCATTTATATCAGTGAACTTGCCTCCTGCTTCTTCAATCAGTAATTTAAGAGATGCAGCATCATGACAAGTGTCTCCTCCAAAAATCACGCCAGAAAAATGGCCTTGAGCAACAAGCATCCCAATGTAAATTATTGACCGCAAACGAACAATCTTTACTCCATTTTTTTCTAGAGTGGCTTGAACTTTTTGAAAATCAAATAGGTTCAAACTTTTTTTTGTTTCAACACTTATAAAACTCAGTTTAAGTTGATCGTTTTTGTTGACATGAATAATTTGGTCATTTAGAAAACAACCTTTTCCTTTTTCTGCGTAGAACATTCGATCAATCCATGGATCGTATACTACTGCTGCAATTGGGATTCCATTGTGGACAAGGGCAAGAGAGAAAGTTGCTGTTGGAATACCATGTGAAAATGGCATAGTACCATCAACTGGATCGCAAACCCATACATACTCTGACCCATTGCTCAAAGAACTTTCTTCTTCTCCATTGATATCGTGATTTGGAAATTTTTTGTGAATTTCTTTGATGATCAGTTTATTAATTATTTTGTCGGTAATAGTAACTGGTGTCTCGTCTTTCTTCCATTCTTTATCCATCGGTTGATTGAAGTTTTTCTTGATAATTGAACCTGCTTTATTTGCAATTGATATACAGAATGTCTGGTATTTCATTTAGTAAGAAAATCGATTGAAGTTTATTAAGTTAATTGGTTTTTGTTGCTGCTGCTGAGTCTTTTATTTCCAAAAAATTATTCACCATTATCTAGGGGTATTTTTATAAAGAAAGTGTTCTTTTTCAAACTATATGATAAAGAGTATATTAGAACTATTTGGTATCAGGTCAGCAGTTGTTCCTGTTATTAGTAATATTAATGATCTGCTTGATTCAAGGGGAGTTAATTTGGCTAGAGATTATATGATTCCTATTAATAATCTGCATGTATTTCATTCTGAATTGGAAAAGACAGGCGGAAACTTTGAGATTGATGTTGCCGATTATGTTGGAAGAGATGAACTTCCAGAGCTGCATTCTGCTTTAATTGGTTCTGCCATAGCTCATTATGAACTGACAAAAAGGGAAAATTTTAGGATTTTTGTAGGTTCAAAAGAATATGATCTTGGGTTAAAAATTGATAGAGATCTCTTTGCGATTTTTGAAAGATTGGTACCAATAGAAACGTATAGCAATGTCGCAGATAGGTATGTTGAAGCAGCAGATCAAATTTATCAGGCTTGTAGAAGTTAAGTATTATTATGATTTTTTTAATTTAGTTCATTATTTCTAATCAGAAGCTTTAAATAGAATCCTGTTGCTTTTTCGTCTATGGAAGAAAAGAAATTTACCACCGAAGGACACCTAATCAAAGCAAAAAAGGATGCTTGTAATCACCACGACCATGGTATGATGACATCAAAAGGATCTAAAAACATTGCTGAGACAGGTAGCCAAACTGCAGTTCCAGATTCTATTAAGAATGTGGGAGTAAACGTTTGGGAAATACCGACTTCTTTCAAAAAAGGAATGTTAGTTCCAGCACGCGTCTATGCTAATGATGAATTGTTAGCGCAAATGGATAAGGGAGTGTTTGATCAAGTTACTAATGTTGCTTCGCTTCCAGGTATTCAACAAAATGCATTCTGTATGCCTGATGGTCACTGGGGCTATGGATTTCCAATTGGTGGAGTTGCAGCATTCGATCCAAAAGAAGGTGGTGTAATTAGCCCTGGCGGTATCGGTTTTGACATAAATTGTGGGATGCGATTAATGCGAACAAATTTACACGTTTCTGAAGTTCAACCTAAAATTAAAGAGTTAATGCATTTACTTTATGAAAAAGTTCCAGCCGGAGTTGGAAAAAAAGGCACATTACAATTGACTCAAGAAGAGTTTGATAGAGTGATGATTGAAGGAGCTTCTTTTGTAGTTGAAAAAGGTCTTGGTTGGCCTGAAGATGTTGAACACATTGAATCGAAAGGAAAAATTCCTGGAGCTGATCCTAGCAAAGTTTCAGCTAAGGCACGTAAACGAGGAATCAATCAACTCGGAACACTTGGTTCTGGAAATCATTATTTAGAAGTACAAGTTGCGGATTCTGAAAATGTAACTGATGAAAAAGCAGCTGCTGCTTTTGGAATCGACAAAGATGGACAAGTTGTAGTTATGGTGCATTGTGGGTCACGTGGTTTTGGTCATCAAATCGGAACTGATTATTTGAGAATGTTTGTTGAAGAAACTATGCCAAAATATAATATTAGTATTTTAGATAAAGAACTTGCATGTGCACCATTTGATTCAGAAGAAGGTCAAGCTTACTTTGCAGCAATGGCATGTGGGGCTAACATGGCATTTGCAAATAGGCAAGTTATTACACACAGAATTCGTGAAGCTTTTTCAGAAGTCTTTGGTAAAACTGCTCGTGAAATGGAAATGTTTCTAGTTTATGATGTAGCACATAACATTGCTAAAGTTGAGAAACACAAAATTGATGGCGTTGAAAAAGAATTAGTTGTGCATCGAAAAGGAAGTACCCGGGCGTTTGGTCCTGGCCGTGCTGATGAATTACCTGAAGATTACCGTGAAGTTGGTCAACCTGTAATTTTGGGTGGATCAATGGAAACTGGATCTTATTTACTTGTTGGGCAAGATGGATCAGAGGCAACTTTTGGTTCAACTGCACATGGAGCTGGTCGGGTAATGTCACGTATGAAAGCAAAGCGTCTTTGGAAGGGCGATGAACTTCAAAAGAAGATGGAATCTGATGGGATCTATGTTAAAGGCGCATCGATGAAAGGTCTTGCTGAAGAAGCTGGCGGTGCTTACAAAGATGTACATTCAGTAGTTGCTTGTTTAGAAGAAGCTGGAATTACTAAAAGAGTTGCAATGCTTCGTCCGATTGGTAATATTAAAGGGTAGGTTTTTTTTTTTTTGTATTTTTCTAATTTTTCTTTTCTTGATCAATCGCTAAAATTTCTTTTCTCATCTTCATCTTTCTCTTCGTTCGATTATAATTAATCACAAGGTTGTGCGTTGCATCACGAACTTTACGAATCATTAGCATCATCGGACTTGTTTTCTTGAACTTTAAAGTGTCTTCAGTATCCGGAAGCACAATCTCTTCATCTTGTTTAGCTAAACCAATAAGTGGAATTTGTAGTTGTAATTTTTTTAGAGCTTTCATCGCTGCACTGACTTGCCCTTTACCACCATCAATAATAATTAACTGAGGCATTGGCCTGTTCTCTTTTTGCAATCTATGATACCTACGATAAACAACTTCATGCATTGATTTGAAATCATCTTGTTTGCCTTTGGTACTTTGGATTTCGAATTTACGGTATCCTGGTCTATTAGGTCTGCCGTCAACGAACTGCACCATTCCTGCAACAATATGTTCATCCCCTAAATTTGAGATGTCAAAACATTCAATTGTTTCAGGTAGTTCTGGGAGATTTAGTTTGTCTTTAATCTCTTCAAGAATTTTATTTTTTAAGAGGAAATGGGCATTCTTTTCAGCAATTTCTATCAGTTTAGTTTTATCTGCACGTTGTGGGATAGTGAATTTAACATTTGTACCTTTCAATTTTGTTAGATAACCTTCAAGTGTCTTTTTTTCGCTGTTATTTTCCCATGCTTTGCGGTTGATAATAATCTCAGTTGGAATTGAATTAGTGGAGTAGTATAATTTAATGAACTCTGTTAGTAGTTCTGGATCACTTTCGAATTTATACTCTTTCTTTCCGGAAATTACTCCTTTATGAATCGAAAAAAGAATGATAGCGGTTTTGTTATTTTGTTCCAATGCTGCAATCACATCCTGATCATACCTGACAATTTTATCAACAACTTGCTTTGCTTGCATATATTCAATTGCTTCTAATTGTTTACGTTTTTCAAGCGCGGTTTCGAAATCTTGATGCTCTGAAGCATCTTGCATTTCAATTTTTAGTTGTTTTGCAATATCTTTACTATTACCTTTTAGAAATTTAATTGCTTGATCTACTTGATTTTGATATTCTTCAACTGTGACTTTCTTTTCGCAAGGTGCTGTGCATAAATTGATATGATAATTTAGGCAAGCGCGTTTTGGTAGGTTTTTGCAGGTTCTAAGTTTGAAAATTCTAAGTGCTAGATGAATTAATTCACGTCTTGCGCTACCATCAGTGTATGGTCCAAAATAAGTTCCAGTTTTCTTGACAATTCTGGTGCTCATGATTTTTGGAAACTTGTCATCAGTTGTAATTTTAATGTATGCATAACTTTTTCCATCTTTAAGTGAGATGTTGTACTTTGGTTTGTGTTTTTTGATCAGACGGTTTTCAAGTAAAAGTGCTTCAACTTCGCTGTTTACAATAATAGTTTCAAAATCTTTGATGTTTTTTACTAAAACAATGGTTTTTGCCGAATGAGTCTTTTGATTAGATTTTTGGAAATAACTCTTTACTCTATTTTTAAGATTCTTTGCTTTACCAATGTAAATGATATGCCCCTGGCTATCTTTGAAAAGGTAAACACCAGGGTCTTTTGGCAGATCTTGGATTTTTTCTAGTAGGGTATCTGTGAACATCATTTTTTCTTTAGTGCTGTATTCTATAAATGTTGCTTTTCTAATTGGCGAATGTTTATATTTATTAAATTTATTTTAAGTATGTATGGGACAGGAACCTTTGAATCAAGTAACTGAGAAATCTTGGTACGTATACATCATTGAATGCCAAAATGATGCTTTGTATACTGGTGTAACTAATGATTTGGCTCGTCGGATGAAAACTCATAAATCTGGGAAGGGTAGTAAATATGTTCGGGCCAATGGTTTTCGTGAGCTTCTTCATGCAATCAAAGTTGATACCAAGTCAGAGGCTTTGAAATTGGAGTATAAAATAAAACAGTTGAAGAGAAATGATAAGATTACGTTTTTTATGCAGCATGATGGTCAGCAGTTTTAGTTTGTAAAAGAATAAAAAGTTGAATATTAATTATGGTCTATATGTAGGACCAAAATTTATTCGCTGTCTATCATTAGGGTCAATGTCTACTGCAAATCCTCTTGAACTAGCAAATTGAGATACAGGTTCTTCAGGAATTTTATAACTAGAATCTATTTGATTTAAATCATAACTTGGATCTAAAGCTTCTAAGAAATGATAGATGTCGGTTATCGCGTCAATTCTAATTCTAGCATCACGAAATCTTGCTTCTAGTTTAGTTATTTGACTCATAGATTCAGATTTTTCGAATAAGAAATCTGCGTTTTTCGGATCACATATATCTGCGATTGTAAACGGTCCAGCCATATTAAGAAGTGTTAACTGAAGTTGAACATATGTATCTTCAACTGGTCTGTCCTGACGAAATGATGGATTATAAGTTCCACTAGTTGTTAATGATCTCTCAATTTGTATCTGCAATGCTGATTTATTTTGGTTTATCATGTTTATTTCTCTTATACTCTGTTTTTCTCAACTTGGCTGTTTTTAGGACAGTTAACCTTAACATATTCTAGAAATGACCACCCTATATAAATGTTATATGGTTGTCGTCATTTTTAGGTGACAACCAATGTGTTTTTAGGATATATAAAGCGACTTTGTACTCTGAATTTTACTTCAATAGCTTCTTCAAAAACTGCCCAGTATAACTCTTCTTAACCTTAGCAACTTCTTCAGGAGTTCCCTTAGCAAGAATTTCTCCGCCTTTCTCACCGCCTTCTGGACCTAAATCAACAACATAGTCAGCGGATTTTACAACATCTAAATTATGCTCAATCACATAAATAGTATTTCCCTTATCAACAAGACGGTTTAGAACTTGTAATAATTTACGAATATCTTCAAAATGCAGGCCAGTAGTTGGCTCATCCAGTAAATAAACGGTGTGACCACGCTTTTGTTTTGCAAGCTCACGAGTTAATTTGATCCTTTGAGATTCTCCACCTGAAAGAGTAGTTGCACTTTGACCTAATTTAATGTAACCAAGCCCAACATCATAAAGTGTTTGAACTTTTCTGCCAATTGTTCGATGGTTTTCAAAGAATTTTAATGCATCTTCGACAGTCATATTCAAAACATCTGCGATGTTTTTTTCTTTAAAGAAAATATCCAAAGTGTCTTTATTGTAACGTTTACCTTTACAAGCATCACAAGTTACAAATACATCTGGTAAAAAATTCATCTCAATTTTAATTGTTCCATCACCTTTACAATCTTCACAACGTCCACCAGGTACGTTAAATGAGAATCTTCCAGCTTTGTAACCACGCATTTTTGATTCTTTAGTGGATGCATAAATATTACGAATCTCATCAAAAATTTTGGTGTAAGTTGCAGGATTACTTCTTGGTGTTCTACCAATTGGTTCCTGATTAATTAAAACCACAGTTTTAACATCGTCAGGGATGGAAAGTGATTTGTGCGCACCGACTCTGTCATATACTAAACCAAGTTTCTTTTTTAACGCTGGGATAAATGTTTGATTCATTAAAGTCGATTTTCCACTTCCTGATACACCTGTTATTGCACATAAAACTTTGGTTGGTAAAGTTAAGGTGATATTTTTTAGATTGTTCTCAGTACAACCTTTAATTGTAATCTCGTCTTTGGAAGTTTTTGGAAGTTCACGGCGTTCTTTAGGCGGAGCTATTTGTTCTAGTCCTCTCAAAAATTTACCAGTATGACTATTTCTGTTACTCATAACTTGCTTTGGAGTACCTTCAGCTACAATTGATCCACCATGGACTCCAGCACCTGGTCCTAAATCTATTAGATAGTCAGCAGCTAGCATAGTGTCTTCATCATGTTCAACTACAATTAATGTGTTACCCAAGTCTCGAAGTTTGTGAAGCGTATCAATTAATTTTTGATTGTCTTTTTGATGTAAACCAATACTTGGCTCGTCCAGAATGTACATAACTCCCATCAAATTTGCACCGATTTGAGTTGCTAATCTGATACGTTGTGCTTCACCGCCTGAGAGGGTTCTAGCTGTTCTTGAGAGGTTTAAGTATCCAAGACCTACATTGTTTAAAAATAGTAATCTGTCGGTGATCTCTTTTAGAACTTGTTTTGCAATGAATAAATCTTTTTCTCCAAGTTTTTTTGGTAATGTTTGGAAAAAATCTAATGATCGTTCGATACTTAGGTCTGTCAAGTTGATGATATTATTGTCTGCAATTTTTACTGCGAGCATAGTTTCCTTTAACCTCTTACCATGACAACTTTGACAAGGCTTTGCTCGCATCATCTTCTCGATTTTTTGTTTTCGATAGTCTGATTCTGTTTGATGATAAAGACGCATAGTTTGTGGAATAATTCCTTCCCAACCATCGGTCATATGCATTTTAGCACCGTTGCTCCATCTGCCTTCCAGTGGTTCTGGGGTTCCGTATAGTAATACTTTTAGTTGTTTTTCAGAAAAATCCTTAATTGGCATAAAAATGTCAAACTTGTATTTCTTACCAACAACAGTGATTTGCTGAGCTCGCCACTTGGTATCCATTTTACCATAAATTGCAATAGCACCATCAATAATGTTTAAAGATCTGTCTGGTATTAACAAGTCTGGATCAACTTCTAAATGGTCACCAAGACCGGAACAGGTTTGACAAGCACCAAATGGTGAATTGAATGAAAACATTCGTGGTTCTAATTCTTCAAATGTGATATGTGGGTGATTTGGACAAGCTCCAAAGTTTGAATATGTGGTTTCTCCCGCTCCAACTTCATTGCTTGAACCTTTTAGCTCTTTGTTTTTTGCACTGGATGATTTTTTCTGTTTTTTAGCTTTAATATTTTCTTCAGCTCTTTTATCTGGATCCAGAACAATCATTTTTCCTTCACCCTTTTGAAGTGCTGATTCCACTGCTTCAGAAAGTCTTAGCCTAGTATCTTGATTAATTGTAATTCGATCAATGATTGCCTCAATCCAATGTTTTTCGTATCTTGCAAGTTTTAATTCATCTTTGATTGTGTCAAGTCGGTAAATTTTCCCATCAACTCTGACTCTACTAAACCCTTCTTTTAGAAGATCATCAAAAATTTGTTCATGAGTTCCTTTTTTCCCTCTGGTAATCGGTGCGAGAATTATGAGTTGTTTGCCTTCTTCTGCCATAATTCTGGTAGTAATTGTTTCAGCACTTTGAGGTTTAATTGGGCTTTCACATTCAGGGCAGTGTACAGTTCCAACTCTTGCGAATAAAAGACGTAGATAATCATAAATTTCAGTAACTGTTCCAACTGTTGATCTGGGATTTTTACTGGTGGTTTT
The DNA here is from genome assembly GCA_018670085.1 of archaeon. Taxonomy (GTDB): domain Archaea; phylum Nanobdellota; class Nanobdellia; order Woesearchaeales; family GW2011-AR9. The sequence goes on along the minus strand of JABHRS010000037.1, from coordinate 18,385 downwards.
TTGTTCGATAGAAATTGCTGGGCTCAGGCCTTCGATACTATCGATATCTGGTTTACTCATGATTCCTAGGAATTGTCTTGCATAGGCTGATAGGGATTCTACATAACGTCGTTGTCCTTCAGCGTAGATTGTGTCGAAAGCTAGAGAAGATTTACCAGATCCTGAGAGTCCAGTAATTACTGTGAACTTGTTTCTTGGGATTGTGACTGTGATGTTCTTTAAATTGTGTTGCCGAGCACCACGTACGATAATATCTTTTAACATTTTTCACACCTCAAATTCAGTAGCGCGCTGGTCAGGCCGGGCCATTCCATTCTGTTTCGCGAAGATTTTGGACTGCTTTGCGTTACCAAAATGCTCACAGAAGATCGATTCATTTTTTCTATATCTCGGCAAGGGACGCTCACGCTACTGAATTTTGATACTGTGTAGCAGTCGTCTTTTAACATTGCAAAGTATATTTTAGAGGCTGTTATATAAAGCTTCGTAGAGGGTGACCAGTGGGGAGTGGGTAATTTAGAATTATTTAGTACTTAATCGCTCTGTTACAATTGGATCATTTTGTAACCCATATCTAACTGCTGCTTCTCCAATGTAAATTCTATCTGCTTGGCCAAACAAATTGAGATATGGCAGACCTCTTTCAATTAAAGCTGCTTTAATACCCGGTATTAGTTCGGTTTGTTCTCGGATAAATCTGGAACTTGTACCTCGAAAATATGTGGGTTCATCTTCCAGATACATGGTAAACCTAGAGAGTATTACTGTCGGTTCTCTAAGAATGCTACCTTGAGGGTCAGAAAAATTCTCATTCACTAATAATACAAGATCTCCTGTATTGATCTCACATTCTGTCAAATTATTATGTGGCTGATGCATGTGATACATAAGTAATGGTTTATTTATAAAACTTTGGGCGAGTAACCACTTCCCAATAAGAACAGTTAATCTAACTCTTTTTAAACTACTCTAACAACTTCTTCTGCCAAGCTCTCAAAGAATCTTTTTTCTTTGTTAATGTGATATCTAGAAGTTGATCGTTACTTGCAATTAGATGTGCTCTGATTTTAAGTTTTTCTGCGATTTTGTTTCTTTTCTCTTCTAATTTTTCATAAGCTTTCTTTTGCTCAGAAGTCATTCGCATCCTTGGTTTTGGTGCCACCATAATTTCTTCATTTTTGGCTTTTTTAACAGCTTCACTAAATTGTTTTGGATCGCTTTTGATATACCTTGATGCGCCTTTAAGATATTTCCAACCCTTGTCTCCTTTAGGTGGATCTTTTACAAGTTCCATCATCATTTTTGTTCCAAGAACATAGTGTAGCGGTTTGTCGTTATTTTTGGCAATTGAGTCTCTTAGACGCCAAAGACGGAGAAGAATTGCTCTCTCATTGTTAGAAAGTTGTCTGATACCTTTGATATCATAAAAAGTTTGTTCGTTATAAGATAATTTTTTATTTTCAATTTCTTTATTTTCTTCTTTGCACCATTCAAGTCTTTTTTTATCTTTTAATTCTTTGATTAATTTTTCTTGAATGAATATGAGGTTGTTAGTGTCACCAATTGCGTAAGCTAACATGTTATCAGCCAATGGACGTCTTGTCCAATCATAACGTTGAAATTTCTTTTCTGCTTTGATACTGCAGAATTCTTCTAATAAAGATGCTAATCCTAACTTTTCTCGTCCGATTAAAAGGCAGGCCATTTGGGTATCAAAAATGTTTTTTGGTCTACTGTTATACTGACTATAAATAATTCTTAAATCAAAACTGTAATCATGAAGAATTTTTTGGATATTTTCGTCTTCTAAAATTTTTATTAATGGGAGTAATTCTTTTCTAGTTTTAAATTTTAATGGATCGATGATGTAATGCTGAGTTTTTGTAGAAATTTGGATCAAACAGACGTATGTACCATAGTGATGTAAACCGTTTTCACATTCGATATCGATTGCAAATTTTTTGACTTTAGATAGTTCCTTACAACATTTTGTCAGTTCTGCTGGTGTTGAAATAAACTGAAAATCTTGTTTTACTATTTTTTCTTGCTTTGAATCTGTAGTAACTGGCTTCTTTGTTTCCTTCGCAGTTTTCTTGATTATGCTTTTTTTTATTGTTTTCATCTGTTTTAGACGATAAATGGTTTTTTTCTTTAAAAATCTGTTGTTTTTTGGTGTGTGTTTTGCTTATTTTCCAAACTTCACAGCAGTCCCATACGCAAGCATCTCAGAAGCTCCTTGCATAATCATAGAAGTTGTAAATCTTACTCCAATGATTGCATCAGCTTTTTTATCAATTGCTTCATTAACCATTCTATTATAAGCTTCGTCTCTTGCCTGCATTGTCATCTCAGTATAAGTTTTTACTTCTCCACCAATGATGCTCCTAAAGCCAGCACCAATGTCACGGCCAATGTTACGTGCTCTAACTGTACTGCCTTTAACAAGCCCTAAAACTGTTGTAATTTTTTTTCCAGGAATTTCATTCCCAGTTGTAATTATCATATCTGCCATTATTTTTTTACCTTTCTAGTTTTTATTTGTTCAATTTTATCTTCTTTTGTGTTGAATAATATAAAAAATGAGATTATAATCATTGGAATTCCATAAAATAGGGTGACAAAAGTAAATATGCCAATGATTGTTAAAACTGATCCTAAAATAATCCCACAAATTCCAGTGATTGTTCTGCTTGTTAGGTTCATAGAAGTTAGATGTTTGGCTTCTTTATAAAATTAAAGGAATTATTTTTAAAACAGTCCTCTTTTGAGATCTTATGTCTAAAACAGCATTATTGTTAGCCTTTGGAGCTCATAATTCTAAGAGTGGGTATGATAAAAAATTTAATCGAGATACTGTAGGCAATTTTATAGATGAAAAAGTGGTTTCTGATGGTCGAAATGCAATCATTATTACTGAATTGCTTGGGTACGATATTTTTCCTTCAGCTCCAAAAACTATTGATCAAAAAATAGAATTATTTGGAATGTCTAAAAATAGGATCAGAAAAGTGAAAAAAGTTATTGAGAGAGAAGCAAAAGACTATGAAAATAGACTGAACAATAAATGGAAAGAAACTAGAGAAAATGGAAGCCCTTTTATGTGGAGGACATTAAGTTTGGGATTTGAACCAAAGGTTTTGGCAATTAATTCTAAAGATCATGGAAGAATTCAAAATATTGTTGAACCTCATTCAGCTGAGATTGGATTTGAAAAATGGATGTCTGATCTGTCTTATGAATCATATGCTCAAACTCGGTATGTATCAAGAGAAGAAAAACTTGGAGCAATGAAAAAGTACGTTAGTCATTTTTTAAAATCACAAATTGCAAGGGATCTGGCTTTGGCAAATAAGGCTGATAAATTACGTCAAGAGAATCCAGACATGGCAATTATTATCCCTAGGGGAACATCTCATCGTGGGATGTTAAGTTTATTTAATGAAAATGATTATGATATCAGTTCAGCTTCTGCTGATTATGCTTTAGATTTTGTTGATGAATTATTAGCAAATTCTTATGATGTATTTCCTGACAGTGATACTTTAGACAAGGTTGTATCATTACAACTAGATTATGAATCTCATTTTCAGAGAGCTAAGATAAAACCTTATCAATTATTTTTGCGGTCTTTTGGTTTTTCTCATCATAGTGAACGCTTACTTGAAGATTCAAGTCGAAGTTATGCTTATTCTAGGGAAGAATTGTCTTCTGGACCAAATGATATTTAGATGACTATTTTTTTTCAGGTTCAAGCATTTTAATCCCTTTCTTAAACAATTCAAACAAGATTCCTGATTTACCTTTATAGATTGGATGTTTATTGTAAAGAAATTTTCTTAAAGCTTTAATGTCGCCAACATTGATCTTGCTAAGATATTTGTTCAGGATGGATTTTACCATTTCTTCACGGACTTTTAATTTTTGCAATTTACCTTTAGTGTGACTACTTTTGGCTGCAACGAAATGAATTTGATATTCTGGTCCATATACCTTTCTAAATAAAAATGCAGATTTTGGAATGTGGTAATCAGATGTGACAACTGCAAATTCTTTGATCTGTTTTGGATCAATAATGTACTGCCTGGTAAAATATGCATTACCAAAAGTGTCTTGTGAGTATTCTTCTTTGATAATTTGGTGATGTGGGATTCCTTTACTAATGAGGTAGTATTTCATCAATTCAGCTTCAGTTGTGTTTGGTGATTTTTTGAATTTGTAAGAATGTTTTCCACTGACAATGATTTGCTTGGAGTGATGTTTGATGAAAATTTCGATAGCTTTGTTTAATCTCTCCTTTGCCTCATTTGGAAGCTGCAAACTAGGAGTCATGCCTGCGCCTAAGACAATAATGGTATCAAGTTTCATGGTTATAGTAGTTTAGAAGTTGCTTTAGGGATTTAAGTGTTTGTTTTTTTAATCATGAATTACTGCAATCAGTTTGCCTTCTGGATATGGTCGGTAGCCAGTTGTTCGTTCTAATTGAATCAAAACTTTTTTTCCAGGAAAATTTTCGAAGGTTTTTCTTTTGCTAGTGTTATTCAGAAAAATATGCTCGTCATCTAATTCAACAAATAATCCTCTGCCATGATAACCATCAGGATCTCTTTCTACAAATTCAGTAACTTGAACACATTGTGCATATTGTGCGGTTATGGTTGGATCAACTCTTAAAATTAATGCCTCAATGTTTAAACACAGATTTTCCCATGGGTCTCCTAGCATTTGATTTGATTCTTTAATCCGGTTATCATAAAACTCTAATGAATGTTCAAGAACCTTTTGTACATGTTGGGCTCGATAGAGTAGTTCATGTTGAAAATTTGGGAGAAACAGATTATTCACATTATTGTAAGATGGTTATGGAAATGCTGGAGCCGGTTTATGAACAGATCAAAGAGGAAGCTGCTGCAATTCAGGATGATTATTTTGTTATAGCTCAGAAAGGTGATCGTATTTCCGTTGAGAGAAATCGTTTTCTTGAAGAAAAAAAATTATCTCTTCCTGACTTTAAACAGACGTACCGAAAATTAGACTCTGTTTCAGAAACGTTGACTAAATCAAAAACTGAGTTAAGAAAACTTAGAATTGACAGAGGTCATAGTTCTGGAGTTTATGATCAATCTGAAAACATGGCTAGAATAACTTTACCTCAATATGGTAAGGTTGACAATTTTGATGGCGGTTTTAGGATGGTTTATTGGTATGATGAAGAAGATAAGTCTCAACAGTTGCGTATGGTAGAAAGAAGACTTGATCAAATTTTAGCTGCTGACTCTATTTATGAAAAAGTAAATGAATTGCAGCGTTTTGTTGGCAGTAATACAAATGTTGAAAAAATGGGAATGGTAGGTTTGCATAGGCAAGCTCCACAATTACACTATCAAAAAGGATTAGAACAGATTGCTGATTTGATTCTTCGTAAGTAAATTTTTTAAGATATTTAGTAATTATTTTTTATTTGTATTATAGATTAATCTCCACAATTTTCTCTTGACAAATTAAAATAACTAGCTTCGATAATAGTCATGGAATCTCCCGAAACATATGACAAATAATTTTCTCCCCATATTTCTCCAAACCATATGTTATCTCCAAGCAAATCACTCTCTGCACCAAGAATGTGTTCAACTTTACCAGTGTTTGCATCAAGGACATATATCCTGCCTTCAATATAATGACCCACTGGACTAGTCCCAACAATTATTTCTAATTGATCATCCCCATCAACATCTTTTATTATCAAAGGAGTTGAAGGTTGATCGTAGCCAATAAATGAAAATTGATTTTTAAATTGCCAACTTTTAGCTGAATATTCTCCAAAGAAATTAACTCCAACATAATCATTATTTATGTAAACTAAATCTTTAACCGTATTTCCATCTACATTAACTGTCATCCAGTCATGATGATTACTCTGAGCTTCAACCTTCTGGTATGTTGGTCTAAGATTAGAAAAATTTTCCAAATCTAACTTTGAAAAAAAGTAGGCTTTTTCTCCTGAATGCAATAAAACACTACCATTCCCATTATTTTGATCAACAAAACCAACAATCTCTTCTGAGATCATCGCTTGTTCTGGGGATGCAAGATCTAAATCACCAGCGGCTAGCCCATAAATAGAAACAGTTTGCTCATGCGGATGAATAACTTCAGCATAACCATCAAAATCAAAATCAGTAACAAATGGTGGTAATAAATTTTCCAAAGCAACTTCAGAGTGCTGCGCTGCAAACAAAGAAACTCCATTCTCATCGATTCCTCTCACCCACCCATCTGCGGATGCAAAAAACAAAGCATTTTTTCCATTGTAATCAAAGGCTTGAATTTTGCTTACAGGTGATTTAACATCAATCATTGCTTCTGACGTTAGAAAGTAAAATTTTGGTTCGTTTAATCTAGCCTTTATTGATAACTTGTAAATTAAACCTTGCTTTGAACCAATGACTAAATCAGTTGATCCATCTTCATTTTTTATTGGAAGAAATTCACCAGAAATCTGATTTGGTAACATGGTTCGAATAAAATTGCCATCTTCTGCTACTGCAAAAATCTTTCCTGCATGATCAGCAATTGTTAAAAACTCTTTTCCATCCTCTGCAATCATTTTTTCTAAACTGCCATTAAATGAAAAACTACCTGTCTCTATACCTGGACTAAGTACCTGAATATTAAGTTTAGAAAGATCTGTGCAATAATATGAAGACAAATATGATTTAACTCCATCTGCTGAAATTCTTCCCATTCCAAGTTTGGAAAAGATGACTTCTGTTTCTACTCGAGCATAATCTGTTTTAATCTCTGCAAATACTTCATCTGCTTTTTCAATTTGGCCACGATCAATTAAGGCAGTTGCAGTGTTTAATTTGTTATGATATCTATCATTGTCGCTGCACTGATAACTAACAAAAGCAAAAGTTGTGAACATAGGCACAGTCCAGTAAGATAAAAATTTGAAAAAAGCTATATTGTCACTAATACGTTTTTCCTTTTTTTCGATAATAGCTTCATTTTCTTCCAGTTGTTTATATATTTCAACGTTATGTTTTGTAATAGAGTTATACTTTGAAAGTAATGAACTAATGATTGAACCTAAGTTACTCATTTTGGTCACCAACAATAATTTCTTCAATTCCAGTTTCTATCTTTGGACCTAAATTTGGTTCTTGATCAAATATATTTGAAACAACATAACCTATTGCAGCTCCAGCTAACAAACTAATAATTGGAATGTAAAAATAATCTTCCTCATCCTCTAAATTCATACCACTATCTTGCCAAATTTTTCTTAGACTAATTTTTCGTTTAATTGGTTTTCTTTTTTCAACTAAAGAATCAAGATCAAAAAAGGACTGATCTTCTTCTTTGATATATGGTTTATGTTCCCGGTCCATTATTTCGGAAAGTAATTTGTCACTATCAGCAACAGAACTTGTGATGTTACAAGGAGTGGAATTATTTAATACTTGGCCTATAGCAGATTGTAAGGCAGGCTTATTGGCAGCAACCAATCTATTAAATTGCCGGCTCATTAATTCAGGGTTTTCGTCAGTTATCAACTGATTAAAGCTTGCTATGTCAGTCTCATTGTCGAGTAAACTTTGACAGATATCTCTTAATACCAATTCTTTCTCTCTTTTATCAGAAACACTGGACAGGACTTCTGAAGCAAATACCATCTTCTCAAATGAGCCCAAAATATAGAAAAAATTATTTTGATCAAAAGTAAAGCTTTCCCATGTTAGATTTGAAGTATTTAATGTCTGATTTGAATTGTTTATTGCTGTCTGATAAGATTTTTGAGTTGCAAACATTCCTAACATTTTTGAAAGATTATCTGGAAGATCTCTTTGCTCTGTATAATCATAAATATCAAGCATCAAAGCACGATGTGGCAAAACCCTCAAAGTATTAGTTTTTTGTAAATGAGTAAATGCGTATCTTTTAAAACGATCAATTTCTAGTTTTCGATCTCCATAAATAAATGATTCTAATAATTGTATCTCTTCTTTTGTTCCAAGTGCTTTTATTCCTTCATGGAATAATTCATAAGTTGCTTCAAGGCAATCCTGAGCAGTTAAGCCAGAATTGGCAGGGCCAAATGCTGGTTTTGCTGCATCTACAACAGTATGCCGACCATCACGGACGGGATTATTGAATCTAGCATTGGCATGTAGATTTTGAACATCCAGAGTAAAAGGGAGTTTAGTAGCATTTTCTTCATAGTTTAACATTGTCCCAGCATAAAAAAGAAAGAAGGCTTTTACTTGATCCAAATTTTCAATATAATCACCAAGTAGTTCTAATCTCCCAGGTGATGGATCATTTTTGTATCTCAAATTAATTCCAACTGAGATTGGACTTAAGGTGAATAACCCATAAGGAATTGCAAAATCTTTCATAGCCTCAACTCGCATTGTTGATTTTAACACATTAGTTAAATTCCAATGTGAAGTGTATCCGATTAAATCGGATTTCGGATCTTGTGAGAGTAAATCAATTAATTCTTTCCTAGCAAGATATACTGCATCTGTGGCTCTTGATGCAAACCCTTTCTCAACTCGAACTGGACTAGAACATACTTCTGGGTCACCTGCATCCGAATATAAAGCGCTCCCACATTCAGTTCTAACAGATGTTGGGCTTTTATAAAAAAATCCTTTTGACGACCTCTTTAACATTCTTTCCAAATCTGTTGAAATATTTTGTAGTTCTCCATCATGAACATACTGGTACTCATTCTCAACTCCGACATAGATTAGATTAGTCATTTTTTTACGGGCCGAACCTCAGCATAATAGTAGACATCATGAACTACTTTCGAAACTATAGAAATTACTGAAGAGGCAGAACTTGGATTAAAATATGGTTTAGCTACTGCGTTTAAATCAAAATAAAATGGGAGCTTAACTTTTTGATGAAATGTTTCCAACAAAGCTTCAACTCCAGCCCAAGCAAGATCCATTTTTCGATCGTTAAGAAAATCTGGTTTTGGCGTAGTTCTGAACTTAGCTTCTGGAGTACTAAAATAACCTACACGATTACACATTACTGCAATAGCGTAATCAGAGTTTACAACTCCTACATCATGAGTATCATTTCCACTGTTTACATCAGAAATTAGACCAATTTTTCCACCTACAACAGTCGTTGCTGGTAATAATGAAACTAACTGAGCACTACCTCCAAGTTCTAAGATACCTTGCATAGCGTCACAACTTGGGTTACTTGCAGATTTTCCATTGTAAATTTGTTCTAATAACAAGGTCATGTCTGAGGCGCAAGTTAAGTTACTGCCATCTTCATTCCAGTCACTGGTGTATCTTGGAACATTGTAGGCTAGAAGATGACCCAGCATAGTTTTACTTGCTCCTAACTCTTGCATGGTTTCATTCATTCGTTGAACTCCAACATGGCTTGCAAGCATGTTTGTTGCTTCATTGTCTGAAACTACAATCATTAATTCGAGTAATTTGTCAATAGGAACTTTTGTGCCTTCTGGCATGCGACTGATAGGATCAAAATCTTCTAAAGTAAAACGATGATCAACTACTAATTCATCATCCAAATTTATCTCACCACTATCAACTTGACGCATAACTTCAATCATTACAGGGATTTTAATCACTGATGCAGCCCAACCAGGACGAGTGGCGTTAATATCAATTGGAGGAAGTCTACCATGTAAATCTCTAAATGAAACGCCAATGTATGCTCCTCTAAGGTTTCCCTCAAATATTGCAACATTTTTTGCCAATACTTCAGCAAGATTAGATTTATTAGCTGAACCAAATGCTTCTTGAAATCCGCGATTATATCCAGCTTGCATAGTATTGTGTGAAGGAGTATAAAATCTCATATCATCTCTAAACTTTGAAGGAATCCTTCTAAAAAGAGATTTTATTCTGTCTCTCATCTTGGTGCACCTACTTCTTTTGCAAATGCGGCATATCCTTGACCTGGACAAATTTTTAATTTATCAGCGAAGTAAACAATTCGGCTAAAATCTTCTAAAGATTTTTTTGGGCAAACTCTGCGGTATCTCATGACATTTTCAGCAATTTGATTTCTTAGGGGGATAAAATTTTCTGGGTCATAAACAGAGGCATCAAATTTAATTTTAGGAAATTTTGGGCCGTCAATTTTGCTATTAAAATCTATAACTAATTTGTCAAGAAAATCAAATTGACCAAAGGTGTGTGAATGAAGATTAAGTGGACTTGCGGAGATTTCAGTTAATGTATCATACAAACTAGCAAAACTAGTTCTGGCTTTTTGAGATGCAGCACATTTGTTTACATCCATTAATACAATACCAACGCTCCCATTATTTCTACCATAAACATGTGCTCCTTGAACGTCAATTGGTCTTGTCGAAAAAATAGTTCCATCTTCTTTGATTGCAAAATGATAACCAATCCCAGACCAACCTAATCTTCTATGAAAATTTAGTATATTGCCTGGATTAGCACTATGTTTGAAAGTGTTATGAAGATAAACTGTATCAAAGTGATCCATTGGAGTTAGATCAGGTTTTAGTTCATAAATACATTCTGTGATAGAAAGATCTCCAATTTTTCCTGGTCGGTAAATTAATTGTTCTCCAATTTGATTAGGAACTGCAGCTCTAGAGTTTAGATTTTTTATTATTGTTTTTTCTACCAAAGTATCAATACCTTGGGTGTTTTCAGAATTCTTAGAAAACAGTTATGTTTTCAAGACAGCAAAAATGTTTGATTTTTATCTGTTAATATTCACGGTTGTGGTCCCCTCAACCTGGGCCAATATAATTGACTAAATAGAATTAACACTGAGTATTTATAAGTGTTTCACTACAAAGTGATAAAAATTAGCCTAGTTGTGTTGAATGGGTAGAATTTTGTGGGATTTGAAGCTAATTGCTTCAGAAATGGACACAGAAAATAGGGGTTATTTTTTCTCTTTAGCTTTCTTCTTCCTAGCTTCCTTCTTCTCTTTCTTCTTATTATCCTGATACTCACGATCACTTTCTTTATTCTTCAACTCATACTCCATCCCTTTGAGGACATTACGAAGCTCAATTGCTTTTTCGAAATCAAGTCCTTCAGCAGCTTTTTTCATATCAGCTTCAATTGTCAGCATTTGCTGCTCTAACTGAGATTTACCAAGATGTTTAATACCTTTAACTTCACGGGTTTTTTCTGCAACTTCTTTTTTGATAGTAGTTGGTGTGATTCCATGCTCTTTGTTGTAAAGTTCTTGTTTACGACGACGCTGTTTAGTGATAGCAACTGCGCTTCTAATTGAATCTGTGATTTTATTAGCATACAAAATTACTCGACCATTTTCGTTTCTTGCAGCTCTTCCAATTGTTTGAATCAAACTTCTTTCATTTCGTAAAAATCCTTCCTTGTCAGCGTCAAGAATTGCAACTAATGAAACTTCTGGTAGATCAAGACCTTCACGTAACAAATTGATTCCAACTAAAACATCATAATCACCAGCTCTTAACGCTCTGATTAATTCGATTCGATCTAAACTTTGAATGTCGGAGTGCATGTACCTCACATTAATCCCAGCTTTCGCTAAATAATCGGTTAAATCTTCAGCCATGCGTTTTGTTAAAGTGGTGATTAAAGTTCGATCACCTTTCATTGTGGTTGCTGCAATTTGTTTGAGTAGATCTTGAATTTGTCCATCAATTGGTTTGATCTCAATTGTTGGATCAAGTAACCCAGTTGGACGAATAATTAATTCTACAACTTGGCCAGATTCTTCCATCTCATAATTAGCTGGAGTTGCTGACACACAAACAACATGATTAAAGAATTTTTCAAACTCTTTGAATTTTAATGGTCGGTTATCAAATGCGCTCGGTAATCTGAATCCAAAATCAATTAGATTCTTTTTTCTTGCATAATCACCTTTATACATTGCATGTGATTGTGGAATTGTTTGATGGCTCTCGTCGATAATTAACATAAAGTCATCTGGGAAGTAGTTGAGCAAAGTGTGCGGTGGAGTTCCTTCTTTTCGTCCTTCAAAATGTCGACTGTAATTTTCAATCCCTGAACAATAACCTAGCTCTTGAATCATTTCTAAATCGTATTTTACTCGTTGTTTTAACCTTTGTTTTTCAAGTTCTTGTAATTCTGGCAGACGATATTTTAATTCATCTTTAATTTCTTCAATAGCATTAATGGTTTTTTCTTCGGGAACTACGAATTGTTTTGCAGGATAAACTGTGAACTCAGTTAAGTCAGTGATTTTTTCCGCTGTTACTTTATGACGTTCAGTAATTGAATCAACTTGGTCATCCCAAAGTTCGATTCTTAAATAATGGTCATCATAGGCTGGAAACACTTCAATTGTATCACCTTTGAGTCTGAATTTTCCAGATTCAATTGCACCAGGTGTTCTTTCATATTGCATTGCAACTAAATGTTTGATAATTTTGCGTCTTGTGATCTTTTGACCTTTTTTTAGTGCAAGAGAAAGTTGTCTGAAATTTTCAGGGTTTCCTAAACCATAGATACATGAGATACTAGCAACAACAATTACATCTTTTCTGGATAATAGTGATGCTGTAGTTCTTAGACGCATTTTTTCAATTTGCTCATTGATACTGGCATCCTTTTCGATGTAAGTGTCTGATGTTGGGATGTAAGATTCTGGTTGATAGTAATCGTAATAAGAAATGAAGTATTCAACTCTGTTTTCAGGAAACATTAATCTGAGTTCTTCATATAACTGAGCAGCTAGTGTTTTGTTGTGTGCGAGAACTAAAGTTGGTACTCCTACATTTTGAATCAAGTTTGCCATACAAAATGTTTTCCCACTGCCAGTTATCCCTAGCAAAGTTTGCATTTTGTGTTTTTTGTATCCAGCTACTAGTTTTTTGATTGCAGCTGGTTGACCTCCAGCTGGTTTGAACTTAGATACAAGTTTGAATGGAGATTTGGTTATTGGCATAGAATGTTTATTTTGTGTATTTACTTATATATGCTTGCTAGGTTTGACCAGTGGCTTGATCTTGCTTGACAAATAACTTTATAAAGTAGAAATCTGTCAAATAACTTAAGAGTTCTGGGTGGCCATAAAACATGGTAATTAATAGATCATTAGATAATTCATTTCAAAGACAATTTGCTTTAAGTGGATTTAAGCGAGATTTTGAAAAATTGAATTCAGATAGTTTGCCACTTTCAGGAGAATATGTTAAACTTTTAGATAATGCATTAACTGGTGTTGGTTATAGTAGTGGAAGATTTGGTAGAACATATAGACGAGTGAGTAATGAAGGTTGTAGGACAGAAATTTTTTGTGTAAACCAAGGCGGTAAAGATTCTTATTTTGATTATACAAAAATAACTGGATTTGGGTCATCAACTATACATCCTACAGGTGTAAATGAGGCACATCAATTTTTGTATAAACATAAGGTACTTCGTTCTAGTGTTAAATTTTTATTAGGTACAGCGGTACTCGCTGGAGCAGCATTTGGATTTGAGTATTTTGCAAATCAGTTACAAATAATTTCTGATGAGTCTATTTCAGAGATATATTCTGCAACTGCTTTCTCTGCTTTCCTATCTGCATGTGCCGGACCTATTGTGTTTATAGGGGTTGATTCATTTCGTTGTTTTGATCCTTTGTATACAGGTAAAATAAAGTCTGTTTGGTCTTTAGAAGATGTACCTTTTGGATCACGTACAGAAGCAGGATATTTGCAAAAATATCTTGATAGGAAAAAAGGAATTCAAGTAGAAAGATTTTGCGGATCTCATGATATTACTCGTTTAGAGAATGCACTTGAAGTAACTGAAGATTTAGTTGATATCCGAGATAGTGAGTAAACTATTTGGTTTGAAAAAAATGAAAACAAAATCTCAACATTTAGAAGAACTAAGAAAAACTTTAACTATTGATAAATATAGTTTTTGGTTAAAATATTTTGACAATAATGATAAGGAAGAGATAGAAGAATATATCAAATTATCTTTAAAATTATTTGATCAGTTAAAAAAGGATGGGTTTCATAAATTAATCTCGCGTTATCCAAATTTAAGTAATAACAGTAATGTTGATTTATCCAAATATTTAGACCGAAATGAAAGAAAGATAAAAAATATTTTAAGAACAAGTATTGCTGAGAATGAACTTTGTAAATTAAATAATTTAGATATAGGATTGCGATTTAAACTTTTATCCTATTTAACATATTCAGAATCTATTCTATTCTTATTTGAAGAAATTATTAAACTCAAATTAGGTAAAGATCTTCCTTATTTGGTATTAAGCAAATTACAAACAGAGATTCTTGATGATGAAAATTATAACAGTTTTAAAACTTTATTTTTGCGATTAAACGAACATTTAAGAAATGCAATTGGTCATTCAGATTATGAAATTTCAAATAAAAAAATAACTTATTTCTATTATAACCGTAACACAAAGATGAATGAATCTGATTCAATCTCAATTAATGAATTTCAAAAAAATCTACTAAAACTTAATCTGTTGTTTGATATTTTATTGGTTCAAATCGACAAGCCATTTTTGAAAGAAATTGAAAATTTATATCTCGAAAATGAATAAAAAATACCTTAAATCTTTAATTTTTTGCATTTTCTCTTAATCGTATACTTTTTTCTTCTGAACTTTCTATTTTTTCTTCTTCTTCTAAAAAATTACAGTTAGGATCCCTTATTAAAACTGCAAGTAAAAGTAAAATAAATCCAACAATAGTTACATCATAATCACTCCAGTTTGATTGATGGGCAATTGTTAAACCTGATGCAAGTACTCCAATTCCTAGTGACCAAAAGTATTTTTTTAAAAAGCATTTTTTTTTAGAAAATATTTTTTTTAACCTATCAATTGTTATTGAAGTTATTGTTTTTTCATTTTTGGGTAAACCAATTAATAGAAAAAGAAAGATTAAGATTGGCATGGCAATTAAGATCATTATTGCAATTATCAATGTTAAATTGAATATTTTTGCTATTAACCATCCTGATTCAACAATATTTTCTGATAAAATTAACATAATAATTAATACTCCCATCACGAACATATTAATTGTTAACATGTGATTCACAAATTTTGATACTTGTTTACTGATTTCAAGTTTTTCTTTATTTAAATAAAACATACCATAATTAATAATATTGAGAGCAACTAAAAATCCAAAAATGAGTTCTATGTGACGAGCTGATGCATCAGTAAATAATTCAAAAAATATTTTTATCACTATTACTACAAAAATTGAAGCAGTAAGTGTAAATTCAAGTTTCTTTGATATCTCTGACACTAAATTATTCATAGATTGTTTAGTGATTCTGATTGTTAAAAGATTTTATATTGTGTGATAGATATAAGTTAGTACGGGAAAAGTAAATTTCTACTTCCAAACATCTCTCTTAGTCACCAAGCATCAAAATACTGCTTATTATTGGCAATAAACGCCTTAATCACCATTATAGAGTAGTTAAACTAAGAAGATTTATAAATCAGCTGTATTCTAGAGGAAATGAATGGTAGCTGAGAATGAAGAAATTAATTTAGAAGGAATTTTAAGTTCTGATCAGTTGGCAAGGCGAAATGAAATTGTTCGTGTTTTTGGATGTTATGAGAAAGATGATCATGGTATTGAGCCTGTTGAGTCTATAAAATTTTGTCAAGAATATGCTGCTAATTTGGATACACAGTTAATTGGACTTTCTGCTGATAAAGTTGAACAAAATTTGTTAGTATATGAAGGTTTGAACTCTTTTATCATAAATTATAGACTTGGACATTCAAAAAACTCTTCTATAAAACCTTTAGTTTCTCAAAAACATGATCTGCCTTTTTTAGCTGTTGTTGGCTTACACCAGGACCGAAGTAAATGGGTACGTTCTCCTCGGAATTGGAAGCAAGGTATTATAGTAGAAGGATTAGTAAATTATCTTAATAGAAATTCTTTGAAAATTCGTCTTCCTTGGCAACGAGCAGAACTGGTTCAAACTATGTTTGATGAGCTAAACCCAGAAGTTCAAGAAACTACAAGAGACTATTTTTCAAAATATATCAGAAATTTACGTCGTAGAAAAAAGAAAAAATGGTATGCAGAATCAGTAAGAAAAACTTTGCGTTTACCAGATGATTTTCATGCTGAGTTTCGTAGTCATAGTACTTTATTTGATCAGAAATTAAGACCTGGATTATTTTATAATTTAATGGGGCAAGAGTGGTTTTCAGAAATGGAACCAGAATCACGGGCAAAATGTGCTCTTTTGTTTGCATACACCCTAAACAAGGCAGAACATAGCTCTGGGTATCTACATAAAAAGTTGTTAGTGAATACTATTGACTTTGTTTCCACAGGTGGTTATAGTGTTGCAATGGAATTAATGGATGATAAAGGTGGTTATCACTCTAGTAGAGATAAAAAAATAGGAATTAAGATGTTTGAAAAATCAAGTAACCTTGATTTCTTAGTGGGGGTGTTAGCTCACGAAGTATCTCATGCATTAAGTCCTTGGCCACGAGCTGATTCTGTAACTTATTTTGTTGAAGAACTCCGAGCATATCAAGTAGGTTATCTTGCTCAATATGGAACTCCAATTAGCCATGATGGGTTTATTATAAAAGCAAAGCAACTTTTTGAACACCCCTTGTACCCTGATATGGCCAGGGCTTGG
Source organism: archaeon (assembly GCA_018670085.1). Taxonomy (GTDB): domain Archaea; phylum Nanobdellota; class Nanobdellia; order Woesearchaeales; family GW2011-AR9. The sequence goes on along the minus strand of JABHRS010000037.1, from coordinate 1,724 downwards.
AGAAAAAATCCTTTTGAAAGACTTCCTTCTACTTGGCGTAGAAATAATAGAGATAGGGAATATTTTATTGATAGAGAGAAAAAAAGATATCCTTCAGATTTTCAAGGACTACTAAAATTCATTGGATTTGATGAGGCACATGTTGGTAAAGCGGTTCGTTCACACAATTCAAGAGATCTGTACTCATATGGGGCAAATTACTCTTCACCTGCACCTTTAATCGGTCGTGATGGAAGTATTAACTTCTTTACTGGTTTTTATGCTGGGGATCAACAATCACTCAGAGGAACTGATTGGAAAGCTTATTTAAATTTAGCAGAAAGTACAGATAAATAATGTGGTTTGATGGTACATAGTTGGTGAAATTAAAATGTATAAACAAAATATTTTGGATAATTTAATCACAGTTCGCTCTGCGGATTATTTAGTTGGTGCAGTAATTCAAATCAATACGGCTATTGGCTTAACAGATAAAGTTACTATTTCAAGTGATAAGGTTCCTGTTTTTGATAGAGAGGCAAAATTGTTTGATGATGCTTCAGCGGGGATATATCTTGTTCAGAACGCAGGAACACATTTTAAAGTTCGAGAATTGTTCAGTGAAACTGCTCCTATCACAATGGAATTTTTTCTTGGAGGCTACAGGGCAATTCACCCAAAACAATCAGAAAAACATGTATTATACTTGGATGAGCTGAAAGTTCATAATGGGACTTATGGGACTTTTGATTGGAATGATTTTTCTTTCAAAGAAAGATTACGGTCTGCAAAAGGGCAATTAGATCTTTGTGCTAGATTAAAACGTTCCCTGCCTGATAATGCAGTACCATTCAATCAAAAACCTTTACCTTATACTTCAGAAGAATTACAACAAATAGAAGAAATGGGAGGAGATCGTGCTAAAGATATGGTCCCTCGAAGATATGCTCTAACACCTGAAAAATTGAAACATAATTATGAATCTGCTGCTGCTGGATTAAAACATGCAAATTATGAACAAAAGTTAACTTTTGCTTTGCAAGGAAGGCCAGGTGCGGAATTGAGAAGTGGTTTTGAGTGGATGGTTAAAAATTATACTTCTGATCGCTTTCAAGTCGATGATCGCTTTGGAGTACATCGGTACGTAGTAGCGTTGAAAGGATTATCTGATATGCTTTTGAATGGGATGCAACGAGCAAAGGATTCTAGTTATCATCATACTGCTGCTGGTTTGTATGATATTCGTGGATAATTTTTATTATATTTTTAGCATTCTTGCCAAACCTTTATAATCGTCATCTCTATCTAATATACAAATTAGAATTACTTTTGATGAATCTACTTGGTAAATAATTCGTTTTTCTTTTCTTTGGTCTTCGAATCTGATTCTAAACAGGAATAAATTGTAACCTTTGATTCGTTTGTTGCGGAAAGGGTTGATTTTGAGAAGTCTAATCTTGTCGTTAACTATTCTAAATGCTTTTTCACTTAATTGGTTTATTTCTTTTCGAAACCTTTTGTTTGCGTTTATCGTATATTCCAATTTTTTGGTCCAACTCGTTAAATAATTCTTTTTCTGAGATGAAATCATTATTCTCTTTAGTATCTTTGAGTACTGCCATCACATAGGCCATCTCATCTTTACTCAGTTCTTCAGGTGGGAATAATTTGTCTCGAAGGGTCTCTTTGATAAATTCTTGAACAGAGCCAAAACCATGTTTGTTAGCATGTCTAGTAGCACTTTT
>JABHRS010000036.1 GCA_018670085.1 archaeon | reverse complement strand
TTCTAATTGTTTTTAGAAAAATGCTTGTCAAAATTCAACCATTTGATGAGATATTCCGGCAAGGGGGCGAGCGCGCCTATGACTTTGCTTTTGTGAGTAGAGTTTATTTGTGCAAGTACCAAAGAGTAACTTTTTCATCTGTGATTGTGTCGATTCTTGCAAAAAAGCGTCTTTCAAGTTGAACAATATCACCAACTTTTTGATTTTTGATAATGTTCTTTTCGATTTTTCCCTTTAGTAAAGTATGATCTGTTAAGAGAACTTCAGCATCAATTATTTGCGAATCGTCGTTCGGCAAGAAATGAATTATTCTACCTTTGTTTTCAGCATCCTTGAAGTGTTCATACTCCTTTGATAGAAATTCGAAGTTAGATTGATCTTCTTTGTTTTGAAAATTGCAACAATCAATTAACCGATGAATTGCATTAGTGTTCAAAGAGTCTAAATCTTGTTTACTGATTAAAAAAGAACCTGTGAGGTTTAAACTTCTTGTCCCACGATCTTTGTTGTCAGGATGTAAATCTAACTCAATTGTTTTACTTTCTAAACCAGCGATATTTAATTCAATTGGATTATCAACAAAGAAATAACGATTACTAGTTGATTCAATAATCTCCTTGTTAAAAGAATTAATTATTTTCCAAAACTCTTCTTGAGAAACAGTTTTATCGTTTAAGGAAAGACCAATTTCGCAGGCGAACTTCTTTAGTGCTTCAGGCTGGTAACCTCGGCGTCTTAAAGCTTTTAATGTAGCTAGCCTAATATCATCCCACCCAGTATACTCGCCTTCTTCAATTGCAATTTTAGTTTTACTAGTTGAAAGCCGCATACCCTCAAAATTAATTCTGCCCCAATGCTGATACTCTGGAGCCTTCCATCCTAACTTTTGCATAATCAAAGCTTCTTTCTTCCCATTATCATGATGATCTTTCCCATTTAGAACATGAGTGATACCCATCTCATGATCGTCGATTGCAACGCTCAGGACCATAAGTGGCCAAACACGATTGTCTGCTTTGGTTCTTGGATGAATATGTTCTGCAATTCTTGCCAATGAAAAATCACGCATAGCTGGATTCTTATCCTCGATGTCAGTTTTTAATCTAAGAACAGCTTCACCTTCTTGAAAACCGCCTTCGCTTTTGATACTGTACATTTTATCAAGTTTGATAAGTTGGTCTGCTGTTTCTTCGCTTCTGCAAGAACATGCTGCCTTCTTAGCTTTCATTTCACGCCACTCATCAGGATCACAAGTACAAATGTAGGCATCACCTTGACTGACAAGTTGTTTTGTATATTTGTTATAAATGTCAAGTCTATCACTTTGAATTTTGAGGTCGTCGATCTTGTTACCAGTTAACCAGTTAACATCATCTTCAATCATTTGGTAAGCTTTTGGATAAATGTTAGCTGGATTTGTGTCTTCAATTCTTAAGATAAATTTTCCACCGTACATATTAGCATAAGTTGCATTTAGCATAGTCCCATATGCGTGACCGATGTGTAGTGGTCCGGAGGGAGAAGGTGCGATTCTAACAAGAACTTTGTTCATATCTGCGTTTCTAAGAGGCTTTAATGGGCCTTTAACTTGCTCTGGTTCTTTTTGTGGAAGAAGATCAGGATTAATTGATTGAAGTTGGGTTTTTAGCTCCTCAGTTGATTGACCTTGATGTTCTTGAATAATTTCTTGAATAGTTTTTAGAACGTCTGGGACTTGAGTTTTAAGTTCTGGATTGTTCTTTAGCGCTGGCCCAAGAACAGCTTTAGGATTTGCTGAACCTTGGTATTTGATCATATTTTGAAGTACATAGGGGAGAATTTTATCTTTCATAGCTGATTTGTTGTTGCAGGTGATTCTTAAATCTTTTTGTAGGTTTTTGATGGTTTTATAATTTAGTGATATGAGATTATTTAAATCAGGAAAAAATCAAAAGTTTATGGAGATTAAAATTGACTTAGTTAAAGCGTTTACAAAAAATGCCGAACAAGGAAATCCAGCTGGAGTTGTGTTAGATGCTAATAATTTGAATTCTGAAAAAATGTTAGAAATTTCATTGAAACTGGGTTTTAGCGAATCCGTATTTGTTTTAGACTCAACTGTAGCTGATTTTAAATTTAGATTTTTTAGTCCAAGTCAAGAGGTGGATCTTTGCGGCCATGCAACAATTGCTGCCTGTTATGATTTAATCAAGAATAATTTGATTAAAATGAATGAGGCTGATCTTGCAAAAAATGTTTCAATTGAAACAAATGTAGGCGTGATTTTAGTTGAATGTTTTAAAGATGGATTGATCATGATGATACAGAAAAAATCTGAGGTGATTGAGTATAGTCATGACAAAAAAAGAATAGCTGAAGCGTTAGGGATTGAAGAAGAGCAAATTGAAGATTGGCCTATTCAAACAGTTTCCACTGGAACTGCAAAGTTGATGATTCCCATTAAATCATTAAAATCACTGTTTGAAATTAATTGCGATTTTGAAAAAATAATTGAATATTGTAAAAATAGTGGAGCCAGAGGATTTTATGTGTTTACTACTGAGACCATTGATGAGAATAATGATTTTCATGCCAGACAATTTAATCCGTTAGCTGGGATCAATGAAGATCCAATCACAGGAGTTGCAGCTGGATCTCTTGGTGCATACTTGCAAATGAATGAGCTTTCTGAAAAAAAAGAATTTGTAGTTGAACAAGGAAATGTGATGAATCAAGCTGGCAAAATATTTGTTGAAGTTGAAAACAAAATTAAGGTTGGTGGTTATGCAGTATGCTTTGGTGAGAAAAACTGTACAAAATTAAATATTAAAAGTAATCAAACCAGAGATCATAGTTAAGACAATGAAGCTTAAGATTAATGAAACAATTGAGATTAAAATTCCCTTATGTTTTGCAATATCAAAATGAGTATTCAAACCACTGGTCATCGCCCAAATTAAATGGAACCAAGAGACAACTGTGACGATTAAAGTTAACATTACTGAAAATGCCAAAAATACAGAAACTGATGGAAATCCTTGACTGAACACTGCAAGCAAAGCTTGATTTGATGATTCACCTGTGATTAACTCTGTAACTAAAACTACCAAGGTCCCAAAAATTCCATAAGCTAAAGGAATTGTTTGAGTATATGCCAAGATGTTTAAATTTCCAGTAAAATTATTGCCTTTAGTCCTTAACAAAAACAATAATACAAATGAAATCAACGCTGCAATAATTGCATAAAATAAAGTATAAAAAGGATAATAAATTAAAGTTAATAACTGGGCTGCCCAAGTAACATTTGCAAAGGAAGCTGTACCCTTAATTAAAAGAGGAGTTGTTAAAATAATTTTTATCAATGTTGCAGATAAAGTTAATATTATCAGGAAGAATAAACTTTGATTGTAAGTTAACTCTGATTTCACTTTAGAAAAAAATGATTCTGGGTCTGTGATTAGATCACTATATTTTTGAATTAAAGTTTGATGAACTGATTTTGATGTCATACTGTTGATTTTTAGAAATTAGTATATAAGGTTTATTGAAGTGGAAGCAAAATTATTGGAAAATTTGAGTCTGTGTTTTTGAACATAGTAAAGAATGAATAGAAAAAATTAGAAAAACTATAACTCATGTTTACGAATCAACTTCTTCATTCGATTAACAAACTCACCTGCTTCTTTATACAAATGATCATAATCACGCCCATTAATATGTTGAATCTTTCGATGAGTGATATCTTTGTTTAAATTGTAAAACTTAGTCATTAATTCAACATACTTTGGTTCCAGCTCTTTTGATTTTACAAATACCTTGTTTAACATCGCTGCCACATGATCAGGGCTTGGAGGAATAGTATCCTTTGCCATCAATGCTGCATGAGCACTATCAATTACAGCCCAATATAAATCCAAAGTCCCTTGCATAATATGCCACCTAGAATTGTTCAATGTTTTTGGGGCTCTGGCAAAATAACGCCAAACAGACTCCTCAGTTGGCCGAACTCGACCTTGACGTAAAAGTTGTTGCAATGGCCTAAAAGACCCATTATCATGAAGAGTAACTCCATCTCTTAAGATGTTAGTAACTATAGGGTCACCAGCTCTTGCATACTCCCAAAAACTACTCATTGTCATACTAGTTACATGTAGTTTGCCTGAAGTGTTCATGATTGTTCTTTCAATAATTAGCCTGTAAGTTTCTAAGAACGGTTGACTTAATTTGAAATCTAAGTCGTTACCAATAATTAACACATCAATATCGGAATTTTTATGTTGCGTTTTTCTAGCCGAACTACCAAAAACTACAACGCTTGAGAGAAAATCTTGCAACTCTTTCTTTAATTTGTCAGAAAAAACCCTCGCTATTTTAAGGTCACTTGTAGGGTACCTCTGAATATTATCATCATCCTTTGCTTGAATTCTAAAACGCATAACTCTGAATAGGTCGTTTGAGCTTTATTAATGTTTTTCTTCGTTTCAATAAAACAAGGGATTTTTTGAAGTATGACACCATGAAATGAGAGAATAATTAGATAAACATAATTGAAAAAATAATCAGAATGAAAATGTAGTGTGAATCAAGATGTTAAAAAAAATTAAAAAATAATTAAAAAATGTTATTATAAGATCTCTCCTAGATCTTTTTTACCTTTAAGTTTCTTAGTTGGTGTTTGGTTAGCTTTTTTTGCTTCAGCTGCTAAATCAATACCTAAGTCTTTTAGTTCTTTGATATGCATATGCATTAATTGCTCAACAATACTTAGCATTCTTGCAAGTTCTTCACGCTCTTTTGTTAATGTAGCTAAACTACCTTTATGAAAACCAATTTTTTCGCTTTTTTCTGATTCATTTAATTTTGCCATATTTTTTATATCTCCATTCATCATTTAAAACTTTCCTAAAAATGATAATATTAATCTAATTCTGAATTCTTGTTGCTATATTTAAAATTAAAAAAAGTAATGATTAAAAAAAAAAAAATTATTTCCTTGTTACAAGCATACTAAGTGCGAAAATTAACAAAGCAAAAGCAATTGCAATTCCACCAGCAAGCCATAAAAGCGGTCTGATCTCATCAAAACTTGATGTGTTCTCAACAGTTGCAGTTGAACCGTCATCTTCATCTTGAAAAGTTGTAACTTCAACTTCAAGACCATTACTGCTTCTGTCATCATCAACTGAGTCACCAGTACTGGTTGCTTCTAAATATCCAGTAGCAGATGTACCGTTATTACTCTCAATTCCTAAAATGTCTTCGATTTCATCAATTAAATCATTAATGTCCTCTTCTAAGTCATCTAAGTCATCTTCTAGGTCACTTTCAGTTGATTTTGAAATATCATCATCTTCTTCAGCTTCATTAACATCATCACGAACATCTTCAAGATCATCAAGTAAATCTTCTAATTGATCAATAATATCTAAAAGGTCATCTTCAGCATCTTCAATGTCACTTTCATCGTCATCGTCAACAGCATCTTCATACTCATCTTCAAGATCATCGTCTTCGAATTCTTCTTCGATTTCGTCAAACTCTGCTTGAAGGTCAGCAATTGCTTGTTCCCATTCAGAAAGTGGAGTTCCTTCTCCAGCAGTTACAGTAAATGTTGCAGTACTTGATTCACTATCACTATCAATTGCAGTAATAGTTACATCATAATCAGCATCATCGCCTGTTGCAGTTGTCCAAACTAGGCTTGCAGTTCCATCACCATTATCGGTAAAGATTGCATCACTTGGTAAATCACCTGACATGCTAAGAGCTACACTACCACCATCTGGATCAGATGCTGTGATAGTTAAATCAAGAGTATCACCAATAGCTACATTTTGATCTGCAATAGCATCAATGTTTGGTGCAGTAGTTGAATCAGCCACAGTAATTGTAAATGAATCACTTGTTGCTGAACTTCCACTTTCATCAGTAACTGTAATTGATGCTGTAACAGTTCCAACTGCATCATTAGTTGGTGTCCAAGTTACAGTGTAACTATCGCTGCCTGCGCTTGCGAAAACAGCTTCAGATTCAATGTTGCTTGAGCTTGCGTATGTTCCACTGAAAGATTCTTCTGTGATTTCAAAACTTAATGCTTCACCATCAGCTTCAGTTGAAGTAAAAGTAAAAGTTAATTCTTCTCCTTCATTTGCACTATAGCTTGAATCTAAACCAGAAATGGTTGGCATAGCATCAGCGATAACTTCGATATCAAATTCTTGATGGCTGATACTTGGGTGAGAATATACATCAACCATTACAGTGAATGTCACTCCAACTTCACTTACATCTGGAACCCAAGTAATAACTCCGTCAGAATCAATTTCAATAGGATTAATTGGTTCAGGTCTTAATGGAACTACATCACTAAAGCGACTAACAATTGACATCAAATTGTAAGTAATACTAGTTGCATCTTCATCAGTTGCTTCAACATCATAAGTAAAAGTTTCAACTTCACCTGTAACTACATCAACAGAAACTGTTTGATCTGCAATTGCAGCTACTTCTAAAGGATCATCTACACCATCAACATAAAGAAGTACAGAAACAGTGATTTCATTTCCATATAAATCTTCAGCTGTGACAGTCACATAGTGGTATCCAACATCATCATTAGTTGGAGTCCAGTAAATCATTGCCTCATACAAACCATCACTGGTTCGCATTGCAAGAACACTAGGGTCACTTAAATCTAAAGATGAACTAGTTGAGCTGTAACTTGTTTCTTCGCCAGTTAAGGTGAATGTTTCATCTGCATCAGAATCGTGAATTAAAAGTGGTGCTTCGCCAGCTACGTCTTCCATAAATAGGAATTCCATCTCTTCCATAACTACGAATTCAGGAATACTGTTACCAACATAACTTTCAATATAGTCAGACATGGTTTCAACAAGTTCAAGTAAATCAGTAAAATCTAACATTAAATCATCAATGCCAGTTTCAATATCTTCAGTTATTTCATTACTTAACTCGCCATCATCATTAGCTTCATCAATATTGTGTACAAGATCATCAACCTCTTCTAAAAATGAGGAAAATCCTGCAATAATGTCCTCTAATTCACCATAAATTTCTTCTAAATCTTCACTGTCGTCGTCTTCAATAGCATCATTAAAGTTAATAACAAGACCTTCTACTTCACTTGAGATAGCAGCGAATTCTAATTCTAAATTTTCAAGATCAATAACATACTGAGAAATAACAGTAATTGTAAATGTTTCACTAGTAGATTCACCAGTATCATCAGTTACAGTATAGGTAAAAATGTGGTCACCAACATCAGCATAGTCAGGAGTCCATTGTACAGCTGAACTATAATCGCCAGCGTCGATAAAGTAGGAAAAATCTCTTGATTCCCTATAACTTGAATCTTCACTATCATAAGAATCTTCTGTTAAAGTAAGGGTTAAAGCATCGCCGTCAACATCGCTTGGAGCAATGGATAAGGTGTTTAATTCTGCTTCATTAAAAATTTGGTCACCAATACTATCAAAAGTTGGTGCATCAGCTAAAGCTACACCAACTGCAGAAAATGCAATTAGTAAGATTAGCAAAATTGAAATTACTTGTTTTTGAAAAGAGTACTTTTCAAAACCGTTCTTCGAAAGTTTCTTCATTGTTTTTTCACCTATGTGTTATTATCTTGAATTGTTTTTATTGAAATTTTTAGTATTAAAGCATTGTAGACTTAACGTAATGACGACAGTCTATCAACACTGTTATCACTTTAGAATAGTCTGATTTATAAACTTTGTGGTTGTTCTGTCACTTTTTAGTGATAACGTAGATTTTAGTTAGTAGAAAAGAGCTGTTTTTAGCTTTTTTTTGGATTTTAGGCACTTTTTGTGCTTTATGCAATTGTTTCAAGAATAATTAGATAATTGTTGTGCCACGAAAGGTTTTTGGGAGATAATTCAAAAGTCTGCCTTCTTTGATCTGAGCGAAGCCTAATGGGGTTCCTTGGAAAGTAAGAATAAGAGCATTGCTGTTTTCTTTTGATGGAAACAAGATATCTACACCTTTGAAGAACTCTTCTGCTTGATCTTTAGTGATTTCTAAAGTATTATGGACTTCAGTGTTTTGTTCTTTTGCAACTTGCATTAAAAGTTGAACTCCTTGCATACTAGGGCGGAAGAAGCTATTTCGATATTCTGCGAAGTAAAGGCCCATTCGATCAGTTCGGATGAATTCGAAATTAAATGATTCTAGGTGCTCGCTGTGTTTTAAAATGAAAATTTTTTCTCTGCTGTTAAGGTAGAATTGATATTCATCGATTGGGAAATCTATCCCAAATTGGTTTTGAATAGTTTGCACTATCTCTTTGACTTGTTTTTTTCTAAGAGGTCTTGCAGTTGTCATCGTTGAAGTTCTTGTTTTGGTTGTGATTTAAATATGTTTAGGAGAAAATTATTGATGTGCTGTGATGGTTGTTAAAATTAAAAAATGAGAAGATTGGTTGAAGTTAAAATAAATGAAATTATTTGAATTTAAAAAAATAGAATTGATTGAAATTAAAGAAAATAAAAATAAAAAAAAAAGAAAATTTACTAATTACAGTATTATTATCCGTACCTAAAATAATGGTACAAACCATATACTGCAAGAACTGCTCCAACTAAAACGCTCCAGGAAACCCATCCACGCCATGTGTTAAGCAAAATAAGTGCACCTACAAAAAATAGACCTAATCCAACCCATTTTTCATCATCACTACTACAAGCAGGAGCCATTACCATTGCTGGAGCTGGAGCCCTTCGAGCAGTTGATCTTTTTTTAGCACTAGTTTTTTTTGCACGCTTACGCGTACTCTTTTTTCTTGCTGCCATTAAACATCACCTCATTAACTATATTAGAAACATTTTTTTGCTATTTAAATGTTTGGATTTGTATGTTGTAGCTTGTTTTTTGGGGAATCTGTTTTTCAACAGAGTGATTGTGGCCACAATGTTGGAATGTATGTCTCAGTAACTCAGCATTGTTAATCAATTAGTATGTTTATTATTGTTAACATTAAAATAAATGTACCAACAACTCACTGTTGCTCCTTCTTGAACATATTTAATTCTTAATAAATTAAAATAAATGTACCAACAACTCACTGTTGCTCCTTCTTGAACATATTTAATTCTTAATAAATTAAAATAAATGTTTCAAGAACTTCAAGTAACGTGGTTCCTTGATTAGAAGTTTGGTAATAAGAGGAATTGGATTGTCTCTTGAATACTGACTCATAATATCTTTTACTTTTTGCTGGTTGGTTAAAGTTAAAAGTGAATCCCAATCTTGATCACTAAAGTTATCCATTACTTTTCGAATCTGCTTGTGCAGTTGTAATTCAATCCTAATCTTTAAAGATTTACTTTGGTAGCTTCTGTAATTATTATTATTGATTGCAGTTGCAAGTTTTTCAGCTGCTCGAAGGCCTGGGATTAAACCACCTAAAGTTGTAGCTTTTACTTGCCCTGCAGCATCGCCAACCACAAAACAGTTTTTTGATTGTAGAATTTGGTCGTTGTGAAAGATAGGAATTACTCCAGCTTGCATTTCTTTAATAGTCCATTCTTTGTGTTTTTTCATGAACTGGTCGAAGATGGCTTTGGAATTTTTTTTGCTACAAAGACCAACTCTGGCTGTGGTTTGCGATTCAGGAACTACCCAAACAAAAAAGTCTTTGCAGAATTGTTCTCCAAAGAATACATCGAAATTATCTTCGTTGAATTTTCCTTCCACAACTGCTTGAATCCCATAATAATTAGTTCTAAGTTTGTGAAAGATGTTAAAGGCTTTAGCAGTTTTACTTAATGGGCCGTCAGCTGCGATTACAATGTCTGGAGTGAAAAATTTTTCTTCTTTGTTTATGCTGTCTTTAATGATTAAAGAGTTGCCTTCTTTTCTTCGGAATGAGTGATTCAAATGAATCTTTGCGCCACTTTTTGTTGCTAGTTTTCCAAAGAATTGATCGAATTTAGTCCGGCAAACCAAATATTCCTTTTGTGGAATTTTAATAGATTTGTTTTTTGTTTTAACAGTAACTGATTTGAACGTTGATACTAGAAAATTGTGTTTTTGATCTTTTAAATCTGGGAAAAATTTGTCGAAGTCAGCTGTGAGTAATCCAGTGCATTGAATGGGATTTCCGATCTGCTGGTGTTCTTCGAATACTTCGACGTTATGTCCAGCCTTTGCTAATAGATGTGCTGTGTAGCAGCCAATTGGTCCTGCGCCGATGATGGCAATCGATTTGGCTCGTAATGCTGCTTGTTCCTTGGAAGTTAGTTGATCCATTGTATCGTTTGGTTTAGGTAGAGGTGTTGTTAAAAAAGTTGTGTAAGAATGATTGAAATTGAGTTATAAGAAAAAAATAAAAAAATAAAAGATGATGAAAAATGAAACTAGTTGCTCAGTTGCTAGGGCCTCTAGATTTTAGTGCTGAATAGTCAGCCCAAACATCTGCTGCAATTTGATCATGACGCTTAGAACTTTCCCCAACAAAAACTAAAGTATCACCTTGATATTTTTTAACTGTTTCTGCATGATGTTTTACAACCAAAGATGAGTCCCCATCAAAAATAACAGAATAACGTAATTCTTCTTTTTTATTTCTAATATAGACTGAAGTTATATCTCCATCTTGAAGTTTAACTAAACTAGTATAAGATTCAGGGATTTCAAAAACCATTATTTCAATTCCTTCTGCAACTTCCCCTGAATAAGTAATACTTCCACTGGATTTCGCAGCTAACCATGACTCTTGCAATTGCTTGGTAAGAAATAACTCTTTTTCCATCTCAGTTAGGTTACTAGCTTCTGACCTGATAGTTAAAGCATCCAAAGGACCATAGAATTCTGTGAGAATCGCTTCTTCTTTTGCAGCTAAGGCTTGCTCCCTTGTGAGTAAATCTTGATTTAGTTTTTGGTAATTACTTTCTAAACTAGCTTCCCTTGAGTCAAGCATTATTCCTCTTCTGACCATCTCAGCATCGTCACCTAATTGATAAGCTGCAAGTCCAGCACCAACTGTAGCTGCCAAAACTGTGCTTGCAAGAGTGCCTACCAGAAACTTTTTACCAATACTTCTCAAATTAGCTCTGCGTTTATTTGATCTTTGTAATTCTGCATCTTCTTGAGCAGTTACTTCAGCTGAAAAAGATCTTAGAACTTGCTCAATTGCAGACTCACCAATGTGATACGTTTCTCGAATGGCGTTAATACCTTCATCAAGATTACCAGACCCTGCTGGCTTTCCTTCCTTAACTTTTTGGGCTTGTTGTACATGCTCAATTAATTTTTCTTGAAGGCGAACTGATTCTGCTTCTGTTGCATCCCGACCAACTAATTGGTGATACAGTTTTTGATAACTTTGTTCTGCCATTTAATTCTCCATTAATGTTTTAGTCAGTAGATTAAGATAAAATTGAGTTATAAGAAAAAAATAAAAAAATAAAAGATGTTATAATTAGTATGATGTGGATGCGAATTTGAAGTGTGAATGCTTCCTCAAAAAAAGAAAAGAAAAAAAAAAGGAGGAAGATACAACCTCTACTTATTCCTAATTAAAGGACTAGTAGTAAGTTTGTTCTTCGTCTTCGTTTCCACGAAGTCTGCTAAACCCAATAATTAGTCCTACAATTACTAAAAGTACTACTAGTACAATTAAAGCAATTTCAAGACCATTTCTTAAGCTTACTCCTTCACTTGCATCACTATCACCTTCAACTTCAAGAGTTAAAGATAATGTTTCAATGGTTTTCCCATCGTTTTCAACAAGGATGGTAACAGGGTAATCACCTTCACTAGCTTCACTATCTGCTGATACATAAGCGTATACAACAGCGGATTCACTTGATTCAAGAACTACAAGACTCTCTGAAAGAGAGGTTGATAAGTCACTTGATCCAACTGAAACACTAAGAGTGTAACTTTCTGAGGATGTTCCTTCGTTACTTAGAGCAATAGCATAAACAGCTTCTGAACCAGCGTTAACGTTTTGACTTTCAGGACCAACAGCAATTACAAGACGCTCTGAGTCGTCATCGTTATCACAGTAGTTTCCTTCGGTTACAGTTAAACTGTAGGAAGCAGTTGTAGTTTCATACTCATCGTATTCAGCAGTAACTTTTAATGCGTAGGTACCAGCTGCTGCACAATCTGGGATACTTAAGAAAAGTTCCTCGGTTGTTTCGTAGCTAACACTTGCGGAGTTTTCGTTTGCTTCAAGATTATCAATATAATCTGATGCTGAAATTCCAAGTTCTTCAACTGCAATAGTTACTTTAACATCTTCTTCATCTCCGTCACCAAAGTTCTGTAACTCAACTGTAGCCAAAAGACTTCGGCCAGCTTCTACAGTACTTCCAGGGGATAATACAAGATCTGCGATCTCAATTCCATGACGTGATGGTTCAACGTAAAGACGTACGATTTGTTCAAGAGTTAAAGAGTTCTTATCTGAAACTCTAATTCTCAAATAATATTCGTCATCATCTAACTGAACAGGTAAGTCAATCTCAAGATCTACATATTTAGTAGTTCCTTCTTCCATATCGAAAGCATGAGACTCATCTTCTAAGTCGTTATAATCATCATATTCGTATCCACTAATCTCGATTTCTACTTGAACGTCTTCGACGTCAGCAAAAGCTTCTAGACCAATTTCTACTTCAAGAGTTTCCCCTTCTTCAACAGCAATCATTTCATCAGCAGTACCGTCAGCACTGTATGAAATGTCATGCCCATTTACTTCTATTGTTGTCCACTCTAAATCTGCTGTGTCTGCGAAAGCTGCGGATGCAGCAATAGCAAAAACAACTGCTAAAAGAGCGATCATTTGTAGCAATTTTTTCATTTTGTATCTTCCTCCAATTGTTTGATACGTAGTGTATTTTCTCATGATAACAAGACCTTTTTATAAAGGTTTTGTTTTGAGTGTTACTTTAAAGTAGTCACACATTTGTGTTTTGTGGGTGACACTAGGAATTATCCCTTAGTCCCCCATTAAATAACACGAACGGTTCTATAAGCAACGGCATCTATTTCGTCGTTACTTACAGTGACTTTCATGTAATAGAGTCCTTCCCTTACGTTTCTTGGTATAGAAACTGAAAGAGATTTATCCATTTCATCGCCTTCGTCTAAATCGAATTCACTACTTGTTACTTTAGTTGCGAAATCGTAAAAGACTACAGCTACTTTCAAATCTTCAAGGTCTTCTTGAGCTTGGTTTTCCATACCTACAGATACGTAAATATAGTCACCTGCTCGAACGGTCTCGTCTGAAACGTGAACGCTCTTTAAAGCAAGACCTTCGCTGGTTACAGTAATTACATCATCACTTGCTGATTCATCAACAGTAATATTAATTGAAATTACTAAGTCAGTAGTTACAGTACCGTCAAAGACACTGATAGTTACTTCATATTCCCCAGCATCGCCAGTAGTTGTTTCCCACCAAAAAGTTCCGGTAACACCGTCACTTCTGATTCTAAAGGAAGCAGCTTCTGGTAAATCTGAAACGCTAAATTCTAAATCATCACCATCAAGGTCGTAACCTGTAACAGTAATTTGAATATCATCACCTTCAACTGCATCAACTGATTCTGGATCAGCTGAAAGAGTTGCTGCGTTGTTGCCAGTTCCACTAGTGGAATCTTCTTCAACAGTAATAGTCCAAGTACCTGAAACAGTAGTTGTTCCATCAGTTAAATCAACAACGATAGCATATGTTCCAATA
The DNA here is from genome assembly GCA_018670085.1 of archaeon. Lineage (GTDB taxonomy): Archaea > Nanobdellota > Nanobdellia > Woesearchaeales > GW2011-AR9. The sequence goes on along the minus strand of JABHRS010000036.1, from coordinate 59,669 downwards.
TCGTCTTCACTAGTTGTCCACTCAATGAATGCAGTTCCGTCACCGTTATCGGTGAAGCTTGCTCCATCAGGTAGGGCAATTGTTTCAGAGTAAGTTAATACATCAGTTGCGTCAGCATCAGTTGCAGTGAAAGTTGATTCAGTTGCATCGATTGATTCGCCAGCTGTGATTCTTAAATCAGCAGGCATTGTTAATACTGGATCATTGTTTCCACCAGTACCATCATCATCAACAACAATAGTCCATTCTTCTGAAGTGAAATCAGTTCCATCAGTTACTTCGATAGTAATTGTGTAAACACCAGCATCGCTGCTGTCAGTTGTCCACTCAACGAAAGCAGTTCCGTCACCATTATCAGTGAAAGCTGCTCCATCAGGTAAGTCGGATGGTTCAGTGTAAGTTAAATCATCACCTTCAGCATCGGTTGCTGAAAAAGTTGATTCAACACTAGTTACTTCAGCTCCTTCAGTGATGGTTAGATCAGCTGGAAGAGTTAATACTGGAGCTGAGTTTGCAGTGGTTCCTTCAATTGTTACAGTGAAAGTTCCAGTTGTAGTCTCAATTCCATCAGTAACTTCAACAGTGATGACAGTTGTAATATCATCAGTAGTTGTTACCCATGCAAAATCAGCAGTTCCGTCACCATTGTCTCTTATGAATGCGCCAGTTGGCAAATCAGGTGAAGAGATGGTTAATGAATCACCATCAGCATCGGTTGCTGAAATTTCAGTTGAGGATGTTTCTCCTGCTGCTACAGTATCATCTACTAAAGTTAATACTGGAGCTCGGTTTGAGTTATCCACAGTTAAAGTGTAAGTTTGGGTATCAACTCCACCCATAACATCTTCAGTTGAAAGAGTTACAGTGTAAACGTTTCCTTCTTCATCGAAGTCAGGAGTCCAAGTTAATAGACCAGAACTTTCATCAAAAGACATGTCAGATGAACCACCAGTCATTCTATATTCAAAGCCAAGTCCTGCATCTTCTGCGTCCAAATCTTCAACTTCAATTTGGTATTGGTACTCAAAATCTTCAGTTGCAGTTGCAGCTGGAGTTGAGGTAATACTTGGAACTTGGTTTTCGTCAACTACAGTAACTGTGAAAGCATTTGAAGATGCTTCTTCGTCACCGTCATCGATTGTAATAATCATATCAAAAGAGCCTGAAGTTGCAGTATGTTCAACAAAAGAGAACATTGGTTGCAAATAAGCAGTTGCAGTTCCATCGCCGTTATCAGTAATGTAAACTGAGTCACCACTAATATATACAAGATTTTCTCCAGCACCAGATGAGATCTCAGCTTCAATAATTACTCCTTCGTCGTTTGGATCAACTGCATCAAAATCAAAAGATAAAAGTTCACCTTCAGTTGCAGTTTGATCAGCAATATCTGTTTGAATAGTTGGAGTATCGCATGCGTCTCCTACACCATCGCCATCAGTATCATCTTGATCTTCGTTTGCTACATCAGGACAGTTGTCAGTATCGTCTCCAATACCGTCGTCATCTGAATCAGCGTCAACTGTTAATGAAATACTATATTCATCAGATGTTCCATCAGTGTCTTCAGTTAAAACATAAACAGTGTAATCCCCATCTAAGGAATTTGTTTTGAATGAGTTGAATGATTTTTCGTACAATGTGTAACCGTAGCCAGAAGCTGAGATCACCACATGTTCAATAGATTCACTTTCTTCATCAATAATAACTGCGCCTACTCTTGCACCAGTACTATCTTGAAGTTCTGCGTAAATACTGTAACCATCATATCCGTAAACTAAAAATGAGTAAGTTACTTCTTCTCCTTGAAGAATGTCGATGCTCTCTGCACTGGAACCAGATGTCCAATATGCAGTTACTGCGCTTGATGCGAAAGCTGCTGGTAGCATAGCTACTGCAATTAACATAACAAGTGCGAATGCCATAAATGATTTTGTTTTCATAGTATTATATCCTCCAAGGAGTTTTTTTTCGTTATTTTGTATTATTATTTTATTATTGTAATTATTCCTTCAGTGGTCTTTTGTAAACAAGTCCTGCGCCAGCTCCTGCATCTAAAGATACTCCGTCGCCGCCCATTCTGAGTCCAAAGTCACCGTTTGCATAAACTCCAAGTCCATTGTTCAATGTAGCATCAAGCATTACTCTTGCACCAATTCCAGCATAACCGTAACCTTTGATGTCTTTGCTTGTTGATCCACTTCTGCTTTGAGTATCAAAAACAGGATCTAAGTCCTGGAATAATTCTTCGTTTCCAGCATTATCAACAGTCCAAAGAGAAGCTTCAGTTGTGTAATCACGTGTTGAGTTCCAAGTCCCATTAGAATCTTGGCCCCAAGTTTTACCAACAGAAAATCCTGCTTGAATAGCAGCTGCTAGACTTCCGTGTGCAAATGTTTTGCTTGCTGAAGGAAATTCTAAATATAATTGTGCCTGTAAATCATGCCCTCTAGTTGGCGCTTTGAAATCGTGAGTAGTTGATCCTTCTGAAGTTTCAACGTAACGCATTTCAATATCAAGAGTTTCATTTGGATTATTCATATCAGGCATACTTTCGATGTATTCGCTACCTTCTCTATGAGTTGGATCCATATCTTCAGTGTAAGCGTCACGAGTATCTCCGCCACTTAATCTTCCCCATCTTAATCCTGGCACTAATTTAAAACTAGTTTCAGCTAGAGGAAATGCAGCGCTTGCTTGTAAACCGTGACTTCGTTGATCGAATCCAGGTTGAAACATTGCAGTGTAACCTAATCTAAAATCAGCTGTTTGAACCTTAGCTGCTACTGCAGGAGGTGCAGGTGCTGCCGCAGGTGCTGTTTTGGTGATTTTGTAAGATGAAGTGTTTGGTTCTGAAGCTAATCCATGGTTATCAGTTGCTTTTAATGTAATTTGATATTCACCAGCAGCTAAGTTTGAATCAAGAGAAACAATTACTCCATCAGCATTAGCTACAATTTTGGTTAATTCATCAGTTGATCCATCTTTAGTTATAGTTGCAGCTACTTCCCAAGTGTCGCCTGCGTCTTCATCGATAACGCTAAAAACATAATCTACATTTCCTGGTGCTTGTTCTACAGTTCGTCCGCCTGCGTTTAATGTAACAACAGGTGCGTGATTTACTTCTGCAACTGGTGCTGTGTATACACAAACATTAGTCTCATCGCCATTACAAAGAAATTTTCTTGCAAGGCCACTAGTTAAGGTATCTTCTGCACTACCAAAGGTTGCTAAATCAATTGTTTGACAAGCCCAATTGTTGTAATCACTACGAAGATTGTTATCTCCTGGAATTTTATTTAAAATCCAGTCCATACTTTCAGTTCCACATTCTGATTTTGCAATTATTGCTACATCGTCTTCGTTACAAAAAGTATTATCAATGTAAGTTGTATTATTATCCATCCAAGTTTCACACTCTAGAGTTAAAACATCAGCAGGAATTTGAGCAGGAACAATGTCATGCACATCAGATTCATTTAATCCAGCATAAGCAGGTTGAATAGTTCCAAGTCCCATTAAAGTTGCAAGTGTTAGTGTAGTTCGTTTCATTGTTTGTATCTCCTTATTGTATATTTTCAGTTATTATTATTCTAATTTAGTAACGCAGACTTGATCTCCGCCCCAATATGATTCTCCACCAATTGGTGCTGCGCCAACGTAGGTTACACCTTCCATTCGATTTAGAGTTGAACTCCATTGATTTCCGTTTAAACCGGTTCCAGTGATAGTCATCATATTTAGTAATCCTTCAGCATTTTCATGTGGATTTTTAATACAATGAGTAAATCCTTGGTCTGCACGGTTAGTTCTAACACCATTATCTCTGATAGTACTGTATCCTTCATTAATTACAAAAGAATCAATGTTTGATTTTACATCAGCCACAGTTGTTGCTGCAATAAAGTTTGCACCGTAATCTGGACTTAAGTCAACTGGTTCAATGGTTACAACAGCTGGTTCATAATTTGCAGCTGGTTCAGGAATCTCAATTGGTGTCATAACAACTGGAGTTGTATCTTCATCGCCAAATTGAGTATCGTAAAGTTCTACTCCCTTACCATAAAGTTCAGTTGCCTCGCCAAATACATATGAAGCACCACTAATTGCTTCAGTACCTAAAAATGAGACAACATCAACTACACCATCTCCTGCAGTTGCGACAGCGCCTGATAATTCAGCACCTAGATCATGAGTTCTAGCATATTCTAATCCGAAAGATAACGCACAAACACCTACTAAAGCTGCTGCAACTTTCTTACCAGATAAATCTTCAGTGCTTTCAATTATTCTGTTTCCAAAAGCATCTGCAAGTTTTTTAGGAGAGAAATTTGCTAATCTGGAATTTGCTACTCTTTTGCTAGCACGATCAATAAGTAATCCATAACCTTCTACAATTGAACTTGGAGCTAGATATGCTAATCTGGAATTTGCTACACTTTCTCCAACATATGCTCTAGCTAATCTAAAACCACTTCCAAAGTCTGCCCTAGCCTGACTAAAAAAACCAAGTTTTGCAGGAAGCTCTTCTGCAACAACAGGAGATGGATTTATTCCGTAAACTTGTTCGCCAAGAAATTCAACTCTTGAACCACCACTAGGACTAGGAGTGATTAATAATTTAGCTAAATCTGAAACAACTCTAGTAGATAATTTACCTGCAAAAAGTTTATCATCAACTTTAATTGCACGATAACAAGCTAAATCACTTGGATCATCACTTTTTAAAACATTAATATCACGATGAAGATGCCATTCGCCTTCTTCGTTTAAGCTAACTCCTACTTTCTTTAATTCGTGGTAAACTTTACCAGCAGTCATAGGGCCATCTGCTGTTGGCAGATCAGTTGGTGAAGTAATAGCTTGAAATACTTGGTTAACATGATTTGCTAAGTTTGATGGAACTTTATCTGAAACACGTCTATCAAATTGTTCACTTAGAATATCAGCTAATCCGATTGGAGAATAAGTTGAAGCACCTAGTTTAAACATGTCTCCATCTCTTGTAATTCGATGTGCAACCATGGAGTCTAAAACCTGCTCTGCAGATAAATCTCCTTTATAATTTCCAAAATCATTCAATAATCTCTGCATTAAAATTGCGTTGTCTGCATGGGTAGATAAGTTAGCTAACTCTAATGTAGGATTACTAGCACCAATATGGCTAGAACCTAAAAGATCAGAAATTTCATAATTTGAAAGGTCAATTCCATTTCCAGGATTCGCATTATGTTGGGTTCTAGTTTGATCAATAAACCTAGGTTCACTTGAATCAAATTCAGTAGCTTTTTCCTCTCTGGATAAATATCTTTTCATTATAAAGTTCCCCATGTATAGTTTATTTTTGATAATAATATCTAGCGATTTTACTAGATTACTACGCTCAAGTAGACACCCTTATTTAAATCTTTCGAACTATTGTTAGTTTATAGTAGTGACAAACTAGTACTGAGATGTCAAAAAACCAAACAGATTATTTTTATAGAGATGTCCAAGATGTGAGGTTTTTAACCTTTCATTCGATAGAAAGTGTATGTTAGATTAGGTCTGGTTGAGTAGAACAGATTAATTATGAAAGAGGAATTCTTATCAGTATTGGCCTATTACATAGGCCACTACCCACTGGTCACACGCACTAAAGGTTTTTAATTAAAGATTCGAACATAAACACATGCTAAAAAATCTAACACCAAGGATTTACCAACAAACAATTCTGGCAACTTGCGCTACAAAAAATACCCTAGTAGTATTGCCAACCGGACTTGGAAAAACGGCTCTTGCAATAATGATGAGTGTAGTTAGGCTAAATAAACACCCAGAATCAAAAATACTGCTCCTAGCACCAACTAAACCTCTTTGCGAGCAACATCAACGCAGTTTTCAAACACATTTAGATATTAAAGACGAGAAAATAGTATTGTTTACAGGATCAGTTAAACCAAGTAAACGTGAAGAGATGTGGAAAAATGCAAAGATTGTGATAAGTACGCCGCAAGGGTTAGAGAATGATTTAATCAATGAAAGAATCTGCTTTAAAGATGTGAGCTTGGTTGTTTTTGATGAAGCACACCACGCAACAGGAGAATACAGCTATGTCTGGCTGGCAAAACAATATGCAAAACTTGCAAATAGCTCACACGTTTTAGCGTTAACAGCATCACCTGGCTCAGAAATGGAGAAAATCCAAGAAGTCTGCCAGAATTTATCCATTGAAGAGATAGAAGTTAGGACTGATAATGATCACGATGTAAAACACTACATCCAAGATACTGACCATGAATGGATCTATTTAGAATTTCCAGAGCAGTTTAAGGCACTGCATTCAATGATGAAAAATTGTTACAAATCAAAACTAAAAGCTATTTGTTTACTTGGGTACTTGAATAAAGAAAACTTGACCAAGTCACAATTACTGAAATTGCAACGTGAGTTACAAAGAGAACTTGGGAAGGACAGAGGAAATTTTGAAGTTATGAAATCCCTATCCCTACTTGCAGAAGCTATGAAAATAGAACATGCAGTAGGATTATTAGAATGCCAAGGAGTGAAGGTTTGTAATGATTATTTACAAGAGTTGCAAAGTAGTTCTGGAAAATCAAAAGTAAAAGCAGTAAAAAACTTAGTTCGAGATGAAAATTTTAAATCAGCATTATACAGCTCTGAACAATTAGTTGAAGAAGGGATTGTACATCCAAAACTACCAAGATTAATTGAAATGGTTCAAAAGGAGATTTCATTAGATTCTAATCGTAAGATATTGGTGTTCAGTCAATTTCGAGATACTGCAGCACAAATTGTACAGGCACTTGAAAAACAAAAAGTCAACGCCCAAATTTTTGTTGGACAAACAAAGAAAAAAGGGATCGGGATGACCCAAAAAATCCAGAAACAAGTACTGGACAGATTTCGAAATGGCGAGTTCAATGTGCTAGTTGCAACTTCAGTTGCAGAAGAAGGACTAGATATCCCAAGAGTGAATAAAGTAATATTTTATGAACCAACTCCAAGTGCAATTGCATCAATTCAAAGGAGAGGTAGAACTGGCCGTAGTGAAAAAGGAGAAGTGACAGTTCTTGTTACCAAAGGAACTCGCGATGAAGCATACAAGTGGGCTGCATTTCACAAAGAAAAACGAATGTACAGACATTTGGACGAACTTAAGCGAATGAAAGGAAAATTAGTTGTGTCTTTAGAGGATAAAAAGGTTAAATCTCCATCGGAAATGAAGGGGTCAAATACTAGTAGTTCCACAGGAAATGCGTTAAATGAGATTAAAAGCAGCAGCAGGCGAGTTGTAGCTGGAAAACAAATTAGCGATGTACGCCATAATTCTAAATTATCACAGTTTGTTGATCCAGCAAAGGAAGTAGTTACGATAGTTTGTGACCATCGTGAGAAAGGAAATACAATTGTGAAAGAATTGATTGAGATGGGAATAAAAGTTAGACTTGCACAATTGGAATCTGCAGATTATGTGGTGGCTGGAAAAGTGGCTGTCGAACTTAAAAAAGTAGATGACTTTGTTTCAAGTATGCTTGATGGCCGATTACTTGGACAAGTTAAGGAGCTGCGTTCTAAATTTGAAAAATCAGTATTAATTGTTGAAGGTGAAGAAGATATATATTCTGTTCGGCGAGTACACCCAAACGCAATTCGCGGGGCACTGGCATCAATTGTACTTGGATTTGGCGTACCAGTGCTTTATACCAAAGATGCCAACGATACTGCTGCACTCTTAGCTGTGATGGCAAAAAGAGAACAACAATCAAGTGGGAGGGTTGCTAGTTTACATTCAAGTAAACCACAAGGTGTTCGAAATCAGCAGGAATTTATTGTTAATAGTTTTCCATCTGTTGGCCCATCGGTTGCACAGAAATTACTACTGCATTTTGGATCAGTTGAGAAAATTGTACAGGCAAGTGAGAAAGAGTTATTAGAAGTTTCAGGAGTTGGAAAAACAATTGTTAGTCGGATTCGTGAAGTGCTTGCTGCTAAGTATGAGAAGAAAAAGTAAAGTTTAAAAGAGTGGAAGAGAAGGTTATTATTGATGGTACATGATTTTCATATTCACAACAATAGTAAATTAGATGGAGATGTTTATTCTAACCCAGATTTTTATTTGATAACTAGTAAAGACAGAAAATCAATTTATTTGTTGCCGTTGGTTAAAGACATAATTAAAGCGCTCAAAGAAGAATTAGTCCCAACTAGTTATTTTATCCTAGGTTCAGATTATGAAAGATCACAAATGCCTCTAAAGTGGCAATTGCAACTTTGATCTCCGAAGGACACAGTCAAAGAAGCTCTCAAAACAGAGTATTGAATCCGAATATTTCATATTACCTATCTGCGGAGTAGCAGACTAAAATTAACAATGCACTAGCTGCAGTTCAAAATCAGAGAAAACATGGAGCTGGGGCTCCTGGATGGTTTTCAAGAGGATTGCAGGCGTTGTTTGGACACAGAGAAAAAGATAATCATGCTTATAATAGATAGAATTATTCTCTTAGTTTACCCATTTGCCAATCTTGCAGAAGTCTACGGGATGCTCGAACAATATCTGGAGTCTTACCAGTGTTAAAAAGTTTGAGTTTAATTGCAATTTCTTCTAAAATATCGTCAAGGTCATCCATTTCATCTGGAAGATCATAATGCGCTTTGACAATATCCATTTTTTGTTCAATGAACCTAAGCGCCATTTGTTCGGGGTCTCGTAATTGTGCAGCATCAATTGATCCAGTTAAAGTGTGTTTGAAGGCATCTTTCTCCCCATATGGGAAAACACCAGGAGTATCAATTAACATGATTTTGTTGTCGACTTTTACTTTTTGCAAACCTTTAGTAAAACCACTTTGACTACTAGTTCTTGCAGCACCCCTACCTGAAAGTGCATTAATAACACTTGATTTACCAACATTAGGGTAACCCAAAACACCCACAACACAAGGTTTTCCATGAGAAAGTTCCAAAATTTTCTTTTTTAGAATAGTAGTACCTAATTTATCTCTACTAGAAATAAAGACACCAGGTTTTAGGAAGTGAGATAACTTTTGAGTTTTTTCTTTACCAACTAAATCACTTTTGTTAATACAATAAAGTAGAATTTTTTTTGCTTCACGAACCTTATGCTCAACTTCAATGTTCCGAGTTTCCTTGATCATCCTAGCATCAAGTACTTCAATTACAATATCTGCCTTTTCTATTACGTCGTTTACATGTACCCAAAATGATGCCATGTCCCTTGAATATTGGGGTTGCTTTAATTAGTTTTCTAGTAGAGTTGCCGTAAACTTTAACAAGTCAACTTTATTTAGTAATTTTATGTGGATACACAACTTAAACCCAGTTTTATTATCACTTGGACCATTTGAAATACGTTGGTATGGCCTGGCATACGTGTTTGGAGCATTATTTTCTTTATGGTGGCTGCTTTACTGGCAAAAAAATGGATTCTTAGAATTAAGTAATGATGATGTATGGGATTTTGTATTCTATGCATTAGTTGGAGTTTTAGTTGGAGCAAGATTATTCATGATCATCTGGCAACCAGGAATTTATCTATTACACCCGCTGGAATTACTTTATGTTTGGAAAGGTGGAATGAGCTTTCATGGTGGATTTGTAGGAATAATGATTGGAGGATGGTTGTTTTGTCGTCGAAAGAAAGTTAGTTTCTTACAGATTGCTGATTTGATGAGTTTTCCAAGTTTACTGGCACTGGGACTTGGTCGGGTTGCAAACTTTATGAATGGAGAACTCGCAGGCAGATTATTTGATGGAAGTTGGTGCGTGGTATTTCCAGGTTATGATGCATCGGAGTGTAGGCACCCTAGTACTTTGTACGCAGCCGGTAAAAGATTTTTGGTTGCAGGATGGTTGTACGTTCTGAGTATGCGGCAAGTGACATCAGGATTTAGTGCAGGGTTTATATTTTGGAATTTTATGTTTTTTGAAGGGCTTGGAAGATTTATTGTTGATTTTTGGCGATATGATGAATTGTACTTTGCTTTATCACTTGGTCAGTGGATGAGTTTGATTATGGTATTAGTTGCTGGATACTTCTTGTTTCGTCAGTACAAAGATGATTGGAAGAAGATTTTTGCTTGAATTTGTGAAAAAAAGAGTAATAGTTATAAACTAATTAATAGACATAGACAAATATCAGATTTAATTCAACATAAAATCAAATATTAAAAAAGCTCAATTTTGGGGGATAAATAAAATGTCAGAAGTAAATAATGGAAAAGCACCAGCAGTACTATCTTACTTTTTAGTAGGAATTCTATGGTGGTTATTAGATGAAAAAGTTAAGAAAAATGCATTTGTTAAATTTCATGTTAAACAATCATTAGTGTTAATTATCGCATCAATTGCAGTTTCAGTTGCTGGATGGATCCTAGTATTTATCCCAGTAATTGGGTGGATCGCACTTGCAGTCCTACGTATTGGAATCTTTGTTCTTTGGATCATGGGAATCGTGAAAGCTGCACAAGGAGCAAAAAAAGAATTACCACTAATTGGATCATTTGCTAAAAACTTAAAGTTTTGAGGTGAAACAATGAACAATAAATTATTTTTTATTTTTTTTATTTTCTTAGTATCTGTTATGATCACAGGATGCTTTGGAGAAACCGATTCTACTGGATCTGTTGAAGCTGAGGCAATCGCTGAAGTTGAAGAGATTGAACTTAACACTGAATCTTCTAATGTCGAGAGAAGTACTAGTCGAGAAATTGTGATTGAGAACATGCAATTCAACCCAAGTGATATCTCAATTTTGATTGGAGACACAGTTGAATGGGTGAATTTAGATTCAGTTAGCCATACTGTAACTTTTGAAGATGCTCGTTTTGATGTAGTAGTTCCAGCTGGAGCATCTGTTGTCTATACTTTTGAAGAATTAGGAGAAGCTAGATACTTCTGTAGCATTCATCCAAGTATGCAAGGAAGTGTACTTGTTGAGTAAATTTACTTGCTTTTTTGATTGATTTTTTCTTTTGTTATTTCTTTCTATTTTCTTTTTATGATCATTAGTTTCTGGCATTTTAGTTGCTAAATACTTAAGAATACGCGAATCTGAAGATAAGTTATGAATTATAATTTAGAAAATACAATCTCAGTGATTGTGAATCCATTTGCAGGATCTGGGAATCAAAAAGTGGCAGCTGAGGCTGAAGAACTTTGTGCAAACCACCCAGCCCAAGTATACGCAACTCACTCACTAATTGGGATGAAACAAAGAGTTAGACGTTGTATGGATGGTGGAGCAAAGGTAATTGTTGCAGTTGGTGGAGATGGAACCACAGCAGGGATTGTAAACGAAGCGACCACTTATTCAGAAAGTTCAGGAATTGAAGTGCCAAAAATTGCAATACTCACAAATGGAACAGGTAACCTTCTTAAAAGTTCAATTGGAATTGAAAAATTAGAAAATCCGCTGGAAACATTACTCGCAGCTTACAAACTCGAAGGAATTGATGCCCTGCCAGTTAAACCATTCACCCTGGTACGTGCTGAATATCGCGAAAAAATTAGCAAAGAAGAAAAATTAATGTTTTACACAACTGCTGGCGTTGGAATGGATGCAGGAATTTTGCAAGACTTTGAAAAAGTTTGTAGAGGAAAGTATAGTCCCCTTGCAAGAGGACTGGTTGGATATTTGCGAAGTGTTTTTGGAACCACAGTTTGGCGTGAACTTGGCACAATAATTAATCCACCAATGGGTGGAGTTAAAATTAGTGGGTATGGAGATATTCGTCAAGTTATAACTCAGCACGAAGGAGTAGAAAAACTTCTTAGAGCAAATGAAATTCTTTACCAAGGACCACAATCAAATTTACACACTGTTTTAGCCGGAACTGTGAAAAAAGTAGGGTTTGATATTGATGCGTTTCCTCATTTAGATATTAAATCTCAAGGAAGGCCAAAAAATCCAATGCAAATTAGAATTCTGTCTGGACCAAAATTAAAGGTAATAGGACATTTGATGAACAAAACACCAGCTCTTTTAATGAACAAATACAACACTGGAGAATATTTTGATGAATATTTAGTTGGAGAAGGTGGGAAAGTTGTTGTTGAATATTCTAATTTGGAAGCACTTCAAGTTGCAGGAGATTTTATTTCAGAAATTGATCGAGTTTCTTTTGAGAGAGCTGGATCAATGCTACTGGTTGATTGGGGCGGACTTGCTGATAAAAGGTATGTTGCTTGATACTAGAATTATTTACTTAGCATAATACCACTGATTATTAACACGTTGCTCGCGATCTTTAACACTATTGTGGTTGTTAATTCTTGGACGTCCTGATGTAGGATCGCGCCTTAAAGTGATGTCAAGTTCTTCTAGGAAAAGATTCATACCTTTTGGTTTTTTGAAAGGACCTTGAACATTTCCTTCAATACCAGGCTTACCTGTGAATACCAAAAGTTTGTCTGCAATATTATCAATAAACATTAAATCGTGATCCACTACTAAAACAGTGAACTCCTGCTCATTTGCAATTCTTTTGATAACTTTACTGACAATTAAACGTTGTTCTACATCCAAATAAGCTGATGGCTCATCTAGAAGGAATACTTGAGCGTCTTCTGCGAGTGTTTTTGCAATTACTGTTCTTTGCAATTCTCCACCAGAAAGTTCTTTGACTTTTTTAGTGAATAATTTTTCCAAATCTAATGGTTTGATTAATTGATTGCTATATTTTTGAATTGCTTTATCTAAAAATATTTGCACCAAAGTTTCGTCAGTTGAATAATCTAAATATTGCGGTTTGTAGGCAACAGTTACTTCGTCGCTAGTTTTAATTTTCCCAGCTATTTTGATGTCACCTTCTTTAATTTGTTTTGCTAGAATCTTTACAAAACTAGTTTTACCAATTCCATTCTCTCCAAGTACACCAATTATTTCATTTGTTTGAAGGGAACCAACTTTTGCATGTAATTTGAATTCACCAAGCTCAGCTGTTAAATTGTCCCAGTTCACAACTTCAACTTGATCTAACCTTTGCTCCTCAACTGCATCTTGAAAATTAAGTGGGTGAGACCTGAACCTAACATTTTCTTCTTTTAGAAATCCTTCTAAAAATGAGTTAACACCTTCTCTGGTATTCTTAAGACCAGAGACGATTCCATAAACTGAGTCATAACCGTACATTATTGAAAGGTTGTCTGTCATGTAATCCAAGATTATAAGATCGTGCTCAATTGCAATAACTGCTTTATCATCAGTTGCTAAGGATTGAATATATTTAGAAACTTTAATTCTTTGTTTGATATCAAGGTATGAAGATGGCTCATCAAATAATAGTAAAGTTGCATCTTTTAGGACGGTTGCTGCAATAACTGCACGCTGCAATTCCCCACCACTGAGTTGGTCTAAGTTTCTTTGGAGTAGATGGTTAATGTCAAGAGCCTTAGTTACCTTAGTTATCTCAATTTGATCTTGGGATACTTTGTTTAGAAGTTCGTTCATTGTTCCTTTGAAAGTTTTTGGTACAATTTCAACTTGCTGTGGTTTGTATGATAAAGATATTTTTCCTTTGTAAAGTTGTTCCAGATATTTTTGCATTTGGCTGCCTTTGAAGTAATTGATCATATCTCTTTCAGTTGCTTCTTGATCATAGTTTCCAAGATTTGCTTTAGTGATACCTGCCAAAATTTTCATTGCAGTTGATTTTCCAATTCCGTTTTTTCCTAAAATTCCAGTGACTTTTCCGAAAAGAGGGATAGGTAATGAGAATAATGCGAAACTATTCTCTCCAAATCTGTGAATTGGTGGTTGATTAAGAGAAGTTGGCAAATTGATAATTTCGATTGCGCCATAAGGGCATCTTTTTGGACAGATCCCACACCCAGTACATAATACTTCATCGATAATTGCTTTAGTTGTGCTATCATCGCCTTCTTGAATACAATCCTCACCAGCACGATTCACTGGGCAAAGCTTTGCGCAAAGGTAGTTACCACAGCCTTGGGGATTACATTTGTTCTTGTCAATAACTGCGATACGTTTTTTCATCTTAGTTTTGGTTTGTGTTTGGGCTTTTATATGTGTTTCGGGCTTTTCTATACCCAAATAATTAAAAAAGAAAGTCTCTTCAAGAAAATATGGATTCAAAGTCAGTTAAAATTTCTAAAGCAGAATATGAGGAATACCAGCACCTCAAAAAAGTCGAATGGGAAATTGTAGGAGAGTTTAAACAAGGACTTGAAGATTTGAAGAAAGGAAAATTTATTGAGTGTTAGGTTATTGTTATTTGTTTTTTCTTTTGTAGATTTCTTTAGCAAACTCATGGTATTTTGGAAATAACACTTTTATTTCCTATTTTTTTCTCCCGGAAAAATTTGTAAGAAAGTGGTTTGCCATAAATGTTACCAATTTTTAAATTCTGGATGAATTTATTTAACTCTTGATGTTCAAGGTTGCTGAGTAATTTTTTAATTTTCTTTTCGAATCCAGGAACCTTGATGACATGAAACATGAGTTATTGTTTTAATAATTTAATCTTAACTAGTTTGGCGATATACCCATATATGCAGAGAAAGATTAAATAGAAAGAAGGTTGGTTTTAAGAATCATGTGCCCCTGTGGCTTAGTGGCTATAGCAGCGCTCTCGTAAAGCGCAGATCCCGAGTTCAACTCTCGGCAGGGGCTTATTTTTCTTATTGGTGTTGTAGAAGGAAGTTTAATTTATTTGTAAATCCACACTGAGTAGAAATCTTTGAAGTTCTTGCTTCAGAAAGTTGAAATTCTCTTCAGTCTTTGCTTCAAAGCGGCACTTGATAGTTGGCCCGGTGTTGCTTGCTCTGATTAAAAGCCAGCCGATATCTGGATAAGTAATTCTGACGCCATCGATACCTAAGAAATCTTTGTTTTCTTGTTTTGCAAGTTCTTGAATTGTTTGAATCTTTTGGAACTTGGTAGAGTCGTCTGCCTTGATATGGTATTCTTTTGATGCTAGGTATTCTGGTAATGTCTTGAGCTGTTCTGAAAGTGTTTTTGTTAAGTTTGATAAAATCTGAGTAAGTTTGACTGCAGTAAATATCCCATCATCAAAATTGTAAAATTCCTTCGGAAAATACATGTGCCCAGTTAGTTCTCCCCCAAAGACTGCGTTAGTTTCGATAACTTTTCGCAAAACAAAACTATGCCCAGCTTTTGTGATAATTGGAGTTCCTTGATTTTCTTTGATGTAATCAAGATAGGCCATACTCGCTCTGACTTCTGTTACGATGTTACCAGATCCTTTATCTAAAGCGTCTTTTGTTAGGAGCATTAGCGTTTTATCTCGTTGCACAATTTGACCTTTCTCGTCGACAATTCCGCAACGATCACCATCGCCATCAAGTGCAATTCCTAAATCTGCACTCTGATCAATGACTGCTGCTTGAAGTTGAATTAGGTTTTCATCCTTTAATGGATCCGCCTGATGGTTTGGAAAACTGTCATCCAATTCCTTGTTGATTGTGATTGCATGAACACCAAGTCTTAAGAGAATTTTTTCTAAAATAATTCCAACGCTACCATTACCAGTATCAATAATAACTTTGAGTGGTTTGTTGTGTTTAGGGTTGATTGTGATCTTCTCTGTGATTTCTTTGATGTAAGAGTTGGTGTAGTTTTTGTGCTCTGTTGTTCCTTGATTTGAAGGTTTTGGTGATTCATTTGATGCAATTAAATCTCTGATTTTGTAGATACCAGTTTCAGCATCAACTGGTGCTGCGCCCGCTGCGTTGACTTTGAAACCATTCCACTCCTTACCTTTATGACTTGCTGTGATCTGAATTCCAGCAACTGCATTTTCTTTACAGATTGCATAATAGAGAATTGGCGTGGGGTTGTGCCCGGCGTTGATTACTAATCTTCCAAGTTTAGTTAGAGTATCTTGCATGTTTTTTAGAAGTGGGATACCTGATTGCCTAAGATCTCGGCTGAGAACAATTTTTCCTGCGGGGAAGAACTGATGGATAGCAAATGCTAATTCATTTGCAAAGCTGTTATCGAAGTCTTTGCCTGGGATTCCACGAATATCGTAGTCTCTGAATATGAGCGGGTTGAAATTTAGTTTTTTAGAAATTATTGATTCTGTTGATTCTGCTGATCTTGTTATTGAATCTGTTGTTGCTTGGTCCATCAGAAACTGTTTGAGGGGCTTTTCGTTTAAATGTGTTATGAACTTGCCTTCTTTGCTAACTTCTTCAACTTCAGATAATACTGCTCAGCTTTTGGTAGAATTTTGGCTTTTAGCTCGGCATCGAATGGAAGCTTTGCGACTTCTGCTTCAATATCGAAGTTTGGCAGAGATGTGAAATTACCTACGAGTTGTCTGTTAGCTTTTTCACATTCTATTTCTAGTGTGCAGGCTTGCTCTTGTGCGAATTCTTTGAAACAGAGGAATCTTGAGAATCCGTTGGCGCCAGCTTCTAAGAGTAAGTGGAGATCGTCCATTCGTTCTTTAACTAAAGCGACTTTGATTTTAAGTTTTGGATGTTTAATTCTAAGCTGTGCTACCCAATACGCCATGTAGTTCATGTCTGGAGCTGGGACAGTTTCGAATACTGTGTCTGCTTGTGGCTTTAAAAAACATAATTGAACTGTGTTGATGTCGTACTTAGTGATATTTTCTGAGACAAGGTTGATGTCATCTCTATTTTCTCCAAGCCCCAAAATGATTGTGATTAATTTGTGCATTTCCTCAGTTTGTAGATGTGTGAGAAATTTTCTAAGAGTGACTAGTGGTTTACTTGGGCAAATAAAATCATGAAGTTCTTCGTCAAAAGATTCTATTGCGCTACCCATTCCACCGGTGAACGGTTTTAACTTTTTAATTTCAGAATGAGCGTAAGGTCCGAAGTTCATTAGATTTTTCTTTTGGTTTACTTGATTTAGTTTTTTTAGTAGTTCGATGATTTGATCCACAGATTCAACTCTCAGACCACCTGTGATGTAACCAATTTTCCAACCCATCAATTTACAGATAAGTGCTTCAGCTAAAATTGATTCATGCGATCTTAAAGCAGTACTTTGGGTTCCTGCCTTGTGTTTTGGTTTAGTTGAAAGGTAACAGTATTTACAATCAGCGATGGCGCAAGTCCAATTGATGAAGATAGAACGCTCAAAATGAACTGTGGGCTTGTGGTTGGCTTCAAAGATTAGTTTTGCCTTTGATATGGCATCCTGAAGCTCTGAATCTGTAACTGTACGATTCTTGTTGCGTACTTTGATGAATTCTAGATACTCTTCGTTGTTCATAGAAGGTTCTTTTTGTGAGTGTGTTTTTTAAGCTTATTGACTATATTCAACTTTATGAAAGACAACATTGGTTGCAAAGATCTCTTGGACCATACAATACTGATTTAGAAGTTCTCTGATTTGAACTTCTGAAAGTTGTTCTGGTATTTGGACATCGAATTGCACTTGTTTATATTCTGGTTTACGGAAGAAGGCAGCTTGCTCATTTAATTGATGAACTTCGATTTTAGTATCAGTATCAGGGTCGATCAAAATTTTTCCTTTGATAGCATCGATTAAAATATGGAACTCTCTATCGTTTTGGATTATCTTGACAAAGTAAGAAGGGATTAGATAGGTTGTGATTTTTTTGATTTCTTCATCTGCGATAAGTTTGATATCTTTAATGGAAAGTTTGGAAGGGATAATTGAAGTTAGTTGTTTTGCTTGATGATCATTTAACTGCGCTTTGAAACTTGCTTGCATCTCCTGGTTCAAACTCTTTGATTCTGATTGATTGATTGATTCTGATTCACTTGCACTTGAACCTACTTGATACTCAGATGCAGCTAATACATTAACAGCTTCACCACCATGTTTGGATCTTCTACGCCTAACTCGAACTACAAGTGGCCTATCTACAACCCCGCAAACAAGCGCTGACCCAATTGGCAAGTTTTGAATTTCATCAGCAGTTTCAGAACCAATGCCTTCCGCACTAGCTGTGATTGACCTTAAGTCATTAGGATTAGTAACTTTAAGAATTATTTGAGTTGAACATTGTGAGAGCACAGTTTTTTGTAGCAAAGCTGGCCTTTGTGACACAACACAAAGTCCCAAACCAAATTTACGCCCTTCACTACTAATTAATCTGATAACTTCAGAACTTTGTGCTTTACCAAATCCTTTCTCTGGTACGAAGTTATGCGCTTCTTCAATGACGCAAAAAAATGGAGGGATTTGTCCACGTTTTCTGGCCTGAAAAAGATCCTTTAAAATTTTTGCAGTGATCATTTTTTGAACACTAGGATCCATACCCTTAAGGTTTAGAATAGTGGCCTTACCTGCTTTGACAATTTCGTTCAAAGGAGTTGGTGCTGCTGAAAATATGTTTAATTCCTTAAGATGTTTAATGGTATCAATAACTGGCCAGATGTTAGCGTTTTGGATATCAGCTAAACCAATAAGAATGTTATCAAAATTTAATTCATGCTCAGGAATATCTTTAACAACTGAAAAAAGCATCGACTCTTGAGTATTACTTAGAGTTAGTGGAAGCATTTTTAGTAATTCAAAGCTAGACATTTTTTCACTTAGTTTGATTGGTTTGAACTCTGGATTGATCTCTGGGTCTCCAAATTCTTGAATCACAGCCCTGTAACCTTTGGCCTCAATACCCCATCTCATTAGGTCTTCTGGTTTGTCCTCATTTGGATATTTCATTGTAGAATATTCACCATGTGGATCAATAATTAGAAGTGGAACACCTTGTTCAATAATTTCTTCAAGTAATACTCCAACTGTGTAACTTTTTCCAGCCCCTGACTTTGCAAGAACCGCTAAGTGCCTTGTAAGAAGTTTTTGAAGATCGATATGTACTTTGAGATCCTTACCTTCTAAGTTACCAATATAGGCACTGTCAGAGTTTAGTTCAATAATTTTTTTGATGAATTCATCTTCAGCTTCTAATATTTCTGAACCTATTTGAAAAGGAGTTCTGATTCCTGTAAGCCTGTTGTCATCAGCCTTGTAACCAAGAATTGTGCAAGTTGCTGTCATACCATCAGTTGTTCTAATTAGTTCTAAAATCTGACAGAGTACAAAACCATAGTCGCTGTGATGCACTTGTACGAATTGGTATTTACGGGCTTTAGCACTAGTTACGTTTAGTTGAAATTTGCTAGTTGTTGCCTTACCTATTATGCGCCCGAGGATCATATGTATTTTTTGTTGTTTGGGCTTTAATAATTTTTATATGGTGCGGTTTGATGATTGTTTGCGAATTACACAAATGAAAAGTTTTAAGAATCTTGAAACAATTGTTTTATTATGAAAAAATTGAGTCCTGTAAAAAGAAAACTAGTTGCAACATTACTCTTTTCGGTGTTTGCATCAGTTATTGGGATTATTCATGGAATATTCTTTGATTTAGATTTTTCACAGATTAAAAGGCTGTCACTTGGTGGATTTATTCTCACATTCATTGTAGTTTTTGTATTAATGCTACTCCTTGAGTGGATTTTTGATTTAGAAAATCATAATGAGATTAAAAATTTGAGGAAAAGAATTTCTAAGTTAGAGAAGAAAAGTAAGAAAAAGTAAGAAAAAATAATTTTTATTTCTAAAATAATAAACCAAGTCTCCATAAAGTGGAACCTAACCAACATACTAGAACAAAATAACCAATAGACATTAGTGGACTGAAAGGGATTGTCTTTCCAAGGAATAAAGCCTTCTCTGCCTTTTTGTGCGCTTCACCATGAGTGAAAGTTAGAACAGCGTAGACAATACAATCAACAACTAAAAAGTAAAATAATACTGGTTCAAACCATTCCATCAGAAACTATGAATTGGATTGGGTATTTAAAGGTTACTTTTGCACTGAATCAATTGCAGCGTGTTTTGACTGAAACTGAAAAAACCTAATCATTATCAACACGAGGTGCTAGAATAAAACTCATTGATAACTTATCAAGAACAGTGTATTGAATCTTAAGTGGATAATCAGTATTAAATTGCAAAGATACTTTGTCTGCAAGTTTACTACCTGAGATCATCTTTTTTAGATATTCTAAAGAATATTTTGCTTTATGTTTGTCTTCGCCATCAACAGCGATCTTAATGTCATCTGCTGCTTTAATCTCAATAAGTGCTTGAGATAAATCACCTTTAGCTTTAACAAGTAATTGATTCGCATCCGCTAAAAAAGTAACTGATTCAGCTACAACACTTACATCTTCAACAGCACCGGAAAGTTCAGATGCTGGCATTTCAATTTTTACAGGAAATTGCAAATCTGGAACCTTTTGATCCCTTTCATCAAGATCTAAAAGCGCAATTGAAAATGACCGACTAGTTTTACTTTTTAATAGAATTTTAAGTTGATTTTCTTCAGAAGTTTCTAAGGTTAAAACGTCTTCAGCTTTTCCTCTTCGTAAGATTTGTTTTAGGCTTGAAAGACTAATTGAAAATTGCTCTCCATCGTCTTTGACATTATACTCAACAAAACTACTAGCTAGAATTTTTAACTGAACCATTGCAACATTTGCTGGATCCATTGCAACTAATTCTAAACCGTCTTTACTTGCTTTGAATGTTACTTCACTTACAAGTTCTGAACAAATTGCAATACTGTCTTTAAAATATTTGGAATCAGCTAATACTACTTTCATGTTTTCACCTAAGTTATAGTTTTTATGATAAATTTTGTTTATAAGGTTATTGATAATAGAGAACTATCTTTCAAATTTTTCATGAGTTCTCTATTCTCATGCGCTCCGTTGTTATTGATAATAGAGAAGCATAATCTGTTAAAATTTATCCCTTATACACGCTTTACGATCACAAAACATATAAAGAAACTTTATTCAGAATAGTCTAACAAATATACAGGTGGTTAACTATGGATGAAAATTCTACAAATACAGAAAAAGTGACTGTAGTGCATGATGAACCGAAAAAGGTCCATGCAAGTCATAAACATCATGAAAAAAAATCTCATGAAAACAGCAAAGCAAAATCTGCTGAACTTACCAAAACATTTTGGCAATACCTAAGCTTTGGCCTTGCAGCATTACTTTTGATCACGTTAGTTTGGTCATACGATGTTAGTTTAGACATTACTAAAGCAAGCGGATCTGGAACCATTGCAGCAGCAGATGATACTGGTGGAAGCGCAGCAGCGGTTGCATATGAAGCAAGTGATTATTACGACGCTGATGATCCAATGATTGGTGACCCTGATGCACCAGTTACAATAGTTGAATTTAGTGACTTTCAATGTCCGTTTTGTTCAAGATTTTATAGTCAAACATACTTGGCTTTGAAAGAAGATTATGTAGACACTGGAAAAGTGAATGTGGTATTTCGTGATTTTCCTTTAAGCTTTCATCCGGAAGCTGAACCTTCTGCAATTGCAGCAGAATGTGCTAATGAACAAGGAGAATTTTGGGCATTCCATGATTTGATCTTTGAAAACCAAGGCAGTTTAAGCGCATCCTCTTATTTAGAATGGGCAGAACAAATTGGACTTGATATGGATCAATTTAGCGACTGTGTAGATTCACAAAAATATAAAAGTGAAGTTGCAGCAGACTATAATGATGGTGGACGTTTAGGGATTACAGGAACTCCTGGATTCTTTGTAAACGGACAACTAGTTACAGGAGCACAACCTTATAGTGTGTTTGCATCAGCAATCGAAGCTGAGCTGGCTAAATAAATCTGGGGAATTTTTGAGCCTTACTTCCGTAAGGTTTTTATTCTCTTTTTTCTTTTCTTTTTTTATAATGAAACTTTTAAAGGAATATTCTAATTATTGCAAAGAAGCATCTAAGGAAGTATTTGCAAACAAAAATGCAGTATTAGCAATTATTGGTCTATCAGGGTTTTTTATTCTATTTAATTTAATATTTCGAGAATATCTTTTAATCAGAGGATTACTCTTCCAAACATGGATTGGATTTATAGATGGAGTGTGGTATGCTTGGATGACAATGCCAATTTTTGCGAAATTTTTGATGGTAATAATTTCAATTTTGTCCGCAATGCTGATGGTATTTGTATATGTTGGATATAAAAAAAATCAATCATTAACTGGGGGAGCTGGATCAGGTGGAATTGTTTTAGGATTACTTGCACCTGCATGCCCAAGCTGTGGGATTGGAGCACTTAGCTTAATGGGTTTTGGAGGTTTAGGTGCACTCTTGCCATTTGGTGGTAGAGAGATTGGATTTATAGCAATCTTTGTATTACTTGGATCTTTGATGTATGTGAGTCGAGAAATTGTAGCGCCTAGGTGCAGGATAAAATGAAACGATTAAATTTTTCTAATTTAACTGCAACCATAAAAAGATCGCGACACCAAAAACTAGAAGGAATTGTGATCCGAAGATTGCGACCCTAATAAGCCAAACACGATGTTTTGGAACTTTGGACCAACCATAAACTTTTGAGAAAAATTCATTTAGTGTCATTTTTTTATTAATTATTTAATTACATAGCAGATTTTGCTTCCTCTGCTGCTGCTCGTTCCATCTTCTGTTTAACATTCTTCAACCTAACAAAAGCTTCCCTTTCAATCTCAGCTAACTGATCTTTAATCTTCTTCTCAGTTGCTGCCAACTCTGGAATCTTAATGTACTCAAGCGCATTAACCCTGCGTTTAGTTTTCTTAATCTCTTCGGCTAAAGTAAAAATAACTTGTTCAACTTCAGCAAGCCTTACTAGATCAGGAACTAATTTGATAAAACGTTCTCTGGATTCTTCAACTTGAAAACTGGTTCCGATCATTGAAGCATTAAGTTCTACTGCTTTCTCCTTAATATCGAATTTAGGGACTCTCACTCCCATTAAATTTTTCTCAGAGGCAATTATATCAAAACTAGGGTTAGATGAGAAGGCAAGTCCCTTTACACGATTAACACCACTAACACCTTGCGCGATCTGCAGAGTTTCAAAAGCGATTTTTAGACCCTCAAGTGTTGATTGTTTTAGGCGTTTATACTCCTTGATCTTTTCAAAGAAAATTCTAATCAAGGCATCACGTTTTCTCTTCAGAAGATCGTGACCTTTTTGAGCTAGCTTACGCTGAGCTTTGACCTTTAATAGTTCGCTTCTTGTAGGTGATGTGTATTCAGTCATTTTTGGTTTTGTGTGTGATGTTACTTCTTCATATACTTCTCAATAAAAGCCTTCTTAGCTTTCTTAAGTTCGCTCTTTGGTAAAGTTGAGAGTAATTTCCAGCCAAGATCTAATGTGTCCTTAATTGATCTGTTCTCACTAAAACCTTGACTAATAAACTTCTCTTCAAAGGATTCTCCAAAACGCATGAATAATTTGTCAGTGTCAGATAAAGATGATTCACCAACAACAGAGACAAGTTGTCTAAGTTCCAAAGCTCTTGCGTAAGCTGCATACAAACTATCACTCACACTACTATGATCTTCACGAGTGTTACCCTTACCAATCCCGGCATTCATCAACCTTGAAAGAGAAGGAAGAGGATTAATCGGTGGCGCGAACCCACGCTTGTGAAGAGAACCATCAAGAACTATTTGACCTTCAGTGATATAACCTGTAAGGTCCGGTACTGGATGTGTGATGTCACCTGCTGGCATCGATAAAATAGGGATTTGAGTCACACTACCTTTACTACCAGCAACCATTCCTGCACGTTCATAATTACTTGCCAAATCAGTATACATGTAACCTGGGTAACCACGACGTCCTGGAACTTCACTACGCGCTGCACTAATCTCTCTTAGTGCTTCACAATAATTAGTAAAGTCAGTTAAAACAACAAGAACATGCATTCCTAAATCGAATGCAAAATATTCAGCAGTAGTTAATGCAACCCTCGGAGTAATAATTCGCTCAACACTTGGGTCACTTGCTAAGTTTAGAAACACCACAGCGTTTTCTAGTGCGCCAGTTTTCTTAAAATCATCCATAAAAAATTTAGCTTCTTCGTAAGTGATCCCCATTGCTGCAAATACTACAACGAAATCTTCACCACCAGCACTTGCTTGCCTTACAATTTGTGCAGCCAGTTCATTGTGAGGAAGACCACTTGCTGAAAAGATAGGAAGTTTTTGCCCACGTACAAGAGTGTTCATACAATCAATAGTTGAGATCCCAGTTTGAATAAAATCACTTGGTTTACGCCTAGCTGCAGGATTGATCGCAGAACCATTCACATCACGGAACACTTTAGCAGCATAACTTGAACCGTCTTTTGGACGACCCATTCCATCAAAAGCCTTACCAAGCATTTTCTTGGATAGCGCGATTTCAGCTGGTTTAGTTGTAAACTGGACTTGACTGTTCAAATCAAGACTCCTTGACGATTCAAAAAGTTGCACAACAGCCTTATCGCTGCTTGCTTCAAGTACTTGACCTAAAAGCTCACGGTCTTTACATTTAATTTTACAAATTTCACCATAAGAAACTCGCTTTACATTTTCAACTACTAGCAAAGGTCCCTTCAAGGAACTTGCTTTTTTATACCATGGTTCTAATCTGGATGTCATTTTGTTATCTCCTTAGTTATTGTTATTATATTGTTATTATGTTATTATTGATTTTTTATTGATTTTTTATTGATTTTTTATTGATTTTTTATCGATTATTTTTATTTGAAAGTTTTTGCAATCTCACTTTTGATCTTTGCTTGCATTTTCTTAAGATTAGCTTCAGTGAAATTTTCATTTGATTCATACTTCATTTGTGCAATAAAATCCGCAGCTGAACTTTGCCTCAGTTTTTCTAAATCTAATTTAGCAACATGTTCAAGAGCTACATTATAAAATCTGAAGATTGCCCTAATCATCTCTAACTGTTTTGCTAGAGGGCAAAAAGTATCTTCATCATGAAAAGCATTCTGTTGAAGAAAATCTTCACGAATCATCCTAGCAATGAATAAGAGCAGCTGTTGCTCAATTGGGAGAGAATCAATTCCAACCAACTGAACAATCTCTTGAAGTTCACTTTCTTGCTGAAGCATGTTCTGAGTTTTCTTTCTGAGATCACTCCACTCTTTTCCGATATTAGCATCATACCAAATATCAGTAATTGGAGTATACAAAGAATAACTTCTCAACCAATTGATAGCTGGAAAGTGTCTTTTATCCGCAAGCTTTGCGTCGAGTGCCCAAAAACATTTACTAATTCTAAGTGTGTTCTGTGTAACTGGCTCTGAAAAATCACCACCAGGTGGACTTACAGCACCAATAACTGAGATGCTCCCTTCTTTACCTGAAAATGATTTTACAACACCTGCACGTTCATAAAACTCAGCGAGCCTCTTTGCAAGGTAAGCAGGATATCCTTCTTCACCAGGCATCTCTTCTAAACGTCCTGAAATTTCACGCATAGCTTCTGCCCAACGACTAGTTGAATCTGCCATTAATGCTACACTGTAACCTTGATCCCGAAAATATTCAGCGATTGTAATTCCAGTATAAACACATGATTCACGTGCAGCTACTGGCATGTTAGAAGTGTTTGCAATCAGAATGGTACGGTTCATTAAAGCCTTACCTGATTTTGGATCTTTTAAATGAGGAAATTCTTCTAGAACTTCAGTCATCTCATTTCCACGCTCACCACAACCAACATAAATAATGATGTCAGCATCACACCACTTTGCGAATTGCTGCTGAGTTACTGTTTTTCCAGAACCGAATGGACCTGGAATTGCTGCAACCCCACCCTTTGCAATTGGAGATGTAAAATCGATAACTCTTTGACCGGAAACTAATGGCTTTTGAACTCCAATTCTCTCCTTGTAAGGTCTTGGAACTCTTACTGGCCAAGTCTGTGCCATCTTTACTTGAGTTGTTTTATCTCCAGTAATGGTCGCAATTGTCTCAGTGATGTTGAATTCACCAGATTCAATTTTGGTTACTTTACCAGAAACACCGATTGGAACCAAAATTTTATGAGTAATAACTGGGTTCTCTTTCACAGTCCCTAGAATTTGACCTTCAGTTACTTTGTCACCCTTACTTACTGTTGCATTAAATTTCCAACGTTTCTTTTCATCTAAAGAAGGAATATCTATTCCCCTTGGGATGAAAATATCATGGTTTTCTGCGATAACATTTAATGGCCTTTGAGTTCCATCAAAAACACCACCCAATAAACCTGGGCCTAAAGTCACTGAAAGAGCTTGCTTTGTGTTAATAATTGGTTCTCCAGGAGAGATTCCAGTTGTATCTTCATAAACTTGAATTGTTGCAATGTCGCCTTCAATTTGGATTACTTCACCTAGAAGTTTGCTGTTTCCAACCCTTACAAGATCATTGATTGCAGCTGCTAACTTTGCTTCAACTACAGGACCTGCTACTCGAGTAATCTTCCCAGATGATTGCTTCTTGTTACTAGTGTTTTTTCTGATAGTTTTTTTTGATGTGGATTTTTTTGCCATAATTTGTTTTCACCTTGCGTATTTGATTTGTATTTTTTCTTGATTATTTTATTTTAGGTTTATTTTGTTGTTTGTTTTGTTGTTTGTTTTGTTGTTTGTTTTGTTGTTTGTTTGGTTGTTTGTTTTGTTAATTTAGTAGTTATTAATGTAAACTGATACCCAATGTTTCTCTTGCTAATTGATCAATTTTTTCTAATCCCTTAGTGCTAAAATTTTCGGGGATCTCAATAAAAAAAATATCATAATCAGATTTCTCTTGGTTGATCATTTCAAGCAATCTCTCACTCATGAAAATTGTTTGAAGACCCTTTAATTGAGATAAAATCTTTAATAACTCAGGTTTTGTGATTGAAGACTCCACTTCAACTAATCTAGAAACACCAGATAAACCTAAACCAATAATCTCATCTTGAAAACCAATCACTCCAATCATATTGCAAGCACCCCAGAGATTTCTTCTTCCGTAAATTCATGAGACTTCATTTTCAATAAAATATTAATATTCCTTACCATAGTCCTCACAATTATAATAAAACCAATCATGGAATTTTCACTGAGAGGTTCACCGCTCAAAAGGCCTTTTCCAAACTGAGCAAATTCTTGATACATGCTACGCTCAAACTGAGC
Organism: archaeon; assembly: GCA_018670085.1. Classification (GTDB taxonomy): domain Archaea; phylum Nanobdellota; class Nanobdellia; order Woesearchaeales; family GW2011-AR9. The sequence goes on along the minus strand of JABHRS010000036.1, from coordinate 32,661 downwards.
AGGAGTCTCATGATTATCAACATTGTAACTATGAACTTTTAATAAGTCAGATAATTGAGTCAATGACAAACTCTTACTAAAAGGAATTAGCTTGCCAATATCTATTCTACCACCAGGGATGATCGGTTCTAAACCCTTTAACACTAAACTAACATTATGCATATCAATAATTCTCCTAGCATATTGTTTGGCTGGACGGCTCTTAGCTTCATGTAAAAGTCTTCTAAAATATAATAAGTCCAACTCCAATTCGAATTTTAAAAATTTACCATCTTTTAATTCTTCAAGATGTTTCTCCATTAAATTGTGATAAGCAGTACCCTTCAATTCGTTATACAAAGTAGTTAAATCAAAATTACCTTGATCCAAAAACTCTTTATGAAAGACTTCAGTTACAGAGATAATATCTTTAATTGAGTCGGTGTTCAATAGTTTCGCATGAGAAGACCTAACAATACTTTGAATCACTAAAATATCGTACTTTGAAAGAATAGTTGATAAAAATCCTTTTGATTCCTGAGGGACAGTTCGATAAATTTTTGCCAAATCCTTAATGAGACTAGCCCTGAGTGCTGAATCAACAGAAGAATAAGAAAAATCTGACCCCAAAAAAGAAGCTAGATGAGGAAAATACCTTTTGTCCAGAGTGTAAACTATCTCATTGTAAGGTTTTTCTAATAAATCTTGAAAATCTTCTTTCTTTAAGACTCTAGAGTGCATAGCACGAATTCTAGCATTTACATAAGCATAAGGATAAATCTTGGCTACAACCTTGAACACTGCAACTAGGGCAACAATACCAAGTAGTAATATCGTAGAGATGATAGCTAGTATTTCGTATTCCATTTTTACTATTCTGTTATCTTTTTAGTTATAGTTAGTTTTTATTCTTTTAGTTCAAGTTCTCATCGACATGGCGAGAAACTATTCGAATGATGTCATTTCGATGATCTAATAACAATTCATCAATTGAATCTTCAATAATCACTTCAGATGATTCTGCTTTAACTGAAAGATTAGCAAGAGTAGACTTGCAGCCAGGTATTTTTACGCCATGACAAACATGGATTGTAAAATTATTAACCTTGAAACCTTGACTTTTAATCTTCTTGATGATCCGTTTAAACATCTGTTTGCTGAATTCCTGTTTCTCCTTATTAGTTAATTTACCTAATTGCAATTTTAACTCTTGAACCATAGCATCAACTAAATCAGATTTAGCTTTGGAAATTTCAAGAGTATTATCCAAACGAAAAGCTGCGATACTTTGATAATATTCTCGCTCTAGTTCATTGTTTATCTTAGTCTCATGATCCAAAACTTGGTCTTGAACTACAGAGAGAAAACTATTTGCATCTCTATCTGCTGATTCCTGGGCTGTGTTAATTAACCTGGAAATCAGTTCAGAATACCTATCTTTAAGATCTTCTGATAGTTCTAATCCTCTGTTTTGGACAATTTTTCCTTGATGTTTAGTCATTTTTGCAAATTGGTTCTCTAACTATGCGATGTTACTTTATTTAGTTGTTAAGTTATGCTAAACTACTTTATTGTCCAAAGACAAATAGTAGTAAGATTGCAATAACGAAACCATAAATCGCTTGTGTTTCTGGAAGCGCTGCGAATACAAGCATCTTTGCTAACAGTTTTTCATTCTCAGCAGTTGCGCCTGCAGCTGCACTTGAAGCAATTCCCTGTCCAATACCTGAACCTAGTGCTGCAAATCCAATAGCGATTCCTGCACCAATTGCAATTAATCCGGTTGTCATATCTACCATTTTATTTTCTCCATTGTTGTTTTATTTTTATTATTATTTTTTATAATTTTGTTTTTTTTGTTTTTTATTGTTTTTTTTGATACTGTGATAATTAAATGATCAATCTTCTGAACCATTCATCTTACGCTGAATTTTGAACTCCTTAAAAGGATGACCCTCTCCTTCATAAAAAAGACTAAAAAATTCTACATAATGAAGCCTAACTGAATGGATTGTACAACCAATAATGTTTAATACAAAATTGAATAAATGTCCAAAGGCAATCACAAATAACCATAATACAAATCCAATCTTACCAAGACTCAAAGCTTTTTGTGCTACAATGTTCACAGCAAGCGCAACACCTGCAGTTGCAAGCGAGAGGGCAAGAAGTCTTGCGTAGGAAAACCAAGTTCCGAAAAATCCAGTGATATCCATGATTCCAAAAAATCCCTTCTCACGATACAACAAGATCAATAAGATAATTGCAACAATAATTGCAGCTAAGTATTGTTTGAATAATAATAGGACTACTGCCCCTTCAATTAAAGGAATTGGTAGAGTCACCTGAAGTGCTTTTGCAAGTGGAGTTTTCTTCAAAAATTGTTGATAAATTTGAAGCAATACACCTAAGTTAATATGAACTAACCCAATTAAAAGACTCACTTGCAAAATGATGAACGACGCTGAAAATGAATCTTGATACAAAGGAGTGATTGGGACAAGATTTCCAAAAAATGAACCAAAGACCATTCCAAAAATGATAGATGAAACTGCCGAAGTTCCAAAAATAATTAATGGTGTCTTGAACTTTTCTCCTACTTGAAAATAAATTGCGAAAATTGATATTAAGAGTAATAATCCGTAACCTACGTCACTTAGCATAAATCCAAAAAAGAAAGGAAAGAATAAACTAACCAGAGGAGTTGGGTCAATTAAAGAATAAGTTGGGATTCCAAACATAGTTGTGATTGGTTCGAAAAATTTTGCGAAACCTTTGTTTTTTAACTTACTTGGAGCTTTAGTATCAGCTGGCATAGAAATGATGGTAGTCTCAGGGAAACTATTCTTGATTCTCTGAACATCTTTTTTTACAACATAACCTTGGACAGCAAAAAAATTCTTACTTTGTAAAAACTTTTGAGTGATATTTGCTTGCTCACGATAGTTTTCCAATGAAGTGATTAAAAATTTGATCTTGGATTGTTTACCATTTATTTTACGGAAAAAATCTTTTTCTATCTCATCGAGTTTTTCATTAATATCTTTCTCTTCCCTTTGAAGAGTATGAAGAAATTGAACTGAGCCCAATGGCATCTCTGGAAGATTGATCTGTTTGCTTTGACTTTTTCTAAGAGAATTATGAAGCTGGTTAAGATCTTTATTTAAAACAAACACTTCAGTAAAAAATTGACCTTGGTTCTTCATTTCTTGTTGAATCTTTAATTTCACAGGGAAAGGATACCCAGCAACACTGTTCTCAGAAAGTAAAACAATTCTTTGATGTGCAGACGGAACTCTATGGTTTAATGCGAATGGAAGTTTTTCAATCTCTGAACGCTGAGCCAAAATTCTAGCATGTTTTCTGAGTAAAGATTTTTTTTCATTACTTAAATCTTCAACCTTACCTAGATGTTTTTCTACAAATTCATTTGCTTGTTCGATTACCTTCTCCACAGGAGGTAGCCCCTCAAGAGTAAATGAAGTGTCAAGATTGGTTTGTTTTGCAATATATTGTAAATTTAATAGGAGGTGACTCATAACATCAACGCCTTGCATTGGAGAGTCCTGTACTAATTGATTAGATGGATCTGCTTTACTGATATGCATTACTCCAAGATGCTGCAACCTAGAGATGATCTCCTTCTTGTCTTGGATACTTCCGAAAACAAGTAATTTTGATAGGTCTTCAGTTTTCATTTTGTTTTCAACTCGCCCAATAATTCCTGACAAGTTTTTTTGGCAAGTGAGCTTAAATCTTGATGGCAACCAGTTATAATTTTAATTGTTTGTGAGGTTTTGTCTTGCATCTGTTTTGATGCGATTTTTGTTTTATGATTGAACCGATCTTGCATTAGTAGAAAGTTCTCTTCTGCTGCTAATTTAATAGATTCAGCCTTCTTTTGAGCTTCTTTCATTGTATTGATATGAATAGTCTCAGCTCGCTTTTTAGCCTTAGTATATTTATCTTCAAGCCTCTGTTCTAGTTCTAGAATTTCAATAATCTCTTTTTCAAGCATTGGTGAATTTAGAATTCTATTAAACTATTTAAAAGACTTTGGGTTTTTACCGAGAATAAACAAGGTTTTGAGGAATATGGATGGAAAAAATTTAAAATTATTAGTTGATTGGATAAGTACTTGAGAGCAAGAAGCAGTTAAAACTAAAGTTGATTTCTTTATTACTACCTTTAAGTGAATAAGAGAGGTAAAGTTTTATAAATAAGTGTTGATTATTAACACTTATGGTATTATATGATGAATTTTCTACTCCGACAGCGGAGATTATGAGTGCAATTGGATCTTCTGATGCAGTTGGATTGACTGGAATCCTTGATGATTTAGCTGGCTTTTATCAAGGTGTTTTGGAGACACAAGATGCGATTGTAAATAGAGATGCTAGAGTGAGATATTTGTCTGAGTATAGAGCAGATGTTCAGAAATCATTTGATAAATTGCAAGCTGTTAGCGCACGCGGATTAGTACGTAGTGAGCATACCTACAAAATAATGTTTGAAATTGATTTTGAAAGAAGTGTGTGGGAAAAAGAAATTAATGACCAATTGAGCTTTGTTTTTGGACTTGGTGATCAAAAAGAGATTAAAGAGAAGTTAGTTGGATTTTTAGATCAGAATAAAACAGAAATTAATAATAAATTGAGATCAGCACCATCAACTACTATTGATCATTACAAAGGAGGAATGAGTAGTTCTACTTCTTTTGCTGGGATCCCGGGCGGAGTTATGACTACAACTCGATATAAATATGAATCAGCAGCCCAAGATTTGGCAACTTTAGAAGAAATTTCAAAAGACGACCAATATCCCGGAATAGGATTCAATAGAAACTGTGTTACTTTTGGAGCATGGGTTGATTATTGTACCGACAAATTGGCAACACCAGAATTAATTGGTGCTTTGAGTAGAATTAACAAACAACAAATAAAACCAGAAGGGACTTCTGAAGCACTTCGAGTGGCGCAAATGATTGCAGCTTACAAAGAAACAAAAACAAAGCTGGAAACAGGAGTGGATTTTAGGAAAAGTTATACTGACCTTGGGCAAAAATTACATGTATTAGGAGATTGGAGAAATAAGGCATTTGATAGGTTGAAAGATAATGCAGCTGGAATTGAAGGTGAACTTCGTGAAAGTTATGACAGGATGTTGGAGTTATTTTTGAATGATAATAAAGAGTTAGTTGAACATGAGAAACATTCAGTTAACCTTGAGAGAGGGTTTAGACATGTGTTCGGAGATTTGAGTAAAAGTGCCAAGTTAGCTGATAATGAGAGAGTGCGAGAAAGTTTAGAAGATAAATATGCTATGGTAGTAAAAATTTTACCAAAAGTTCTGGAAGCTGCAGAAGGTCAAGAAGATTCTAGAAAGACTTGGCACTTACATGATTTGCTTAGTGCTGATGATAACCGTTTGATTACCCCAGCAGATTATGTTGCGGCAAAAAGAGAACAACGTATTCAATGGGCTTTGCAACCAGGACGTACTTTTGGAAGAGTAGATGTGCATCTGCCACTAAAGGGTTCAAGATATGAACAGATTGCTGGGATGAACTTGAAAACTGAGATCGATGGAGAAAATTTACGAGTGAAATTTGACCAGTGGAAACCAGAACAAGTAGCTGAACAACAATAATTTTTTTACTTTTCTTTTAATTTTGCTTTTTTAATTAGAAGTTTGCCTGAATATTCTGAATCCATTTCGTTAGTGGTTTCTTGAAGTATGATTCTTTGATGGAACAGAGGCGAGTTTAGAACTAGAGATTCAAATTCTCCTCCTTCGCCTGCGATGTTAAGCCCTACTTTTTTATTGAGTTGTTGAAGTTCAGTTAAGAGATTCTGGTTGATTGTTCTGCCTAAAAAAGATTGGTTCAATCCATCTGCTGCAACTGCTGTAATAATTGCTTCAGTACCACTGTTGATGACTTCATTCATATGTTGCAACTGAGATTTATGCCAAAGTGGTGCAAACATTTTAAGGTTTAATTCTTCGCAGATTTTTTCGATTCTGTCACGTTGGTAGTTAGAAAATAAAGCGCCGCAAACAATACCTTCGATTTGGTGTTGATCTTTTGCTGTTTGAATCGCTACCTTGAGGTCTTCAAGTTCTGTTTCTTTTTTCCCTTCAGTTAATTGTGTGATTAAAGGAATTTGCATCGCTTCTGATTGCAGGTCGATGATTTCTGAACCTGCGCTTTGAAACATATAACTATAATCATTTTTGCTTTTTAGATAAATTAGACAAGATAGTTGGTAGTTTTGATTGTGCATAATTTCTGCTGCCCTTGTACTGTCTTTTCCGCCACTGAATAAAACTCCTAATTTTAGGTTGGCTTCTTTGTAGAATTGATGAAGGAAATTGGAGATTGATTTGTGATTGTCCTTTTTACTGAGTTTCTTTAGCGCTTGTTGTGTACGGGAGCCGTACTGGGCTGCACGTTTTTTACGCATGGAAATGTCAGTTGGAATTCCTTTTTTGAGTGCGATTTGTCTTAGAATATCTTTAGTTCTAATCTCTTCTGATTCTGTAGCTACTAACTTCATTAATTCTGGAATTTTGAGCGCATAATTTACTAGTTTGTGGTCGAGGAAGGGAATTCTAAGTTCCAACAAGTTATCCATTGTAAGCACGTCATCACGGTAAAGGTCACGCTCGTAAATCTTTCTAAGGCCTGCAAGGCATTCTTTGTTGATGTTTTGTGAATCTTTGTGACGTTGGTATCCTGCGAATATTTCTTCGGAACCGAGGCCACTGAAAATTACTCGACAGTTGTCTTCCTTTGCTGCTTGGCTCGCTAAGTAGAATGTGAGCGCAACGCTAACCTTTACAACGTTACTGTCTTCGATTAATGGGACTAAATGGTTTAGGATTTCTGGAATCTTGTTGATGTTGATTTGTTTGATTACTAATTTTAAGTCAAGTTCTTTTGCTACACGTTTTGCCCAAACTAAGTCTTCAGGTTCAACTGGTGAGTTAGGATCATTGATTGCTGCTGTGTAACAAGTAAAATCAATACCTTGTCTTTTTAATTCGTGTGCAATGTAAGTTGAATCGATTCCACCGCTAAATAAAAGTGCTATTTTTTTGTTGGTTGTGCGTTTTTTGATGGCATTGTCTAGGAGAAATTGAGTTTGGGTTTGGATCTCTTCTTTTGATTCTTGATGTTCAGGTTCTATTTTGAAAAATGGTCTTTTTGTTTCTTTGAGCGTATTTGTTTCTTGGTTGTAAGTTAGAATGATCCTAGGATTAAGTTCATGGATGTCGATGAAGTTTAATTCTTTGAGTGCTTTTTGTTCTGATGCGACTGCGAGTCCTTCACTGTTTATTGCGTAGTGAATTGGTTTGATACCTAAGATGTCTCTTGCGATGGTGATTTGATTGTTTTGTTTGTAAACGAAAGCGAATACTCCGTCAAGTTCATTTAAGTTTTTTGTTTTGAATTTGTCTAGAAAAGAGTGTAGAAGCTCTGCGTCATTGGCTGCGTTGAATCCATGTTTTTTATTCAGTTCTTGCCAATTATAAATTTCGCAGTTAGCAATTAATTGAGAGTTTTGTTCTTTGTTGATGAGTGGCTGTGGCACTGTGCCAACGATTGCGTGCAAGCAGTGGCCTAAGGCGAAGTTAGTTGAGTCTTTAGTATCAAGTTGCGAGAGGTCCTTGGTGGTTTGAAGAGTTGTTCCATTGTAGATTCCATAATAATCTTGCCCACGATTTTGCATAACTTTGAGAGCTTGCGCAGCCTTTGCTGTTGGTTCTTTGAAGTTGAAGATTGCAGTGATTCCACACATAGAACTTGTAGTTAGGGGGCGTTTTTTTAATGGTTTGTGTAGTTATTTAAAATAAACATGTGATGAGAATAAAAAAGTAAAATTAAAAAAATATTAGAAAGATTAATCCTGATGATTTGCAAGATATTCTTTCAATGAAGGAGCGTTTTCACCTTGATAAACACTAGTGTCTCGCCAGATGATAGTATCAAAACCAATATGTGCTCTGTTGCGAATTAATCCACAAGCTTCTGGTTTATCTTCAGAACTCATTCGGATACCCCAAAGAAGATCAGCTACATTTTTGCTACCTGTGAAATCAGCAATATGTTCAGTACCAAGGCTCCGGTGATAAACTCTTGCTTGAGTACTATTACCAGAACTACAACCCATATCTACTCGATAAGTATCTCCACCTAATTGAACCTCTGCTTGATGATAAATTAAGTTTGGAAAATCACCATCAGTTGTGAAATCAGCTGGTTTAGCTGCCGCTAATACTCTAGTTGCAAGATCTCTCTTTTGTAATCGTCTTTGACGAAGTTCTTCAATTTGTTCATCAGTCATCATTGTATATCTCCATTAATTGTTAGTTATGTTTGTGATGTTGTTTAAAAGACAACTTCATTAGTATTTTCAGGGTTCTACTTTATAATACTTTTGGTTCTTTTGTCACTAAGAGGTGAATAATTGATTGGTGGCCTGATTAGAAAATGAGAATACTGCAGATATTATCTTAAATGCAACTCTAGAATGTCTCCATCAAGGAGCTTGTGTTTCAAATGCAACTTTTGCCCAGGGAATTTAGCACTTGGACCCCAAACTCTTGCGAACTTAAACTTCTTCACAAATTCTTTATGAGTTTTTATACAAACGCCACCAATAGTTGAACCTGCTTGAATGATCATTGGTTCAACCATATCAGCTTCCTTTCTTGGCTCTTTCATATAAATTCTAATAAATCTTAAAGAGGAGAAAATTAAATCCTGAAGTTTAGTAATATTCTTTCCAGTATGTGCGGAGATTGCAATATGGGCATCCACCTTTTTCATGATTTTTCTAAGGTCTGTTGCACTTGCAAGATCTGATTTAGTAACACAATGAATTGCTGGCAAATATTTTTTATGCCCTTCAATACAATCAATAAAATCATCTACATCAATTTTAGATCTGATAAGAACATCAGCATTGTTAATTCTAAACTGCCTTAGAATCTTCTTCATAGTATCGTCATCCATATCTAATGCAACAGTCTTTCCAATATTGATTCCACCATATCCTGTTTTTTTAATCCAAACTTGAGGCTTTTCCTTGTTTAATCGCACACCAGTTTCTTTTACTTCTTTTAGAATCGCATGATATTGACCTGGCTGAGTTACATCAACTACCAGAAGAACTAAGTCTGCGTTTCGAATTACTGCAAGTACCTCTTTACCACGCCCTTTACCAGTTGCAGCACCACTTACAATTCCAGGAACATCTAAAATTTGAATTTTTGCTTGTTTGTATTCCATCACACCAGGAACTACAGACAGGGTTGTAAAAGCATAGGCCCCAACTTCTGACTCTGCGCCAGTTAATTTGTTCAATAGAGTGGACTTACCTGCACTTGGAAATCCTAGAAGAATCACACTTGCATCTCCTGATTTTCTCACCGAATAACCATGATCTGACTGACCAGTTTTTTTACTGGACCTTTGAGCATCTTTTTCTTTTAATACAGCAATCTTAGCTTTCACTAGACCAATATGGCCTTGAGTTGCTTTGTTGTATTTGGTTTTCTTCAACTCAGCTTCAAGTTCTTTGATTCGCTCTTTGTTGTTTGCCACTAATAATTGCAAAAAGAGGGGCCCCCTCTTAAAGCTTGTTGGTGATTTTCAAGAAATTATTTAAACATAGATAATATTAGCTATGTTATGAAATATGGAATAATCATTGGATCTCACAGAAGTGCATCAGAATCTACAAAGGTTGGAAAATATATTGCAGCAGAATTGAAGAAATTAGATTCAAAGAGTTCTAGCACAATCATTGATTTGCGAGACAACCCCCTCCCACTTTGGGATGAATCAAAATGGGATCCAAAAGGAAACCTGACAAAACTTTGGAAACCGTATTCAACTAAACTAAAATCTTGTGACGCATTTGTAGTTATCTCACCAGAGTGGGCTGGAATGGTACCAGCGGGATTAAAAAATTTCTTTTTATATTGTGGAAACACCGAAGTTGGACATAAACCAGCAATGATTGTAACAGTTTCATCAGGTAGAGGTGGACATTATCCAAATGCAGAACTAAGAATGAGTTCTTATAAAAATAATCACATTTGTTACGTTCCGGACCATGTAGTTGTTTCAGGTGTTAAAGATGTGTTAAATGATGACAAACTTGATGAAGAAAATAAAGGCGACTTTTATATCAAACAAAGAATTGAGTATTCCTTGAAAATGTTAGGAGTTTATGCTGATGCTTTTGTTAAGATTCGTAAAAGCGAAGTAATAGATTATGAGAAGTATCCTTATGGAATGTAATGATTTTTGATTGGAAAATTTGGTTATGAGAAGATCACAGGATGATTAGTTCCTTTGGACTCTTGGTGATTCTAATGATTTTTTCTCCATCAAAAACTACAGTGTCTTCGATTCTGAGGCCCCACTTGCCTTTGAAGTAAATTCCAGGTTCAATTGTGAATGGCATGTTTTTCTGAATTTTTTGCTTGCAACCTTTTGATACTCTTGGCGCTTCATGCACCTCAACACCAATACCATGACCCAAAGAATGGATGAAAGATTTGGATTTTTCTTCTCCAAGTTCTGCCCTTGCGAATGCATCTAGCGCCCCTAGTGATTGATCTGATTTGATAAGTTCCTCTGCTTTCTTAATGCATTTTCGTTGCACTGAGTCTAATAAATCAAAGTCTGCTTGCATCTCTTCAGTTGGATTTGCGATAGAAAACATTCTAGTCATGTCTGAGCAGTAATTGTTAATTTTTGCACCCATATCAATTAAGAGCAGGCCTGGTTCTAATTTGTCGGTGCTGGTTATGTGGTGAGGAATAGCGCTGTTTGGGCTGGTGGCAACAATTGTTGGAAACGAAAGTGTTGCGCCTTGTTCTCTGATCTTTTTTTCTAAGAATAAAGCTACTGAAAGTTCGGTAGGGAAATCTTGGCCGTTAGATTGCTTGTAAGCTTTGGTGAAATTGTTTAAGGCATTATCTGCGATGTTGGCTGCTTGAAACATAATTTTAAGTTCTGCTTCTGTTTTTGTGAGCCGAAGATTGTTTAGTTGTTCAGAGAAATCGATGAAAGTTGCAGTTGGAAAATCATTTTTTAGTGTATTGAATTGTTTGACAGTTAGTTGTGAGAAGTTGATTGCGATCTTTGGCGCTTCTATACTTGTTAGTTGCTCTTTGATATCATCTTTGTAACTTTTTGTGTATGGGATGGCCGTGATTCCTTGGCTTGGTGTAAGGTCATCTAATTTGCTAAGTAGAATAGTTGCTGAGTCTTTGGTAATTTGTAAAACAGAATGGCTTGGTTCGACCTGAGAGAAGTAAGCTATATTTGGGTCTGGATGCAGAAGTAACAGCAAATCAATTTCTTTTTCTTTGATTCTTGATTGTAAGAGATTTAATTTCATAGAACTTGTTGTATGTTAGTATTTTAAGAAACTTTGTATGGTAGAATTCAATATGATGATGATTTTGGAGAAAGAAAAAGAAAAAAAATTAAGTTAGTTAACAAACAGATTCAAATGTAGTTGCGTCTCCGTCTACATATCCATCACAATCAGTATCATACCCATCACAAACTTCTTCTGAGCCTGGGTTAACTGAAGATAAGTCATCATTACAATCCCACCTGTCTTGGACATAACCAGTTGGTTGTTCACAAGAAGTTACAACGGTTGCATAAGCTCCGTAACCATCAGCATCTTGATCTTCATACCATTCTGTATCTGGGTTAATTGATGCATCATTATCGTTACAATCTTTTAAGGTATTGAAGCCATCACCATCAGCATCCAAATTTAACTTTGCAGTTTTGGTTTTAGAAAATCTAAATGCTTCTCCTGCAATTGCACTGTCATCATCTCCTAAAAATGAGCCAGCACCTGAAAAACCAAGTACTAAAAAGACTGCAACTGCAATCAAAGAAAATTCTTTCATACTAAATACCATATTATCACCTATATTTTATTCTTTGTTGTAAATATTATTTTGTGATAGAAATTAAATGTTTTGAGTTTATTAATGTTTTCGATTTTTATATGAAATGATAGTTAACTTTTTTATATTAGAAGCTTCAATTAGATTAAAATGGATCCAAAAGAAAGATTGGCACTAATCAAACGAAATTGTCAAGAGATTGTAACTGAAGCAGAATTATTAAAATTATTGACTGATAAAAAAAAACCATCAGTATATCTTGGAACCGCAGTTACTGGCAGGCCACACATTGGATACTTCGTTTGGGTTTTAAAACTCGCGGACTTTCTTAAAGCTGGATTCAAAGTTAAATTATTGCTCGCTGACTTACATGGGGCACTAGATAATTGTCCATGGGATGTTTTAGAAAAAAGATATGAATATTACAACAAAGTTATTCCGATGATGTTCAAAGCTGTTGGTGCAGATATTTCTAATTTGGAAATTGTGAAAGGATCAAGTTACCAAAATGATCCAAAATACTTCTTAGACTTGTTGAAGTTAAGTACTAAGACATCAATTCATGATGCTAAACGTGCAGGATCCGAAGTTGTGAAATTTGGAGATAACCCAAAACTTTCAGGTTTAGTATACCCACTAATGCAAGCACTTGATGAAGAATATTTAGATGTTGATATCCAATATGGTGGAGTTGACCAACGTAAAATACTCATGTACGCTCGTGAATATTTGCCAAAGATTGGGTATAAATCGCGCATTGAAGTTATGACACCACTACTACCTGGACTAATTGGAGAGAAAATGTCAGCATCAGACCCTAACTCCAAGATTGATTTACTTGATGGATCAAAAAAGGTTCTTAAAAAATTACGTAAAGCAGATTGTGTTGAAGGAGTAGTTGAAGGGAATGGAGTTTTAGCATTTTTGAAACATGTAGTGTTTACTGTGCTTGAAGATGCCGGAGAAAAATTTGTGATCGAGCGTCCTGAGAAATATGGTGGAGATTTATCTTTTGGAACTTATGTGGAAGTTGAATCTGCATTTGCAAAGAAAGAGTTACATCCGCTTGATTTGAAGAATGGATGTGCTGCTGCAATTTCTAAGTTGTTGTCTGAGTTTGATAAGGATAGAGAAAAATTAGAGAAGATGGCTGAGAACTTTGAACATTGATTTTCTTTTACCTTTATCATTTTCTGGGAAAATACTTTGGAGCTGGTCAAGGCCGGGCTAAGGCAAAGACGAGAGCGCAAGTAATTTCTCTTTCTGTGATTATTTTTTACTTTGAAATAGTGTAATTTGTGTTCTAGAACATGCCCACCAACAGCTATATAAAGGCAAAAATAATCATTTACATTATGAATAAACTTGTTCTACCTAACGGACTTACTGTAATTTACAAACAGTCATCTAGCAATGCACTTGCGATTCAAGCGATGGTGAAAGTTGGCAGTAACACTGAAAAGAATGGTCAACGCGGAATTGCGCACATGGTGGAACATTTAGTGTTTGAAGGAACCCCAAAAAGACCCAATGGAAACGATGTAGCTCGTGCAATTGAGCGAGTAGGAGGAGAGTTTAACGCATACACAAGCAATCATAGAACTAACTATTACATCAAACTGCTTGGAAAACATGGGAAACTGGCAATTAATGTGATTGGAGATATTCTACAAAATGCTCTGATGCTACAAAAAGACTTCATCCGAGAAAGAGAGGTTGTTTGTAAGGAGATTGATATGTTTCAAGATGATCCTAAAAGTTTTCAATGGTTACACTTAGAAAAAATGCTGTTCGTTAAAAATGCAGCTAAATATCCTAGCTGTGGAATCAAAAAAGAGTTGATGAAACTTTCACGTGATGATGTCTATAAATTCTACAAAGAGAACTATCATCCCAAAAATGTAGTGATTGTAATTGTAGGAAATTTGCCGCAGTGGAAAAAATTGATTAAAGAAGAATTTGGTAATTGGAAAGCTAGAAAGCCAACCAAACGCCCAATGGTGAATGAACCTCTTAAAAAACGGACTTTGAAAAAGAAAATGACCAAGCCATATGAAAATAATTACATGTTAATTGGATTCGTTGCAGCAAAAAGAGGGTCAAAGGATAGTTACGCATTGGATGTGATTCAAGCAATTTTAGGTAAAGGGCAAAGCGGTAATTTGTTTCATGAATTACGTGGCAAACGAGGACTAGTCTACGATGTGGCAGTTGAATATGGGTCTGACTTGGATTTTGGATACTTCGTAGTTTATGCTAGTTGCAGTAAAAAACACGCAGCTGAAGTGAGAAAAGTTGTTTCTTTAGAACTTAAAAAATTAGAAACATGTTCTCTAACTGAAATAAAAGATGCTAAAACATTCTTAGAAGGAGACTACCTCATGGATGTAGAAGATGTTCAAAAACAAGCAGAACAGTTATTATTTTGGTACGATATTGGAGATGAAAAATTGTTTAAGAAATATATCAGAAATATTAAAGCAGTTAGTGCTGCTGATATTAAACGAGTAGTTAAAAAATATTTTGCTTATCCTGCTACAATAGAATTAGTTGGAAAAGGTAAATAAGATTATATCTCTTTCTCAGTCAATCTTTAAACAATGCATTTGGTACATGTAACAAGTCCCCTTGTTTGTTTTGAACCAGTGTTTTAGTGAACTTGATCTTTTTGACTGTACCTTCAACTTTAGTAAAAGAAATTTTGCTGCCGACTTTAATCTTCTTCTTTGTTTTTAATTGGTACCAACCATATAAATTTGGAAGTAAATCCTTACTGAATGAAGCTGCAGTTAAGACCGATAAAATTGCTAAGAGTAAAAGGATTAATCCTGCAACAATTGATGCGATGCCTAAAAGCCAAAAAGTGATTAACGCTGTAATAATGTAAACTAAATAAAAAGACAGTGCCCCTGCTATGTGTTCAATATCATAAGGATATTTTAGAAGAGCAATTGCTTGATTTGCATTGATTCTTTTAAGAGATATTTTAACAATTCTTTTTACAGCACTTGCAGCTAATGTTCCAAAAGTAAAAACTATGAATGCGAGTAATGCTCTGGTTGTTACAAACCCAATCTGTTCAAGAATTCCCATTGACCTTTGAATTTTTTGTGTGTTTCTTTTTATATTCTTCTAGAAGGATGGAAAATGAACTTAGAATAATAGTTCCGGCAATTGTTACATAGATGATCCCAGACAATTCGGTTGCTCCTGGAAAACCACTAGAAATTGCAATTTGTGCAATAGCTGCTGCAGCTAATCCTCTTGCGAACATACTATCAATTAATCCCTTGTTAGCATTGTTTACAATTGTTTTGAGTAAGTTGGTTGCGCGCCTTGATAAAAGGATTGCAACTGAGAGGATACCCCCAATAAGTAAAGCCCTGGTGTTTGAAATATCAATTAAAATTCCCACGTACACAAAGAAAAATGTCTTCAGAAAAAATGAAATTTGATCATAAAAATATTCCTCGCTTCTAGTGATGATGGAAATTCCCAAATCCCCTCTTAGCGCTTTCTTTTTATCCTTTGCTTTATCACTGGTAATTCCCTTAAAGATACTTGAAATTTTCTTTGAGTTAGCTAAAACCAGTCCGAAAAATAAAGCTGCAATAGCACCACTACCTTGCAAAAATTCAGTTAAGACATAAATGATTAACAAATATGCAACAGTTAACATGTAATTGTGTTCTTTGAAAACTTTGATTTGAAGTGTAAACCAAAAAACTCCGGCAGCTAAACCAACTGCTGCGCCAACAGCAAAAAGAGCAATGATTTGAGCAAAAGTACCTTGGACACTAGAAGTTCCAAGCTGTACAAATTCGAGGACAGCTAATGAAAAAACAATACAAAAAACGTCAGTTAAAGCAGACTCTAATGTTAGAAGAGACATTAACCTTTCAGAAATTTTTAATTGCTTTAAAATTGGAATTACAAATGATGATGAAACACCTCCAAGTGCGAATCCAACAAACAAAGATTGAGTTACAGTGAACCCGAATAATAATAATGTTAAAAAACCAACTAATGATGAAACGAAAAAATTCCACCCAGTTAGTAACATACTCTCTGAGAACTCGCTAAGTAGTGATGAGAGGTTGATATTAAATGCCCCATCGAATAATAGGAATAATAAAGTGAAAGTTGTAAAAATTGGAGCAACTGCAGCTAAATCTAGTGGACTTACAATACCAAAGGCACTTGGGCCTATAATGAATCCTAACAAAATTAAGAATAGGACGTCTGGAATTTGGAATTTTTTGAAGATGAATTCTGCGAATGACCCGAAAAAAAGAATAAAACCCGCAGCTAGAAGAGCTAATATTACAACATCCATCACAATAAATGAAAGTTTTTGGGTATAAAAGAGTTTGCTTGGGAGGAATTTTCTTTTTTGTTACACTAGAGTAGTTAATTTTTGGAAAGGTTTATAAATGAGTGTTATTTTGGAGTTTATATGGAATATGTTAATAAATCAAATGTAGAGAGATTACTTGAAGTATTGAAAGAAGGAGGCCTCCCGTTTACCGAAGAACTCACTGGCCTTGGTCATTATAATACTGGTCTTGGACAAATGTCTTATGGTGATAGTACAGTTGGTATGCCAGTTGCAGACCTTGCTATGTTAACATTACAAAAAGGAGTTAATTCACCTGACGGCCCACATGAAGGCGCAGAGACATATCAAAGAATGTTCTTCGTCGGTGCTGTTGAAAATGAGAATCACTTAATTGTTGCTGATTTTTCTGAGGATAATGGCGAAAAAATCTCTCAAGCCGCAAGATTGCCGCTTGATGATATTCTTGGATATGCTTCATTGGTAAGAAAAGAGTAAACTTCTTCTTCTTTATTTTGATTTTTTTTTTGATATACTAAATTTTTTCTCTTTCTTGCTAATTTTCACAACATAATTTTTGTTATTGAATGAATATTCCTATATATTCTGCATATGTGGATTTCTTAAATAAGTTAAAAACCTAATAGAACTTGTGCTAAATAAAAAAATAGTTCCAAATAATATTAATAACAAAATCCACAGTGTAAGGGGTTATCAAGTAATGCTTGATAGAGATTTAGCTATTTTGTATCAAGTTCCTACGAAAGCATTGAATCAGGCTGTAAAGAGAAATAGCAAACGTTTTCCTTCAGATTTCATGTTCCGCATAACTGAGCTTGAGAAAATTGAACTGGTCACAAATTGTGACCACCTCCTAAAACTAAAGTATTCTCCGAGTTTACCTCATGTTTTCACAGAACATGGCATTGCAGCACTATCTGGAATATTAAAGAGTAAGATAGCCGTTGAAGTGAATATTCATATCATACGGACTTTTGTTGCAATGAGGAAGTTCATTTCTAAAAATACAGAGTTGTTTGGGAGACTAGGTGCAATGGAACAAAAACAACTTGAGTATCAAATTATAACAGACCAGAGATTAGAGCAAGTGTTTGAAGCAATTGAAGATACAAGTCTGATTAAGAAACAAGGAATTTTCTACAACGGACAAGTCTTTGATGCTTACAAGTTTATTTCTGATTTGATTCGTAGTGCCAAAAAGTCAATAGTTTTGATTGATAATTACATTGATGATACTGTGTTGATATTGTTTTCAAAAAGAAAAAGTAATGTAGAAGTTGTGATTTATACAAACAATATTTCTAAACAACTGGAACTTGATTTAGATAAGTATAATTCTCAGTATTCTTCTATTATCGTTAAGGAGTTTAAGGATTCCCATGACCGTTTTTTGATAATTGATGGTAAAGAAGTTTATCATATAGGTGCATCTTTGAAAGATCTGGGGGAAAAGTGGTTTGCTTTTTCGAAGTTTGATGAAGGTAGTTTGAAAATGCTTAAGAAGCTGAAAAAATAGAATTAGAAAGAAAGAAAAATAAACTAAATATTCTCTGGGCTGCATAACAAACACCATACCCTGCAACAATTGCACCTTGTGATATTGGATTTGATGGAATCTTATTAAAGCCCTACATGAGAGAGATCCCTTTGGTGAATTGCTAGATTACTCAATTGAAACAGTAAACCTTTTAAAGGAATTGAGCAATTTTTAATTTATTCACTTTATGAGGGAAACATTTATAAGTTGAATCTTGCGGAGCCGTAGTGTAGCTTGGTCTATCACTAAGCGTTTGGGACGCTTGAACCCCGGTTCAAATCCGGGCGGCCCCACTCTTTATCAAAAAAAATCAAAAAATTACATTTTAGAGGAAAAAATATGTCAAGTACAAAACGATTTGGAGCACGATATGGTCGAAAAACCAAACATAACGTAGCTAAGCTAGAAGCACAATATTTTAACAAACAAAAGTGCCCTTACTGTAATAAAGTAAACGTTAAGCGTTTAGCTATGGGAATTTGGAATTGCCGAAGCTGTTCAGCTAAATTTGCAGGAAGAGCTTACTCAATTGCATAATTGTAATAGTAGTTATTTTTATTATTTGATCAATTATTGAAAAATACGAAGGAAATAAAATGGGATACACATGTTTTAATTGCGCGAAAGATGTTGATGATAGTTATACCACTTCTAGAGTGCGTTGCCCTTACTGTGGCCACAAAGTTCTGTACAAAAGCCGAAGTGTTGCTGTAACCATCAAAGCTCGCTAACAATAACTCTAGAAACTAAGTTATTGGAGAGATAAAAAAAATGATGAAAGTTAATAATTTTCAGCATTCAGAAAATCATGGAGGATTTTTTTAATATGTCAGAAGAAATAGTTCATCAACTTCAACTTCTTCAACAAAATGTTGAATCACTAGTAGACCAGAAGAGAGTAATTTCTGAGCAAATTTTTGAGATGAACTCCGCAATTAAAAGTCTGCCAGGTTCAATACAAAGCTACAAAATAGTTGGAAAATTATTAATCTCAAAAGACGTTGCAGTACTAGAAAAAGAACTAGCAACCGAAAAGGAGAGTTTAGAATTAAAAATGAGTGAAATTGAAATTCAAGAAAAAGCAATCCAAGAAAAAATGGGAATGCTGCAAAAAGAGTTAGTTGCAATTAATACTAACAAATAATTGGTGAATAAAATGCAAGAAGATCTACACGAAGCTGGAGAATTAATTGAAATGATCTGTGAAGATAGTGATTGCAGTAAACGACTAAAAGAACATTTAATGGAAGTTAAAAAAATTCTAGAAGGAGAAGAAGAACTTAAAGTTCAAAAAGCAATTCATTCAGTTGAAGAACTGGACCTCCAAGGGATTTCAACTTATTTGCGAAGTCAAATGTGGGATTTGATCAGTTTATTAGAATCAATGACTGCTAGTTAAAAAAATTTAAAAAAACTGAGGATTAAAATGACAATTCAATATATATTATGTGATTTTTGGGGCACAGTTGCTCAAATTGGAGTATACAGTCCAGTTAAAAAGATTAAACAGATTCTCGGTTTAAATGATATTGATTTTTCAGAGTATGTGAACAGAATGCAAACTGTACTGCTCACAAAAAATTATCCTAGTATGCGTGAAGGATTTGAAGCTGTAGCTGCTGAATTCGAAGTTGAAGTTTCAGATGCGCAATTAGATGAACTAGTTGGAATGTGGAATAAGTCATGGTTAATGGCACGTCCACTACCTTTTATTAAAGAAAATTTAAGTAAATTGTCTAGTGATTATAAATTTGTATTAGTTGCAAACACAGATGCTAAATCAGTTAGTAACTGTTTAGAAAAATTTGGATGGACTGACTTATTTTCTGAAGTATTCTACTCATGTGATATGGGATTGATAAAAACAGATCCTGAATTTTTGAAGAAAGTTATGGAATCACTCGATACAACAGCATCCGAATGTGTCTTTTTAGGAGATGGAGTTAATTCAGATATGATCCCAGCTTTAGCTGCTGGAATGAAAGGGATCTTAATTGATCGACGTGACCGTCAAGAGTTTGGTTTGAAGATTCGCAGAATTGAAGAACTTGGTAAGATCATTGATAATTTAGAGTAATTGTTTTTTAGTTTATTTTTCTTAATTATATTCTGCAGTGTTGAACATTTCGCTGCGCTCATATGGGGCGGGGCAACGGGTTCCACTTCTCAACTTCGCCTTCTTTGAAGACTCAGGTCGCAATGGTTAGCTCTATCGAAAATTATTTGGCCCCTGCATAGCGCCCTCATAATATTTTCAACACTGCAATTTTATTCGAAGATTTTAAGTAGCGCTATATGTTTTCTTTACTCTATGTCAACAATGAAAGTTACATTCCTTGGAACCACTTGCATGCAACCAACTAAAGAAAGGAATCACTCTGGGATTCATGTCTCGTTTGGTAGTGAGAACTTGTTGTTTGATTGCGGTGAAGGGATTCAACGGCAAATGAAAATTGCTGGATTGAAGAGAAGCAAAATTACACGAATCTTCATTAGCCACTGGCATGGGGACCACGCACTTGGACTTGCGGGTTTAATCTCTACGATGGCAGCAGACCAAGTTGGACATACGCTAGATATTTATGGGCCAAAGGGAAGTCGTAAAAAATTTAATCATTTCAAAAAAGCGTTTCCTAGTATGAATGGGTTACCTCACAAGTTGCACGAAGTCAGTGCTGGTGGCGTGATTCTTGAAGGAAAGGATTTTATTGTAACAGCTGAGCCACTTTCGCACAGCGTTGATTGTGTTGGATTTTCACTTAAAGAAAAAGATCGACTGAAAATTGATATGAAAAAAGCGAAAAAAGCTGGATTAGTGCAAGGTCCGATGCTAGCTGAAATTCAAGCTGGAAAAAATGTGCGCGCCAGTGGCAAACTTGTGAAAAGCAAAAATGTGACTTCCTTAGTTGTTGGACGTAAATTTGCATACGTTCCTGACACTCGTCCTTGCGCCGGTGCTCGCAGTTTAGCTAAGAATTGCGATGCACTCATAATTGAATCCACATTTCTATTTGAGGATAAAAAATTGGCCGTTAAGTATGATCACATGACCGCAAAAGAAAGTGCGGAGCTAGCTACTAAAGCAGGGGCCTTACAAGTTTATCTCACACACCCAAGTATTAGGTATCGTGATGTTTCTGTACTTTTGAAGGAAGCGAAGAAGTATCATAAAAAAGTAAAGTTTGCAGAAGACTTTATGAGTTTTGAAGTTTAGATTTATTAGATGTTATTTATTCTGAAGATATAATAAAATTCTCATCTGATTCCAATCCATCAAATTGATCCAATGGATTTGATTCTTCGATTGTTTCTTGATTTACAGTGTCTTGACCCAACGATACAACTTCTAAAAGCTCTTCGATTGATAGGCCGCACCTGTCCGCTAAATCAACAGTTGCTACAAACGCAGTTTTAGTTTCTATCAAATCTTCTGGATTAAAAAATGCCCACTCTTTATTTGGGAATTTGACAGCAAGCCAACTCTCACAACCAAATGTTTTGGAAAATGCCTGTAACTGTTCAACATCTTGATAAGAGAAATATTTACGAGTGGCTGCAATTAACTTAGCTTCAATTGCAATTCTACGGAATCCATTGCCAGCTAATACGTCAGGTGCTGGATACCTAGTAGACCCTGATCCCGCGATTCTAACTGCACTCCAAGCGAATTTGTGGAAAATATGAATCAACTCACGCTCAGCATTAGTTCCTTTAGCCTTACGATTCATCCACTTCTTCGGTTTTGCCATATACAGATATATATTTAAAATCGTATTTAAACTGTTTCTGTGGGTGACCAGTGGGTAGTGGCTTACGCAGTAGAAGCCAATACCTGTAAGAATTTCAAAGAAATTGTTAGTGGGTTGTGGGTCTCCAAGCGCTCCACAACTGATAAGAATTCAGAATGAATTGTTAGTAGGTAGTGAGGTTTTTCATGCAAATTGTTTCTTAAGAGTGGGATTTTTTGCCCATAGAGACCCTGCCATAGAAAGATTTAAAAGTGTCATCACCTGAAGTGGATACTGGGGAATATAAGTGGCCATGAGATTTACCAGTAAAAAAGTTGAAGAAGTTATCACTCGCATTCTACATGATGATGGACTAGATCTGCTTAAAGTTCTAAAAGGTAAGGAAAACGTCTCTGAATTTGATATCGCAAAAAAGATGAAGCGTGATATCAAAGTTGTTCGTCGAATGTTATATTTACTTTATAATAATAATTTAGTGACATTTACCCGTAAAAAGGACAAACAAAAGGGTTGGTATGTTTATTATTGGACAATTGATGTTGCCCAAGTTAAGTTCAATTATATTAAAGATAAAAAGGAATTACTTCTTCGAATGCAGGGAATTTTAGAAAAAGAACAGAAAGAATTGTTTTTTGTCTCACCTGATGGTGGAGTTCGATTAAATTTTGATGATGCAATGGAATATGACTTTCACTGTCCAGAAACAGGGGAATTAATGCAACAAGATGATAATACTCAAAGAATCATAAGTTTGCAAGCTAGGATTAAAAATACAAGTAAAGAAATTCTAGATTGGGAAAAATCTGAGCGAGAGCGAATGAGAGCTGCTGCAAAACGAGTTGAAGAAGAGCGTAAAAAAGAAGAAGCTGATGAGAAAAAAAGAGTTGCTGATGAGAAAAAAGCGAAAGAAGACTTGAAAAAGAAAAAGGCAGATGAGAAAAAGAAAAAATCTGCTGAGAAAAAGGCTGCTAAAAAGAAAGCTGCTGAGTTGAAGAAAAAGGAAAAGATGGCTAAGAAAAAAGCCGCTAAAAAGAAAAGCTCTAAACCAGTGTCTTCAAAGAAAAAAACTGCTGTCAAAAAAGTAAAAAAACCAGCAACCGAGAAAAAAGTAGTTAAGAAAAAGAAAGCAGTCGTGAAAAAAGCAAAGAAGCCAGTAAAAAAGGCTAGTTCTAAAAAGAAAACAGCAATTACTAAGAAAAAGAAAACAGTTTCTAAAAAATAAGCTAGTAGTAATTGACAGCTGATCAGAATAAATTTTCTAATTTGATTTTTAATAACTTTCCTTGAATTGATAAATTAAAAGAACAGAAATGTTTGATTTAATTTTTAAAAAAAGAGAAAAAAGAAAAAAAAATTATCTTTTTCTACGTTTTGTAGCTCTTTTAGCAGGTTTTCTTTTAGCAGGAGATCTCTTCCTGGAAACTGCGTTAAGAATCTTCTTCTCGTCACTTAATACGTGTCTTGCCATTCCTTGAATATGCATCTCCATATTAGCCACACGACGCTCTAATAAAATTAATACTCTTAATGAATATACAATTGCTGCTAGAGTTCCGATAATAACTGCTAAAATTACTTCTGACATTGATAATGCTGACATCTAATCCACCTCTTGATTGTTTTGTTTACTGTAAGCTAGATAATGAATAATCATTTTAGGATATTTAAATGTTTGGAATTGATTAATTACCATCTATAAGTAAAATTTGATTAGTTCTTTTATTTGTCATTTAATCTCTTCCGATACTTCTCTTTTCGTTTTAATTTACGTTGATACTTCTTTGCGAGATGAGCTAACTTACTAATACTAGACTTTGTTTCTAACTTAGACTCTTGATATCCTGAAAAGGATTCTGTTAATTCCAATTTTGCATGTATTCTTTTACTGACATGTGCATGATGACTGCGGTGTGGTTTGATCTTTGCAATAAGCTCAACTTGATCCAAAAGCTGTTGTGATTTTGATTTTGGCATTTGGTGATCTGAATTGAATGAGTTTTGATCTTCTTGTTTATTGGAATTTTTACTTGATTTTTTTGATCTTTTATTTTTGGTGATTCTCTTTTCTATCATTTTGTAATCCTTAATGATAGTAAAACGGTGTTCATAAAAGAAGATTGATAATAATGAGATAATAAATAACAAAAAAATTGGTCCCAAAATTTTAATTATTTTCTGAGTAATACCTTGATCCTTAGAGATGTTAGTTTCACTCCCTAGCACTTCTTGCTTTGATTCTATTGATGATTCTTCAATGACGTTATCGGAGTAATAATCTATATCTGGATTAGATAATTCTGTTTGATAAGGATAACTTTCTGCAATACAAGTATCCTCGCAAGATGTTTGAGTGAGACTTTGGTCCCAGTTTAAAGTTTCTGCACCAGCATTACTCGCTGCAATATGACAATACCATTTATTCTCTTCAATTTGACAGCCAGCTTCAGCTCCTTCAATGTAATATTGACAACAACCAACAGATTGGCACCACAAATCTTCTTCTCCAGCTGGAACTTCCCCACTTTCACAAAGACCAGCTGGCATTGTTTGACAATTACTTTGACAAAGAATTTGTTCACATTCAGTGAAATACTTGCAGCTTTCATCCTCAATGAAGCTTGATTCTAAAGAACAGTCATCGAACAATGAACATTCAAAGTCTGCTTCAGTTTGTTCTATCTCTTGGCAATAATAATCGCTTTGTGGTTCTAAAAAGCAACCAGAAGTTGCTAATGCTGTTGAAACTAGAAGAATTGTTACAAAAAAATACAAGGTTATGTTTGTGATTAGCTTCATGATGATTAAGAAAGAAAGATGGGCACTTAAACTTTTTCTATGCTAAGATAATTAAATATGAAGTGTTTTATGAATAAAGA
The DNA here is from genome assembly GCA_018670085.1 of archaeon. Lineage (GTDB taxonomy): Archaea > Nanobdellota > Nanobdellia > Woesearchaeales > GW2011-AR9. The sequence goes on along the minus strand of JABHRS010000036.1, from coordinate 8,214 downwards.
TGAGTTTAGAAAAAATTGTAAGTAGAAATAAATCAATGTTACCACTATTACTCACACTACCATTCATTAGTTGCCAGAAACCTGCCATTGAGGAGATAAAATCTGTGCCTCATTTTGAGGTTACACAGAAACTAACTGATTCTTCTGGAATTGCCAAATTTGTAGATGATCAAAGTGGAGAAGATGTAACTATCTATGTGAAAAGTGAAACTAGTTCTGGGCCTGGCGTTGCTGGCGCACTTGTAGTATTCTTTGATGGAGATGGTTCAGAAGCATTTTACTCTGAGCATCCTGATTACAACACAACAGACTTTCAAATTTATGAACATAACTCTTCGCATACTTTAACTTTAACTTCAAACACTTGGCAAGGATGGAGTGTGACTCGTAAGAAAAATGAGTCGTTGCAGAAGTCTTCGCGCCAGTTTGTTGATTGGGTCTTGCATGAGAAGAATAATGGATGGGGATATTTTGGTTGTAGTCTTTTTGAAGATATCAAAGACGAAAGAAAGTTGCCATCAATGCTTTATGCGGGAGCTTCAAAAACTTCACCAGTTGCAGCGATCAATACAGTATCAGAAACAATTCAAACTATTCTTGGGATCTTTGTTAATGATTTGGAACTAAAGGAAGCTGAAGAATGTGTTGCATTTCAAAGATTTGGATTCATTCCAAACTTAGATGGATGGGTATCTCCAAGTGGAGGGATGGTGCTAAATTATTGTTATACTCCTGCGTCAACTGAAACTTATACAGACAATAAAATTGATGATGATTGTGATGGTGAAATTGATGAAGGAGGAAGTAGTTCAGGATCTGGGTCTGGTGGAGGATCAGATTTTGAATGTTCCGGAGATGAATTTTTTTGTGATGATTTTAATGATGGAGATCTGTCTTCTGACTGGAATTTTGAAAGTGGATACCCTACTCTTTCTGGTGGGAAAATGAAATTCGAAGAAGCTGCCAAAGCAACGCATGGGTTATATATCGATGTGACTGGTGAACACGAACATAGTTTTCGGATGCTAAGTGAGATCGTTAGTGGGACTGGCTATGATATACAGATAAAGGCCGAAGCGAGAGTCGCAGAAAGTGGAGGAGTTGAATTTTACGATGGCTATGTACAAATTTGGAACCACGAAGGGAAAATTTGGGCTGAATGTTATGATTTTGTGAACAACAGATATGTAGAAGGCGATGAAAGAACATTAAATCCTGGAGAAAATTATCAATTAGAAATTGTGGACTCCCAAGGACACATAAGTGTGTACATTAATGAAAGCACATTATTATTTAGCCAAGATAATTGTTTTGAAGATTTTCCAATTAATGCTGGAGATTTGGATCTGTTGACAATTGAAATTAATAATGCCTATAATGACGGACCAGATTTTAATTATTTCAGTGTTGATAGGTTTTAGAAATTCTTAGTTGCTTACGCAAGCACCATTACTACAAACACCATCAAATTGCCCATTGTAATTTAAGTCACAAGGTTCATTACTGTCTCTTCCACTACAAGTTCCACACTCAACTATTAAGTCACTGTCTTCTTGGAAACCATTAATATATGCAATACTTGCAAACCCATTAGGATTACTAGAAATAGTTCCAACAAAGTTTGGATCATTACCAATATAGATTGGAAAATTGTTTTCTGACTTTCGACAAACATTTTCACAACCCATTGTTCCATGGCACCAAATCTCCCCATCAACTGTATCCCAAGAATTTACACCTTGGCACTCTGGTTCGATATTGGTACAATCATTTTGGCCATTAAACCCACAAGTCATAATCAATGTTGCTAACTGATGGTCTTGAGTTAAACTTTGACCATCCTCATCTAAAGTTCCACAAATGTTTCCACGTTCTCCAGAACATTTGTCAAAAATATTTTCTAAAACGTAACCTTTCTTACCTTCAGTTTTTCCAGGGATTTGACCATAACAACCATCTGGACTTTCATAACAAATTTCCCCTGCTTCTTTATGTACAAAATTTTCACAACAACTATGACTTGCTTCAAAAGGATTGACATCTTCATCTTCGTGAATGTACTCTCCAGTTGCTTCGTCATAAGTTGATTTGTGATAAGGGTAAGCCCATTTGTGTTCTGGATTATCATAAGAGATACATTCAACTACATTCACATTTTGAGTTACAGAATCTTTTTGAGTAAATGTTGAACAATAGTTTGCGCTAACAACAACCTCCATAGTTCCAATTAAACCCAAGGCTGCATCAGCGTCACCAGAATAACTCATATGCGAGTATGGGAGTGGTGTTTCAATTAATTCTTTCCAAGCTAATAATTCTGCTTCTGAATATGAATCTAATGAACAAGCAGCACCAGACTCTGCTTTCCAAGGAAAACTAAAACAGTTTTCTAAATCTAAACCACCTGGAAGCACATACTCAAAATCACCAATGTGTTCTGGATCAGTATAAATTAATTTGACTTCTTGAGTTACATCACCAGCTGCTGAATCTTCTGGTGTTACAACAGAGATGTAAAACGGATCTTCAGTTGAGATTGTTGGATAAGCATAAATGGAGTTCACAGGGTTTGGACTAATTTGAGTATATGCGTTTACAATATCAAGCTTGATTTCTAATGGCCTGTCAATTAAGACCCTGACGTCTTGCCAATCAGATAAACCATGTGTGTCTGTTGCGTTTATTCGAACCTCATAAATTCCAAACAAATCATTATCAACAAATTCCTCAGGGATGTTTGCTGAAATGTTTGAAACATATTCCACATCATCATTTATTTGAATCCACTCAAAAAAACTTGATTCATCTATTGCATCTTCAGGATAATATTCAAAAGTGATTTCGTCTTGATCAGGATCATAAGCAATGGCTGAAATATTAATTGACTCAAACTCTCGATTACTATCTGGAATAATTGTAAAATCATAATCTGTACAGGCCTCTCTTTGAATATAATCTAATGAAGGTGGACGATTTTGAATAGCAAATGAGAAGCTGTATGGGTCGTTTTCTAAAATGTGGCCAGCATCTAACTGATAGTTGATTACTCTATGACCTAAACCCTCAGTTGTTTCTTCAACTTCAGTAACTGTTAAAGTTGGAGATAATAATGAATAACTATTTCTTCCATTTCCAATTAACTCCTCTTCGGTCCAATTAAAATTTACATCTCCTTGTTCTTTTGTTAGAGGTGTTGTAACTGCTTTTAGTAAAAATGTTTGAAATGAACTTGGGTAAAAATAATCAAACTCGGTTAGATGAAAATAAGTTTCACCTTCAACTGTAAGTTCTAACGGATACTTGGCATCGATATTAATCCCATCTGTTTGAATATCTAAATTTAAAGTAAGTTCGCCCTCACCTAAATCACCACTATAAGAAAGTTCACTGGATAAAAATTCTTGAACACAATCTAAGGTGTTGTTTTTCACAAATTTTTCTAAATCTGAAGCTATACTAGTTTTTGTTAAACCTTCTTTATGCCCAAAGTCTGCTGAATCTTCATGAATATACTTACAATAAACATATGGTTCGTCAAGATACTCTTCACAAGGGTAAGCTTCTTGGAATTCAAAATTAAGATCGTTGGTTAATCCAAGATAGTATAGATTGTTTTCATAGTTAATTCCATTATAATCTTCTGAAAATGCCAAAGCTCCTTCAAGCTCAGTTGTGTCATGCCAAATTCTACCACCTTCACCAACTTTGACTAATCCTTCTTCTAAAGAATCTTTAAGACAGTCTTCAACAAAAAGCCTAAGTCCTTCCTTTTGAAAGATACCTGCAATACTAGTTTCTTGCTCTGTTTCTAACTGTTGAACGGTTGTTGATGAGACTAGAAAAAAAAGGAAAGCAGCAGCTGAGAGCATTACCATCCCTAATAAAATGAAAATTGTGATTTGAGCTTTTTTTGAAGTTACCATCTATCTCAAAGTAAAGAAAGAAATTATTGTTTTTATATGTTGTTTAAAAATAAGCTGTTTATTGGTCAGTTACCCTGATCTTACTAGTTAACTGTGGCCACCAATAGTCAGTATTGGTGGCAGTCATTACTCTGTACACTCCAGCTTCAGTAAGTTCACAGTCTACTAAATACTCTGGCTCAGCTGGCCACTGATCAACTCTCACAAACTCTTCATCAACATTATTAATATAATCACAAACTGGAGTTGAAAATCCTTCAAACTCAGCAACGAGTGTTTCTCTTTCTGGTTCAACTTCTTGAACTGCTCTAATAGTCACACCTTCTTTACTTAATAGATACAATGTGTTAAAATTCTGAGCTTCTTGAATAAAATTCTCACTGTCTTCAATTACATCAGTACCAAAAATACCAAGGAACCAATCAACAATAGTATCAATTACACTTGGATCAAAACTAATTCCATCTTTTGCATAGATGACAGAGTTAATTCCTTCTGAATACCAAAGTGCATCGTCACATTGAATATAATCATCGGTTTCAGTTTCACTAGTACAGTAAGTGTCAAGTTCCCCTTGAGAGACACCTAACGGGATTAAAAATGATTCATCACTTGTTATATTATGATTCATACTTGTTGCGAAAGCTGCTGAGAATCCGTCACCAGATTTATATTGCAAAACACAAACTGCATTTACACAAGTGTTTTCTTCTTGGGCAACTAAACGTCTTCCAGTTTCAGAATTTTCTAAAGCATCATAACAAACTTCAATAGTTGATCCACTAGAGGATTCTCCCGATAACTCAGCGCCTAAGCTGTCAGTTGTGGTTTCAGTTGTAGAAACTTCCCCACCTAAATAATTTTGATAGTTGTAACCATCAACATCATAATCAGGTAACGCTTGATCAAAAGGAGCACAGTATAATACAAATTCGTCAGTCTCAGCGAATTCTAACAATTTAGTTGCTAAAAATTTGGTTCTAGAAGACCACTCACCAGATTCACAGTAATGATCTAAAAGGTACTCGCCATCATTAATACAATAAGGATAAACTCCATTGTAAAAGTCTTCTGTTGTTGCTCCATACTCTGCACCCTCACTCAAAGTGGAAGTTACAAAACATTGTTCCTCTGCTTCACAAAAACCAAACTCCTCGCCATTCCAATCATATTGTGGTTCGAGGTAGCTCCATGCCCCATCAATACAACGGTAAGTCATATTTTCTTGAGGCTCTTCAGTCATATAAGTATACTCAGCCATGTTGTTAACACAAACGTAACCGTTGTGACACATGCCTTCAGGACAACAAGCAGCCCCTTGTCTTTCTGGGAAGTCAAGGTTGTATTCGAAATCATTTGGCCCTAAGTCATCAACACGTTGAAGCATTGGTTCGAAGTAGTCGCAACTACCAGAAACTTCTATGATTAAATAGGAATTGTCTAATGATTCAAAATATTCTGGTACAGTTACATATTCACTATCACCATCTTTGTTAACTAAATAAAGTGAAGTTGTACATTCTTCGGAAGAATCACTGTATGAATAAGTTTCATATTTTTTTATCGCAATTTTATCGGATTTTAAGGTGTAGGAAGTTGAAATTTCAAACCCAGTATCTTCAACTTGGCCTTGCTCGTTATCGTAAGTAGTACTTGCACTGTTTAAAAGTTGCCAAAACAAAACATCGTTTCCACTATTGTGTGAAAAGTCCGCATTTGGAATAATGTTTCTTTGAGGAACCGAAGCTGTGCTATGGTTTCTCTCAGTTGCAGAATAGGATGCTGCTTGCAAAGTTAGTTCAGTGTCTTCATCAAACTCGTCAACTGGTTCATAACCAATTTGAGTGATGGTATCTTGACTCCAAGAATTAACTAATCGTTTACTGTCTTGGTGAGCGCAGTAGTAATCACCTTGAACAGTGCAGTGATCAAAATTTTGTTGAAGTAGTTCAGTGTCAACTAAGTCTGCTGCCTGACAACCATAAAATCCGCCTTCTTCATCATCTTGATCGTAGTCGAATAAAATTTGCTGAGCAATTGATTTGACTCTTAGGACACCAATTTCGTCGAATGCTTGATTAGTTGTAGTGATTAGAGTTTCATCAATTCCATTTTCGTGAACAAAATACATATCATAAAGTTCTTGGTGTTCATTAGTGATTTTGTATGGTGCGTTTCCAGGGAGTGCGTAAATACATTCTTCGGAAAGACAAGTGTATGAGAAAGGTTCAGTTGGAGTAACTGTGATGTCTTCAGCGATGGTTGTTTCGATGAGGGAAGTTTCAGCTACAACATAATAAATAAATTCTGTTGGCAAACCTGAATCATAAGATAAAGTGATCTCTCCACTACTGTACTTTCTTTGGTCGTGTGGCGTGAAGATATAAACATCTACATTTGAATTATGTGTTGGTGCGTTTTGGATAACGGACAATTCTAACTCAGTGTTATCTGGATAACTCAAGACTTCATCTAAATTAACTTCTTGAACTGAAAGTATTTTTGGAGACTCGTCGTAATTGACAGTTAGTGTTCCTTGAAGCTCTGCTGTTCCACCGGAGCTAATGTAGTAAGAGCTATCTTCTTCGTTGTAAACTAATTCTCCCTCAGAGATATCATCTAGATCAACTGCTGTTCTATATGGAAGATGACCATAGTCTGAGTTTTGATCACAAGTAACTTCTAAATTATAATTCCAACTTGTATAAGCGCCACAATCACCCACATTGTATTGCTCATTACAAACTTGAGTTGGATTAGTAGTTGATTCACAATCAATTTCATAATTTTCATCGTATAATAAACAATTATCACTCTGGTCTGCCCCATCACTATCAGTGTACTCACAGTTTTCAACTTGATAACCTGCGCCTTCATTTCCACTTGTACATGCAAGTGAAGATTCGCCAGCATTAAGATCATCATCACTGCAATCCCCTGTTAATTCTGGGCCGCCATCAGGGCAAGCGTCTGTTAAAAAATCAGTCATACCAGTATAAGTTTGTTCGTCGCAATCCCACTCGAATCCAACTATTGGAATCGCTCCAATACCATCGATATCTAGACTAAACTCTTGATCAAGAAGACTACTCTCTTCATTAAATTCAGACGGTGTTTCAGAATAAGTTACTGAAAACTCAACTTGCATAGCAGTCTCACCATTTTCTAAAGGCCTGGCATTAAAACAAGCATGATCGTTAAGACTATACTCATCATAAAATTCATTAGCATCATCACCACAACAAGGTGCTCCTTCATTTGCAACTTCGTCAGTATAATCTTCACCTAACCAAGCATTATCGCCATAACGTTTTTGACAAATTGATTGACCACCAATATCAGTGTTATCACTTTTATCTAAATCAGTTAACCAACTACTCTCGTCAGTATCATCTTCGCCACTACAGATTAGAACTTCATCATTAATGATATCATCCTCTTTTGTTAGATACATACTTAATACTTCAATTGGGTTTTCTGAATTATGAGATTGGATTTCAATTGTTTCAATGTCTGGCCAATCACCAACCGGGACTCTTAAATGAATGTTATGATTAAATTTAATTAAAGGCTCGTTAACAGCGTAACCTAAAACATTTTGATCAAAGTAAGTAACTGAATCTGTTTCGGTTGAAGTTGTACCATCTTCATTTATAGTGTAAGATTCTGGTAAACCCCGAATAGTTAATTGAATTAATTCTGGTAAGGTGATCACTTCGCCAGTGTATTTTACAAAGAACTCCAAATAATCATATCCTGTAAAATCAATTGTTTGTGAGATTAGACTTGAAGAATCATAACCAATTGTATAAATTTCTTCATAACTTGCAACATAATCTCCACTTTCAGTTAAGTCAGTAAAATACCTGTTTTCAGCAGAAGTTGATTTTATCAGAGGTAACCCAAAGGCACCAGTTCCAGAATTTCGATGTTTAACTGAAAAGGTTCCAGCTTCAGGATCAGCGTTATGAGTTAAAGCAGTATCAGCGTCGGAACATTCAACAAATGAATAATGGTCTCCCTCTTCATAACAGATAAACCTATTAGCATCAGTGACACCATAATCACCACCATCTAAAGCATATTCAGATTCTTTACAAATTTGCCATTCTTTGGAATCACTAACGACATCAAAACTGGTTTGGTCTTCTTCGTTTAAATATTTGACAGTCAAAATTTCAAATGGGTTTGTTTCTGAATTAACCCAGCACCACCCACCGGTACATGAGTCAGTAGTTGGTGTAATAAAATTGGAATTTAAACAAATCTCTGCTTGATTATCATCTGGTCT
>JABHRS010000008.1 GCA_018670085.1 archaeon | reverse complement strand
GTTGTAATATCGTTGCCATCTTCAGACCTAATTTGAAAATCCACCATCACTGCTTTTCCAACTGAACCTTTTTTTCTCAAAGTTCTTCCATTAACAAATAATTGTCCCCCAGTTTCACTCATCCCAAGCGAGTCTGCCATTGGTAAGAAAAATTCAGACTCAAAAGCTGCTTGCACAGAAGGTGGAAGTGGTGCTGAAGAAGTTCTAACAAATTTCATTGAATCAATATTCACATCACGTCTTTTAATCCCTGATTTTACAATAATTGAATAATAAGTTGGTGTAGCATTTAGCCATGTTGTTTTGTAACGATCAATTTGTTTAAACAATGTAAATGGTGTAAACATTCCTTGATAATAAACTCCAGAGCCACCAGTAAAAATTACAGTCCAGATAGTAAAGACTTGTCCATTGGTTCCAGAGAACGGAGTTACTCCAAGTAATCTATCTGTATTTGTAAGTTCAAGTGATACGTCAAGTGACTTGGCTCCAAATAACACATTTTTATGAGTTGAAACTATTCCTTTAGGTTCGCCGGTACTTCCAGAAGTGTAAACACAAAAAGCTGGATCATCTTCAGAAATTTCCGGAAAAGTGAATTCAACAGAGTTTGAATCAATCGCATCAGATAGTAAAACCAATTTCAAAGAAGGCAGATGAATTTGCAAAAGCTGCGCCTCACTAGCATAGTGTTCATCAGTAATGATACAATCTGCCTTATACTGTTTCACTAATTTTTTCTTCTCTAGAATTGTTAATTTCTCATCAACCCAAAGAACCATTGAACCTTGCCAAATTCCACCCATGTATCCAAGGTAACCTTCTTTACTACGTTTGGCTAAAATCATAATTCTAGAGCCAGAAGAAACGCCCTTCGCAGCCAAAAATCCAGCAACATTTTCTGCTTTTTCAGCAAGTTCAGTATAGCTGATTTCAGTCCCATCTTTTGGGAAAATAGCACAAATTTTATGTTTATACCTTACAGATTGTACTTGCAAAAGTGCTCGAAGATTCTTTGCTGTCATAACCCTTCTTTCAGCCAATTTTCCCTATTTAAGTCTTAGGAAACTTTGGGTCTTGCAAAATCACTGTTTTAATCAGATAGATTTCACTATATCACAACATTTAAAACCAGAATTTAACCAGATCTCTACTATGGCAAATGTACTAGCTTTAATTCCAGCTCGCGGTGGATCAAAAGGTCTTCCAGGTAAAAACACCAAAGATCTTTGTGGAAAACCACTAATTGCACATTCAATTGATACTGCAAAAGCATCCACTCAAATTAATCGAATTATCGTCACAACCGACGATCAAAAAATTGCTGATGTTGCAAAACAATATGGTGCTGAACTACCTTTTATGCGTCCAGCTGAACTTGCAACTGACAAATCTTTAGCTCTTGACGCTTTTGTTCACGCCATTAACTGGTTAAAAGACAATGAAGGATATGAAGCAGATTGTGTAGTAATTTTGTATCCAACTTGTCCTATTCGAAATGTGGAAGACATTGATAATGGAGTAAAATTATTCTTAGAAAAGAATGCTGATTCAGTTATGTGTGTTAGTGAAACTCTTCCGGCATCTGTACTGAAGGTAATCACAGATAAAGGAACCTTAGAACCAATGCACGGTCTTGATACCAAAATTCAAAATCGTCAAGACTTTCAAAAAGTTTATGTTCATAATGGAGTGTTTTTCATGTTTAGTCCAAAAATGATTCGAGAAAGAAAATACTACGGAACTAATACTTGGCCCTATGTCATCGATAATGCACTAACAGCGGACATTGATTTTCCACAGGATTTTGTTAAAGCGGAATTGATCCTAAAACATCTGAATAATAAATCTCAATAAGATAAAAAATCAATTAATAATAGTTTAAAATTAAAAAAAAAAAAATTAGCAAAAATGGAACGAGACGTATATTTTTCTACCACAAACAATGATAAACTTCTTGGAAAAATACGTTTAGCTAACTCTTCTGATCAAGAAGATGACCCCCTCTCTCAAAGAGAGATGGTAATTCTTTCACATTCTTACGGTTCACATTTAGATTCTAAAACCACAATGCAAAATGTAGCAACAGCACTTTCAGACAGAGGGATTGATAGTTTAAGATATTCTTTTTGGGGTTGTAAAGGTTCTGAAGGAGATTTTAAAAAAAATACTATTACCCAATATATCAAAGACCTAGAATCCGCAATCACTTTCTCAAAAACATTAGGATATCATAATATCAGTTTGTATGGTTTTAGTTGTGGTGGACATGTTGCATTGAATGTTGCCAAAAATGATCCATCGATTAAAAAAGTTGCAGTTGTCGGTGCCGTTCTTGATTACCCTGCACAAAGAGCCAGAAGACTCAGTGAGATAGTTATGCAAACATGGGAAAGAGAAGGTGTGTTAGAATTTCCAAATTATGGTGGAGCTAGAGAAGTTGAATATTCTTTTATTGAAGACGCTAGTCAACATATTCTGTTAAATAAAGATGCCACAATCAATGAACTCGCAAGGATTCATTGCCCTGTTCTATTGCTTCATGGAACTGAAGATCGAGAAGTACCTTATTCACAAAGTCAAAGAGCAGCAGACCATCTTTCAAACTCCACTCTTCAGTTATATCAAGGAGACGACCATTGGCTTAGAGGTAATTATCAGAATGCAGCAGAGAATATTGCGAAGTGGTTTAGTGAGTGAGAGTAATTACAGATACTTCCCCTTTATTCACAAGATATTTAAACCCAAATTATCCAAATTGTCTTATGGAAAATACAAATTTCTTCGAAAAACTAACTAATAAAACAGAACCGTTCATTATTGCTGAAATTGGATCAAACCATATGGGTGAAACCAGTATAGCAAAAGAATTAATTGATGCTGCAAAAGAGGCCGGTTGCCACTGTGTCAAGTTTCAATCTTGGGCATGGAATGATATCAACTCCAAAGTCCTATTTGAAAAACGTAAAGATTATACTGCACCTGGTCTAACTGAAGTTGGACTTGAAGCTGTTAACAAAAAATGTCAACTAACAAAAGAACAACACGTCGAACTTAAGCAATATTGCGATGAGATTGGAATTTATTTTGCATCTTCTCCATTTGGTGAACAATGGATTGATATCCTAGACGAGCTTGATGTACCATTTTACAAAATTGGATCCATGGAAGTAACTAATCTTGATTGGCTAAGAAAAATTGCCAAAAAAGGAAGACCAATTATTATGTCAACTGGAATGTGTGAACTTTCAGAAATTTCCCGTGCAGTAGAAATCATGAAAGAAGAAGGTAACGATCAAATTGTCCTACTTCATTGTGTAGCTTTATACCCTCCTGGAGATGAGTTCATTAATTTAGAACAAATCAGGTGGCTAAAGAATACATTCAATTTACCTGTTGGATTTTCTGACCACAGTAAAACTATCGAATTTCCACTAGCATCAATTGCTCTTGGCGCATCAGTTATCGAAAAACATTTTATGCTTTCAGAAGAACGTCCTTGCCGTGAGAAGAAAGTTTCAATCACAAAGGAAGAAATGACTCGATTATGTGAATATGCAAAAAGAATGTATATCGCTAAAGGTACATATTACAAAGTTGTTAGTGTGGAAGAAAAAGCAAAGCGTGTAAAAATGCGAAGATCAATTCTGACAACCAAAGATTTACCAGCGGGCCACGTTATCTCAAGAGCAGATATCATCTATAAACGTCCAGGTAACGGGATTCCTTGTTTTGAATCCAAAGCAGTTATTGGAAGGAAATTAAATAGAAATATTCCATACGATGAAGTTATCAAATGGGAGGATATTGAGTAGATATCATTTTTTTTCATTATTCCACAGAGTGGTGCCAGGAACAGATTGTTTCTAAGCATTTTTTTTACTTTAATTATTACTATTTTTTTAACAACAAATTTTAACAATGAAACAACAAAATGAAACAATCAAAAGAAACCCAGCTCAGTCAAGAAACAATTAATCAAGTTTCTAAGATTTTTGGCAAACAACTAAGATTAGTTGAAACAGATAAAAATGAGACTAAGTTCACTTTTAACTTCAAAAGTTCCTTAATCTTACTTAAGGACGACAAAAATCAAGAATATATTCTAAAAGAAGTACTCAGCGACTACCTCAATTTCTATGGCACCGAATTATTCCTCAAAGGCCTATCGCAATTCATCGACAGTTGTAACCCACTAAAAAATCAATTTCTAACATACAATAAAACAATTACTGGAAATTATTTTGTCAAAATCACAGAACCAAATGTTCAAGATAAACACTACTGTTTAATTCCTTTTCAAGAAAATGAAAAATATAATGAATCCAAAGATCAAATTCAAGCAACTGCAACTGCTCATGCTGATATGAACTTAAAACTCAAAAATCTTGATCCAAATGTAACAGAATTTTTTGAAACAAATTTCAACAACGGACCATTTCTTCGAGATCAACCAATATTAGACCTGTTTAGCCAAGTAGAACTAAAATTAGAAAATTCTACTAAACAAAAAAACTATTCCAAAAAATTCATGCGCAACCTAAAACTGGGGTTAGACCTTGCAAAAACTCAGCTAGAAAAAATACCAGACAATTTATTCCAAAATCTTCCAAAACAACTAACTCATAAAGATATTTTCCCAGGGAATATCCTCTACAAGCAAGACAATTCAGTTACCATCATTGACCCTGATGAATTCATGTATATTACAAGATTAAGAGATGTTGTCTACGCACTCTGGTGCTTTGGTGCAAGACGTGCAGATGCATCTTTAATTTCTCCAAATCCAGAGATCATGAAAATTTACTTAGACTCCTATCAACAAATTGATTCTTTAACAACAGAAGAGATCAGATTAATTCCTCAAATGGCAATTCGTATTTGGGTCGAAGATTTACTCAACTTTGCACTAAATGTAGAATTCACAGAAAATCAAATTTATGAACTTGAAAGAAAAGTTCAACATTTAAAAAATGCTATTTCCGGACAAACTGTTCTTAAATTAATCAAATACGATCTGATCATATTTGATTTTGATGGCACAATTGGAAAACTAGACATTAATTGGAAATCTTTGAAAACTGAACTAGCTACTCACTTCAAAAACAACCACAACAAAATAGTTGACTTCACAGGTTACTCAACTGGATGCACTTTAGCTTATGATTTATTAGGTGAAGTTGGGTTTCAGGATTGTCTTCCAATTTCCAAAAGATTTGAAGAAGCAGGTCTGAGTGGAGTTACTTTCAATAATAAAGCAATAAGATATGTGAAATCGTTTTCCGGAAAAAAAGTTGTCTGGACATCCAACTTTGCATCTATTGTACATCAGGCTTTAAAAACCGAAAACATAGATGAAGAGTTTATTACAATTATTGGGCGTGAACAAACCAGGCGTCTTAAACCAGAGCTTGATGGTTACAATGTGCTTAGCAATATTTTTGAACAAAAAAATCTCCAAAAAATCAATCCAAAAAAAACTTTATTTATTGGGAATTCATTATCAGATAGTGAAGCTGCAGAAAAAATTGGCTGTGAATATTTGGATATTTCTCAGTTGTAACTAAACAACATAAAACTCCCTACAGGTATAGTTTATCTTAATTCTTCAATAAATCAGTTGGCACAAATTTCAGATCAACTTCTTCGCGCCAAAAAAGACCTCGCCCTTCAAGCTTCGCAAAATTGTTCAAATTCATCATATAACGGGCAAGGATTCTCGGATCTGACAATAACGCATCAAGAATCTTAATTCTCTCCATCTCTTCTTGAACCAATTTCAAATGATCAGAATTTTCCATATACTTCAACAACTCAGTATAATGTTGGATCTTCAAATTAACTCCATACTGGATATATTCTGCATCAAACCTTGAACGAATTCCAGCAATGTTATCATCGTGCTGCCGATAGAAACTGACACAATTTTGCAAATAATGTCCTTGATATCCTTGAGCTAACAAAGAAGAATAAATCCACCAATCTGTAACCACCAAATCTGTTGATACTGGATAAATTTTTGATAACAGTTCAGCACGAATTGCAGTATGTCCAAGTCCAAGTAAATTTTTAGAAACAATATCGGTAAACTGGGCTATAGAAGGGACATTTGATTGATACCAAGCTTCTCCTTTAACTAAACCATTGGAACTAATTGGAACTAATTCAGTAAAAACAATATCTGCCCCAGAATCAAACGCAACCTTCGTTTTCTGCACCCTAGCAATTTCAAAAGTATCATCAGTATCAGTAAAAATCACAACATCAACATTATGTTTCTTTGTTTCAGAAGCTAAAAGTGGAATAATGTGTTGCCAGAGCGTTGGACCACGAGTCCCAGGATTTGGAACATCTAGAATTCGAATAGGAATCTTCGAATTTATTAACTTTCGAACAGTATCAACTTCAGAAAAATTATTGTTCACCAACCATAGTTCAAAATCAAGGTCTGTCTGAGAATTAATACACACAGCATATTCCTTCAAAAAATCCTGCATCTTAGGGTAAAGTACTCCAAAGACGATAGTTTTCATTTTCACTGCAAGTTACTCCATAATTACTGGTTTTTGATTACTAAAATGTCTAGCCTTTGGCATTATCATAATTGCATTATCAGGTACATCTGTTTGAATAATAGACCCTGCACCAGTTAGCACATTCTGCCCAATTTTTTTACCTTGAATTACTCTAGTACCCATTCCCAGATAAGTAAAGTTCCCAATTGAAACATTTCCTCCAATAATTACTCCAGCATTAAAGTTACAATAACTTCCAACAATGAGATCATGACCTAAGATACAATAACGATTAAAATAATTAAAATCCCCAATTACAATATCAGTAGTCAAATTTGTTCCTACATTAATGATATTTCCCACTCCAAAACTAACTCCAGAAGCATCATATAAGACAGATGGGTGAATCAAATTTGGAAAATTTACTTTACAATTCAAAGATTTTTGATACTCTCGCAACTTCTTCACAATAGCATGTACATATTTTGGAGTTCCATTAGCAATTGCGATATTAATCTCATTTTTTCCAGAAACCGCAGATTCAATTGAAGAAAAGACTGGAAATCCTTTTATTGATTTTCCAACAAGACTTGAACTCTCATCAATAAATCCCATAATTTTGTATCCACCAATTTGCTGAATTAGAAAAGTAATATGTCTGCCTTGTCCTCCAGCACAATAGATGTAGATTTCTTCTAATGATTCTGCTTGTGAATTCATAAACAAAATAAGCGAAAAATCCTATTTAAGGTTTGTGAATAACTAAATATTAACAGAAAAAATGAAGTTTAACAACCCTTATAAAGCAAATTTTGGCAAAATCAGCATGATATGAGTCAAAACCAAACGCAAGAAAAAACAAGTCAAAAGGCACTACAAACTGTAGCTAAAGGTGCCGGTTTCATATTTGCAAATATGGTTCTTCTCTATGTTGTCAGGTTCGTTTACAAAATTGTTATCTCAAGATATCTCAGCCCATCTGGTCTTGGACTACTTTCTCTTGGTTTAATGGTTCTTGGGGTTTGTACAACCCTAACTTTACTTGGATTAAATAATGGAATTGTCAAATTCATTTCACATTATAATGGATTAAAAGACGCCAAAAGATTGCTTGGAACTGTAAGAGCATCACTTGGAATTTCCTTGATAGCATCAATTTTCATGTCAATTTTGGTTTTATTTTCCTCAAAATTCATCGCTAACAATTTATTTCATGAACCAGAATTGCAGCCAATAATAATTGTATTTGCCTTTTGTATCCCTATACTTAGTCAATTCAAACTTTTTGGAAAAGCCTTCACTGGGTTCAAAAAACCAGAAGTTACAATCATCACAGGAACAATTGGTAGAGAGATTAGTTTATTTGTTCTAGTATCAATTATGATTTTTTTAGGTGGATCCATTTTAGAAATTGCATATATGTACATTTTTTCAATTTTAATTGGTCTTGCTTTATCTGTTATAATTTTCCAGATCAAATTCGCTCCATTTTTATCAAGAAGCAAAAAAGCAATATTTGAAAACAAAGAGCTCATGTTATACTCTCTTCCTTTATTTCTTTCAGCTGCTTTTGTAGAAGTTATGGGATGGGCAGACACTTTTTTTCTTGGAATTTATCTTGATACTACAAGTGTTGGAATTTACAATGTAGCACTAGCACTTGCAGCTAGCCTTAATATTTTTCTAAAAGCCTTTGCTTCAATGTCTTTTCCAGTAATTTCTGAACTAAAAGCAAAACAAAAAACCACTGAGATGATTCAGCTCTTTGGGACAGTAACTAGATGGGGATTTATTTTGAGTTTTCCATTCTTTCTGTTAGTAATTCTTTTTCCAGGCGAGATTATTGGAAATGTATTTGGATGGGATTATAGCCCAGGTGCTATTGCTTTAATTGTGTTAGTCTCAGCTTACTTTGCCAATGTCATTTCCGGTCCAGCATCTGAAGCACTCAAAGCATTTGGTGAAGTAACTACTATTTTTTGGAGCAGTATTGTAGCTGCTGGACTGAACATAGTTCTAAACATTTTACTAATTCCAAGATTTGGACTAACCGGTGCAGCGCTTGCAACTGCAATTACTTTGGCTGGTAGAGAATTTTATTTACTAATTATTGCAAGAAAACTTATTCCATTCAGATACAAGGTCAAATATTATTTCAAGTACATTCTTAGTGCAATTATCCCAACAACAGTTATTTTCTTTGTAGTGATTAGCAGAAATCAGTCTATAAACTTAATTCAATTAATTGTCCTAACTGCAAGTTATTTGTTTCTATATTACCTATCTGTTCTTTTTATAGGTGGTATTGCAAAAGAAGATTCCGATTTAATTATTTTAATTGAAAAGAAAGCAAAAATTAATCTAGAATTTATCAAAAAATTTAGCAGATAAAACTCAATAATAGCAAATAAAATTCAATAAATAATCACTGTTGCAGTTGCAAATTCTTTAGTATGAGATATAGAAACCAGTATTTTTTCTGATTTAAGATTCAATCCTGATTCAACATTCAAGTCTGATTCAATCACACAAATAAATGGAGCCCCAGATTCATTGTGACAAATCTCTATCGAACGCAGATCAACTTTACGATCTCCAATTGCTTTAATGTAGGCTTCTTTAGCACAAAAAAATCCACAAAGATGTTGTGCTGGGATACTTTTGCCAAAAGCATAATCTAACTCTAGGTTCGTGAACACTTTTTGTAAAAATGCATTATCACGGGATAGGTTAAATCTTTTAACTTCCTCAATATCGGTTCCAAGTTTCATAATAATCATTATTTTGTATAAAAATCCACTTTTAAAGCATTTGCAACAATAATCCTCATAGAAAGTAAAAATGAGCTTAATTCAGTTCTATTATTCATAAGCTTAATAAACGAAAATATCAAAAAATTACTTATGTCCAATCTATCCTTTCTACCAGGAAAACGCATCTATCTAAGGCCTCAATTAGTCTCTGATATCAATCAAGATTATCTATCATGGCTAAATGACCCTGAAGTGAATTTATTCTCCGGCCGTAGACTATTTCCAACTTCAGAGATTGAAGCGAAAAAATACTTGAGTAATCTAAAAAGCAATGAAGCAGTTCTAGCAATTTGTACAAATTCCGGAAAACATATTGGAAACATCAAATTTGGCCCAGTTAAATGGATCCACAGATCTGCAGAAATTTCCATTATAATTGGCGATAGAACCGAATGGAATAAAGGATATGCTAAGGAGGCAATCTATCTTCTGTCTAAACATTTATTCAACACACTTGGTCTAAATAGGGTAGAAGCAGGGACTGTTAATCCTGCGTTTCAAAAATCTGTAGAAAAAATTGGATGGAAACAAGAAGGGATTTTGAAAGAAGCGTTCTTTTTCAATAATTCATACAAAGATGTTATCAAGCTGTCAATTCTAAAATCAGAATTCCAACAAATCCCAATATTTGAAAAAAATGAAAATCACGATCAAAGTGAATCTCAAATTCAAAGTAAAGATCAAAGTGAAAATCAAAACCAAAAACATAGTCAAAACCAAAAACAAACAAATTATCAACATAAATCAATTCAAAATCCAAAATACAAAGCAGCTGTGATCGGATGTGGAAACATTGCTTCAGGTTACAATCTTCTATTCAAAGATTGGCCAGTAACTCACTGTGCTGCCTTCAAAGAACATCCACAAACATCCCTAGTTGCAGTCTCAGACATTGATGAGAATAAAGCAAAAAAGTGTAAAGAAGATTGGGGTGCCAAAGATTATTACACTGACCATAAACAGATGTTGCAGAATCAAGAAATTGATATTGTGAGTATTTGTACTCCATTTGAATTACACACTAAAATTATTCAAGATGTTGTACAAGCAAAAATAAATGGAAAAAATATCAAAGCAATTTTTTGTGAAAAGCCATTTGCTGCAAACACTGATGAAGCAAATAAAGCAAAAAAGTTATGCGAAGAGAACAATATAATCTTAGCAATTAATTTCCAAAGAAGGCATGACAAACTTCACCAACATGTGAAAATCAACCTAGCAGATCTTATTGGTCAGCCCAAAAAAGCAATTTTCTTCTACGCTGGTGGAATTTCCAACAATGGTTCACATGCTTTTGATTTGTTAGAATATTATTTTGGAGATATTAAATCTGTAGAATCACTTAAAGACGAAAGCGAAGACCAATTTAGAGACGACCCTAATCTCACTGTTCAAGTAGCATTCAATTCAGGAGTCACTGCGATTCTAACACCATGTACAATCCCTCAACACTCATTATTTGAGCTTGAGATTATCGGAACAAAGGGGAAATTAGAATTAATCAACAAACCATTTTTTGCTTACGATTATCGATATTTTCCAAATGAAAAGTCACTTGCTCTTCCAACCGTCACTTGTTCCTCAACTGTTCAAAAGTTTCCAATTCCAAAAGACTTTAGCAGATCACTTTTTACAGATGCCATCACAGACATAATTGAAACAGTAGAAGCAAAAGAACAAGGTTCAATAAAAGAGTTAATTTCTTCTGCAAAAAATGGAGTTAGGTCTTTAGAATTAGTTTCGGCTGCTATTCACTCATCAAAAACTAAGCAAAAAATCAACATGCCATTTAATCAATCAATAAATTTGCCAAAAACTAATGGGGTATTTACAACATGGAAAACAACATAAATAACAATACAGAAAAAAAATTAGCATTATTCAATGTTAAACCAATTTTTAATGAAGAACTACCAGAAACAAATAATTTAGGTCCAGAAGAAAAAGCAGCAGTTATGCGTGTAATGGATACTGGAGTTCTTTCTGCATTCGTTGCAAAATTCGATCCACGGTTTTATGGTGGAGTAGAAGTTAAGAAATTCGAAAAAACATTTCAAGATATGTTTAAAGTAAAGCATGCAGTCTCATGTAACTCAGCAACTACTGCTCTTCAAATGGCAGTTGCAGCAGCAGGAATTGGTCCAGGCGATGAAGTAATCACTAGCCCATACACTATGTCAGCTACACCTTCAGCTGTTTTAATGAATCAAGGAATCCCAATTTTCGCTGATATTGATCCAGATACATTTTGTATTGATCCAGCAGATGTAGAAAGAAAAATTACTCCAAGAACAAAAGCAGTTCTCTCTGTAAACATTTTTGGGCATATGCCAGATTATGATCGTCTAAGACAAATCTGTGATAAATATAATTTAATTTTAATTGAAGATTGTGCTCAATCTCCTCTCGCTCATTACAATGGGAAATATACTGGAACTGTTGGAGACATTGGTGTGTTTAGTTTTAACTTCCATAAAACAATGCATTGCGGTGAAGGAGGAGTGTTAACAACTAATAATGATAAATTTGCATTAAGAGCTCAATTAATGCGAAATCATGGTGAAGTTGTTGTTGATTTTATGGAAGAAAATGATCCTAGAAGAAATGAGAT
Organism: archaeon; assembly: GCA_018670085.1. GTDB lineage: Archaea > Nanobdellota > Nanobdellia > Woesearchaeales > GW2011-AR9. Next base: position 137,183 of record JABHRS010000008.1, on the reverse strand, counting down.
TATCCTTGGAAACAATTTCCGTTTAAGTGAATTGCATGCAGCAATTGCAACAGAGCAGCTCAAAAAAATAAATCACCTTACAGAAAAAAGAGTTGAACTAGCAGAATACTTAACAAGAAAATTAAAAGCAATTCCCGGGATCACAACTCCACTTGTCAGAAATGGATCTAGTCATGTATATTATCTCTACGCAATGAAATTTGATGCTAATATTTGGGGTATTTCTAGGAACACTTTCATTAAAGCCTTAAGAGCGGAAGGTGCGCCGGTAGCTCAAGGATATGTAAAACCATTATATTTGATACCAATGTATCAAAATAAACAAGTGTATAATGAATCTCACTATCCGTTTGATTCAAAATACTATGATGGAAATCCAGATTATAGTAAAGGAAGTTGTCCAGTAGTTGAAGAGATGTTTGAAAAGACATTATTCACAACAAATATTTGTCGATATCCATTAACAACAGTTCATATGGATTTATTTATTTCAGCAATTCAAAAAGTTTGGGATAATAAAGAACAGTTAAAGGCTTTAGATTTGCGAAACGAACAAAAAAATGAATCTATGGCGGCTATTACTTCCCATTTCAGATACTAATATGCCAAAAAAAATCATCTTTTGTAGTCAGGATCCTGGAAGTGCTAACGCTCTAACTCCAGTGATTAAAAAACTGGAACAAGGTAATCAGTTTACTGTCCAGGTTTTTGCTACAAAACAAAGCTGCGAATTCTTTAATCAAGCTGGAATTTCTTTTCAAGATTTGAATGGAAAATTATTCAATCAACAAGTGATTACAGAAAAACCAGATTTGATAATCCTTGGTGCAAGTTCTGGCTTCAGTATTGAAAAACAGGCCATAATTTATGGGAAAGATAATACTATCCCAACAGTTTCAATTCTAGATTTTTGGTCAAATTATGCTTTGAGATATAGTGGCAATGGAAATGATTTAGTTTATCTGCCAGATTACATCTTTACAATGGATGAAATTTCCAAAACAAGAATGATTAAAGAAAAAATTCCAAAAAATAAGATTATTGTTACTGGAAACCCGTTCTTTGATACTTTTTTAGAAAGCAATGAATCTAAAGAAAAACAACCACACAAAGATTACTCTCAAGAAAATACAGCTCATAAAAATAACATTCTATACATTTCTCAACCTCTAGTAAAAGAAGGCAAATTTATTCCAGATACAAAGACAATTGATGAATGTATTAAAATCATAAAAGAAATGAGTGAGGACATTTCCCTAACTATAAAATGTCATCCAAAAGAAGATCATCTCAGATATCATGAAGCTTTTAAGAATGCCAAAATATCAGTAACCGTTCTAGGTAAATCTGATGTTAAAAAATTAATAGAGACCCACCAAATTATTCTGGGTAAACACTCAATGGTTCTTTTTCAAGCTGTTTGCCTTGGAAAGACTGTAATCAGTTACCAGCCAATTCAAAAAAAATATGATTGTCTAATCACAAATGATTTAGGGATCTCTTATAGAGCAAATAATATAGAAGAATTAAAATCATTACTTAAAAAATCAATTAAAAAATCACTTCCAAGTACAGATAGAAATCAAATCTCTAGATACATAGATGGGAAAAACACCACCAGAGTTATCAGTGAAATTAAAAAAATCCTAAATATAAAAAATCAATAATACTAACAAAAACAACAATCATGATTGTAGTAATAATAAAAATAAAAAATAAAAAAACATTAATTCTTAATTAATTAATTCTTATCAACATACCCTCTACCGATTAGAGTATACTTACTAGTAGAATTATCCTTAGTTTTATGATCTGTTAATTCAAATTCACAATCATCTATTTTTTCTAAGCGTACTGAATTTACTCCCTCGTCTGCAGCATGATTCAAAATACTGTCTTTAAGTACCCATCTTTGTGAATCGTTTTTCATCCAAATTTCACTATTGCGATATTTATCCACAAAATAATGAAACCCTTTTTCAGTAATATTAAGCCAATCAGAAAATATCTTCATTGTCTGAGGCGCCTTCAAGGAATATTTTCTAACAAGTTCAATCCCTTCTTCACGTGTCAAACGTTTTAGTCTAATCTCACGACAAGCATGATCTAAAACTTTACTATATCCATATTTTAAAAATTTAATATAATCGTGGATATCTGAATAATGAAAACAATCTATATCGTTATAACGATCAAAAGTTCGCAGTTGATCATTTGTCTCAAAATCATATAATTTGATCATTTTTTCATGTTGAGCCTTTGTATCCCATCGAATAAAGTTATTCAAATAAATACCTCTTACTCCTACTTTTTCTATCTCCTTATCATGTGGATAAATGTACTGAGCCAAATCTCGTATAGTCAATCCCATTGATTCTGAAACCATATCTTCGGCTTCAAATCCCATCAAATCATGTTCCTTACGGTACTTACGAGTCATCTCAACATTATCTGTATGAGAAAACATCCCTACTTGATCTATTCCTTGATGCGCACCCCAAATAATTAATGGGATTTTAAATCTAACAGCAGTTTGTACTGGAAAAACAGTTTGCCCAGCAATGCAGTGCCAATACATACTTGCCATTTTTTGCATACTAACTTTAGTTATTTTCTTTACGGTATCAGGGTTAACTGTCAAAGTTAAAAGATCACAATCAAAAATAGTTCTAAGATAAGCCAAATTACGAATTCCAATTTCTGTGTTATACTGTTTGTTGTATGTCACCAAAAGTGGTTTCATTTTGTACACATTTTTAATTAAATGAACAATAAAGTATGAATCTCGTGCACCACTAACAGGAATGATACAATCGTACTGAGTGTTTGTTTTGCTTTTGAATTGATTCAAAATCTCCTTAAGCTTTTCTTCTCTCATAGACCAATTAAGACTATCTTTCTCCTCATGTATCCTACAACCACTACAAACTCCTTTTGAATCAAAAGTAATGTTCAAAGGATGATTTCCTGGGTACAAACATCTTGTGCAATATTTCATGATTTCTCTTTCTCCTTAAACTAAATAATTTCTTCAGGGTGGTATTCAAACCTGGTCTTATCTAAATAATCTTCTTCACGTTTTTTAATTCGTCCATACTTGTTAAATGAAAATCCCTCATAATTAATATAAGTCTCATGCCTTGGTCTAATTGTTGTGTATGACATTAAATACTCCTTTACAATAATTGGGCTATGTTCAGTGAAATGGAAATAGTTTGCAGCAGCTACTGCCATTGCATTCCCTTGAATAAACCCTTCTGCAAAATGCTCTGGATGCCCAACTCCTCCGATTGCAATTACTGGAATAGAAACAGCAGAACTTACGCTCCGGATTAATTCAATATCAAGACCATTTTTTGATCCATCATTATCTATAGAGTTAACTATAATTTCCCCAGCACCTAACTCTTCGCATTTTTTGGAAAAATTGACAACATCAAGTCCAGTACCTTCTTTCCCATTGTTGATCATAACTTCATGCCAGATAATTCCATCTTCTCTTTTTCTACATTTAGCATCAATTGAAACCACAATACATTGTTTCCCAAGAACTGCTGCAGCTTCACTTATTAGAGAAGGATTATTTACCGCCAAACTGTTGATTGCAATTTTATCAGCCCCAGTTCTGATTAATTTTTTCATAACTGCAACACTTTTTATCCCACCACCAATTGTTAATGGAACAAAACATTTCTTTGAAATCCTCTTTATCATTTCAAAATCTGGCTCTCTGTTTTCCAATGTCGCATCAATATCTAATAGAACTATTTCATCAATTCCCCATGAGTTAAGAAATTCTACTGCAATTTCTGGAATTCCAACAGGCAAATATTTCTCAAACCCAATACTTTGAACTACAATTCCATTTTTTATTACTAAACAAGCAATTACTCTTTTCTTAAGCATCCATCTTCACCATCCTATGTTTGAACTGTGATTTTACATACTCAAAAAATCCTCTATAAAGTCTAAATCCGCTGTTTTGACTTTTTTCAGGATGAAATTGCACACCAAAAATATTTTCTTTCTGAATTGCCACCACTACTTCTTTCCCATAATTACATGTTGCGCTAATAAATTCTTCATCGCAAACAAAGTGATAACTATGATCAAAATAATAATGTGGTTGTGAATTTTCCAAAATGTTAGAAAATAGTGGAATTTTTCTTTTAATATTAACTGTGTTCCATCCAACATGAGGTATTTTTAAATTTCCAATTTCTGTAAAAAGCACATTTTTTCCAGGAATCCAATCAAGGCCTTTGTAGTGTCCATTTTCTTCAGAACTTGTTCCAAGAATTTGCATTCCAAGACAGATTCCAAGTATTGGTTTCTTCTGTATTAGTACTGCCTCTTCAAGTGTTGGAATTAATCCAAGTGAGTTTAAATTATTCATAGCTTCTTTAAACGCACCAACACCAGGCAAAATCAAAGCAGACGCTGCTTTAATATCAGCTTCCTTATTTGATATCATATATGAATAACCAAGATGTTCAAGAGCATTAGTGATAGAGAAAATATTTCCCACTCCATAATCAATCACCACAACTGGTCTCTTCCAAAAAAATTTATCTTTTACCATTTTTTATACATCTGGAAAATCTATTAACTGCCATTCCCCACTTTCATTTTTTTTCCAGATTTCTAAATTTCTATAAGACTCTACAATTTCCCAAAATTTTTCTTCACTAATTTCAATATACTGACAAAACCTTTTAACATACTCGTTGTCACATTTTCCATCGTATTTTTTAACTAATTTGAACCCTTCTTCACGAGTTAGAGACCCAGAACGAATCATTTCACAAACTTCATCACTTACTTTTCCAAATCCAAATTTAATGTGTTTGATCATTTGGTTTACTACCACAAAATCATCATCAAGCGCTTCAAACTGGTTCAATGCTCCTTGTTTCAAAGAATTCTTTTGTCTAATATCAATTCCATGTGCAATGGAAAAATTCGCATTATTTATTTTACTCCAATCACTCCAAAAATATCCTAAATACACAATTTGTAAATTTGCCATAACCATTTCTTCATCGCTTGGATACCTATACCAAATAATTTCATTTTCTTGCATATCCTCTTCAATTAAAACATCAGGTCCTCCAGAAAGTGTGTTAGTATTTTTTGCTCGGTTACCATCCCAAGTCATTGAACCTGCTCCTAAATTTCCAAATTGAATTGCTGGATTGTCACCCCAAAGAATTAATGGAATATGATACGCAATTGCCAGACGTGGAACACTCGCAAAAAGTGCCATTTCTGTTGATTTTGCCCAATTCCCATACTTCAAAAATCCCTGTCGCATTAAACGTTTCCAAATTTTTGGGCTTGGTCCAATAGAGATTGTATCAAAACCAAGTTTAATCATATTTGCAAGATTATATGCTCCTCGTTCTGTTTGTTGTTCAGGAGGGTAAGTACAAGAAACAAGCAGTGCCTTTAATTTTAGAACATCTTTAACATACATTGCCTGACGAAGACTATCTTTTCCACCACTTACACCAATGATACAATCATAATGATTTATTTTATTGTGTTTTTTATACTTTTCAACTATTTTGAGCAATTCTTGCTGCCTTTCTTCCCAGTCAATATATTGTGCTTTATCGACATAAGTGCAAGCAGGACATATTCCGTTCTCATCAAATTTAATACTTGGCCTAGTATCTGGTTGAACACATTTTTTACAATATTTCACTTAATTTTCAGCCATATCTTGCTTTATTAAACTTATGAATAAGTTATAGTCACTGACCGGATAAAAAAGTGAAATTAATGAGATTAGTGAAATTATTAGTGAGATTATTAGTGAGATTATTTTGATTTTTATATTTATAAATATCTTATATCAGTATATATCTCTTCACAAGATATTTAAAACAAGGCTCATAAAAACAGCAAATGGCCCTAATTATCCTTGGTTTAGATGGAATGAATGAAGAACTGTTGGAACTCTGTAAAGAATCCATGCCATATTTATATTCCTTAAGAGACAGAAGTTTCCATGCAACTCTTAAAGGTGTGAATCCCTACCTTTCAGGATCTTCTTGGACCTCTATTTTTACTGGAAAAAGTATTGGAAAACATGGATTTGTAGCTAATTGTTTCTATGACAAAGAAGGAGAATTACAGTTAGTAAAAGAAGAGGATATTACAGAAGAATTTTTTTATGAAACCATTGAAAAAGCCAACAATAAAATGTTTTTAATGGATCTTCCTTTTTCTAGAAGTACCAAAATCAAAGGTGATATTGTTAGAAATATTTTTGACGCATCCACAGTTCAAGGGACTTGTAAACCAGCATCTCTTAAGTCAAAATTTCCTTCAATCAATGACTACATCAACACTAAATGGAAAGCAAAAAGTATTTTGGGTGCCCTTGAACACATGGATCAAACTGTTATCAATAACCAAAAAATTCTCAAAGAAGTTATGTTACATAACAAAAAAACCAAAGAGTATGATTTACTATTTTTTCAATTTGCCGTGATCGATTGGATTCAACACAAAGTCCTACTAGATCTGATTGCTAAAAAAAATTCAGCTGAAACTAAGATTGCTAAAAAAACTCTCACCAGAATAGACAATATCATCAAATGGATGATCGAAGAAATTCAATCAGAAGATGATTTTATGCTTTTTAGTGACCATGGGTCTAGTATCTTTGATGGGGTTCTGCACATCAATTGTCTACTAAAACAAAATGGATACTTGATCGAAAAAACAACAGTTCAAGACAAAGATGGGAATAGTAAAGCTATCAAATACAAAAAAACTGAAATATTTTTTGATTATTTAGTTAAAAAAATCAAAGAGTATGGTCCACTGCATAACCTCTCAAAAAAATGGTACCGTCTAATCCGAGGATATTTGCCATACGATCCTGTGAATAAAAAAGGATTAAAAATTGATCGCAATCTTACAAAAGCAGTAGCAGAATTAAAACACGTTCCAATCATTAAGTTACTTGAAGAAAATAAAGAACAAAGGGAAAAAACCAAAGAAGAAATCAAAAAAATAATTGAAACAGAACTTGACCTGCGTTGTTATAACACTGAGGATTATTATTCTGTTTCTGATCCAAAGAAAATTGAAACACTTCATCGGCGGTTTGGACATATTCTAATTGAAATTATTGATAAGTATGATTTTGACAATGTGATCACAGACAAAACTATTATCCACAAAAAAGCTCAATTTCATGACAGTAAGGCTTTTTTCTTAGCTTATACAAAAAACAATGATCCAGAAAAAACAGAAATTGGAAAGAGAATCACAGGAGAAATGTGTGATATCGCTCCTACTGTGTTAGATTATTTTTCAATTCCAAATAATTTAGATGGAAAAAATTTGAATGTTTTCAACAGAACATACAATCAAGTAAGACCAAAGAGGAACCCAACAGAGAGAATATTCAAAAAATTAAAGATCTAATTCTACAAAATCTATATTATCCAAATTATCTACAGAATATTTCTATTATCAGCAATCCATAACTCTTATAAACAAAAAATCCAATATCCAGCTATGCATCAGCAAAAGCCAAATTTAATTGTTGTAACCCTTGATGGACTAAGACGAGACAAGATTGAGCAGATTCCAGCAATTAAAAAAATGATGGATGAAAGTTTTTTCCTCTCAAATTTAGTAACTGCAGTTCCATACACAATCGGTTCCTTAACATCTATGTTTTCTGGACTTTACCCTTATAATCATGGAGTGAACGCTTATTTTAACATATTCAAATTCGACTACACAGTTGCCAAAACATTAGTAGAATACCTCAAAGAACAAAATTATTACTGTATATTTGATGCATTAAATGTTAACTTATTTCCCACCAAAGAATTTGATGAGACACATCCTCACAAAAGTGAAGAGACTGAGTTCAAAACCAGAATCATCTCCCACATCGATTCCGGAATTCAAAAGCAGCAAGAAAATCAAAAAACAAATCAGCAGCCGTTTTTCATCTATTTCCAATACAGTAAAATTCATCATTATTCTGTTGAACATACCAAAGGTTTAGATGATTTTGATAAAACATATTTCTCAAATCAAGATGAAAACTTTCAAAAATATGAAAAATCAATTCAAGGTTGTGATAAGTTTCTAAATGATCTTCAAGAACACCTAAAAAAGACTGGACTTGACAAGAATACAGTTCTAATGATTCATGCTGACCATGGTACTAGTTGCGGCGAGAAACCAGGTGAAAAAATGTATGGCACATATTTATACGATTATACAACAAAAGTCTGGGCTTGTATCAAAGGACCAAGTCTTCCAATTAAAAAAATCAATCAGCAAGTCAGAACAATTGATATCCTTCCAACATTGTTAGAAATGCTTCAAATTCCAAAAGATTCCAGTAAAAAAATGCAAGGTCAATCACTACTAGTTGCTGAGAATGAAGAGATTCAAGAGCGTCCAGCTTATCTAGAAACTGGCGGTTTAGGTGGACCTAACCCATCACCAAAAAGACATAACTTATTTGCATTAAGGTTCAAGAACAAAAAAATAATTTTTAACAACACAACCAAAACATGGGAGTATTACGACCTCATAAAAGACCCGCAAGAAACAAACAATTTATTTGAAACCATGCAGCAAGACGCTGAGTTCCAAGAACTCCGAACAAAACTGTTAGAACATTTAAAGCAACAAGCAGACATCAGTTTAGAGTAATTTTAACATCAATCACTGAATTCCCAATATCACTTCTTTAATCTCTTCTGCGCCAATTTTCCTTGGATTATTTCCCAGTCGCTCCAAATTCACATTCTTAACTGCAATTTCAGAACAATCACCAATTCCAAGAACTGACAAAGAAGTCTCTAGTCCCATATCTGTCATCAAAGAATTGATTTTACTGACAGCTTCAGCTGAACTATTAACACCCAAAAAATTTCTCAAGTCAGAAAACACTCCTTGAACATACTCAGATCCACGCGGATCATTACAATCATCCAAACTAACAGCTGCATTATACTCAAAAAGTGAAGCAAGCGTCAAACCAACCGCATGTCCATGAGGGATTCCAAAATATGAAGTAAAGGTGTAAGAGATTGCATGACAAGCCGTTGTCTTAGAAATATTAATTGCTTTTCCAGCCAAGTTAGCAGCAATTTGTATAGCAGCTCTAGTCTCAGAGTTAGGATTATTAACATTTGCAACTCCATGTTTCATAATTAATTCCAAAGCACCTTTAGCGTAACTTTTTGATTCATCAGTTGATGCTACGCTCCAATAAGATTCCATCCCCTGAGAAAAGGCATCCATGGTAGTTGAAGCTGTGATCGAAACTGGCAAACTTTCAGTCAATTTGGAATCCAATACCACATACTTTGGTAACATACTTTGATGCGCCAACGAATATTTTTGTTTGTTAATATAAACAACTGCAAAATGTGTTGCTTCGCTCCCACTGCCTGATGTTGTTGGTACTGCGATCAATGGAACACTTTCTCCAACGATTGCACTTCGCTTTGTAATATATTCTTCAGGGTCCAAAGATTGTCCTGCAAGTAAAGCAATTGATTTTCCCATATCTAAAACACTTCCCCCACCAACTGCTAATACAATGTTTGAGTTAGAATTACGATATTTTTCAATTCCTCGTCTTAAATCTTCAACTTTAGGATTCTTTTCAAAATCAGAAAACTCAGTTACATTATAGTCAGATAGCAAAGTTTCTAATTGTTCCTTAGCACCACTTAGTTCGTAAGACCTATTACCAGTAACTAAGAAAACATCTTTCACAAGTGCAGATTCTAAAATACTTTGAATTTGCTCAATACCTGTATATATTATTTGTTCAACTACCATAATCAATAAAAATAAAAATAAAAAAGAACTTTAAAAAATTTACCCTTTCAAAGCAGCCATAAACGCAGCCCTATTCCCATGCGGAGTGTTAGTTGGTCTACCCAAATCGCTTCTTGCGCCTTTATTCACTAAAATTTCCAAAAGAACTGGTCCATCCATTTTCTGCATCTCAGATAAACGTGCACGAACTTCTTCTGCTGTTTCCGCCTTAAACGCAGCTTTATACCCTGAAGCTAAAGCAATTGCTGGTAAATCAATTCCATGTCCAACAGTTGGTTGTCCACCAACAGAATCATGTGCCCCATTGTTGAATACAATGTGTTTATAGTTTGAAGGACTTAGTCCTGCGATAACTGGCAATGAACCCATATGCATTAATGCAGCTCCGTCACCGTCAAAACAATATACTTGACGTTCAGGTTTCGCAAGCGCAATAGCAAGTGCAATAGAAGATGCATGTCCCATTGAACCAATTGACAAAAAGTCTTTTTCATGCCCTTGGCCTTTTGATACACGATGTTCAAATAATTCACGAGAAGTTTTTCCAGTAGTTGAAACAATAACTCCACTTTCATCAACTGAATCTGCAACTAATTTTACAGCATCTTCACGACTTAATTCAAAACTTGTAGTAACAATACTCTGTAACTTGTATGCTTCAAACGCTCCCTTCCTAACAACAATTGCATATGGACTATTTTTTTCTGCCATATGTTTTGATGCTGTTTGAATTATATCTGCAACATTAGCAGTATCTTTGTCAATCACACTATATGGGATTCCAAGTAAATCTAATTGACTACATGTAATCTCTCCCATCTTTTTATGTTGAGGTTCATCCTTTACATCTGGTTCTCCTCTCCATCCAACAATCAACAATGCTGGAATTGAATAAGCTTGAGGATCTGTTAAAGATGTAAGTGGGTTCACAGTGTTTCCAAGCCCAGAATTTTGCATGTATACAACTGCAGGTTTTCCTGTAGCCATGTAGTGTCCAGCTGCAAAACCAATTGCGTTACCTTCGTTTGCTGTAGTCACATTATTCTGTGGCGCAGCATTATCAGCAACATACGCACAAAGCGCTTTTAGTAAAGAATCAGGTACTCCTGCAAATGTGTTTAAGCCATGCTCTGATAAAGTATCATAAAAAATTTGTGGTTTAATCATAGTTTTTCATCTCCAAAATGTTGTACATTTATGACACTACTAGTTGAGAGTTACCTTTTAAATCTTATGAATTTTCAAGATCAAATTGATTAAAAAAAGAATTAAAAAAAGAAAGAATAAATAGATCACTTACCACCTGGTATCAAAGTCAAAATCTCCTTTATCGGCATACAATGGGTTGTACTAGCCTCTAAACTTCGACTCTCCATCAGAATTGACTCAGCAGTTTTTTGCATAGCAGGGTAAGCGCTACGAAGCAAATGGTTTGCATAAATTACTACACTAATTCCATTTTCAATCAATTCATTCTCAGTAATATGACAATAAGTAGAAGGTACCACAACTAATGGGACCTTTCTATCAAACATCTTATACCTACTACAAAATTCTAAAATCTCAGTAGATTCTTTCTCTTTACTGTGAATCATGATTCCGTCAGCTCCAGCTTCGATATATGCTTTAGCACGAGCTAAAGCGTCTTCAAGTCCAGCTTTCAAAATCAAACTTTCAATTCTTGCAATAATCATAAAATCATCTGTAACCTGTGCTTTTTTCCCACTGTTAATTTTATAAGAAAAATTTTCAATAGTATCTTGTTTTTGATTTGCACCAGTTCCAAATAATGAATTTTTCTTAAGACCTACTTTGTCTTCAATAATTACAGCTGAAACTCCAAGCCGCTCTAAACTTCGAACGGTGAAAACAAAATGTTCCACTCGTCCACCTGTGTCTCCATCGACAATTATAGGTTTACTAGTAGCTTCAATTACTTGATGTAGAGTATCCATTCTTTGAACAAGTTCAATATCTGGTTTTCCTTTCGCAGTTGAATCTGTTAAACTACTAATCCACATTGCATCAAACACTTTTGCTCTACCTTCTTTGAGGACAGCAGTATTTTCAACAATTAATCCACTTAATCCATTATGTGCTTCCAAAACTCTAACAATATCTTTCACATCCAAAAGTCTACGAAGTTTTTTCATTCTCATTTCTGGTGTTGTTCCAATCTCTTTCATTCCTCTATGCAACTTAGTTGAAGAAATATCTTTAGTATAAGGAACCTCAATTAATTGTCCACCCCATTCAGACAATGTATCAATTACAAGTTGTCTTGTTTCTCTTTGAACTCCATTTTTCCAATCATCACCATGTACAACAAAGTGTGGTTTCAATCTTCGCAAATTATCAACATAACTTAGGCTGTGTTGAGGGATAACTTCAGCAACTCCACGCAAATTTTCTACAATAGTTTTCCGCTGTGCAAATGTTAAAGCAGGTAATCTTTTGTAACTAGAAATTGCTTGATCTGTTAAGAGCCCTACGATCACCTCACCATATTGTCTTGCTTGATTTATAATATTAATATGTCCGTGGTGTATCAAATCTGCACACATTCCAACGTAAACTGTTTTTAATCCATCATATCCTGTTTTCATAGTTATTCCTCTTATAATTCAAATATATCAGAAATTGATCTGAAATTTCAGCTTATAAGTCTTATTAAACTTAGATGTGGAGCACAATTCAGATTCAGAAAAATAAATGAAGAAAAACATAAAATTGGTTTAAAGAATCATAAGAATAAGAAGAAAAATCAGATATATCCCAAATCCCGCAAAACATCTTTAGCTGCTTGATCAGGGTCTATTTCAGAATCTGGATTCTTCGAATGTTTAGCATCTTCAGAATCAGTTGACTCAACTTTTGGTATATCTTCTTTAATTTGCAACAAAACCTGCCCAACAAGATCCAATAAATAAGATTCAACATCAGAGAAACCTTGAGCTATTGCTCTTGATTTTAATACTTCAAAATCTTCATCTTTAATTTGTAAATTTAATTCTGGCATAAATAATTACCCTAAATAGTTGTTTATATAATTTTTGCAACTAATCGCTTTATTCACAAGCATTTTAAAACAATATAGCAATTTTATATTTTATGAACATAGTACACACATACATTGACAATATGTACATTGATCAAAACGATGAATCAAAACATAGCTTCGCACAAAAGTGGGGTTTAGTCTCCCTAGCCAAACGTGGACATCAAGTCACCCTTCTCTGTGGATCCAGAACCGATACACGTCAGGAGTTTATTTGGAATAATATCAAAGTAATTCAATTACCATCAAAGATCAAATTGACAAATTCCACCAAGATCCTAAAAAATTTCACAACAGAGCTAAAAAATCTAAAACCAGATATTATCCACACGCACCATTACGCTTCTTTCATTCCAGAGCTCAGTCTGTTACATGCAAAAATGAACAGAATCCCAATAGTTCTGACAATCCACAACTCCTTTACTGAAGGCTCAGTACCAATGAAAATTCTAGCCTCAATTTATCTCACAGCAATGCAATTATTTCTTCCATTCTATGATCATACAACTTTCATCTCCAAATATCTCCAAAACAAATGGAGATTCAAATTAGTAAAAAATAAATCTTCAGTAGTGTACAACCAAATTCCTGCTCCAAGATATCTTGGCACCAAAGAAATAATCACACAAAGTGCCAAAAATATTCTCTACATTGGCAGACTTTCTCACCAAAAAGGAGTTGATCTTCTAATCAAATCAATGAAAGAAGTCAAAAAACAAATCCCATCTGCTAAACTTCAGATTGTAGGAAATGGTTCAGAAAAATATACTAACAAACTCAAAAAAATATGCAAAATAAATCACCTTCAAGATTGTATTGAATTTTTAGGATACAAACGTGGGACCGAAAAAGCAAAGATTTACCAAAATAGTTCTACTATGATCATTCCCTCTCGTGACGAAGGATTTGGAAATGTAATAATTGAAGGTCTCTTGAATAAAATTCCACTTGTAATTGCCAATAATGGTGCACTTCCAGAAGCAGCCTCTGGGTTTGCAACAATCTTCAAAAAGAATAATCCAGCTGAACTTGCAAAGTCAATAATAAAATCTTTAAATCTTCACGGCAGTAAAGAACAGTTAGAAACATTAGAACAAGGTCACAATTCTGCCATCAAGTTTACAACAGAAAAAATTGCAATTGATCTAGAACAAGTTTACACTTCTTTATTATAAATTTCCAAATACTCTTTAGCAACTTTTTCCCATCCAAAATTTTTTATTTTTTCATATGCGGCATCGCCAAATTTCTTTGAGTCATCAAGCACCTGTTTCACAGCGTCAGTATAGCTAGCTACATCAGCATGTTCAACCAAGAAACCATTAGTCCCAGAGTCAATTAAATCTGGAGTACATCCTTCATTTGTAGCTACACAAGCTGTTCCTGAAGCCATAGCCTCCATTACAACACCAGGGAGTCCTTCTCCTTCTGATGGAAGCAATAACACATCAGCTAGATTCATCCAAACAGGGATATCAGTTCTTCCACCTACAAATACTATTTTTTTTGAATATTTTTTAGGCACTAATTTTTTATAAAAAAGTTTATCATCAGTACTTCCTACCAACAAAACCTTAATTTTTTTACCAGTATCCAATAATCTGATTCCAACTTCAATTACTGTTTTAACTCCCTTCCTCTCAGTTAACATTCCAACAAATAATAACACTTTCTCATCAGATTCAACTGAAAATTCCTCTCTCAAGTCATTTACTTTCTCTTCAGAAACATGTTGAAATTTATCTAAATGGATTCCCGTTCCCTGAACCATCAATTTTTTCATTGGCATTCCAGCTTTTTTAGCATGTGAAAGCATTGCATTCCCATAAGTAGTCAACTTTCCAGGAATTCGGAATAAAATTTGTCCAATTGTCTTTGTATAAACTTTAAACACAGGTACTGCCCACCAAGGATCCTTTGGAACATATGAATATCCAACTAAGCCATCTGTTGTCATAATCAATTTCTTGCGCTGTCCAGTAACTAGAGCGTAGAAAATAATAAACATACAAATTGGATACCAATATTCCCACAAGTGCACAACATCTGCTTTAAAAATTTCACGAACGTGACGGAGCATTGACATCGGTTTGACAAAATTGTAAGGTAAAGAAGAGAGATAGTATGATGATATGTGAACATTTTTCACATTTTTATAATCCAAGATTTTTTTGTTTGGAGCCCAGTGATCTGTAGGACATTCTTTACTATATGGATATGCAACACTAACTTCGTGCCCTTTTTTTGAAAGCAAAATAGCAAGTTCAGCAATTGGTCTACGAACACAATTTGTAGGACAGATATAAGTTATTTTCATCTAAGTATTTCCCTACACAATCTATTTAAATACTTACTGCAAAAAGAAAATGATGTACACAATTCCCCAACAAAAATTAATGATCAAACCATGGGACTGGTTAGCAGGATTCATTCCGCAATCAGATAGCAGTCTTAGATTATTTATCCCAAAATCAAATTTATACTGGACTTCTAGCGCAAGAAACGCATTATTTCTATTACTCAGATCATTACAACAAAAGTCCGAAAATAAACTAACTATTGCAATTCCTGCATTCACTTGTCAAGTTGTCAAAGAAGCAGCCCAAAACGCAGATTGCAAAATCATCTACTATGACAGTAGCGTTACCTGCTCCAAAGAAGACATTGAATCTGTAATCATTCAAAAACCAGATGTTCTTCTACTATGTTACAACTTTGGATATCTTCCATCTAACATTCAACAAATATCTAATCTTTGCAAACAGAACAATATTACGGTTATCGAAGACTGTGCACAAGCTCTTGGTGCTAGCCAAAACAACAAATTAGCAGGAGCCATTGGAGACTATGCCATTTACTCGTTTGGTATTAGTAAAAATATTGGATTCACTGGAGGATTAATTGCATCTGACAATCAGCTCAAATTACCATCACAAAAAAAGATGCCATTGGTTAATCTGACAAAATCAATAATTCAAAGTATCATTGGTCCAATAATTGTTAGTAACTTACTATTTCCACTGACTCAAAAATTACTTAACAAACAAGTTTCCAACATCAAAAATTATCCTGCAAAACAATATACTCTACCTAAATTTGCTCAAAATGTGATCAATTACAAAGCAAACTGCTACGCGAGCGTAATAAATAAACGCAGAAAAAACTATACTGTGCTCACTGGAAACCAAAGCACAGACGCTTGTTTGTATTTGCCAATTATCAAAGAAAAATCAACTGAAATTAAAACCAAAGCTGCAAAAAAAGAAATAGAACTAGACAATATGAAATCATTCAAATTTCTAGCACCAGAAAATCAAAAGTCAAAATTTCCAAAAGCAAGATTTGCTGCCAAGAATCATCTAGCGTTTGCATTATTAAGATCCAAAAAAGAAATTGAAAAAATCAAACAGGTGATTCAATGAATATCGTAATTGAAGAAGTATCTTCTGTAGATTTCACAACAGAATTACAGACTGAAACATTTCTATACCATACAAACATTTGGAATGAATTCATCACCAAAAGTTTTAGCTTCAAAAATGATCAACAATGTTTCATTATTGCAAAAGACCAAGATACACAAGAGATTAAAACAGTTCTACCAATCACCAAAGTTAAAAGCATAATTTTTGGTAACAGAATCATCTCAACTGGATATCAAGAGTATGGTGGGATGGTAGGAGATCAAAAATTCTTATCACAAATCTTAGATTTTATCAAAAAAAAATACCAAAACGAATTTCAAAACTTAATCATTAATGGATCAATAGACAAAGAGAATAATCCAAAAAATTCTACTAAGATAAACCGATATAATATTATCAAAAAAGAAAGTGTTAAGCGTTTTGTTCTTAAATTAACAGACGAAGAAACTTTATGGAAAAATATCCAAAAATCAAAACGCAAAGCAATAAACAAAGCAAGGAAAAATTGCACTTGTAGAGAATTAACTATTCAAGATCTAAATCCCCTCTATAAGCTCTATCTGCAAAATATGCGAAGATTTGGAAGTCCACCATATAGTAAAAATTATTTTAGTAACTTTTTCCAATTAATTCAAAAAAATAATCAGGGAAGAGTGTATGGGTGTTTCAAAGAGAATAAATTAATATCTGCATTGCTCGGATTTACTCATAACAAAACAATTCACATTACAACAGCTATCTCTAACCCAAAATTTTCTTCATACAGACCAAGCGACTTAATGCATTGGGAATTTATCAGTTGGGCTACCAAAAATGGTTTTGAATCATTTGATTTTGGAGTCGTGAGAGAAGCTTCTGGTCATTTTGAATACAAACGCAAATGGGGGGGAGAGTTATCAAATCTGCCTACATTTTATATGAATCTTAAATCCAAAAGTATTCCAGAACAACTTGATCCAAATAGCAGTAAATACAAACTTGCAATTAAAATATGGCAACATCTTCCACTAAAAGTTACAGAATGGATGGGAATGAGGCTAAGAAGGGAATTAGGTATTTAATCTCACTTAGCAACGCCAACCTTCTCAATATACTCAGAACAACTTACCCACTCAACTTTTTTCTTCTCACACTGATCTAAAAATTTCTCAAATATTTTCCAAGCCTTATCTCCAGTATTTCTTTGTAATAACTTACCTAAAAATGATTTCAACTTTTCCTGAGGTAAATCACTCTTTTCTAAAAACTCCCAAGGATGTAGATAGAACATGTACTGATTTCTAAACAATAAAGATACTGGACTAAATAATCTCAAATATGATAATCCAGAGTTAATCAATGGCCAAAAAAAGGTAGGCATTGGCAGTTCTACAATCTTAGTTTTATTTCCACTTGTTTCTTGAGATTCTTGAACAAATGCCTGCGGCCTAAAACCTAACCAAAAATTCATATATCTTCCTGGCCAAAAAACAGCAAGTGAAGAATCATAAGAGTACCCACATTTTTTCAAATCTTCAAAATGTGAATTTGCTGTAATAAATCCAGGTGATCTAAAACCAGTGACATAAATCC
Organism: archaeon; assembly: GCA_018670085.1. Classification (GTDB taxonomy): domain Archaea; phylum Nanobdellota; class Nanobdellia; order Woesearchaeales; family GW2011-AR9. Next base: position 119,291 of record JABHRS010000008.1, on the reverse strand, counting down.
CTGCACCTTCAAACTGTGCCTTAGATTCTTGTATTTCAATTAAACTATTTTTAGAGTTCAAGAAACTATGAGTTTTTGAGTGTGAAGCAATTTCATGTCCACGTCTTCTTATTTCTAAAATCAAATTTAAATGAGAATCAAGTAATTCTGATACCACAAAAAATGTGGCTTTTATTGAGCGAGAATCAAACAAATCAAGCAATTTAGGGACTATTTTTTCCAATGACTTAACATTTTTAGTGTCAAAATCTCCTTCAAGATCCACTGTCATTATTCTAAGAGTCATCTTATTCATCTCAATTATTCTTCTTTTTTTCCTTCCATTGGTTCAGGAGTTTTTTCAATAGTTACTGCACTGATTAATTTATTGATTTTCATCTCTTGTTTTCGCATTTTTTGATACACAATAAAACTTACAATAAACAAAAATCCAATACTAATTAAAATGATAAACTGCATCGCTCCTTGCACAGACAAAGACCCCGCAAATGAATCAATTACTTGCGGAAACAGAATAAAAATTCCAAGCACAACCCATGCAATTCCCCACAAAGCCAAGTCTTTACTTGTTAAATCTCCGCGTTTAAACTGAGTAAAAGTAATGTAAAGCATAAAAAGTGCAAATCCAAATCCAATTGATTGTAATATTATTTCCATATTTTTTCCCTTTTGATATATGACTAAACCCGCCAAAGGAGCATCTTACAAAATATCTTCACTCCATCAAAGATGGTTGTCCCTTTATATGAATTATGATACTTTGTTGCAATAGGAATCTCAGCTAATACTAACCCATGTTTACGAGCATTTGTGAGCATTTCAGTTTCTACATCATATCCTGAACTTTGCCAAACAAAGTGAGGGTAAGATTTCATTAAAAATGCCCGATATCCTGATTGAGTATCTGTAATTTTCTGACCATATAAAATACTAAATGTGGTATTTAAAACAAAATTTCCAAATCTATACACAATTGGTGCTGATTTTCCAAGACCTCGAGCCCCAATAATGATGTCTGCTTTTTTTTCATCTAAGACCTTCAAAAATTCAGGAATTCTAGCTGGATCATGCTGTAAATCAGCATCAATTGTGATAATTACATCAAAATCTAATTTTTGTGCATACAAAAAACCTGTTTGCAAGGCAACGCCCTTCCCACTGTTCACTGGATGTTTCAAAAAATGATCTGCTTCATTACTTGCAATTATGGCAGTTTTATCTAAACTCCCATCATCAACAACAATAACTGAATCAACATATTTCTTAGTTTCACTAATCACTTCAGCAAGATATTTCTCCTCGTTATATGCTGGAATTATAGCACAAACTTTCCTCTGAACCATGTTTTCATTGTTTTGAATCATTATTATCTCCATAATTTAGAAAATCCCTTTATAAAATTAAAGCAACTAAAGCAAACAAACTCTGAAAAATTAATAGACTCCAAACTGCTTTTCTCTCAGTTACTTCAAGTGAACATCTCTTCAAAAACCAAACAGCCACATGTTCAAGGCCATACAATTTGTCATAACGCAAAGTAAGTTCACCATTTTCTTTTAATTTAGCAAAACTTTCCTTCTGAAATTTTCCTCTCGCTTTCAAAAAGAATTGAATTACAAAAGGAACAAACAAAATTATGAATGCTTTTTCTAAATCTGCAAAAATTACCACAGCTGCAATAAATGCCCCTGTTGCATAAGTAAAAGTATCTCCTGGAAACACCTTTGAAGGATATCGATTAAAAAATAACCAAAATACAGCCAAACTAACTAACATCAATAAACAAAGCGCTGCGATCCAACTTGCCCCACTAACATATGAAAGCCAACCAAGAGTTGCAATTATAATCCCTGCTAATCCTGCTTCAAGTCCATTAAATCCAGCTAGCATATTAGTCCCATTACTTCCAACTAATACCACAGCCGGGATCACTAAAAATGGGTACAATAATCCTAAATCAATTTGTCCAATTAATGGTATACTCATAATTCTAACACCGGCATCAACTGCCATGATTGGAAAAGCAACTAGTAAAGTGAGAACTGGTTTTTGCCATTGACGAAGCCCAATTTTCCAACCAAGTATATCATCAACCATTCCTATAACTGCTGCAATTAATACTGCAAGGACTACTGCAAATATTGACTCACTAAATTGATGAGTACCGAATAAAAAAACCCTCATTCCAAGATAAGCAAATGATCCTACGATAAAAGAGAATACAACCGGAAGTCCACCCATTTCTGCAACAGCTGGTTGATCTTTCTTATGAATGTCTTTACCAACAAGTCCTGCTGCCGCTGCTCTAGTAACCCAAAATTTTAAAGAAAAATAGCTGACACTAAAAACAAGTAAAAAAAGTATTATCAGTCTTAAATCAACCATTTTTTATTATCTCAATAAAGCAGTATTATTTCTATTTTATTAATTCTATTCTTTCTTCAGGTACACGACGCACTGGTTTCTCATGAGTCATTTCCTCATGTGATTGTGCAATTAATCCAGGAACTCTTCCAATTAAAAAGATTCCCTTTCCAAGTACATGATCAAAGTTAAAATCACATAAAAAGATTGCAAGTAACCCATCAATATTGATATGAATGTTTTTACCCTTTACCTGACTAAAAGCATCTTCAACAAGATCTTTTAGATACAAAAATTTTGATTCAAATTCTAACTTTGCTGATTCGTTAAGTAATACTTCAACTCTTGGATCACCAAGTTTATACACTTTATGACCAAAACCATAAATTGTTTCTTTCTTAGTCACTTTTCGAATTAGCTCTTCTTTCAACTCAGACTCGTTCATATTTTTCCAAGCATAAAATTGTTGCATAGCTTTTTCAACAGCCCCTCCATGGTAATTTCCAACACTCAGAACTCCACCTGCAACTGCAACGTGCAAGCTATTTCCACCAGATGCTACAAACCGACTTGTCATACTTGATGTTGTTCCCATCCCATGATCTATTACAGACAAAAGCATTTTATCAAACAACACAGCTTCACTTTTCTTAGCTTCACGACCAGACAATAAAAAGAAAACAGTTTCACTAAATGTTTTTTTCTCAATCAGGCTGCTAAGTGACTTCCCCCTAATTTCATGCATTGGATTTTTTTCATCCGCAGTGTTCATTTTAGATATTCTTGTTTGAAATTTCATTTTGTTTTTCCTCTTAATTATTTTTTAATTCTAACTCTTTTTTCATCAACTCAGCAACTTTATGGTGATACTCTGCAATAATAACTCCAGCCTCTTTAAGTGCTTTCACTTTTCCTTCACGAGTTCCTTTAGTTCCTTCAATAATAGCTCCTGCGTGACCCAAAGACACATTTTGTACTCCTAAATTTTCAGCAAATTTTCCTGAGATAAAAGCTACTATTGGTTTTGTGAATAGATTACCAAGTTCTCTTCTTTTTAATAACCACTCAGCCAAATCTTCTTCACTTGTCCCACCGATTTCTCCAAAAAGAACTATTCCTTTTGTCTCTGAATCATTTTCGAACAATTCAACAATTTCTTTGAAAGTACTTCCCATCAAAACATCGCTTCCAATACTCACAATTGTACTTTGCCCAAGTTCTGCTTGTGTTAAAACAAGTGCTGTCTCACAACTCATCCCTCCACTTCTAGAGATTATTCCAACTGATCCTTTTGATAATGCAATTTTTGATTTTCCTGAAGCAACTGGCCCACATTTTGATTTTCCAACAGAATAAATTCCAGCTGAGGTTGCACCAATTATTCTAACATTTTTTTCTTTTGCAAGTTTCAAACATTCTGCCATATCATGAATAGGGATATTTTCTGTGATAATGTTTATTAACAGAATACCAGCTTCAATTGCTTCAACTACTGCTCCTTTTGCAAATCTTGGTGGAACCATTACAACTGAACAGTTTATCTCGCCTACAATTTCTTGTGCTTCTTTTATTGAGTTAAACACAGGAACTCCTTCAACTTGTTGTCCACCTTTTCCTGGTGTAACTCCAGCGACTAATTTTGATCCTGACGCAAGCATATCAATTGTAGAACGCGTACCTTGTTTTCCAGTTATTCCTTGGATAATAAATTTGGTATTTTCATCTATTAGAATACTCATTGTTCAGCTCCAACGCTTTTTGCGATTTTTTCTTGTTTATATTTATTGGATAACTCAACCATCATTTCAGCTGCCTTAGTCATTGGAATTTTCTCATCAAAGTAATGAATGTCAAGTCCATGTTCTTTTTTCACATTCGCAAGCATTATTTTTGCTTCTTGATCATACGGACCAGCCCGTCTAATTACAATAGGGTAATCTGGTTTTTTCTCAACTAATATGTCTGCAACTCCAGTTAATGTTTCTTTAATGTTAGTGAAATTTGCAATTGCACCAGCAACAAGTAATCCAGAGAGGTTTTCTTTTCCAAGCACAACCCTAGTTAATTTTTGAACTTTTTCACGCGTAGGATCTCCACTATATTCAGTGAAATTTGCAGCCTTTCCACCAAATTCTAATAATGCGTCCATTAAGGTCATTGAAGCTCCCCCTCCACTTGTCAAAACTCCAATATCACCATCTAAATCCAAATAAGTTTTTCCAGCAACTCCTTTTGGATCATTTTCATCAATTTTGTTCGCTGCGATTTCCCTTGCAGTCTTTTCACGGCCATCTAAACGTTTTGGAAACTTAATTTCACGCCGATAATTCGCATCATCATCAAGTACAATTACTGAGTCAACAGCAACTAATTTATCATCACCAGTAATTACAAGTGGATTTACTTCAAGCATCTTACAATCAAACTCAGTAAAACATTTCCAAAGCTGGTTCATCACAACTTTAAGTTGCAAAGTAACATCAGAGCCTAAGGAAGATCCATCTAAAAGTATATCACAATCTTCATCAGTTAATCCAGTTAAGATATCAATTTCTTGTAATTTAATTTTTTCAGGGGAGTTTAATTGTAATTCTTCAATCTCAACTCCACCTTCAGTGCTAAAAATAAACACTGGCACCCTTTTTTTAGTGTTAAATAGTAATCCTAAATACAACTCCTTCTTAATATCAATTTTTTCATCTAAAACAATCTCAGTAATTTTTTCTCCTAAAAATTCCTGTCCTAAGAATTCAGCTGCCTTCTCTTTTGCTTCTTTAGAATTATTTACTAAAATTATTCCTCCAGCCTTACCACGACCACCAGCAATAGTTTGTACTTTCAAAAGCCGCGATCCACTAAACTCTTGGATCTCTGATACAGATCTAATCACGGTTCCTTTGCTTACAATAATTCCTACTTTTTGAAATAATTGTTTGCCTTCAAATTCCTTTAATTTCATAGAAATAAAGCTTTTTTACTTGTTTAAAAATGTTAGGAAAGTATACTTGATTTTAGAAAGAGATTAAAAAGTTAAATTAAAAAAAAAAAAAAATAAATAAAACCCGAAGGCTTATTCTTCAGTTGTTTCTTCAGCAGCTTCTTCTTCAACTACTTCTTCTTCTTCAACAGCCATTTCTTCAGATGCTTCACCGATACTAGCATCACTGTATGTGGTACCTTCGATTTCTACAGCATCTCCAGAAAGTTCATCGTATCTGTGTGCAAGAACTTGTCCAGCAAGACGGGTATCGTCTCCACTGTAACCAGCTACTAGCATAGCTACGCTGTCACCGTTTTCAAAGAGTTTAACGCTTGCAACACCTGCACTGTAACCTTCTGTACAATCGCTTGGATTGCCCATAAGTTCAGCAGCTACTGTGTTAACACAAGGTCCACCAACAACAATTAAGTTTTGGCTACTTACGCTAGATACTTCACTGTCAAGTTTAGTTGCATCAACAACTCTAACTGATGAAAGACTTCCATCGGTTGTGCTTGAAGTTGCGCTTGTAACAGATCCACTAGATACGTAGAACATTACTTCTGCTTGACTAGATGGGATATCTACAGTATACTTGCTAGGTCCACCTGAGTTTCCGCTAGCTGAAACAGTGTATAATTCTCCATATCTGCTTCTTGCATATTGTAAGTCGCTGTCATCAGGATCACTTACAAGAGATCCAAATGTAACAGTTCCTGATGCTGTATCAAGTTCGTTGTTTGTTGTATCGTGGCTGATTGTTGCGTTTAAAACAACTTGCGCAGACATACTTGAGTTATCAAATAAGTCTGTGTCATCTGCTCGAACAACTACTCCTACTGAAGAACCGCTAGCTAAACCTGATTGGTTTACATTAACGCTACTTGTTCCGTTGTAACGAACTTCTACTTCATGGTTATCTGCAGTACGAAGTTTAACTCCCCAACCTGCTAAAGAATCTTCTTCTCCACCAGCTCCAGTTGCATTAACTTCTTGAATCATAGCGAATCCAGCAAGGGAATCTGATCCTGAAAAGTTAACGTAGTGGTCTTTGTTAAGTGTTGCAGGAGTACCTGTTGCATTTACAAAGTTAAATGTAGTTCCACCTAACTTCAAATCGAATGCTCCACTTGATCCCATACTTCTTTCATATGTTTCTGAAGTAGCAACGTTTTTAATCCGAACTTTAGGATTATCTTCTCCAGGTCCATCTGCTCCTTTATACTGAAGTAGGTAAGATCTTGCATCATTACTTGCGGTGTCAGGATCGTTGGTACTTAAGATGAAATAGTTCTCATCTTCAATTGCCATCATTCCTGCAGCAACAAGCCATTCTCCATCTTTTTCTCCTGCAGCCCATGTTGAGGTACTGTTTGAGAATAGAAGAGGGATACTAACTTCTCCATCTGCAAGTTCTACACTTAAGTCTGCCTGTTCATCACTTTCGGAGAAAGATAACTTAGTAGTTTCAAGATCTCCTACAGTAACTTCAGTCATTTCAATGTCCCAATTTCCAGTTACTAGAACTTGTGGTTCATCAAGGTTTACAGCTTCACTTAGTTTTTGACCTTCACCAATGTATAGGTCATCTTCTGCAGTCATTCTAATTTCAATTCTATCAATTGCAATATCTCCACCTGATTCAGTAGATGCGATACTTACAGCTGCGTCTGAAATTGTTTCTTCGTTGTACTTCATTGAAGATCCGTGTTTTAGTTCTAACTTGTCAGATCCAATAAAGAAAGTTACTGCATGAATACCACCAGCATAATCTTGGTAAGTAAGGTCAGTAACTCCGATGTTAACTCCATCATCAAGTACGTCAGTTTCGGAATCAGCTAATTTACTAGTTGTTTCTCCGTTTACTGAAAATTGTACTTGTGTACTTGTAACTGAAAGTACTTCTACTTCGTAGTCTACTTCATTTACAGTATATGTGGTAGTTTCACCTTCACTTAATGTATCTGAAGCAGCTCCACCCATTAAAACCAATTTAGGTCCAGCGGATTCGTTTGTTGCAGTTACAATAGTAAATGATTTACCCATAATGGTAACTACTTCATCTTCAATGTCATCATAAACACTGTTTGAATCAATGTCTGATTCTAAAGAAGTTGTAAATTCCAATACGTAATGAGCAATTTCAGCACCTGATGCAATTTTGTAGAAAAATCCGATACTATCTTCATCATCTTCTTGAAAAGCAGTTACTGCTGCACTTCCGTTGAAGTACATGAATTGTTCGTATTCTGCTGATCCTTTTGCATTAGAAATTTCTCCATCTGCTAGAGCGCCTAACATAGACTCATCTAAATAGGATTCTACTGCACTTACATGTTCATTAAGTTCTAAAAAGTTAGAACTTGTAGCTGCAAGCCATGCGTCCCCTTCAAGGGTTGTTGTTGTTGTTGAGTCACTATCTGCGCCCATATACCACATGTTAGTTGCGATATCAGTCATAGCTAAGTTATCAACTGATGATGCTGCTTCTCCAACTACGAAATAACCATCAAAGGTTCCGTCGGAAACAAACATATCCGGATAATCACTTAAATCTGCTGCGAATGCACCCATAACGGTTGCTCCTAGCATAGCAGCTCCTGTTGCAACAGCAGCCAACCTCTTAATTACTTTTTTTGTATTCATGTTCAAAAACACCTCCAGTGTTTCGTTTTAACCTCTTCATACCACACTGCTCCCTCGAGTAAAAATCCCGAAAAGGCTTCCCAGAGGAAGACCTTATTCGATTTTACAGAGGAAGCTCTGATACAAACCGAGTGTAATTCTACTAAAACACTCAAAATCGGTTTATAAGCTTTTCGCAAAACAACAGAGCAGAACATCGATTAAACACCACACACCCGTCAATTGAGGGAAATTTAAAGAGATTAGCAGTTCACACCTTGAAAATGACAACTAGAACAAAGTTCTATATTTTAGTGTAATTTCTAAGATCTTATGTTAATGTTTAATAGACTAAATTGATAATAATTCAAATTAACAAACACATTTATATCTATTTCTAATCTAAAAGATAACTTATGGAGATCAAAAAATTATCACTTCCTGTATTTTTCAAAGATCACTACAATAAATTTCCAAATTTAACACCGATCCAAGAAAAAGCAGTCAAAGCCGGCCTTTTAGATCAAGATTCAAACAATCCAAAAGCTAGTTCACAGTTAATTTGTGCACCAACGGCCTCTGGAAAAACTTTAGTTGCCTCAATGGCAATAGCAAACACATTAGGTAAAGGCAAGGCAATTTATTTAGTTCCTCTACGTGCACTAGCGAATGAAAAATATAAAGAGTTCAAATCACTTTTAGAAGACACTGAATATAAAGTTGTAATGTCAACTGGTGATATGGATTCATCAAGCCCTAATTTAGCAAATTACGATTTACTTGTTTTAACGACGGAAAAATTAGATTCTTTAATGCGACACAATGTTTCTTGGTTAAATAAAATTAAGTTGGTTGTAATTGATGAAATTCATTTGCTTAACGATGCTAGTCGTGGTCCAACATTAGAAGTGATCTTAACAATTCTAAAAAGTCGAATTAAGCCGCAATTAGTAGGTTTATCAGCAACAATTGGTAATCCAAAAGCGCTTGCAGATTGGCTTGAAGCTAAGTTAGTTATTGATACTTGGCGTCCTGTAAAGTTGCATAAGGGGATTTTTATGGATGGCGAAGTAGAGATGTATTGAACACCGTTACAAGCTACAGTTAACTCAAGTTAGGAATGTCTGCATAAAACAATGTTATTGTCGTGGGCGTCTCTTGCCGAGACATAAAATAAAAGCAGTGAATTTTCAGGAGCAATTTTTATTCTATATTAAAAAATTTAAAAATAAAAATCATAGGTGAACTGAAATGTATTAGCCCGGCCTGACCACCATGATAATAATATAGTGATTCTAAAGAGATTAAACAATTAAAGTTAAAAATAAAAAAATGCTTAGAAATAATCTGTTTCTGGCACCACTCTGTGGAATAAAATAAAAAAAAAAAAAAAGATAAAAAATAAGAGAATTATTCTTCTGTCAAAGATCGTTCAACAAACACACCAGCAGAAGTTTCAATATGTAGTTTCAGATCATTAATATCTGCAACGATTGAATGAGTATAACCACTTGCCCTATGGTCAGCAGTATAATTCTCGTCACCAATATCAGTAAGTGATCTCTGTACTTCAACTCCTAAGATCCATGAAGTGAAAGTTACTACTTCTTTATCCAAATCAACTTCAAACAGATAAGTTGTACCATTTTGTCTTAAATCCGCTGTGTATACTAAACTATCATCAACACAAGCCCCACTTTCACAAACCATTCCTTTTTTAGAACAATCTGTTCGTTGTGATAAAATACTCCCACTTCGACAAAAATATTCAGTTATTTTTGTTGCAGTTCGACATTCATCTGTATAATTAGCCCCAGTATTAGTGTCAGTTATTGTATCAGCAGAATAAAAATTCTTAGCAACATCAGGTGAACAAGATCCACCCATAGAAACTGCGTTTCCAGCTAGTGCACCATCACCTAAACCACCAGCCATTCCTGACCATAAAAATAATGCAACTGCAACTAAAACAGTTACTAGAAAAAATCCTTTTACTTTTGATTCCATAATTCCATACCTCTTTTAATGTAAATTTAAAAAATAAAATAAAAAATAAAAAAAATACAACAGTTTATTGTTCTACAAACAACCATCCACTCGGATCAACTACAACAGTAACAGTTCCAACATTGTTAGAAACATCTGATTCTCTGATTGCATCTTCAACATCCAATGAATAAGTCATATCCAGATCAACTGAATTCCCAGCAATTAAATCTTCAAACATTGCCGCAGTTGCAGACCAACCAGGGGATCCATGTTCAAAGTATAGATCTTTAGAACTTGTCATACTCCAACTTATGTCCCTATGGCCATAAACATCAGCACTAGTCCGAATTGCCATAGATCCATTAAACTCAAACAATGATACATCAGTTAATGGAGATCCAAGATCAATAGAGTTTGAAGTATAACCACTTGCAGTGACATCCCCTTCATTAACAACTTCTAAATAGACTTCAAAACCAATTACAGAAACTGACTCCAAATCACCACTACTAAGTCTTGTATATGTAACATTTGCAACCTGAACAATATCAACTAAACTACTATTGTCATAATAAACTAAATCAGGTAACTCAACATCTGCAACACAAGCTCCGTCTTCACAAACCAATCCTTTTTTATCACAATTTACTCTTTGAGAGGACAAATCTCCACCACGACAAAAATACTCAGTCAATTTTGTTTCAGTACGACATTCATCTTCATAAACATCGCCATTATCAAGATCTGTGTTATATCCAAAAGTCATAACTTGTCTTTCATTTGTTGCTTCGCTGTCATTACAACTAATCCCTAAACTAACTGCATTCCCAGCAATTGCTCCATCACCTAAACTACCAGACATTCCAGACCACACAAATAATCCCACAATAACTAAAATAGTAACAAAGAAAAAACCTTTAACTTTTGATTCCATAATTCCATACCTCTTTTTGTTTACAAAAAGATGGTTCAAAAACTTTTTAGTTTCTCGCCACCTCTTTTAATTCAGATTAATACTGATCACCAAGTAATTCCCCTTAATAAACATTTCTTAAATTGTCTTCATAAAAACAACAATAAGGGAACAAAATAATTGCATTTAACAAAATAAAATAAGAAATTCACTCAACAAAAATCCATTGATCATAAGAAATCAAAATTCCATCAACAAAAACGTTCTTTCCAACATCTTCTTCATTAAATGTGTATGAGAAAGATTCACCAACTGCCAATATTTCACTTTTGATATGTGTGTTTTTCTGAGCTCCGATTAAAAAAGCAGAATCATACTCTTCGCGCACATTTATCCAAGTCACTGTGTCTCCAACAGAAATTGTGAACCTGTCTGGACTAAACCCAGTGTCATCGAGTAAAGCAAAATATTCATTGGAATCACCACTTGCCTTAGTTGATACACAAGCACCATTGTTACAGATAGCACCAACAGAGTTACATGAAAAATAAGTTCTAGTAACTCCCTTATCCATACATTCAAATTCAGACAATTTATCATTATCTACACATACATCCTTCATAGTCACATCAACGCTTTCAACATACAACTCACCATAAACAGATACTTCAATCCCAGCATCAGTTTCATCTGAACATTCCGGCCCATAAGAGATAGCATGTCCTGCTATTGCAGAAGCACCTAATCTTTCAGAAGCGAAGATGAATAAGAAACTAGTTGCAATTACTATTACTGCAATCCATAGAAATTGTACTCGTTTAGACAACATGTAGATAAGAATGTAAATTGAATTTAAAAATATGTTCTTTTTGAAAAGAAAAGAAAAAACAATTATACCTCATTAAGCAGACCAACTATTCTTTGAAATAGTTCATCGCCATACTTCTTCTTATATTCTTCAGCAGCCTTAATTCCCTGCTCATGATCAATAAAACCAAACTTCATTAAAAAAGATACAACTTGAGTCACGTTCGATGGTGTTTGATGATTTCGGCATCTTTCAAAATCCAGTAAAACGACCGACACCTTAGACCCTTCCAACTCTGAAACTAAAACATTCGCAAACGGTCGATGCATTTCGTCTTTGTTCAATTTCATTTTATCTAATTGCCTTGCTTGTATCAACAGTTGCACCAAAGCAAGTTTTACCAAGTCAGAATCTTTACCTTTAGCTTCAATAAACTTATCCAAAGCAATCCCTTCAACGAATTCCATAATCAAAAAATCTTTAGAGAAATAATACAATTTTGGACCAATTCCTCCACGGTTCACAAGTCTCAGATTACGAGTTTCAAGTTCCAAAGTTCCAGGAGCTGTACTTGAATCAAGTTTCATTTTAATTGCCACATCCCGCAAATCTTTTGAAGCCAAAAACTTTTTCTCTTGTGAATTAATATCCCACTTTGCTTTATAGACAATTCCCCGAGCACCCTTAGCATGATAATGCAAATCAGTTACACCAAGTGCAAGCAAACTTTCACGCACAGGCAAAGAAGAGATTTCATACACATACAAGGTTTCCATCATCGGCATTTTTTCTTCAGCCAATAAATTAAACTCAAACAAATTATTCTTAACGCATTTATCGATCACATCTTTACCAGAAAGTGAGGAGAACAACAACAATATTTTCCCTCCACGTGCCAAATGAGGTCCAACTGAGTTCAAAAAACGAAGAATTATCTCATACCCTTTTTTCCCACCATAAAGAGCAACATCATCAATTGCAACTTTTTCACCATTTACTCCGCTCAAATAATCTTGAGGTAAATACGGCGCATTAAAAATAATAGTTTCAAATTGCCCATCAACATTTTCGAACAAATCACTTTCAATTACTTTAAAACGAGAAAGCATCTGTTTCTTAGCTTCGTTTTTAACATGATCAACTGCTTTTGAATTGATGTCAACTGCTAAAACATTTCGAATACCAGGAACTTTTGCAGCTGTGATTGCTTGAATCCCAGAACCTGTACCCATATCAAGTACTCGTCCAAATGATTTCACCCTAACAAATTTCACAAGTAATTCAGAGTCTTCTGCTGGTTGATAGATGTTATTTGTTTCGTCCATTTTCATTTCAACACAATATCTAAACTTCTAAGTAGATTTGTAGCTTCTGGTAAAGTAAATACTGCTTTACTAATTTCATTAAAATTAATATCAATATCATAATTTTTCGCAGTTGAAAAATCTACTTTTTTCAGATCACATTCTCTAAACACTGATTTGTTTAAATCACATTCCTTAAATGAGGCAGATTCCAAATTAGTTCCAAAAAAATCACATTCATTTATTTGGCATCCTTCAAATTTAAATTTTTTTAATTCCAAGTTAGAGAAATGACAATTTAAAATCACACACCTTGTAAAACTAAAATCCATTAGAATAGTATTAATCTCATCAAAACGCAATCCTAACAGTTTAGAATCAATAAACTCACAATCTTGAAATTTTGTGTTCGCGATAGTAACTAAACTAAGATTACATCCAGTAAATATACAATCTGAGAATGAGATATTGCTTAAATCACAATCTTGAAATGAACAGTTTTTGAATTCAATTAGTTCATAATCTTCTTCAGAAAGCTTTGCAGCAGCAAAGTCTTTGCCTTCAATTATTGTCATTTCCATCAATTTACCTATTAGAATAAAGAGTGGGCCTGCCCGGACTCGAACCGGGGATCAATGCCTCACTTATCCAATTCCGAAAAACTGAAATGTAAGGGCACTGTCATAGCCACTAGACCACAAGCCCACAATAAGCTAATCAAGATTACTAGCTGTTTATAAAAGTTATTGTTAAAAAGGCTCTGTAGAAACCTTTTTGGGGAAGAACCTGCCAGAGCAAATAAAATTCGAAAGAGCTAAATTAATCGACCTGAGCCTTGTAAAGATGAAGTTAAGAAGCGCGAACCTTGGCCCCACCCAGAATCTAAGGCCGGGTTTCTACAGAACTGGTTAAAAAGAGATTAAATCCCAACAGATCAGTTATACACTTCAAAAACCAAAACGCTTTAAAACCCTCAACCCTTCATTAAAGCCATGCAAGAACACATTGAACACATTGTCTTAAAACACAGTGATATTGATTGGAAAAATCTTCTAGTAGACTTAGTAAACAAAGAAGGTATGGATCCCTGGGATATTGATATCACTGAATTAACTAAGACCTTCATCAAAACTGTTCAAAAAATGCAAGAAGCAGACCTAAAAGTTTCTGGGAAAATGTTTTTAGCAGCCGCTATGCTTTTCAAACTAAAGAGTCACCATTTACTTGAACATGACATTACAATGCTTGATCAACTTCTAAATGATAATGATGAAGAAGAATTTGACGACGACTATTATGATACTGATACTTCTAGAAAGAAAAGAAACCTAGATCCTTACACTCTGATTAGACGTAATCCTCAACCTAGAAGACGTAAAGTTTCCATTCATGATTTAGTTGAAGCGCTTCAAAAAGCAATGAAGACTAGGAAAAGAAAATTAACAGCAGACAGACCAAATTACGATTTCAAAATGCCAGAAGGTTCATTTGATGTAACTAATAGTATCCGTGAACTGTTAAACAAAATTACTTATTACACTAAAAAGAAAGAACAAGAAACCTTAACTTTTACTTCACTTTTGCCGCCACGTGCAGGTAAACAGGAAAAAGTACATACTTTCATTCCACTTCTACATTTATCAAACGAAAAAAAAATTGATACTACACAAGAAAAACCTTTTGATGAAATTTATTTAAGAATGTATTCTGAAAAACACGCAAAAAAGAAAGCCAAATCTGAGGCGCTTAAAGAGAAGAAATTAGAAGAAGCTGAAATTGAAGCTGCTAAAGAGAAAAGAAAAGCTAATTTTGCAAAAGCAAGGGAAGCAAGAGTTGCTAAAAGAAAAGCGAAAGCAGAAGCTGCTTAATTAAATTAATAGAATTCTAATAAAAAATTAAAACAAGAATAAATCAAAAAGCTCCATACTCATTCTTAGGATCATCAAAGATGCCTGCTGCTGTTTCAAACGCTGTTTGTAACCTTGCTGAAAGCCCAACCTCATGTTCAGGAAAATCAACTGGAAGTCCAGCGTAATTTTCAGCAGCGCTAAAATACCTATTTGCAGCTCTCTTACATCGATCAGTAGCAATTCCCCATTTCACACGTTCATCTGTAGTAAGTCTTCTCTCAGCAAATTCTCTTTTGGAAGGATTTTCATCAAATAAACCTTTTTTCGCCAATTCACCATAACAACGATTATAACTTCCATGAGCCGCCATAAATTCACCAATAGCTGAATCCAACTCACCTATAGTTCCACCTATGATTCTCATTTCCGAGCGAGAATATTGAGTAGACTTAGTATCAGTGGAAGTAGATGTATTTGTAGCATCGTTTGACATAAACCCTAATTAAAGGCCCACATTTAAAAATCTTCAGCTCAAAAAAAAGTAAATTCTCAATTATTCCAAATAAACCAGTTATTTTTGATTCAACAATCATTTCCCCCCTATAACTACCACAGCTCCACAACCCTTATAAAATATCGATTTCTGTACAAGATCATATACAAGCTCATTTATCCTGTGTAAAAGAAAACAATATGAAATCCACTAAAGACATCAAAGTTTCTAGTAAATTGATCGAACAGGTAGTAGGCCAAGAAGAAGCAATCGCTGTCATCAAAAAAGCAGCGCTTCAAAGAAGACATGTCCTCTTAATTGGCGAACCTGGAACTGGTAAATCAATGTTAGGTTTAGCTCTTTCAGAACTACTGCCAAAAAGCGAACTAAAAGACATTCTCTCACTTCCAAATCCTCACGACGAAAACGAACCTATGATCAAAGAAATTGCAGCCGGAACTGGAAGAGATACAGTTCGTAGAGCCCAAGTTGATAGCAAACAAGCTTTCAAAAATATGCGTTTTTTAACTTTCATTTTAGCAATTATAGTTATGATTGCTCCTTGGTGGGCAAGACATTATTACAATTCAGACATTATGTTCGCAGCATTCTTCTTAGGTGGGATGATGTTTTTAGTAGCTTTTTCAGTTATGATGAACATTGGACCAAAAGCGTTTGGTGGAGACAAAGTTATTTATCCAAAACTTATCGTCGACAAAAGCGATAAAAAAAACAAAAAAGCTACTGCTTTTTATGATGCAACTGGAGCGCACGCAGGTGCCCTTTTAGGTGATGTTCTTCACGATCCACTCCAGTCCGGCGGACTTGGAACTCCTGCAAATCAACGTGTAGTTGGTGGAATGATCCACAAAGCAAACAAGGGCGTTTTATTTATTGATGAAATTGCAACCTTAGCGCTTCGAACTCAACAAGAACTATTAAGTGCAATTCAAGAAAAAAAGTTTCCAATTACTGGTCAATCAGAACGTAGTAGTGGAGCAATGGTTCGAACTGAAGCTGTTCCTTGCGATTTTATTCTCGTCGCAGCAGGTAACTTAGACACTGTCAAAAACATGCACCCAGCATTAAGGAGTAGAATCCGTGGTTACGGTTACGAAATTTATATGCATGAAACCATGGAAGACAATAAAGATAACAGATTAAAAATTGCCAAATTCATTGCTCAAGAAGTTAAAAGAGAAAATGGAAAAATCCCTCATTTTGCAATCGATGCTATTAAAGAAATTATTCAAGAAGCAAAACGTAGAGCTAACAGAAAACATTGTCTAACTCTCAAACTACGTGGGCTTGGTGGGCTTGTTCGAGCTGCTGGAGATTTAGCTAAAGAAGAAAATGCAGAGTTTGTAAGGGCATCTCATGTTAAAAACGCCAGATTATTTGCAAGACCTCTAGAACAACAAATGGCTGATCGTCACATTGAACGTAAGCGTGAGTATGAAGTTTTTATTACCGAAGGTGTAAGAGTTGGGCGTGTAAATGGTTTAGCTGTGATGGGTAATGGTGAAGGTTATTCTGGTGTTCTGCTACCAATCGAATCCGAAGTAACTATTGGTGGAAAGAAAGCACAAATTGTTGCAACTGGAAAACTAGGTGAAATTGCAAAGGAAGCTATCACAAATGTTTCAGCAATTATTATGTCTTATTTCGGTGAAGACATTAAAGAGAACAAAGATATTTTCGTTCAATTTTTACAAACTTATGAAGGTGTTGAAGGTGATAGTGCGAGTATTGCTGTTGCAACTTCCATCATCTCAGCGTTAAAACAAATTCCAATTCATCAAAATATTGCAATGACAGGTTCCCTTTCTGTACGTGGAGAAGTACTTCCAATTGGTGGTGTTTCGTATAAAATAGAAGCTGCAATTCATAGTGGAATTGCAAAGGTATTAGTTCCAAGTAGCAACTTACAAGACATTGTTTTGAGTAAAGAAGAATTAGAAAAAGTTGAGATTATTCCTGTTAGTACAATTAGTGAAGTTTTAGAACATGCACTTGATTGGACTGGTAAAAAATCATTAATGAAGAAAGTTCTAAGTAAAAAATAAATTAAGAATTTCAATGAATAATTCATTCAAAAAAAAAAAAAAAGATACTAAAAAAAAAAAAAACCTAACAATCAACTAGCAGAATATTCTCTTAAGTCATCAGTTACATAACTTCGCTCCAACAAAGAATCAGACGATAGCCGACGCAAACCTTCTAACCTTGGACAAAATTCTGGGAGTAATTTAACGGTGTTTGCAAAATAAACAGATGCTTCTTTAATACCTTCAGAACCAAATTTATCCAAGATAATTTTTTGCCCTCTAGCACTTAAAACAGTTTTACGAAGTTCATTATACAACAACTGATTAAACTCCCTCATTTGTCCATCAACAGATTCCAAACGCTCTAACTGTTGTTCAAGTTTAAGCTGCGAACTAGCTGCAGCAATCCCATAACCAAGTTGACCATTTTCTCTGAGGTAACTATCAACAAACTCAGCTGGCACCTTATCTCTAAATAGCGCTAACTCAGCACTCATCCAATTATAACCATTATCTCGAAGCATTCTCTGCAATCCAATATGTCCAGCACGACTGTTCAAATGCGCCGATACCTTACTGTCAAACTTTGCATCCAAACTTTGATGAGAATTTCGTAAAGCTTTGATAGGGTCCGCATGTTGCATTACATCCTCATACAAATCCCGTAATCTAGCCAAGTGCCCCTGAAAATTTACAAACTTGTCACCAGCTTCACCTTGAAAGGCTTCAGAGAACACATACAAATTCATTTCACCCTGAAATGGAACCTTACCAACAAATGTATCAGTCGGAGAATAATGCTCTGCGCCAAATAAAAAGTAGCCACAGCCATCGATTATCTTTAGTTCAGAATATAACTTTTTTGCTCCCATCCAAGAAAAAGAAAAGATAATAGACTATATATAACTTTTGAAAGTAAAATTGATATATATTCGGATCAGAATAAACAATTAACTACCTATTTTAAACAGATAAGGCAGAAATTACCTTAAATAAGGGAAATGAGCCATAAATCCCCAAAAATAGAAAAATTATTATTCAAATTGTATCAGATTGATCAAATAGAGGCTCGCAAACCGTAACGTTTAAAAAGAACCAGTCTTCAAACATGTTTAATGGCAACAAGTCAACGAAGAGCAAAGCGAAAATCAACTGGTGGAAGATACTGGGATGATCGAACTAAAAGAAAAAAAGAACTTTCTAGATTTGCAGCTAACACAAAAATTTCAACTGAGACCCGAACCAAATCTGTTCGAGCATGTGGTGGAACAGTTAAGCGTGTTCTTTTAGCTGGTGACCAAGTAAATGTAATGGGTAAAGATGGAAAAGCTCAAAAAACAACTATTGTAAATGTAGTTGAAAACGCAGCTAATCCTCATCTTGTACGTCGAAACATTTTAACTAAAGGTGCAGTTGTTGAAACAAAACTTGGTAAAGCAAAGATCACATCACGTCCTGGACAAGAAGGATGTATGAATGCGGTTCTTGTATAATTTTTTAATTTAATTTTTAATTAATTATTTCTAAAAAATCACTAATTATTTCTTAATTTCAAGTTTTTTAAGTGATTATTTGTTTCAAGATCCCCTGATCCCAAAGCCACTGGACACCAATCAAAACACCTCAATTTCCACACAAAATCACTCCTACAATGAGAATTTCTGCTAGCCACTGGCCACTGGACAAGTGCGAATAGAGTATTTAAACAACTTCTACAACTAGTATAATATCAAGAAACATAACAAGTTGTTGTGGCAAGCGTTCCTTGCCAAGACATATGAAAAGCCCAGTGATCTTCGAGATAACTCGAATGGAGCAGCCTGGCTTTACCAATGCCGCAACAATTAATTAACAAAAAACAGCAAAAAACACAAAATTGAGGTGATGTCAAATGTCAGATATGAGGCCAGAAACAATCAAACATCTATTTGAACAAACAGTTAGAGAATTAACTCAGCAAACAATTGCTAGTCAAGAACAAATAATGAATTACCAATTTAGTGGAGGATGGATCAGATGAATACAACAAATATGATTGAATTAAACAATGTGGAATTAAACAATATGAACAGGTTAGAAGTTCAGCATGTAACAACCAAAGAGCGAGTGAGGTATTTACTTGAAAAATACAGTATCAAGGTTCAACATGTAGCAGAACAGGTCAGCAGCTATACAGCATCTGACCGTAATCAGTATATTGATGAAGACCCAAATTTTTTACATTTTTATAACAGCGTTTAATCGCTGACATTTTATTTATTCAAGTTTAGCCAACAATCACCTCTACCACCCAAATGTCACCTCTAGTTCCCTGCGTCCAATTGGGCGCAGTTTCCCAGCAATGGGTGCAAAGAAAGCATTGCTTTCTTGAACAAGAAATCCCTGATTTCTATATGCCAGAAACACTTTGTTTCTGAGCATTTTTTTCTTACTTTCCATAAGTTTTTAAAGCAAACTTTTTCTCCACACAATCAAGATGGAAATATTAACCAAACGTGATTTTACCTTAAGAAAACGTGAACTTCAAAGAAAAATAATGGAAGGTGCTATTTTCATTTATCCAACTGATACAATTTATGGAATTGGTTGTAATGCGCTCAACTCTGCTGCAATTCAAAAAATTAGAAAGATCAAACAAAGGCCAAATTCTGCTTTTTCGATTTGGGCTCCAAATAAAGAATGGATTCAAAATAATTGTGACACAAGCAGCGAATTGGCTACAGAATATTTAGACAAACTTCCAGGACCATACACTTTAATCCTTCTACAAAAAAAAGGTCATCATCTACCAGAGATTATTAACCCAGCAAAAAATTCACTAGGAGTAAGAATTCCTCACCATTACTTGTCAAATTTCTTCCATGAGATGGAAATTCCAATCATCACAACTTCAGTTAACAAATCAGGTGAAAGGTTCATGACTACACTTGAAACTTTAGATCCAGACATTCAAGCTCAAGTAAATTTTATTATCTATGATGGTGAAATCAAAAACAAACCTTCTAAGATAATAAATTGTGTAACTAAGGAAGAAATTGAAAGAGAATAAAGTTCAATTCTACAGCACCAAGATCACTACAACAGCATTTTTACCCCATCAACATAAACAGTTGGATTCTTAAAAGTTTGATCACCATGAAATATTGTTTTAATAGCGCCACCAAACCAAGCATTTGATCCAATTCCAATATGTGCAGTTCCAGCTACCTTCTCATCCATTAAAGCAAGACCCATTAATACAGCACCAGAATTAATCCCAAAACCAATTTCTCCAATTAACCTAACTCGTTCAGGAAATTTTGCCCGTGCTTCAAATGTTGCAAAAGTTTCCTCCATTAGAGCAGCATCTTCTCCTTCCATTTTAACAATGGCACCAGATTCAATGTACATAGTTAAAGGTGAAGACAATAACTTACTCCCAGACTCATGACGAATACTTCCATCTAAAACAACCTTCCCACTAACGCCTTTCATCCCTCGTGGCGCAATGTATACTTCTCCTGCCGGCAAGTTTCCGCCTTTTCCCACTGAATCATATTCTCCTGCGTTGGATATAGCTTCCATTTCTGTGATATCAACTTTTAAGTCTGTTCCAAGTTCTGAAGTAATCCGCAGCTCTTTCCCTTTGTCCCACAATTTCTTGATCGCCTTTCCACGTTTTTGCATTCTGTGATAATTTATTCTCATAGCTTCCATAAACAGAGGAAATTGACTATTCCTAGCATCTTTTAACCCTGACGCTGACAAAAACCTATGACCTTTTTCCCGAGCAAATTGTCGAAAACTACGCCGCTCTCCAAAGCGACCTAATTTATTTGATACACTTACAATAATCACATTATTCTCTGGCAATAGATCAAGCGCCTGACGAACATGTGAATCAACATGCATGAATCCCTTTTTGATATCTTGCACTAAAAACTCCACCATGAATCCTTTTTTTTCAAGTGCCTTTTGATACCCTTTAGCAAGCAAATAAGAAAGATTATGATTTGTATTCCCATAATCAGTAATAATTAAGATTTTTTCATCTTTTTTAATTTTTATACAAGTTTTAAGAACAGCCCAGAAGGTAGCGATATTTTGGTCTAGTTGGTCCTGATATTCCTTAGGAAGAAAGTACATAACAATATAATGCGATTTACCACTTAAAAAGATTGTTAGTGTAGCGAAGCATCTTCAGATAATTATTTTAAATTTTTATATTTATGCCATAAATTCGCAAAACTTCGACTACTACGTCGAAGCTCAAGTAAAGTTCCAACCCCAATTAATTTTCCTTTAGAAAAGTACATAATTCTATCAAATTCTGGCAAAAGATGTAATCTGTGAACTGACACAATAATAGTTTTATTCCTGAACTTCTTAAAAATATTATGATAAATTTTTCTCTCAGTTAAAGTATCAACACTGCTAGTTGACTCATCAAGTAATACAATTTCTTTATCAACTGAAGCAAGCAAACCACGAGCAAGCGCAAGCCTTTGTTTTTGTCCACCACTAAGGTTCACTCCTTTTTCAACTATTGAAGACTTAAATTTATTAGGAAGTCCATTAGCTACTCTAGTGAACTCCGCCATATCTGTATAAACTTTAACAACCGAAAATGGATGACGAACACCCATGGTGATATTTTCCAAGATATTAGTTGCAAAAATTTCTGGCTCTTGAGGGATTAAAGATACTGACGGCCCAATTGCAGCAAATCCTCCAATCAACTTTTCTCCATCAACAAACACTTTTCCAGATTTCATTGAGTATAAATTACGCATAATTTTCATAAATGTAGTTTTCCCACTTCCACTCTCTCCAACCAAAGCGATTTTTTCCCCATGCCTAAATGATAAAGAGACATCACTCAAATCCTTACTAGCCCCTGTGTATGAGAAAGATAATCCATTAACAGAAATTTCCTTCCATGCTTTGGGCAAGTTTACTGTTTTAACCTTTTTCAATTTCTCAAACTGTACTGCAATTTCCTCACCATTAAGCATTGCAGTTTTGAATTTCACAATATCACCATATCTATAGGCGAATCTGAAAAACAAATGATTAATCATATCAATATATCCATATAACGCAGCCAAAGTTCCAACTAAGATCACAGCACCTGCACGCAATTCAAACACAATATAAGAACCCATTACGGTCAAAAACATCAAAGATGTCAAGATTGAAACTACAAACCATTTTGTCTCATCAATTTTTACATTCTGTGATGACAAATTATAAGGCGCAATCATTCTTTTCCAAATAGATTTAGATAACAATTTTTCAATTCGTAAAATAATCACTGTAGTGATGTTACCCACAGTATCATAAATTTTAGCGGAAATTTTATTCTCTTCTCTGTTCAATTTGTAATACTGCCTAATTAAAACTCGATCAAAAAGCAAAATAACTATTACTGCCATAATTCCAATTGTGATCACAAAATAGCTTGAATGAACATTAAAATAAATTAAAGCTATATACGCCCCAATTAATTGAACTACAGTTTCAATCACTTCATAAGTATCATGTGCAAAGTCATGTAACGCCCTACTTGATTTTTCGATTCTATCAATAGTATCTCCTGAATGATGATTGGTATGCCAAGCAGCGGGCAAGTTCATTACTCCATCAAGTAAATATTTTTTGTACTTTGCTCTAACTAAAAAAGCATTATTATGTTCAATCACTCTAGCTGGTCCATGAAATAGCCAAAAACCAAGTGTGATTAAAACAAAAGAACTCAACAATAAAATAATTTTAGGTAAATTGTCTAAACTCATTCCACCTGTCTGAACCAGATTTAATATTTCAGCCATTACTAGTGGCCAAAGCAAATAAATGGAATTTGAAATAATAAAACAGCATAAGTAAAAAATTACTTTCAACCGATTTCCCTCTGAAAATCTCCAAGTTTTTCGAAACATGTAGAGTACAGGTTCGTTTAGAATTTTCTTAATATCCATCATTTACAAAGAAATTACTTTGACCATTTAAAATGTTTGATTTAACAAATAATAAACAGATCACTTTTCAATTAAAAAATAAAAAAAATAAAAAAATCAGAAAAAACAAGTTGCAAAAAAAAAACTAAATTCTTGGATTAAAGAAACTATTGATCCAAATTATTAATCGTTATCTTTCTTGCGAAATTTAGCTACGAAAAATCCCTCAGTATTATTATCCTGCGGCCAAACTCTACAAACCTTATCAATATCTTTATGGTAAACAGCACCTTCAAATTCCTTAACTGCTTTTCCAACTTTGAGTCCTGGCAACTTTACTTCTTCAAGTTCAGCATCATCAACGTTTTCCAAAAGCCAAGTCACTACAGCTTCGTTTTCTTCAGGTTCAAGGCTACAAGTTGAATAAACAACAACTCCACCTGGAACTACATTTTTCCAAGCAGTCATAAGTAGCTTTTTCTGCTGATTAGAAATTTTACGAAGCATTTTAGGGTTCCAAATTCGAATTGTTTTCAAGCTTTTTCGAATAGTCCCAGTTCCACTACAAGGTGCATCAACTAAAATTTTATCACAAGTGAGACCTGAAAATTTCTCTCCATTCATTAAAGTCACAACACAATTAGTCACACCCATTCGCTGCAAATTAATCCCAAGAGACTGGATTCTCTGTCCCCTATAATCATTAGCAAGCAATAAACCTTCATTTTTCATCATAGTTGCAATTTGACTAGTTTTACTTCCCGGTGCAGCGCACATATCCAAGACCATTTCTCCAGGTTTCGGGTCTAAGAATAAAGGAGGAAGCATACTAACTGACTCTTGAATGTAAATATATCCTAACTTATGTTCAAGTAAATTTCCAGTATCCCGTCGATCTGGATGATGTATCCAAAAACCTGTATCACACCATGGGATTGCTTCAAGAATCCACCCTTTAGCTTCAATTGATTTTTTCACATCAGCAACATTTGCTTTAAGTGTATTCACCCTAATACTCCGAGGTAGAAATGCTAAACAGTATTTTTTGAACTCATCCCAATCAGTGAGTTTACTATATCTTTCAATAAATTTTGGTTTAAACACTATTGTGTCAGCTATTGGCATAATTTCAAGTTTTGGCATAGAATCATTAAACTTAAAGCTGCTTTAAAATACTTGTTGAATCAAATACGAATCTAGTGATTATTAGATCATTTTTAGGTACTCAATAACTTGAGAACAAACTTCCAGTGCCTCACTTCGATATTCTTCAACTGGGTCTTTATCATTTCTAGACAAGACAGAAAGCACAGTATCACTCCCATTTTCTGCTCTATCCACTTCAATCTTTGCTCTTTTAAGATCAAATAATTCTGACTCTTTTGTATCTAATTGGTTTAGTCTACCAGATATTTGTTCAACAACCCCAAGTAATCTTTTATTATCAACAACTTCATCTCCTTGAACTAATTCACTAAAAGCATTATATAATTCTTTAGGAATTCCGATCATTCCTCTTATTTCTTTACTTCCACCACGTTTAGCACTGTAAACCCTACCAATCACAAAATTAATTGCTTTACATTTATCTTCTATCCCTCGGATAGTAACTGACATTGGCTTATCTGGTAATTTCAAAACAGATGGAACTGGCTTCGCATGAGTTGTCTCAAAGTTAATATCTTCTTTACTGTCTTTCACAATTGGTGCAGGATGTTCTATCTTGAACCCAAGACCACCTTGTACCTTATCAACCCCTTGCGGATGTAAAATGCTAAGAACTGCCGCGAATACAAAAGACACAATAATGTTTAGAACTGTCAACATTGGTCCATTCATACCACTAAGTACTATTGAAACATCAAAAAACCACAATCCATAAAAAATTGCTGACAATGCAATTGGAAGTAAGTAAACTAACTCAGCAATTGCAAGATCTAAATAAAATAACACAAACATTAGTAATAGAAAAATAAATACTGGAGAAAACCCGATAAACACTGTGAACAATTCTTCAATTGCAAACCATGCAACTGCAAAAATGAATAAAAAATATACTACAAAACTTAAAATTGCTGCATTTCTGGTATTTCTTAAATGAAATGATAAGAATACATCTTCTTTATTTTTTCTTACAGCCATCTTTATTGTTATCAAAATTGTTTAATTATGTTTAATTATGTTTAATTACATAAATAAAGAGTTCATCTAATATAAACGTTTCTTTATCGCAACTTATTTTCAAGTACCTCATCAAATACCACACATTAAAAAAAGAAAAAACAATAAACAAAAATCCAAAGCTATTAAAAGCTGAACTATTTACTAACCATATTAAAATAAAAAATCGGTGATTAATAATGGTAAGAGTTGCAATTAATGGATTTGGTAGAATTGGAAGAATGTTCTTAAAAGCAGCATTGACAGACAAAAAGATTAAGGTTGTAGCTATAAACGACCTTACTCATCCAGAAACTTTAGCAACATTATTTCAATATGATTCTGTACATGGAAAATTTCCAAAAAATGTCACCGCAACTAAAACAGGTATCAAAATTGCAAATCAATCAATCCCTATTTTTGCAGAAAAAGATCCCGCTAAATTGCCTTGGAAAAAATTAAAAGTTGATATTGTTCTTGAATCTACAGGATTTTTTACAAATCCAGATTTTGCGACTCTGCATCTATTTGCTGGTGCCAAAAAAGTTCTACTTTCAGCTCCAGCTAAACCAAAAGACAACACTAAAACTAAACATCAAACAATAGTTTATGGAGTAAACGAAAAAGATTACAAAAAAACCAAAAAATCAGTTCATATAATCTCTAATGCTTCTTGTACAACAAACAGTGTAGCACCAACATTAAAAGTAATTCAAGATAGTTTTGGAATTACTAATTGTTTTTTTACCACAATTCATGGTTATACCTCAACCCAAAGATTAGTTGATGGTCCACATAAAGATTTACGAAGAGCAAGAGCAGCTGCTGTTAATATAATCCCATCTTCAACTGGAGCTGATATTGCAACTACCGAGGTTCTCCCAATATTAAAAGGAAAGATCAGAGGCACAGCTTTTCGTGTTCCAATTCCAGATGGCAGCGTCACTGATTTTGTAATTCAAACAAAAAAGAAAGTAACGGTTGAGACAGTGAATAAAGTTTTAGAAAAAGCAAGTAAAGGAAAACTCAAAGGGATATTAGAATACTCAACACATGATTTAGTGTCCAAAGACATTATTGGTAACCCACACTCTGCAATTATTGATAGTAAGCTAACCAAGGTACTTGGTAACAATACTGTCAAGATAGTTGCTTGGTATGATAATGAATGGGGTTATAGTTGTCGCTTAGTTGATTTGGTTAAAATTCTTTAATTATAATAAGAAAAATACTCTGAATAATATTTACTAAAATTAAAAAAATACCCAAATAATTTATAAATAAGGAAAATAATCTAAACAAGTATGAAGTTAGACAAAAAAGATGTACAAATTCTCAAATTGCTATCTCAAAATTGCAGAACTCCAACTGGTCATATTGCAAAAAAAATTGGAATGAGCCGGGAGAGCACTCATTATCGAATTCAAAGATTAGTTGAAAAAAAAGTAATTACTAATTTCACAATTTCAGTAGATTACCAAAAACTTGGTTTTTTGCACCATATTATATTTCTCTCATTTCAAAATGCCAAAGATATGGATGCTCTTGTTAAAAAAATAATCTCTCATCCCTTAGTTGGTTGGACCACCTTAACTCCTGGAAAATGGAATTTAATCTATGATGTATTCACCCAAGACATGTCTCAGTTAGATCAATACCTATCTGATCTCAAAAAACAGATGTTTAATTTAATCAATGAATTTGAACTAACTACTCAATTAGAGATGGATGTATTCCCAAGTAGATATTTTTCAAGCACTCAAGGAAAAATATCTAAATCTAAGAAAAAAGAGATTAAAATTCAATTAAAAGAGAAGGATATTGAAATAATTAAAATTCTGTCTTATGATGCAAGAATTGATTTAAGATCAATTTCCAAAAAAATAAATATCTCCTTCCCCACATTAAAAAAAAGAATGACTAATTTGGAAAATTCAGGAATAATAAAAAATTATACCATTCATTTTGATCAAGATAAAATTGGAATTCAAAGATATTATGCTCAATTTAATATTTATGGTAATTCTCTTCAAGAAGAAAAAAAATTTATTGCATACATTAAATCACATCCAAATGTCAGTTCATTTGTAAGACCTGCAGTCCAAACTAGTATTGAAGTTGGAATTTTTGCAAAAAACCCATTAGAATTCAAAAAAATAATGAACGAAATTCGTAAAGTTTATGGTCATGTATTTGAAATTGAGAAAATTATGTTATTATATGCAGAACCTAGAGGTAATATTATTCCCCCAGGACTATTTCCATTGTTATTAGAAAAACTGTAATTAACTCAAAAATTATTGTAATAGTTTATGATAATTAAAATATACAAATCAAAAATCCATTAATTCAGCTACTTTCTTAAATATCTTTAATTGTTCAGGGTATTTAGTGAGTAACTTCAAAACTCTATCCAATTTTACCCATTGATAATCTTGATGTGCATCTCCGCCTCTACCTATAACCACATCCTTATCACTGTTAACCTTTACAGCATATGCAGAGAGTAACACCTTTATTGGTTCCCTATCTCGTTCAGCAAAATAAATTGTATCTACTTTGCTTTTTTTGAGAACATCTCTTTTCCAAATTCTAAGACCGGTTTCTTCCATAACTTCTCTTTGTACAGCATCAACTTCAGTTTCACCTTTATCGACTCCACCTTGAGGAAACTGCCAATATTCTTTTCGCGCATATAAAAGCAAAAAATTTATTTCACCTTTAGAGTCATCAAACAATATTGCTCTTACATTTCTTCTCTCTTTCATGTTTATACCTTAACAATTCAACAATATATTAAAAATCTATTCAAAAAATATTTTTTTCACTCCTTTTACTTTACGCACTCTATCAATTAATTCAACTATTCTGTTTAAACTTTGAGGGATAATCACAAAACTACATTGATTTCGACCAGTGCCTTCCACTTTTGCTTTAGCTTCTCTAACTTCAAATTTTGCATTTGCAATTGTATGCAATAAATCAGCTAACAACCCACTTCTTTCTACTGCAATTACATGAAACTGCAAGGCTTTGTTAAATTGTTCTTTCCATTCTACAGTTTCCCAGCGATCTTGAACTTTGATGGCTTGACGACATTCTACTTCATGAATAGAAATTAATCTTTTTTTAGTTACAATTCCAACTATTTTTTGAGGAGGAATTGGCTGACAACATTTTGCAAGTACACAAGCCGCATTTTCATATTTCAAAGAATGAACCAAAGTATCATATTCTGTTTGAATTACTGGTTTAAACTTGGAGTATCGCATTGCTGGAAGTCCTTTATGCTCCTTCAGCGCCTTCCTAATTTTTTGTTTAGCTCGAGGTGACTTTACCCATTTTAACCAACCACGGCCAGGCACTTGATTTTTTGCAGTGATAATTTCAATTACATCACCTGATTTTAATTTTGTTCTAAGCGGTAAAAATTGTCCATTAACTCTAGCTCCGATAGCACAACTCCCTACTTTTTCATGAATAGAGTAAGCGAAATCAAGTACTCCAGCGCCCTTTGGATAATACCTAACTTCTCCTTTTGGGGTGTAACAGTATATCTCATCTGTGAATAAATCCACATTCACATGTTCTAAGAACTCTCTTGCAGTTGAATCTTGATTTAAATCAAGTACTCCTTTAAGCCAGCCCATTCGTCGTTCAAAATCAGCTTCGCCTTTTCCACCTTTATATCTCCAATGAGCAGCAAGTCCTTCTTCTGCAAACTCATCCATTTGTTGTGTTCGAATTTGAACTTCTACTCTTTTATTATTGAATAAAATTCCTGTATGAATAGATTGATATCCATTTGGTTTAGGATTAGCAATGTAATCCTTTAATCTACTTTCAAGAATTTCATGAAATTCATGCAAAAATCCCAACACTTCGTAACATTCTCTTTCATTTTCAACAATTATTCTAATCGCTAAGTGATCATAATGATCTTCAAGTGCAACTCCCCTCTCAGCAATTTTTTTATGAATACTGTAAACATGTTTACTTCTTCCCTTAACACTCTTCAAATCTACGGATTTTAACTTAGTTTTAATCTCTTGAATTAACAAAGAGATCAGCTCATCTCTTTCTTGTTTAGAATGTTCTAAAAATTTTGAAATATTATTGAATTCCTCAGGGTTTAACACCTTAAGTGCTAAATCTTCTAATTGAATTTTAAATTTCTCAACTCCTAACCTATATGCAAGTGGAGCATACATATCAAGTATTTCTTGGCAAATTCTTTGTTGCTCATCTACACTTAAAACCGTCACATCTGCCAAATTATCTAATTTGTCAGCTAATTTAATTAGGATTATTCTAGCATCTTTTATTGTAGTTAAAAGAATTTTTCGAAGTGCTTCAGCTGTTAATTTTAAGTTTTTATTTTTAATAACTGTAATCTCTTCAACTCCCTTAACAAGAGCCAAAATATCTTTCCCTCTCTCTTTGAAAAAATCATGAAGTTCTCTTTCTGGGATATATTTAATGATAGCATGTACCAGTCCTGCTGCGACAACTTCTGGAGCTGATTTAATTGATTGTAAATAATTAGCTACCCTTAAATTATGGTCAAAGAAACTATCACCTGCTAACCTTTTCTTATCAGCCAATGTTTTTTTAGCAAGTTCAATTGCTTTTTTGAATAATAATTGATCTTGTTCAGAGTAGTTACTATTTTGAAGAATCTGTTCTTCAAGTAGCTTTGAATCTTGCTCAGTAGAATTATTAGTCATTTAACTACCAAAAGTGGAACTTGTTCAAAAAGATTTCGAAGAAGGAAAGACATTATCATTAATTAACCTCTTTTGACAATAAAAATAATGAACATGATCAATAATCATTATAACAATAATAAGACTTTCCAGTTAATTTATCAGTACAATCAGTATTACTCAAGATGATAGACCCACAATCATAATCATCCAGAGAATATGATGAACAACTTTTTTGATCATTTATACAATCAAATCCATCTCCTAAGTTATAAGATGAACTAGAAGTTATGATATAACATTTATTATTCAACACCTCACAAGAATAAACCTCTTCATCATCATAAACAGAACAATACTCTAAATCATTATCACAGACATATTCCTCATTATCAGAAGGATCTACACATTTTGCATCTGAATCTGATCCTACATTAACACTGCAATAATATCCATCTTCTTGATATTCTGAACATGGAGTTAAATTACAAACTGATTTAGACTCATCAATTTCATGTTTAAGATAATCCCACCAACAGTCTTCCAAAGCACAACCATTTTTTTTACATTCACTAACTGGATCATAATCATCAGTAACTCCACTTCTACTATAAGTATAATCACCTTTAGCAGCACTTCCAGAACTGCCGCATGAACTCTTATAATCATAATGCCATCCTTCTGAAGCTAATCTACAAAATCCATTATCTTCCATTTTGTCTTGCATTTGATTCATTAACTTCACGTTTGCAACCCAATCATCAACAGTTCCTTCAGGCCAAATGTCAAGCGCAGTTCCTTTAGTATGATAACCAACATTATAATTACCATTTTCACAAAACTCATTAATAACTTCATCATGACTTGTGTAATCATCTAACACAGTTGAACTAATACCTAAAGCAGCTGTTGGAGGATCACAACTACCAAGTCTTCCGGTGTCTCCAGTGCCAGTTTTATCATAACAGTTAGTCCAATAAAGTTCAGCTTGACTTTGAATAGTTCTAAACCCACTAGTTAAAACTATTTTTTTACTTGATTTTGATTCAAACGCTGCGGCTGCCTTTTCAAAATCTGATACTACCTCACTCTTTGCACAATTAGATTCAGACCCAGAGTTTGCATCAATATTATCTCCACTTTTAATCTCTGTTAAATCACCACAAGTTAATTTCTCATCACATTCAATTGTTAAATCATCATCACTTGGATACTTCTCAGAATAAGCTACCCAATCTCCACCATAATCACCACTACTCTTCTCTTTTGCTTGCCAAACATCTTGACTTCCACCATTCACTCCAGTAATACTAACAAACAATACCCACGCTTCATCAATTTCATCACAGTCATTTTGATCACGACAAGCCAAATCATCTTCACCTAAAGATGCAGAACCACTACCGGGAGCTGGAGCAAAAACCACAAATGATAAACTACTAACTACTAGAATCATTAAGAATAATTGAAACAATAATTTAAATCGAAAATTCATCTCCTTTTCATCCTCTCTTCAATTCTGAGTAATTGATTGTATTTAGCAACTCTCTCGCCTCGAGCAGTTGATCCTGATTTAATTTGACCACAGCCAATTCCAACAGCAAGGTCTGCAATAAAAGTATCGGAAGTTTCTCCACTTCTGTGAGACACCATTACTTTCCATCCATTTTTTTGAGCAAGCACAGCTGATTGCATCGCCTCAGTTACGGTCCCAATTTGATTTACTTTCAAGAGTAAACAATCACAACTCTCTTCAAGAACTGCAACCTTTACCCGCAAACTGTTAGTACAAGTAAGATCATCTCCGACTATTTGAATCTTCCTTTTTTTCAAGTTAGAATTTTGAGATATTAATTTTCTTAAGCTAGCAAAATCTACAAATGCATTTTCATCAAATGGATCTTCAATAGAAACTATATTATATTTTTCACAAAGAGAGATATAGTATTTCATTAAACTACTAGCATTAAACATCTTGTGTGCTCTATACTCTCCACTTGATTTTCCACGGCCTTTTCTTTCAGAATAAAATTCACTAGCTGCAACATCCATTGCAAAAGATACCTTCTTTGAATATCCTGCAATCTCAACTGCTTTAACTAATAAATTAAGAGCTTCTTCAGGTTTACTAAGTGGCGGTGCAAATCCTCCTTCATCGCCAACTGCAATTACTTGACCAGGAAATTTTTTAATCAGCAAAACTTGCAAATGATGATAAATCTCACTGACCATTTGTAATTGTTTAGCAAATGAATTTGCACTAGGTACCAACATAAATTCTTGAAAAGCTAGTTTATTTGCTGCATGCCTCCCCCCGTTTAGTACATTAAAATATCCTTGAGGAATTTTCACAGCAATTTTTTTCCCATACAGTTTAGAATAAATATCATTCAAATGAGTATAAAGTGGTTTTTTATAACTTGCAGCTCCTGCCCTTGCAATAGCCATTGAACATGCAACAATACCATTTGCTCCAATTTTTCGTTTATCATCAGTCCCATCAATTAAACAAAGCAATTCATCCAATTTTTTTTGATTCAGACAAGATTTACCTATTAGTGATTTAGCAATTTTAGAATTTATCAGTTGAACAGATTTTTTAACTCCCTTACCTAAATAGCGAGATCCTCCATCACGTTTTTCAACGGCTTCATGCTCTCCAGTAGACGCACCGCTAGGGCTTACCCCTATAAAAGATCCAAGTTTAGTTGAAATCTCAACCTCCACAGTTGGATTTCCTCTACTGTCTAAAATTTCCCTGGCATGCACTGAATTTATTTTCATTTTATTTTTCCCAGTAAATATTCAAAATGATCAAAAGTTAACAATGAAAAGTTATAATCAAAAGTTAACAAGCAATAGTTAATCTACCCAGTCACTACAACTTCTTTTCTAAGTACTACTTCCTTTCCAATCAATGGATTAGTAATTACAAGTTCCAAGGTATAAACACCAACAGGATCACTATCATCTAAGATAAAATAATCATGAAAAAATACCCCTTCGACTGATTCATCTGCATCTGCTTCAAACTCAAAGTCTTCCTTTGCATTCACATCTAAAAGAATGTCTCCGCCTGGTCCAAGAAGCCGGTAATTCTCAAACAGTTCAATTGATCCGAGGTAACTACTACTAATAACTTGAAAACTAAAATGCACCTGATCACCAACAAAAAATAACTCCCTCTCTTGATCACAAAGTAGACTGTTATGATTTACATCATCTTCATAACAAAGAGTGAAATCTTGGATTGCTAAAGTTCCCCCTTGAGCTATAGGGAAAAATTCCACATTCAAAAATTGGTCTTGTAAACTTGCAGAACCAGCTCCATTACCTGAACCTTCAACAGTTACAATCCCACTCTGGACTAAATAAAAAACTGCAGCACTAGTGATTAACACTGTGACTAATAGTGCCAAAGATTCTATTGCCAACCCCCCTTTATTTCCAACCATTTTTTTATTTTAAATTTGAATCAATTAACCTCAATCACTAAATACATCCCCACATACTAGTCCCCTTCCCTGTTGAAGAATCATAAGTTACATCTTTTTGATTATTAACATCTACAAAATTTCTACTTCCAACACTAAGTTCATCTGCAATTTTACAAAGATAATTTCTATAATTTTGAAATTCAGCATAACTTTGAACATCATCATCAAAAGTAGTTACTAAATCACTTGAAGTATCAACTCGGAAAAAGAACCTTTTCATCAGGTTCACCATTTCAGTTTCATAATAATCGATACCACTACCTTTAACTCCCAAGGCACCCAAACTCATCACATAATAATAAATTCCTTCTGCTTCACTAAGTGTTCCAGGTTCTTCTAAGATCAGAGTTGAGGCCATATCAATTACATCCTCATAATCTCCTGCTAAAAAATTACTATGAAGGTTACTAGTACTTGCAACAGCAACTGACTCTTTTTGAATTACAACTGTCACTTTCTTACTACTAGCTCCAAGTGCATTATCAGTTACTGGAATTTTTGCAGAATAACAGGATCCACCTTCTGGCATTTGAAGTAATGCGACTTCTACACCTATACTTGCTTCATTACGAGTATTTATTGAACTAGATGCTACTTGTACTTTATATTTACAATATTTATCTCCTGCTGCACTAGCTTTCCCTAAAATATTATGAAATTCGAATCCTTCATATTCAAAAGAGATATCATTAATCTCATCTAAATCCAAATAGGTTTCCGAAGATGTTGTAGATATTAGATATCTATTTGCGCTACTACTTAGTTCATAACCGGTTGTTACAAATGTTACATCTTCAGGGATTGTCACTTTGTATCCATCACTACCATCACTTCTAGCTCCGATTGAATACTTAAAATTGATACTTGAACTGCTAACACTTGACGGACTGTTAGTAACTCCGAGTTGAGTACATCCAACATTACTTCCACTAACTAATTTCAGATCATTACTGTATTCACCAAACATTTCATCTGAAATTTCTCCGATATCAATACTTGGTGCCATTCCTCCTGTTTGTCCAACAGGTATTTTTACAATTTCAGTCCCATAATCTGTTCCAGAACCAGTCACTTTTATTTTCATACAATAACCAGCACCATCTGTGTATACATACGGTTTGATTACCAAATCTTTATCATTATTATTTAGCAAGAGCATGTTAGGAGTACCACAACTTTCAAAGTCACCTGTTGAAGGATCACGGCATTCAATGTAAGGTGCTTCTAAATAAGCAAGACCTTCGTCTCCATAAAATAATTCGCCAATCTCAGGACAAGTATATCTCCCAGTTAATGATTCAACTTGACAACTAACTAACCCAGGTGGTGTAATATCATTAATTGGCATATAAAAAATTCCACCAGTGTCTGTTCGATAACCTTCATCAAAACATTTCTCTGGGTTCTCGTTTGGATCCAAATCAACTTCCACAACCACATGATCGTATCTGTAAGGACTATCAATTTTTTGAGGACTTGTAAGTTTAATATCAACCATTTCACCTGCAGCTACCCCATATCCTGTCCCGCCATCCAAATTACGGATTCTTTGACTAGCATAAGTGTCTGTTTTAATTGATAAGCAATCACATCCTTCCCCATCACAGCTAGTATCAATCCCTGGACGACCTTGATCTTCAGTTCCGATACATTTCAAATAAGTGTTATAATTATTAATTCTACAACCAGCAAAGATCACAGCTGCAACTTCATAGTTATGAACAGTTGTCAAATCTTTTGGATTATAATTTGTAAACTCCCTATTAGCTGGTGTGATTAAAACCATAGTTTTCATAGCAACTGAATAAGCTGCATCTTGAATAAAATCAGCACCAAGTGGAAAATCATATCCAAAGGCAGCTAAACAAAGTGATTGAGTAAGTCCTTGAGCGCCACCAGAGAAAAATTCGTTCAAATGAGCATTGTCATAATCCGCAAGTAAATCATCTACACTACTTTGCATAGCAGGTTCAACACTGGCAAAAGTTGCTTTAATTTGTTCACCTAAAATATCTCCACTTTTTCCGTTGTCTGAAAATCCATAAGGAGTACAGCTATCAGTAAAATAAGAAACTGCTTTGTAAACTAAACCACATACATGTTGAGTAAAAATTGTTTTACACATTCCAGCATCTTGAAGACCAGTATATTTTGCTTCAGTAATACATTGACGAAGTCCATCTAAAACATTTCGAAGTAAAACTAAACGTCCACGAATCCCACTTAAACACATTGATTGAAATGCTCCAATATGTTGAGTGCTAGGATTAATTTCATGATGTCTTTTGTTTCCATCACTGTTCAAATAATCAAGCAAATAATCTTGCCCAAATGCTCCAGCTAAATCACGTCCAGCATAGTAACGTTCAGATGGATAATATGTTCCTCTAAGTCTT
This sequence comes from archaeon, assembly GCA_018670085.1. Classification (GTDB taxonomy): domain Archaea; phylum Nanobdellota; class Nanobdellia; order Woesearchaeales; family GW2011-AR9. The sequence goes on along the minus strand of JABHRS010000008.1, from coordinate 83,222 downwards.
GAACTTTCTTTAAAGACTCGATCTTGGCGGTACAAAAATTTCTCTCGAATTTCTCCGGCATCTCCTTCGCCTTCGATTGTTGCAATTGCTTGACGTGCTCCTTTTAGTGCACCTTCATCTTTATCATCATCCTTCTCACAGATACATTGATATTTATCTCCTACACTATCAACAAAACAATCATCGGTATATCCTGCTGCAAATTGTTTGCCTTTTGGAGCATCTCCGCCTACCTTCTTACTACTTAAACCATCTTCAGTCTCAATAAAACAAGAACCACCAGGAGTTGCCAATCCCTCTTTAAGATTAACAGTATATCCTTCACCATCTCTTGGTTCATATGCCCTAAAATTTCCAGCTTGGCTACTTCCACAAAGTTTGGAACATGAAGCATCACGAGCACTACAATAAGAATCCCCTTCTTTGTACACTAGGATAGAATCTCCAGAAACAGTTCCAGGATCTGCAAGTGTTCTTCCAATCTTTTTTAATTTGTAAACTCCATTATCTTCATTAACAACACCAGCCTCATCACTTCCATCAAAATAATATAATGATGTTGAAAATGAATTTCCAATTAATTCCACATCATCATCTTTCCACCAGCAAGTTCCACCATCAATTTCTAACCCATCTAAATCTGCATCAACATTTTGTGCCAATGTTAATCCCTTTTGATTATCTTGAATGAACTGACGACAGTTCTCTTGTTCACGAAGTGGTACACAAGCCCCACTAACTGAACATTGTTGTTGTTTTTGAATCACACTTGCAATTTCATAAGTCTCTTTTGTTTCAGTCCATTTCGCGGGCACTGCTCGGCAAAATACCCGATCACAAGTCCACTTGTAAGCTTGCTCAAGACCAGATTCTAATTTCCACATGTTAGCTGTACTTGGACAATTATCATCCAAACTTTTACCATGTTTATCTTCATCTTCAATATAACTGTTATCGTAATCTTTAATTCTGCTCTCTACAGAAGGATCATGATCTTCAATACTGTCTTTCCAAGACTCAATTGAGCTATCTAAATACATATTCCATTGTTCAGTTGAACTTGGACAATAGATTTTTTCTCCAGTTTTTTGTTTTACCGCACCACTAATAGCTTCCACATTACTGCTTGCAATTCTAGCAAAACGCATTACAATTTTTCCAAGAAATGAAGTTACACATCCAATACTTGTGATCAATATTGCTTTTTCTAAGTAAGGTAAAATTTTATCGATTTTTTCAATGGTTACATTAATTGCCTTTATTCCATCCTCTGCAAGCCAATCTGGGATGTATTCCTTACTATCAACTGGAACATCTACAAAATAAGAAATGTCTGTACAACTAGTTTGAGTTTTTGATCCAGTCTGTCCACCTGTTGCTTCACGTTCTTGATAATTAACTGAAACTTTTAATGGAAAAACAATTTTTCTCTTTTTCAAATCATCCCAAAAATCAGTATCTCTTTCACTTAAATCTTCACTAGATCCTAAATTCCAAGTTACATAATATGCAGTCCCATCACTGTTTGGTTCCATTTCAGTTGGTTTACTTCCAAGTAATGTACATCCAAGTGAGAATTTTTCATCTTCAAGCATACTTTGAGTACATGCTTTTTCGATAGTTACAGATCCAATTTGAAATGGACTTTCTGTAACTGCTCCAGTTGACACATCTACTTCACTTGAACCAGTTCCTCTGTAATCAAGTGTGAATACAGCTGAGATTACCTCGCGTCCATCATCCATCAAAGTAGGATCTAATCTAAGTGGTGATTGGAACTTAGCAACATCAGTAATTTGAAAATCCAAACTCTGTGAATAACAAGAATGAACAGTCACACTATCTTTGTAATAACCGGTTTTTCCACTAGCATCTTCTGAGATAATATAAATGTAAAAAGTATAATCATCAGCATCATTTAATGTATCAACTCCGCTGATAGAAACTTCCTCTAACCCAGCTGGAACTTGTGAAGGTGCTAAGTCATCAAAACTAATTGGTTCATTTTCAAAATCAATATCTGAGAATCTAAATTCACCATTTTCATCAGCTTCAACTTTTTCCCATGCATCATCAAAATCAGGGGAATAATCATGAGTTTGTGGTCGATAAACAAATAAGTATACTTTAGCACCAGCTTCAGTGGTTCCTGTGATATCAGTTTCAGCCCTATTTTGATAATATTCATTTCCTTTTTCAATTACTGCATCCACTGTCGGGTCTTCAGTATCACTTGTAACTCTTACGGTTTCAGTTGTAGTTAATCCACCAGCATCTGTTGCAGAGATAATTATAGTGTTGGAACCTTCTTCTAAATTAACTGATTCTGAAAAATCTACAGACAGCTCTTCAGATCCAGATATTACTTCTTCTCCATTGACTTTTATAGAAACTGAAACCAACTCACTTGCGGATCCACTGATTGTAATTGAGCTCTCTTCAACATAATCATTTATCTTATTAACAGATAATGTTGGATGAGTTGCATCGCTATATACATCACTTGTAACAGTTTCTTCTAAATCACCAAGCACAGCTTCAACTGTGATCTGGTTTAATTGATCTTCATTTAATGGAACACTTCTAAATGTTAAAGTTCCAGTCCCGCTCTCTTCAGCATCAACTGAGTCTTTAGAAAAATATCCTCCATTTACATATACACGAATTTCAGTGTTATCAGTAGCTGTCACCGCAACATCTAACTCGTCACTTCCGACATAAGCTTCATGTTCAACAATTAGTCCAATGGAACTTGTGTCTTCACTTTCGCTTGATTCTCCAGTTGTTTCTGCAGTTTCGCTAGCTTCTTCTGCAGTTTCAGCTTCTTCAGCAACATCTGTTGTAAAAGAATAATAATCACCAGAATTATCATCACTAGCAGAATCATTTGCAGTCTCACTCTCAACATAATAATAATATTCAGTTTCAGATTCCAATCCTGATAATGCTAAACTATGTTCAGACACAGTATCAGAATTACTTTCAACTAAGTTAAGATCACTTATATCAGTTCCATAATAAATTGAACTACTTGCCTCTTCATCAGTGTTCCAAGTTACAACAGCATCTGACCCAGTTATATCACTACTAGTAACTGAACTAATATCTAGTGCCACAACTATTGGCATGTTTACAAATAATAAAATTACAAATAGTGCTAATAGCTTTCGCTGAATTAAAGTCCAATTACTCTTAGCAGCACCGTTATTTTTTCCAACCATCATCTAATTATTATTTTTGTTGTGATCTTTATTATTATTTTTATTGTCTTAACTCAGTTATAATTCAAATTTCATTCAACCTCAATATCTGGGATCAAATTAGTATACTCTTCTAATCCACCTAAGATGGTATAAAATTCATCATCTCCTGCTTTGATATCAAAAACATGAAATTTCAATGTTTCTGCTGCGCCCAACCCACTCCAAGGTAAAGTCACAATTCCTTCATATCCACCAAGTAATTCTTCTTCATTCACTAGTGTGATGATTAATTCATATTCAAAGTCAGCACCGTATAACAAATCTACAACGGCTTCGGTTAAAAATTCTTCTTCAAAAGTTGGTGACATTACAAACTCAACACTATGAACTTCATTCCCTTCTTCTTCTAAAGCAAAAAAAGCAAATTCATCTGATAACTCAGATTCAGTAGACTCATTAGATCCCACATCTTGACCTGTTATAATTTCAATATCATCATCAAGCATTCGAAGATTCACAAGTACAGTTTCATCTTCATCAAGTGCACTACCATCAGTATCAACTGTTACGCAAAGACCGTTGTTATCAACTGGTTCATCATCCCCGCAATCATAAGAACTAATAGTATGTTTAACTATTTCTACTTGAGAAAGTGGGAATGAAAGCAAAGGACGTAAATTCAATTCATGTTCATCACCTTCTCTAACATCGGTAAAAGTCCAAGTGTCTAAATAACCATCTTTCTCTCCTCGAAGAATTCCGCCAGCACAGTATGGAATTAATGCAGTAAGACCAGCAACATCTCCACGTTGTTCATAATCGTATTCACTAGCACCCATCGGACAAGTATAGAGCAGACAAGTATAGCTAATGTTCACATCTTCAAGTGTTTCCCGGTAATAAACTCCGTTCGCACCGTTTGAAATTTCTGAATAAGTGGTTACACTTACTGGCAAGACATAACTGCTATCTTGACAATATTCTTCCTCATTTACAGCATCATTTCCAAAGTATGATTCTCTTGCGTAAACAACTCCTCCTTTATCTGGATAATTAGTTACCAAATTTACACTAACACCCATTTGAAGTACAGCACCGGTGTCTTCATCATAAACTTGAATCATTACAGGGTAAACAACATCATAAGTAAATTTCCACTGTTGCAAACAAAGAAAATCCAATAATTTTCCACCACCTAATTGATTACTTTTCATTAATCCACCGCTAGTTGGAGTTACTTGAAATGTGAATGGGTAGTTATTTTCATATCTAAAGTTAACTTCCACATCCTCACTTACCTCCCCATCAATATTCCAAGTATAATGATTTTGATAATATGGAAAAGCTTCTGAATATTCAGTAAAACTAGTTCCTTCAACTCGAAGTGCTCTAATATTTATTCGAAGCATTTCTTTTAATGTTTCTTCAACTTGACTTGTTCGCCATTGTTTTGGAGCACAACTGATTTCCATTCCAGCAACTGGCAAATTATCATGTTCAAGAGAGATTAGATCCTGAGTAATATCTTCTAACTTTAATTCAAGCATTTCAGTGTCCAAAATGTCTGAAGCTGTATCATACATGGTTTTAAACTGAACATCACTTCTAGAACTGTGTTGAATAATTTCACTTAACACTTCTCCACTTTTATCTTGAACTACAATGTCCCAAGTCACATCAAAATCTGTATGTGAATCTTCAAATTTCACATCACTTACAATGTCATCAAGTTCAATTAGAGTATAAATTTCATCAAATACTCCTCCATTAATCTCATTTTCGAATAAACAATTACGAACATTTTCTTCAACATATTCATCTACATCATTTTTAATTTGAGAGATTGAAGGTCGGTCGATTAAATTTCCACTTCCCCAAAGTGGAACAGCAATAAAATCACTAACAGGGATATGCCAATTGATATCATCAGTATATCTCTCAGGTACTTCAATATACCCTCCTTGTAAACCAATTAGACTTAATGCATCGGATCCTACTTCGTTGATACAGCTGCTAATATATTCTTCCACAACCCCTTTTTTAGTTGGAATAATCTCAGAAATTTCAAACCCAACTTGTTCTGCTCGGAGTAAAAGAATCAAAGCGACAGAGAGTAATAAAAGAATACCAAGGATTATGAAAATAGTAACTTGTCCTTTTTTATTTTTAGTAGAAATCTTATCAGTTATTTGTTTAAAATTGTTAGTTGTGATATTAGTAGTGGATTTAGTAGTAATAGTACTATCTCTACCACCAACCCCTCTATTAAAAAACATAAGTTCAAAGATACACTTTGACATTTATAAAGCTTCTGCAAAATTGCAGTCGAGAAAATGTTTAAAACAACTAAATTCCTCGCATTAATTACTAAAGCATTAATTTGATACAGTTTTTTATTAACTATAGATATGAACACATTAAAAAAAATTAAAAAATAATGATGAAATTGTAGTGAAATTGTGGTAAGATGATGGCAAGATTATTTTAAGAAATTAAAAAGTTAAAATAAAAAATAACAACAAAAACAAAAACTACAACAAAAATACAACATGTAAAAAAATTCTAAAAAGATTGAAAATAAATTGCAAAAAAGTTTCAAAAATAGTAAAAAAAATAGTAATGATTGAAATTTAACTTCTAATCCTTCCAAAGATTCAAATCAGTTAAAAATTTCAAAATTTCTGATGAAAAACAACAAAAATAAGCATTTTAAATGGACAATCCTTTTAAATAACCTCAAAAACCATCAAAATCGAGGGAAAAATATATAAAGAATATACTGAATTTGAACTACTAGTGAATGACAAATAAATCCCTGTCATTTGAAATAACCAGATAATATTGAAAAAATCAATCAAAATAACAAAATATAACCAACAGGAGAATACAAAAATGTCAAAACCAACCAAAAGATCAATTTTACTCTCAGCATTAGTGGCAGCAAGCCTTAACACACCAACAGCAGCATTTGCTGATTCAACACATGGTATAAAATCAAATCAAATTGTCTTTGATGATACTGGAGTTAGATTATCTCCTTTAAGTCCAGTTGATATTGAATTCGCAACTGGCCTTGCAAATTTAATTGAATCTCAAGGATGCGAAGGAAACTATGGGTCATTTATCCAAACAGATCAAAGTTTAGGACCACAATCTCTTCCAAGTGCACTCACAATTGACAAAAGTTATGAAGGTTTAGGAAAACACAGAACATCAACCACCACAATTTCTGCATTCAACACCAACGGATTAGTCTCAGCTTATGCATTATGGAAAGGATTATCTGGAACTTTTGATGGATATGAAAGTTGTAATGATACTGCAGAGTTATTCTCAATTGGACTTCATACTGATGTTACAACTGTAAATACAAACAATGGTACAGTTTACACTGTTAACATGAGAGGTGTACCAACCACTAAGGTTAACGAAGCATTTATTGCTCGGGATATCAATGGCGCAGTTGTTTATACAAGTGCACTTGGTCTAGAAACAGCAACAAATGTAGAATTAGTAAATGGATTTAAGCAACATTTAGCTGAAACAAGAGGAAAACAAACAATTATTCCAAATGGAGATGCATTTACCGCAACCTATGACACAACACAACTTGAAAGAATTTTTCCAAAACTTTATGCAAATTCAAATACAGAATTACTTGCAGCAGTTGATATAGTAGAAAAACCAAATTCAAATCCAAGCAGCGTTGTAGCAAAACAACTTCTAGCTAAAGATACAGCTCCAGCTCAAAACACAGCAGTGAATTCACCAATTCCAAAAACCTTAGCTATCCAAAGCACTCCGGCAAAAGAAATCCCAGAAGGATATTTTATTGCAGAATATAATCCAGAAGATATGGAAACAGATCACATCTGGCATTTATATGACAATTTAGCCTTAGGTACAGATTGGTTAAACGTTGAATCAGCTAATACTGGCGCATGGAATAACGGAATGTCCAACACTAATTTTGTAGGAGAAGACAATTCAATTTATGCAGATCTTGCAAATGTCCATGAGTTAAGAGGAAAAACTCATTTAGGAGCAAGTAACTTTTCAAGCTGGTCAGAAGTTATCAGAACCAATATTGAATTTAATGGGTACCATCAAACAAAAGTTGAGATGGACAAGTTAGTTCGAGAAGGATTTGCTAGTGGAGATGCAACTTTATTACTTCCAGTTAAATTCGAAGATGCATATCATGTGGCACTTGCAGCTAAAAATAATCCAACGCCAACTGTTGTGGTTGAAAATGATAATGATAGTATAACACCTTCACCATTTACTCCAAACGATGTCTCAATAGACAGAGTTGTTGCAATAAAACCAGTTGCTAGAGTTGTTAATCTTGCAAATTTAGTCCCTGCAACTGTTGCATCAAGAAACGAAGGTGACATTTCAACTAAAGTTTCTTCGCCTCAGTACGCAAGTGTTCCAAATGCAAGCAACTTATCTCAATTTGGGGATGAAGTTTATAGTACTTTTAGAGCAGGAGCAGAAGCTTTTGATAACCCAACAACTAGAATCTACCAAGATACTATGCTAGTTGGCGCATTAACAAAAGATGAACATCAAGCTTTAAGAGATTACCAAGGACTTCAAGCAGTTATTGACTTTGCAGATATTGTAAACACTGCAAATACAAATGGTGATTATGCTAGGATTAAATCTAGCATGCAAAATGTAGGCGACAATTTAGGTATTGGTGGAACAACTGCAAGTAAAAGGTTAATGGTTGCAGCTAAAGAACTTGGATTTAAATCCCAAAGTGCTTCTATGTTACGTGAAGAAATCTTAAGCACAGGAATTGAAAACACTCAGAACATGGCTTACCATGCTTTAACTACTAACGGAACTCATGAACAACCAGTGTATCAATTAACTAAGAAATTTTAATTATTTTTTTGATTTTTTTTTTATGTTTTTCAACATTTTTTAACATTTTTTAACATTTATTTATTCTAATTCTTAATTAACTCAAAACTACCATCAGGATTATCTTGAATTTTGTAACCCATTTTTTTAACTTCTTCTCGAAGTTTATCACCAACTTCCCAATCTTTACTTGCCCGAGCAACAGAACGCTTCTCAGCAAGTGCAACTACTTCTTCAGGTACGTCAGGAGCAGGTTTAACTGAATCAAGTCTTAAACCAAGCACAGAATCAAAATTAATTACAAGTAAATATTTTTCATTATCAGACAGATCATTGTCTTTAAGTAGATCCCAAACAACCGCCAATGCCCGAGGCATGTTCAAGTCACTAAAAATTTGTTCATTAAATTTAGTATAATAACCTTTAGCAGATTCAGACAGATTTTCAAATCCTAATTTGTCCAAGGTAATCCCTGCCGCCAATTCATGAAGTGCCCAAATTTTTTCTTGCAACTTAAGACGCGCAACTTTAGCTGACTCCAAAGCTTCAAAACTAAAAGTAAGTGCCTTTCTGTAATGCGCACCTAAACAAAAATACCTATAATCAAGTGCAGAATATCCTTTATCAAAAATAACAGCAAGTGTCAAAAAATTATCTTTTGATTTAGACATTTTCTGATCTTTTCCAACAACTAAAAATTCTCCATGCATCCAAAATTGAACCCATTTATTCACAGATAATGCAGCTTCACTCTGTGCAATCTCATTTGTATGGTGGACAGAGATATGATCAATTCCACCACAATGAATATCAAATTGATCTCCCAAATATTTACTCGCCATTGCACTACACTCAATATGCCATCCAGGATAACCTTCCTCGCCCCATGGGCTCTTCCATTTCATTGCTTGGTCATCAAATTTACTTTTTGTAAACCATAACACAAAATCATGCGAATTCTTTTTATTTTCATCAACAGCAACTCGAGCTTGAGATTTATCTTCTGCTTTCAAATCCAAGCCAGCAAGTTTCCCATAATCAGACAATTTTGAAGTGTCAAAATACACATTTCCACCAGCAGTATAAGTAAATCCTTTTTTCTCAAGAGACTCAATCATAGAAATCTGCTCTTTTATGTGATCAGTTGCCTTGCAGACAATTGAAGGTGCGAGCAAATTCAAGGCACTCATATCTTGCATAAAAGCTTCAGTGTAAAATTCCGCGATTTCCCAAACAGTTTTTTTCTCTCTCTTAGCTCCTTTAAGCATTTTATCTTCGCCACTATCAGCATCTGAGGTGAGATGTCCAACATCAGTAATGTTCATCACATGTTTAACTTTATAACCAGAATATTCTAACATTCGCCGCAAGAAATCTTCAAAAATATAGCTCCGAAGATTTCCAATATGCGCGTAATTATAAACAGTAGGTCCGCAAGTGTATAAACTAACTTCCTTTGAATTTAAAGGAGTAAATTCTTCTTTTTTGTGACTAAGAGTGTTGTACAACAATACTTGAGTTTTAGAATCCTGAACCATTTTTTACAATTAAGATCTTTTGTTTAAATATTCTTCGATACAAATATGAAAATCGTAAAATTATCAAGTTAGATTACAATAAAAATCATATTATTATTATTTTGCCTCAACAATCTCAACAATCTCAACATTCTCACTACTCAAAGATATCTCAATCAATTTGTCAACATCCAACTTCAAAAGCTCTTTCTCAACTAAATGCAATCTTGCCTTAGTCACTGGATTTTTTGGTCCGAGCAAACTGCACATCTCAGGTCCTTTGGAGATCTCAAATGTTCCAATCTCACGAGCAATATCAATAATTTCTTGTTTATCAAAACAAAGTAATGGACGCAAAATAGTCATCTTAATTTGACTAGTAATTGCATGCATACTTGGTAAAGTTTGACTACTAACTTGCGCCAGATTTCCCCCAGTTATCAAAAAATCAGCAGATTCTTTAACTGCAATTTTTTCAGCTACTTTATACATTAAAATTTTACTTAGAACAAAATAATATCGATGATCACATTTTTCAACCAATATTTTCAAAATTTCAGCAAATGAGATTAAATACATTTTTTTAATACCTAAATGTTTAGCAAGTTCTCTTACCTTTTCTCGCTCTCGCTCATCAGTAAGTGGAATTTGATGAAAATGTACTGCTAAAATATCTAATTTATCTTGAAGCAAGTGAATTGCAACTGGACTATCTATCCCTCCACTGAGTAAAGCGACAGCTTTTGATTCTATTTTTGACATAAGTTACAATTAAGTCCTTTTTTTATAAACTATGTCAAACAAATTTAAACACCACCAGTCAATAGATATAGTTGCATGCTCGCCTTTGGCTCGGTCCAAATTTATTGAGCACCATTTATTATTTAACCACAAGTAAAATACATTGGTAAAATAAATGTTTTAACAAAAATAAGTCATAAAAACAATATTTAAGTACCTTAAAATCTTCCAATACCTATGGCAAATAAAAAAGATCAAAAATCCACTAAAAAGTTCTTATCAAAATCACTATTTTTACTTTTATTTGTTATTTTTACTACAGTAATTATTGCCTCCAACACACTAGCAGAAGTAAATGAAGGCCTAGCAGATCTTGCAACTTATGAATCAGTTACTTATGACATCACCGTTTCTGGAGATTTTGAGTTAATAGAACAGTCCAGCTCAGCTTCATTACAATCAGCAACAACTAATTTACACCTTTATGTTCAAGAAGACAATAATTATGTCACCTTAATTTCAGAATCTACCAGTTCAGAAGGGGAAATTGCAGATGACACTATCACCTATACATTCACCAACAAAGACCCACTTGACAAATCATTCACCTATGATGCTAAAGTTACAATTGATAGTACTAAACATTTAATTCAGAATTCTGATAATTTTCCAATAGAACTTTCCGCAAGCGAAATTTCTGCAAACGGTTTGGAAGAATATCTCTCAGTTACAGATACAATTGATTGGGAGAATGATGAAATTAAACGCAGAGCATCTGCCTTAGCTCAAGGTCACACTAATTTATTTGAAGCATTAGTTGAAATGGCTTCATGGGTTGAAGGTAATATTGAATACAATTTGTCGACGTTAAACGCGGAAGCATCTCTTCCTGCAAGTTCAGTTTTAGAAACAAGAGAAGGTGTTTGTGATGAGATGACAAGCCTGTTCATTTCTTTTTCCAGATCACTTGGAATTCCAGCAAGGTTCGTTTCAGGATTAACTTATACTAGAAGTGATTTATTCAGTGATCCTTGGCAAGCACATGGATGGGCAGAAGTTTATATCCCTCATTCAGGATGGGTTTCTTTTGATCCAACCTTTGGTCAGTATGGTTTTGTTGATGCAACACACATCCCATTAAAATATAGTGTTGACCCAACTGAACCAAGTATTTATTATGAATGGACTGCTAAAAATATTGGACTTGAAAGTGAAGATTTAGAATTCAATGTAGAAAATTCTAAATTCGGATACAAAATTTCTCCAAGTTTAGAAATTGAAACAGAACATTACGCATCAATGGTTAATTTTGGCAGTTTTAATTTAATCACAGCCAATATTTACAATAATAAAAATTCAAGACAAGCTGTTGAGTTAAGGTTAATCGCACCAGAAGAGATTAACATTTTAGACGAAAAGAAAGTCATTGTAATTGATGCTCTTGGCTCTCACACTGAAGAGTGGATAGTTGAAGTAGATGATGCTTTAAAGAGCGAATATACTTACAGCTTCCCATATATAGTTTTTGCAAATTCAATTGTTAACTCTACAAATACTTTTAATGCAGGTATCAATAAACCAACATATTCAGAAGATGAAATTACTTCATTAATAGAGGTAGAAACACAGTCACTTAATCAAGATGTTCAAATCAACTGTAACTATCCAGACCAAATTGCAATCGAAAACTCAGCAACAATTACTTGTGAAGTTGAAAATGTAGGCAATCAGATAATTGATGAAGTAAAAGTTTGTATCACTGAAATCTGTGAATCTTTCGGACTACTACTTTCAGAATCAAAAACAGTTAAAGAGACAATCTCATTTACTGAAACAGGTTATCAAAATTTAGAAACATCAGTTGAAATTGATAACACTGAAGATAAAGAAATTCTAAGCATATTAGTTCTTGATGCTGCGCAGGTTTCATTGGATATTAACGCTAAAAACACAGTTAATTTTGGTGAAACAATTCCAATCACCTTAGCTATAAACAAAGACAGTATTGCAACTCCAATGAATGTTGAAGTGATTATAGACACTGGACGCCAAAAATTTACTTTTGATGTTGAGCAGCTTTCATCTAGTGAAAATTTGAATCTTGAGATTGATTCTTCAACTTTAGCTAAAAACAACCAGTTAGAAATTCAAATAACTTGGAATGATGCGTTAAAAAGAGAATATTCATTGACTGAAACCACTCAAATTACAGTTGAGGCAGGCTCTTTTGTTGATTCAATTAAACAATTATTCAATCAATTCTTAGGATTTTTTTAAATCCAATCAGTTTGTTTAAAACAAATAGAAATAACTAAATTAGTTGATTTTTAGTTTAAAATAAAAATTAAAAAAAAAAAAAAAAAGAAGAATTATTTATTTCGCTTACGAGTTCTTGCTGCTTTTTTACCAGCTTTTCTTCTCACAGCTTTCTTTCGCGCCTTAGTTGCAGCTCCTTTCTTACCTGCTTTAACATGTGCAGCCTTCTTTCGCTTCTTGGTTGCAGCACCTTTCTTACCTGCTTTAACCCGAACAGCCTTCTTTCGCTTCTTAGTAGCAACGCCTTTCTTAGCAGCCTTTCTCCTAACAGCAGATTTTTTCTTAGCTGGTTTCTTCTTAGCTACTTTCTTCTTTTTAGCTACTTTTCGTTTAGCTGGTTTCTTTTTAGCCGCTTTACGCTTAGTTGCCTTCTTCTTAGCTACTTTCTTCTTAGCTGCTTTTCGTTTAGGAGCTTTTTTCTTTTTAGCTGCTTTACGCTTTGCAGGTTTTCTTTTAGCTGCTTTCTTTTTAGTTGCCTTTCGCTTAACTGCTTTTTTACGAGTTGCTTTTTTCTTCTTAACAGTTTTTTTCTTAACTACTTTCCGCTTTGCTGCTTTTTTCTTTACAGTTTTTCGTTTAGTAGTAGTTTTGCGAACGGCTTTTTTACTTGATGCTTTTCTTTTTATAGCCATTATCAATCACCTCTTGTTTGATATAAATAATAGAAAAGCGTTTTTTGTTTTTAAAAGTTTCGAATAGATATACTGAGAAATATTTTTTTGTAAACTGTTGTTGTAAAAACAAACTTGTAAACTAAAAAACACAAAATAAATTTTGGTTCGGTGTGATTGTAATGGTGATTACGCGAAGTTTGTATCGCAAAACACATGACCAGTTGAAAAATGGATTTTTATCGACGACAAAAATAAAATTAAAAAAAGAAAATGAAAATTGGAAATAAATAAAAAAATCTAACCAAAGAAAAAAAATAACAAAATTAATTATAAAAAATAAAAAAATAAAACAAAAAACAAAAATAAAACAAAAAACTGATCTTTTTTACGCATTTTAATTAAAAAATTACAAAACTCAAAAAAATTTACAGAAATTTAGAAAAAAAATGAAAACACAATTAATTTGAAATTAGTTTTTAAAAAAATCATAAGAAAAAATTAATCAGAAAAATACAAATTACAGTTTTATTTCCCAGAAAACATTCCAAAATTTACCAACAGATCATACAAATCAATACAAGAAAAGTTTATATACTCAATTCAGTGAAAAATTAACATGTCTTTAGATAAATTTTCCAATAATTCTAGTACTGAATCACAAAATAGTACAGTTTCAACTAGAAACACGGAATCTAACATTTGGACAGAAAAATACCGGCCTCAAACATTCGATGAAGTAAAGGGTCAGACAAAAATAGTAGAAAAACTCAAAGCATTTGTAAAATCTAATGCTATGCCTCACTTATTATTCTCAGGACCAGCAGGAGTTGGAAAAACTACACTCTCCCTTGTGATCGCAAAAGCCCTATTTGGCAACAATTGGCGGGCTAATACATTAGAATTAAACGCAAGTGACGAGAGAGGAATTGATGTTGTTCGAACTAAAGTCAAAGATTTCGCAAGAACCAAAGCTCTTGGAAATGTACCATTCAAGCTAATTTACCTTGATGAGAGTGATGCTCTAACAAAAGACGCTCAGCAAGCTCTCCGTCGAACCATGGAAAACTACACCAAAACTTGTAGATTCATTTTAAGTTGTAATTATAGTAGTAAAATTATTGATCCAATTCAAAGTCGTTGTGCAATTTTTCGATTCAAACCAATTGAAAAAGAACACATCATGAGTATGATCAATCATTTAGTTGAAAAAGAAAGTCTAACTATTACTGAAGATGCAAAGCTTGCTTTAGCTGATATCTGTGGTGGAGATTGTCGACGTCTTGAAAATATTCTCCAAAGTTGCGCAGTCCTTTCCAAAGAGATAAACGCTGAAGTAGTTTACTCAATGGCATCAATTGCAAAACCAAAAGAAGTTGCCGAAGTTCTCAGCTTGGCACTTAATCAAAATTTTATGACAGCCAGGAAAAAATTGCTTGATTTGATGTTAAACTACGGCCTTTCAGGTGGAGATATTATCAAACAAATGGCAAAAGAAATCTGGAACATTGAAACAACAGATCGAATTAAAGTGAAACTAATGGACAAATGTGGTGAAATTGAATTCCGTCTTGTTGAAGGTTCCGATGAATACTTACAACTTGAATCATTCTTAGCAACTGTGATGTTAATTGGCAGTGAGAAGTGATTAATTCTGTTTAATTTTAATCTAGAAAATTATGATTAATAACTAAAACTAATTTAACTAAAAATTAAAAAAACAAGAAGTGTAAAATAAAAAAAAATAAAAAAGAATTCTACTCTGCGCTCTCTTTAACTCTCAAATTCTCGCTCACAATATCTCTGTAAGTATAATCAAAAGTTAAACTAACGGATTTTGTATAAAGATCATCTTCATTTAATGCCTCAGATAGCTGACAGATAATTTCAGCAGTTCCATCAACCATTCTAGCTTCATTTTCACGTCCACCACTTTTACAATTCCATTCAAGTGAATCTTCGATTGTGTATGCAACTTGACTAAATCTATCATCAAAATCCTCTCCAACAATAGTAGCGTCACCAGTTCCTAAGTTACTAATTCCAATTTTAAGTAACATGATTCCTTTTCCACCAGTATCTTGCTCAACTGAAGTGATTGAAATTGGTGCTCCAGAAACTGAGTATGTTTTTCCTTCTGATACTTCACATACTCTATCGTCACTACTATCTCCTTTAAAACAAATATCGTTTACAATCAAATATGTTTTATAATCATAATCGAAATCTACAAACCAAGTAATGTCTTGGTATCCAATAATATCAGCATTATAAGTTGCATAAGAATTTGGTGTAAAACTAATTACTTCCTCATCTCCATCAGGATTAAATTCTGAAATTTCTTCAATTGTTTCAGCATTTGATTTTGTCCAACTTGCAATG
Organism: archaeon; assembly: GCA_018670085.1. Taxonomy (GTDB): domain Archaea; phylum Nanobdellota; class Nanobdellia; order Woesearchaeales; family GW2011-AR9. The sequence goes on along the minus strand of JABHRS010000008.1, from coordinate 67,577 downwards.
TTACTAAAATCAGCCTGTGCAGGACCGAGTAATTCCAATCGTACATCTCCTGACTCAACTGAATGTTCTCCTTTATTACTTACAATCATTTCCAGTGGGAAATCTTCAGTATCATAAATAGTATACATCCCTTCTTCCATAATACTAAGTGGTTCAAAAGTAACTTCAATCCCTTCACTTCCTCCAAAAAATGCACCAGGGCTAGTTGTATCTGCTTCACCAGAACCACCGGAACAAGATGCTAAGAATAAACTAAATGCTAAAATACTAATTATGACTATTGATTTTCGAACCATTAAGACCACCTTCTTTTTTTATGATTTTTTGCAAGATATAATTTAAATAATTACAACAACAAAAAACAAGCTAAATTGCTATAAAAAGCTGTCGGTATTTAATCAGAATTAAGGAGTAGAGATTATTTGAATCCCTTGTTGAGTACTTTCAATATAATTATAATCAAGTGTGATCTGTAGTGGTGTCTCATAAGCAGACTGTCCATTAATTCTAAAACTACAAACTATTTTTCCAACATCATTTGATAATCGAAGTAACCCATTTGATGGTGTACACTCAATCATACTTCCACCAGTCATTTCAATTGTATAACCAACCCTGTCTAAATCCTCATAATCAAGTACACTTTCACCGCAATTAGAAATGTCAGCATAAGGACTAAGAACTCGTCCGCCACCAGAGTTTTGAACACTAATTTCAAATACTGCAGTGTCACCAATCATATCAACACCAGTGTAAGTTACACTAACTGGTCCACCTTGTCCACCACCCATTCCTACATCTTGAGGGCTACATGCTTTTTGTTCACTAGTAATTTGATAAAATAGGGGGTCAACACAGATACTAGGGTTTGCAATTGTTTGATATTCATAGCACCAGACTAAATTTAAATTAGGTGAATATTCCAAAGTATCATCAGGTAGTGTAATACTTGATGAACTATATTCTACTTGATTCCATCCACCATCTAAGTTGTAAACATTTTTCCCATCAACCGGGCCACAACTTTGAACGTAATCAATTCCACGAATAATATTTGAATCAAATCCAGTTACTTGTAAATAACAATCTGCTCCGCCAACATCATATGCTCCTTTGTTTTCAACTTCTAAAAGCATTACCATATCACCAACATCATAAAGTGTTGCTGGAGGGTAACTAGAAACAAAATCTATTTCAATTCCACGCGTTCCACTTTGAACTTGACTTAAGATTGAAGAAGTACTATCAGCACTTTCACCTTGAGGGATAATAGAACATGAACTAAATAATAACATACCTAGCAACAAAACTATTCCTAACTTCAGATTTAAAGTACCCATCAGGACATACAAATACATTTGCGTTAATAAAGTTTGCTATATATAGCAAACTAAAAAATCTTTGATTTTTCTCTGCTTACTGAAATTTTCAATTTCAGAAGTTCAAAAATGCCTTTGCATTGTTTGTAACTTACTATATTCAAACAATGTAGAAATTTAATAATTATTGTCGTTCTCAAATCAACTAACTTTATTACTCCCAACAACAGTCAATGTTACTTCTTCTTGTAATACATAATCATAAAACAAATCCAGATACAAAACCTTCTCCATTGCAGCATCATTTGGATCAAAATGATGTTCACATTCTAATTCAACATAAGACTCTCCTGCATCAAACACATAATCATAATTATCCATCTTTCCTTCGCCTTTAAATTCACAGCTCATATCTTCAGTTGTTAAAGCAGCTTCGGTAACTGTTATCCTCTCCACAGTACCCTTACCTCTATTTTCAATATGAAATGTAAAATAAGCAACACCTAATCTTTCTGACACTAATTGTTCAAAACCACTAACTACAACAGGACTATATTGAGCATTAGCTCTAACTTCCCCATCTGGGTTCTTACAGTTTCCATCATAAAAGTTATACAAATCTGGATTAATACACACTTCTTGTTCTAAAACAGTAGAGTAAGAAAATTCAGCTTTTACAAATAATGGAACTTCAACTTCACTACGTGTTTCTTCAATTATTCTACCAATATATCCTTCAAACTCAATAAATTCCTCTTCAACTGCTGGGTTACGATCATTATAACCAAGTAAAGAAATACCATCTTCGCTTGCATCTCCAAAATCAACAATTGATGCATCATATCCAACTAATAGTGATACTTCTCCTTGACTTAAATCCTGAGATCCTTTATTTTCTAAATGCACATTTACTAAAACTGGACTAAACTCTTCAAGCCTGTCTCTTGGATCAATACTTACTTCGCTAATTACCGGACCTACTGAAGATGAAGCATATTCTAATTCCACTGTTGTTCCACGTGAATCACTTCCACCACCCCCAGAGCAAGAACTGAGTAATAACATTGACAAACAAAGAGAAACTAAAAAGAATTTAAAAAATTTAGATTTTAGTTTCATCGTAAATCTACCTCAACAGCTATTTGTTCTTGTAAAGTGTATAGATACCCAACATTCGCTTCAAAAATTCTAAAAGAGATTCCATCTTCTTCTACTTCTTGTTCAATACTATAATCTATTTCCATATAACAAGATCCAACTAAGATGGAATCACCATTTCTATTCCCTTCTTCAAAGAAATTCGATTCTTCTGCATACACACAGTCATCATTATCCCCTTCAACATTCATTCCGTCGAAGGTCAAATCATATCCATATATGTATTCAACAGTTCCAGATCCAACATTTGCAATGTCAGTAACCAACAAAGGCACATCATCAAGTTCAATCACTGGATTTTCGCTTGGTTGTCCAACTGCAAAATTAACTCTTACAAATTCATCAGCTGAATATGCTCCAGTATCGCCATCTAAAAAAGAATTAATTTGAATTTGTTGATCTACATTTTTAACATTATTATCTTCAACAAACACCCTTTTCAAGTAAGATGTGGTAGTCATAAAAAATACGGTTGAAAAATTCAGACTATAGGATCCATTTAAATCAGCAGTTGGTTGACAAAGAAATGTATACTCATCACTTTCAGTAACTTCCAAAAGTCCATCACTATCAAAACTGGCATGATCAACAACCCCGCCAACAGATTCTATTTTTTTATCTTTTGAATGAAAATTACAATCAATTCCAATAAAAAATTCTTCTCTGTTGGGATTTTCAATTCTAACTTCGACAGGAAATTGCACTGCCTCAAAATTTCCTTTTTGTGCATTTACTTCATCATCAAAATAATTACTTTTACTGATTATAATATCAACATGTTGATCCAATTGATTTGAAGTAGTTCCTGAAGTTTGTCCCGCTTCTTCTTCTAATGCTTCAAGTTCATCTTTAACACAGATTTCAAACGCATTGCTCCCTTTATCATAACCTTCTTCTTCACAGTAAATTTCTATTTGCGACAACTTTTGTCGCTCTTCAACACATTCATTGATCGAAAATTCTCCATCCAATTGTTGAATTGCTTCATATAAACATACAGCTTGTGACCAAGCAGGATTTTCTCCTTCAGATAATCTTTCACGCAATTCACCTTGTGAACCTGAAAAATCATCCATACTTGGAATAAATGAATTTTGATCATAACCAAGAACTGGCACCATAGGAATCAAAAATACAAAAACTATATACAAAACACCTAAAATATGCATAAATCGCATTGTTGCGTTTACAAAACTTTTCTCATTAGAATCCAAAGGAAATGTCATCAGTCCAAAGAACGCCCACCATGGCATCCATAAAACTAGATTTGTAGTCAAATCAGTAATTGGTAAACCAACATTATTAACTAAAAATGGAAGTAATCCTATATCTAAAAAGAAAAATACAACTGGTAAAAATCCATATACTTCGGCCTTTACTGATTTACCTTTTGTGAATAAATCAATTACCACCAAAACTAGTCCAGCGGAAGTCAAAAAATAAATTAAAAAACTTGGCATGTAATTAGCTTTGAATACAAAATACCACATTGCAAAAATCGTCATTGGCAAGAACACAACCCAACGACTAACTTGCACGCTTTCTGCCATAGCATACCCAGCCATGATAAATAAAACAATAGATAATGCTCTAACAAGAATATGAGTATCACCAATTGTCCACCGTAAAAAAAATTGAACACTACCAAGAATCATCATAAGAATAGCCATGTTCTTTACAGCACCAGCAGCTTGATTCAAAACAAAATTTCCTGCAGCTCCAACAGCACCCGCTGCAGCACCTGCAACAGCGCCCGCACTTCCAACTCCAGATCCACCAGCTGCCAACGCACCAGCAGCAGCAGCAGTACCAGCAGCTGTTTGATATCCAAAAATTCTCTTTAGAAAGTCCAGGTTCCTAAAACTAGTTACACTATCCATTAATATCCATATCCTCTTATAACTAATAGAACAAATATTTTAGCATATAAAAACCTTGCTTAAAATAGAGGAAGATATGTTTAATTTATTCAAACAAAAAAAATCTTTTTACTTCACTAATCACCCATGTAACACTTTTAATATTTCAAACCCATAACTATCTATTTTTGATGGACCTAGTCCATAAATCGAACGCAGCTCACCAACTGTTTTTGGTTTTTTTTGAGCTAATTCTTCAAGTGTTTTATTATGCATAACCCTATACACTGGAAGTTTGGAAATTTTACTTTCTTCAAAACGCCAATTACGAAGCTTTGCAAATATTTCTTCATTACTCAAAGAAGAATTTTTCCCAGATACAACATTGGATTCTATAGAACGTGATTTAATCCAAGTCCCACTCGTTCCAGAAACCAAATTTGACTTAGAAAATTCCAACTCCGAACTATTACTTTTAACAGAATTATTTTTTCTAAGACGATTCTTAGATTTTTTGATTATATCTGCTCCTGTATTAAACTGAGATGATTTTGTTTTTGTACCCATTAATTTCATCATTTCCGTTGAAAAAAAATAAGAAGGTGACTTCACATATGTGACATATAATTCTTTTTTCGCACGACTTAAAGCAACATACAACACTCGTTTCTCTTCTTCTTCTTTATCATAATCTTTGTCATTCACAATTTCCATAATTGGATGGTCTGATCCCTTGCAAGGAAAATTAGCAGATGTACATCCAATCACAAATACCATTTCAGCTTCCATCCCTTTAATTGCATGAACAGTTGAGAGCATAATTTTCCCAGAAGCAATTTTTTCTTGAGGTGAATCATCATTTCGCGATACATGTTTTATTTTTCTCTTCTTCAAAATCTCAGAAAAATCTTTAAGCACCCGATTTGTTCGAGCCAACACAAATATTTCTTCCCTTGCAATATCACTAGATATAATTTTATCAATTACAAATGCAAATTCTTGTTGTTTATTGCTTTGTTTTATCAAATGTGAATCAATGGTATCATCTCCAAGGTGGGCCTTTAAATCAGCAAAACCCAACTCCTTACAACAAGAATTACATAAATCAACAATTCCTTTAGTCGAGCGATAATTTATTGTTAAAGAAATAATCTCACAGTCAGAATATTTCTCTTCAAAATTCAGAATATATTTAATATCAGATCCTCTCCACCCATAAATCGATTGCCGAGGGTCACCTACTGCAAACAAATTTGTAGGGTTAAGCAGATCAATCAATTGAATTTGACTTGCATTCACATCTTGAAACTCATCAATTAATATGTGATCATATTTCTGTATCAATTCTGGATGTTTTGAAAACAAAGATAATGTCTCAAGTAATTGATCTGAAAAATCACGAAACCCCTGTTCAATCATCTGTGAATCAATCAACCTTGAAATCGCAGATACCATCTTAAAACTTTTTTGATGTTCAATATCAATATCGAATGAATCTGAATCCATATTCAAATTTCGTGCCCGAAAAAAATCCCTCAACAGATACATATCATTCATGAAAATGTTCATCAATTTTTCAGGTGTTTTTCCTCTTCGTTGAGCGATACTAAAATAAGTATTAATTGCCCGATTCAAAGGCATTCCAAGTATCGAGAGTGCCTTTCGAAATAATAAGATTTTCTCCCTGTAATTAATTATTCGAAATTCTTTATCATACAATAGATGATTATGTCTTTGCAACATTTTCTCACAAAACGAGTTAAAAGTTTCAACAGAAACACCAGGAACTGTAATCCTAGAGATCATCTCTTGCCGGGCTTTTTTTGTAAATGTGATTGCCAATATTTTTCTAGGATCAACAGATAAATAAGTCGTCAAAAATTCAATTCTTTTCGTCAGAACAGTCGTTTTACCTGACCCTGCTCCTGCGATACATAAAATTCGAGAATTTTGACAAATAATTGCTTTTTTCTGTGCATCATTAAAAGGTTCCAAAAAAGGGATTGCAGAAAATATCTTCCGATCTTCATCAGTGATAATTGTCTCTTTTACAGATTTTTGTGTGATTGAAATTTTTTGATTCAAAGTTGGACAAGAAAGTTCCGCGCGCCCCTTTGCAGTTAAACCAAGTACTTTCCAAAAAGAATTTCCAGGAATTGAACTTACCCCGATAAAGTCTTTATGCATCAATCGATTAATTAATTGTAATATTTCTTCATTTGTATAAGCAAGTGATCCAAAATTAGAATATTTATGCATTTGGTGTTTTCGAATAGTTTTATGTTTTTCTTCTCCTTGTAAAAATTCTGTTAATAATTTTTTTCCAACACCAAAAGGAATCTCTTGCAAAGCTTTCAACACGTATAAATAATCATCATTTCCACCCATAGATCCTCACAATTCCAAAAAAAACCATGATATTTAAAGACTATGCATAAACTAAGAGTGACAACTCACAACCACCAATAGTGAGATTAACATTTATTACCAGAAATAAAACTAAAAAGAAACTAAAAAGAAAAAATCTAATTTAACTCAACAGTCAACTCACGAACCTCAATTGTTCTGCTTGGTTGAATTGAGATTGCATTATTACCATTTACTGCATAATCACTAATATCAAATGAGTAAGAACTTCCAGTTGTATCAAAATGTCGCTTATATCCATTAATACTCACATAACCAGTTTTGGTTTCAGAGTCATCAGAGAATTCTAAAGTTACTTCAACTGTTGAATCATCTGAGATCACACTTTGTTCTTCTTCATATGTTAATTGAAAATAATAAGTAGAATATTCTACTCTCTCAAGTACTGATTCAACTTCCAAATTATGAAGTACATAATCTCCTTCCTCTGTGTAAAAATGCAAAGTATTTTGTCCAACAAATAACATAGATGGATCAAGTTCAACATCTCCCATTTGAACTCTACAATCAGGCGTAGCTGAATACAGGCTGTATTCATTATTCAAAGTAATTGTGAGTGTTCCTTCAACATCACTTGAACAATCTGGTTGAAAACTAAAAACAGCTGTCTCTAAATTTTCGGCTTCAGTATCTGAAATACTAAAAATACCAGTTGCTTCACGGTGACTAATATCAGTTACATCAGCAACAAGTTTTACAGATTCCAAATTAACCATATTACTTTTCCAGAAGGCAGCTCCCGGTGATGATACTGAAAACTTTAACTCATTTTCTAATTCTAATAATTCTGAAGGCAAATCAATTGTCACACTATCTCCAACCACTACTTCTTGTTCGAGTAAATCTTCTCCATTAAAAGACACTGTAAGTGTCCCACTAGCTTCTGTAACTCTAAAATTCATTAACACATCATCAACTAAGTTTGCATCGTCAACACTAAATGAAACTAATCCATCTTCGGAACTAAATACAGTTCTTTTCATTTGTAGGCTACTTCTTTCAGTTAACACTTCTGAATTCGTTTCAGTGTAGATATGTATCGATGCTATACTATGATCAATTTCATCAACACTAAGGAATTCAATGTTACCAGGATATTCTCGAAGTAAAGTGTCAGAAGATCCGCTTGTTGAATCAGAATCTTCAAAATCTTCATCCAATAATTTTGCTCTTTCTTCAGGTGAAACAAGAACAACATAAGAAACAAGTGCAGCGCCAATAATTGCAACCAGTACTGCTGCAGCCGCTGCCGCCTGTGCTTTTTTAGCAAAGCTTCGCTTTCTACCACCCAAAACCATAACTGTATCTAACTCTGACTACTATATAAATATTACTTTTCAAGAGACCATGATCTAATAACACAAGTTTATGAAAAAACCACCGAATGATAAAACACAGAATAATTTTACACAATCAAAACTTTAATTCTTCATTAACAGAAAGAAAAATTGAATTTTACCTCCCACTAGATGGAGTTAATTTTTTTACTAGGATTATTAAGAGAAACCTTTGAATCTAAACTTTCATTAAAAGAGTTCCATAATATTTTTGCCTGAGCATATCTATTTTCACCATCAAGCATTTTTTTGAGTAAAATCTGTAAACTTAAAATAATTACTAATGGGCCACGAAAATTGCCTCCCCGAGGTAAACCAGGTTCCAAAGATTTAATATACGCATACAACGAAACTGAAGATTTATACATCTTATCATCAAATGAGGGGATTTCTGAGTTAAAAAAATCATCGATTTTTTTATAATCGTCATGTCTCTTCAAAAGTATAATTCTAGTTACTATTATTGCCATTTATAATCAAAACCTATACTACCTAACTCTGACTATTATATAAATATTACTTTTCATCAAACTAAATAAAACACAATCAATTTAATGAATAATTTACAGAACAATTAATAAACAATACTTGTTGGATGATAACATGCAAATAATTCGATTCAATCACAAAATTAACACTGCTAAAGTTAGGGTCACCGATCCTGACGACCTTTGGTATCTTTCACATTTAATCGATCCGAACAATCAAGTTAAAGGAACAGCTCATAGAAAAATCAAAATAGGCGAGGGAGAAAATGTTAGAATTATTCGAAAAATTGTAACCTTAACAATTCTAGTTGAAAAAATTGAATATCAAGCTCAAAACGCAACTCTTAGAATTAATGGTACTATAGTAGAAGGACCAGATGATTTTCCAAAAGGTAGTTATCAAAACATCAGCATCAATGAAGGTGATGAACTTACAATTAAAAAAGAATATTGGCCAAGTTTTCAAGAACAAAAATTAAGAGAAGCAGCTAAACCTAAACACCAAATTCTAATTTGTGTATTCAATAGAGAAGAAGCAATAATTGCAGTTTCCACTAAATTCGGACATAAAGTTTTAACAGAATTCAAAGGCGAAACCAGTAAAAAATATGATGGACACAGTAGTAATAATAATTTTTATCAAGAGTTAACTAAAATCATCGAACAATATAGCAAACGCTTGGATCCTCAAAGAATTATTGCGGCATCGCCAGCATTTTATACTGAAGATTTTCTAAAACAGTTAAGAAATTCTGATTTAAGACAAAAAATAATTTCAGCAAATATTTCATCAGTAAGCAGATCTGCAATCACTGAACTATTAAAAAATCCTTCTCTTCAATCAACATTAAAAGAAAATCGTGCAAGTTTTGAAGCAAAGTTAGTTGAAGAGTTATTAGCAGAGATAGGTAAATCATCTGGAAAGTATAGTTATGGAATGCGTGATTCTTCTTCTGCAATTTTAAGTGGTGCTGCGATTAAAGTTTTAGTTTCAACCAAGTTTATCAACAAAGCAAAAGAAGAAAATAAATTTGTAGAAGTTGATACTATCTTAGTTACAGCAGATAAGATGAAATCTGAAGTTCATATTATTATCAGTGATTCCAGTTCAGGTAAACAACTAGATGGACTTGGCGGAATTGCAGTTATTCTAAGATACGCTATTTAATTGCTTAGTTCTAAAAAATAAAATAAGAGATTAGAGATCACACTAGTTTAATATTACATTTAAAAAAAATCAATATGTGCTTAACCTATTCTCTAACCTATATTCTACAAAAACTAATAAGTCAGAATTTTTCTTCCCTTCACTAAAAATCTGGAAATAAAAATACCCCCCCATTACCAATATGATGTATATGTTTACCTAAAATAAAAACCTGCCAAAATCAATTTTCTCGTCGACAAAACTCAAAGCTCACAATCAAAAACTAATCTTAAAGAAACCACAACCTTTTAATAGTAGTGTTTGTTCCTTATAACTAAGTTACAAAAAGAGGGTGGAGCTGAAGTGGGGTCTTCAAAAGAGGTTTTTTGAAATATAGATCCGATTCTTCAATAAGTACCAAGTATCCTTTTAATGTAAAGAGGGGAGGTTTTCAAAAATGATTGTAAAAGAAGAGTTATTAGCACAGTTACGTAGATATTTTGATTTAAACTTGTATGAGGTTAAATTATGGTCAGCATTACTAAGTCGAGGAGTGTCAACTGCAGGTGAATTATCAGATATTGCAGATGTTCCAAGATCACGAAGTTATGATGTTTTAGAAAGTTTGGAAAAGAAGGGTTTCGTTGTTATGAAAACTGGAAAACCAATCAAGTATATTGCAATTCCACCAAGTGAAGTTGTTGATCGTGTTAAGAAAAATATGCATATGATTGCACAAACTAAAATTAAGCGTTTAGATTCAATTAAAACATCTCCGCTTTTAGTAGAGTTAGAGCAACTTCATACAACTGGTATCTCACTGGTTGATCCAAGTGAAATGACAGGTACCTTAAAGGGACGTCACAACCTTTACAACCACCTAGACTTTTTAATTAAAGGTGCAAAAAAATCAGTTAATATTATTACAACTGAGAAAGGTTTTATGCGTAAAGCTGAAGGACTTAAAGCTAGTTTAGAAAAAGCTAAAAAGCGTGGTGTAAAAATTAAAATTGCAGCACCTATAACTAAAGAAAATAAACACTTAACCAAAGAGTTAAAGGGAATTGCAGATGTTAAACACAATTCAAAGTTAGATACTAGATTTGTAACAGTTGATAGCAAAGATTTAGTTTTTATGACTATGAACGATGGAGAAGTACATCCAAGTTACGATTTAGGTGTTTGGGTTAAAACTCCTTATTTCGCATCCAGTATGGATAGTATGTTTAATACTACTTGGGGTAATTTGAAGTAAACTTTCTTTTCCCATTTTTTTAATTTTTTTTATTCCTTTTTCTTAAAAACCATTAAATATTAAGATTCTAAATATCATTGCCATTCTTCAAATTCAATAAACAACAAATAAAACTAAAACTAGAAGAACTACCCCTTAGTGATAAATCAGAAGAAAGATTTATAACTACAATTTATTCTAAAAACATCATGAATATACCATCATTATTGTTAATATCATCTCATATGAACATTGCAAATGCCTCAAGCTCATATTTTGGTATTGGCACCTCAGTTCAAGCAGCACAGCAATATTTTCTAAGTGCAGCAGATATCTCAATTCATTTTGGAAAAGATTTACCTTACCTAAATGTTGCAGCAGGTTATGTTTTAGCACAAGAAACAAATACTAATGATTCGGGAGTATTTAACATCGGGCTCGGCATAGATGGTTTTGATTTACATAACAGTAACAAAACTTCAGCCAAAGTTGAAACTGGCTTAGAAACACAAATACAAAATAATTTCGCAGGTTATGCCAGTATTCTAGTTACCTCTCGCCCAAAAGACTCTTGGGAATTTGGAGCAGGTATCATAGGAAAAATTGACAAATCAAGATCCTACCCAGTCCTCAAAGCATCAATTACCTATTTTCCAAAATAATTCAAAAATACTTCACCATTATCAACCTTAATCCCACTACTTTTATAAAGAATCTCTACTAAACTAATTCAATAATGAAAATGAATTCACTTATTGCAAAACTGCACCCGTTCGAGAGAAAAGTTCTCCCAATTCTAAAGTCAACTACAGATTTTCAAACAATTATCAAAGAAACAAAACTCCAAGATATCGAAGTTATGCGTGCTCTACAATGGCTCAGTAATAAAGGTGCATTAACAGTAAATATTGAAAAATCCAAATTAGTTCATTTAAAAGAAAACGGCACTCTATACAAGAAACAAGGTCTTCCAGAAAAAAGGCTTGCAAAAACTTTAACTGATAAATTTCAAACAATCACTGCAATCGCAAAATCAGCCAAACTTTCAGGTGATGAAGTTAACGCAAGTATTGGTCAATTAAAAAGAAATAAAGCAGTTGATATTCAAAAAGGAGCAAAAGGTCTTGAACTTAAAGCAACTAACGTGACCACATCTTTTCTAAAAAACAAAAGCCCAGAAGAACTCTTACTTTCAAAATCTTTCCCACTTAACCAAGAATCACTTAGTAAAGAAGATCAGCAAACACTAAAAAACTTGAGCAAAAGAAAAGATTTCATTGAAATTAAAGACGAAAAAACTGTCAACATTAAAGTAACTGCACTTGGAAAAACATTAAGCAAAAAGAAAATTAATCAAAATGTCACCAGCCGCCTAACACCTGCAATGCTGCAAAACGGGTCTTGGAAGAAACATGAATTTCGTGCATATGATGTTGAGATTAATGTTCCAAAGATTAACGGCGGACGCAGACACCCATATAATGAAGCACTAAATGTTATTCGTAACTCATTTTTAGAAATGGGTTTTCAAGAAATGACTGGTCCTTGGGTTGAAACTTCTTTTTGGGGAATGGATTCAATGTGGATCGCACAAGATCATCCAATGCGTGAAGCTCAAGATACCTTTTACCTTGATATCAAAGGAGATTTGCCAAACAAAGCATTAGTTAATAAGGTAAAAGCTGCACATGAAAATGGTTACAACACAGGATCAACTGGGCACACTAAAAATTGGGATCCCGAAGAAGCCAAAAAATTAATTTTAAGACAACACAGTACCTCCACAACATTCAGATACTTTCACGAAAAAAAACTAAATCATGACTGCAAATATTTTTACATTGCTGATAATTTTAGAAATGAAGCAACTGATGCAACACATCTACCTGAATTTGGTCAAGCAGAAGGTTTCATTATGGCAGACAATCTTACTTTAGCAGACCTAATGGGATTTGTCAAAGAATTTTATGCAAAGCTTGGAATTCACAAAATCAGATTTAAACCAACATTTAATCCGTACACTGAACCTAGCATGGAAGCACATTATTACAATGAAAAACTAGGGAAATGGTATGCATTAATCAATTCTGGAATTTTTAGACCAGAAGCATTAGCACCTTATGGAATTACTAAATCAGTAATTGCTTGGGGGATGGGTTCTTCAAGAATAGCAGCTTTGCTTACTGGCAAAACAAAACTCAGAGAAATCTTTGGTCCAGAAGTTGATTACGAATGGATTAGAAATCATAAACGAGTAAAAACACTATAACAATGGTAATAATAGACACAACTTTCAGCAGAATGCAAGAACTGATTAAAAAGAAAATCACAGTCAATCAGTTAGAGCAAACTTTAGCAGACATGGGTATGGAGTTAGATGATGTTCAGGGTAACGATATCAAAATTGAAATCACAGCAGAAAGAACTGACTTAATTTCACCAGAAGGATTAGCCAGAGCAATTAACAGTTACAAGAATTTCACTAAAGGTTACCAAGAGATCACTATCAATAAGGGAGATTATCTTCATGTTGTTGATAAATCTGTAAAAGAAGTCAGACCATTCACCAAATCTTTTGTTGTTAAAGGAGTTATCTTAACTAATGAAAATATCAAATCCCTAATGTGGTTACAAGAAAAAATTCATGACACATATGGAAGAAAACGAAAAAGAGTAGCAATTGGTGTATACGATTTAAACAAAATAACATTTCCAATAACATACATTGCCAAAAATCCAAAAGATATTTCATTTATTCCACTTGACACAAATAAAAAAGCTACAGCAAAACAAATTTTAGAAACTCACCCAACTGGTAAGAAGTATTCACATTTATTAGAAAACTGTAAAAAATATCCCCTTCAAATTGATAATAAAGGTCAGATTCTTTCTATGCCACCAATTATTAACTCAAACAGTTTAGGTTCAATTAACACCAAAACAACAGACCTTTTTGTAGAATCTACCGGTGACAATGAGGAAGCATTAGATTTGATTATGAACATTTTGGCAACCATGTTCTATGATTGGGGTAGTAAAATTTATTCAGTAACCATTAAAGATCAAAAAACGAGTTCTATTTGTCCAAGTATTAATTCAAGAACTAGAAAAATTTCTTCAGAATATATTAACAAAGTAATTGGGATCAACATCTCAACCAAAGATGCAATAAAATTACTTCCAAAAATGGGTTACAATGTTTTGGAAACAACAGGAGATAATATCACAGTGAGTATCCCCTCAATTAGAACCGACGTTTGGCACCAAATTGATATTGCTGATGATGTAGCAAGAGCCTATGGATACAACAACATTATCCCAACCTTACCAAACATTTCAACAATTGCTAAAATGCTACCAATTAATATTTTCAAAGAAGACATTTGTAACTTTTTATCAGGACTAAATCTACTTGAAGTCAAAACATTTGCACTTACTAACGATCAAGACCAATTTGATAAAATGGGTTGTAAATCAGTTAAATCTTCAGAGTATATATCTCTTGGAAAAAATACCCAAGACAAAGATTTGAGTATGGTGAGGTCATGGTTATTACCAGAGTTAATTAAGTCATTAGTTGCTAACAGAAGTAAAGAATATCCTCAAAATATTTATGAAATTGGAACAGTTATCATTCCAAAGAAGAATGTAGATGTTCGTGCAGTTAACAAAGAAAAATTAGTTTGTCTTGTTTGTGAAGAAAAGGCAGATTTCACTAAGATTCGTCAAATCTTAGACGCACTGTTAAATTATATTGGAGTTGAATGTAATTTCAAAGAAACAAATCATTCAAGTTTCATTGATGGGCGTACAGCTGAAATCAAAATAAAGAATCAAACAATCGGGATCATCGGAGAAATTAGCCCACAAGTTCTAACTAACTGGGGCCTTGCTATGCCAGCTGTTGCTTTAGAACTTGATTTAGAAGCTTTGTTTGATGCTACTAAATAAGATTATGTTTCAATTTATTCTAATCTTTCTTCATAACTTTCGGCAAATGAAGCATTTGCGGCATCTGAATCTTACCTTTCTCTTTAAGTTCACGATATTTTGTACTAATTCCATAAAGTAAGAAGTATACAATTGGACCAAGCACCAAAGCAAGTACGGCTGCCCCACTATAAACTTGTTTAGCAACAGGTAAAATATCCCACTGACTTACATTCTGTACAAAACTAACACCATTACCAACAATCATCCGTCCAATTCGATACTCTAAGAGATACCAGAAAGAAGCTGAAAATGGATTCATTAGCATAGTACCAAGATAAGTTGACAAAAAATTCCAACCTCTCTTCCATGCTAAAAATAAAGAGATAATCATTCCTACACCAAATGAAGGAAAAAATGATAACATCATCCCAACAGCAAATCCTGCTGCAATTTCATGAGGTTCATGATGGCTAAGTACTACTGCTTCCTTCACACTTTGAAAAAAACCTTTTGCTTTAATCTGCTGTTTCACATTCGCAAATTTCTCTTTAAAAGACATAAATCAAAAAATCAAATACAACTTAATTAATCTTTGGGAAATCACTATATCTCTACATTACAATAATCCTTTTAATCCCATAAGTCAAAAATTATTTATTAAAAAATATTTGAGAAGTTGATGGCATACAAGATAGGGCTTATTGGAACACATGGAACTGGAAAAACCACTCTCGCAGCGCTTGTTTCTGGTGAGCTTAAGAAAGCAGGCATAGAAGCAAAATTCATTGGAGAAGTTGCAACTGAGGCAAAAGAAAAAGGTCTTGCAATTAATGAAAAAACTACTATTCAAGCACAGATGTGGATTCTTTACACCCAATTCGCAGCGGAGTTAGTTCTTGGAACTGAACGTCATGACCGTCCAAATTATCAAGTACTTATTTGTGACAGAGGGCCTGACAATTATTGTTATTTAGAAAACAGTCTTGGAAAAAATCAACACGCATTAAATACTACTTTAGGCCATTTAGAAATTGCTCCATACGATAAATTATACTTGCTCCCAATAATAAATCAAGGCCTTGAAAGTGGTTCCGGAACCAGATCTCTTAGCGCTCAATTCAGAGATGACATGGATAAAAAAGTTAGAGGATTCTTAGATACTTACAACATTAATTTCACAGAATTACCTCCTCCGACTGAACCAAATGATTTTAGTGGATTTTGGACCAAAATAATTGTAAATCAAACATTAGAAGATTTAGGATATTCACCAATATTTACAACTCAATAAATGACATACAGACCACAATAATTAATTAGAAAAAACTTTCTCTTTAATCTCTTCACTTGTTAGTTCCTTAAATTTTCTAAGGTCCAAGTCTCCAAGTTCTAATCCACCAATTGCAATTCTCTCTAAACTAACAACTAAATTTCCAACAGCTTCAAGCATTTTACGCACTTGTCTAAATTTACCTTCAGTGATTGAGATTAACAGTTCATGATCATGCAATTTTTCAACTTTTGCAGGTAAACAGGAATGGTAATTTCCATCTTTTAAAATAATATCAACTCCTCTTTTTAAAATGTTAATTTGAACTTGATCAATTGGGTCTTTTATTTTAACTTTATATTTTTTCAATATTCCAGATTCTGGTTTCAAAATTTTTGAAGAAAACGATCCATCGTTAGTGATAATTAATAGTCCTGTTGTTGGTACATCAAGTCTTCCAACACAGAACAAACTATTGAACACAGCTTCTCCAACTGCGTCTACAGGAATTAGATCCCTCACATACGATCTATGCTCCCCATTTTGACAACTTGTTCTTTCGGGTTTGTTAATAATGAAGTATCTAAGTGGTAAAATCTCAATTTTTACTCCTTCAACTGTTACAATCTTTGTGTTTGGGTTCAATTGAAACTTTTGATTTTTAGTTACTCTACCATCAATTGCAACTTTTCCATTACGCAAAGCATCAATTAGTTCTTCTTTAGTTGCGAACATTCCTGTTTTACGCAGAATTTGGTATAGTGTTTGTTTCTTTGCCATTGTTATTATTAGAAATAAAAAAAATAAAAAAATAAAATACTATTACTTCTCAAAGATATCTTCTACACTTTTAGCAGCAGGTTTATCTTCAGCCTTTGCTTCAGGTGCTTTTGTAACTTTTGCCTCAGCTTTCTTTGCTTCGGGAGCCTTTACTTTCTTAGCTTCCTTTACAACTTTCGCTTTTGCTGCGGGTTTAGACTTTCCGCCTTTCTTAACCTTCTTCAAATGTTTAGGTCGAGCAACAGCCTTCTTAGCTTTAGTTTCACGAACAGTAACACCCATTTCTTTCAAAACACTAGCTACTTCTTTAGTTGCAGCGTTTGCAGCAATTGAAACAGTTTCGTTAATTGGTTCTAAATGTTTAAGGCTAACTTCTCGTCTTCGAGTAGCACCATCAATTAGTACTTTTCCGTCTTTTTCTTCTGACAATACAACGCATTTTTTACCAGCGTCACGTCCAGCAAGTTTTACACAAATTCTTCCTATAGTAAAAACACTCATTGTACTTCACCCCCAGTTTCAGTTGAATCAGACTCTATTGCAGGCTCCTCACCCATATCAGATTCCATTCTAGCTTGTTCTTTAATCACATCACGCATAGCTTTGCTTGATAAAACTCCACCGTAAGGCCTTTCTGGTCTTCGCTGTGATTTTGGAATATTTTTTCTTTTACTATCTGTAATTTTAGGTACTCCAGCAAGTGGTGTTCCATAAATTGCACATATTGCTGCACTAGGTTTTCTTTGCCTGTAATGCATAACTGTCTTTCCACCTGGGGTTCTAACTTTTACCCGGCGTAATCTTCTTGATTTTAGTCTTCCGTCTACCATTTGTTTATTCTCCAATAATTTGTTATTTTATCTTTTATTTTTTAGTTATTATTAGAAAACGAGTTGATTTAGATTCAAAAGAAACAATATTCTTGTTACAATGATTCTGATCGAGTCGCCTCCGATTCTTTCCACAAGGGATAATACTCTAATTATGAATGCTGTTTATAAAAGTTATGTAGAAAAAAGAAAAAACTGTTCTAATGCAAACCCATTGCCTTCCTTAAACTCAAACTTAAGACCAAGGAAACCACAATATAAAGTGCTAACCACCCAGGATTCCAACCAAAGATATCAAAGTCTCCAAGTGGAGTTAACTTCCCATAACCAACTTGAATTCGAGAGATATCGCTATCTTTAATTATAAGGTCAGCTTCTAAATAATCAAGTGAACCATCAGTTACTAACACAGTTACTAATTCCGAAGCATCACCAGTTTCAACAGCTAATTGATGTTCACCAATAGTTGAAGATTTAACTCTCCAAGTAACTTCTCCGTCAGTGATAATCTGCACAGCATCAGAACTACTAAGTGTTGATTCAGCATCTAAAACAAGCTGTGCTTGTCCACTAACTCCGTCAGCAAATTCTGCCATAATAGTATAAGATTCATCAATCATAATTGGATCATAAGCAAGTGCACCACTCATCCATCCGAAAATCAGTAAAATTGGAAGCATTGTGTACAAAGTTGGTTTTAATGAATGTTTCATGTATTCCATGTTAACTTTCATTGCTTCCTTTTGTACAGCCATCATTTTTTCAGGGTTTTCTTTGTGAGATTTCATCTCAGTTTGAAATTCTTTTTGACGACCTTTCAAGTGTTTCATTTTTTCTTGATCAGTTAGAAATTTGTATGCTAGTGTGATAACTACTGTGATCACAGCTGCGATTAAAATAATTCCAACTATTGGATTCCAATTTAAAACTGGTCCTAAAATTGGGTCTAGTACAGGATCGAGTATTGCCATAATATCTATTTCCCACATAATTGCTTATAAAGTTTGTGATTCATTCAAAGAGAAAGAACCTCCCAATAATAAGAAAACTTAATAAACTAAAATTGTTTACTTAAATTATTATAAAGGAGATAAGATGTTAAATAAATGGCGTAGATCAGATAAAGGAATTCCAGGAGAAATAAATAGTAGACTCAGGAATGTTCCTGTACTTTCTCACAGCGCGACCTCAATTTTAATTAAAGCATGTCACAATGCTAGTAAAGCTATTAATGGTAGAGGAGAATCATATGAAATAATTAATAGTTTTAGTCATATGATCGCAATAATAAAAGCAATCGGAGTTTCTGTAAAAGAAGAACACAGCAATGGCAGATTAACTGAAAGTGAGCTCTCACTCTGGACAAGTATACAACCAAGAATTATCCGAAAAATAAATCAAATGGATGCGTCTAAAAATAATAACCGTCAGTTTAAGATACATAAAACATCAGCCCTTAATATTTTGAATGATTTAAACAAAGCCATTATTGCAAATGAAGTTACTTCTAGGGGTAGATTAGCATCAACTGGCGCAGTTGTTAATAGATTTAGAACATCAAGAATTCATTAAAAATTATTTAAAAAATTTATTTCTTAATCAATAATGTAGCATCTACAAATTCAACTTCTCCTAATAAATTAAAAAATAAACAAACAAAAAAGAAATTCTACTCCATCATCTTCCGAAGAGCAGGATGCATATCCATCATATGTTGTTTTGCAATTTCTTCATACAACTTATACACAATCATAACAGCCAGTAAAATTCCAGTTCCCTGGGATAGAGCACCGGTTAAATCAGCAAGTGCTGCAAGTAATCCAACTGAGATCCCACCAACAATTGTTAGTGGCCAAATATAACGAGACAATATACGTTCAAGTACTCGCTGATCACGACGAAATCCAGGAATTTGAAGTCCTGAGTTTAAAATTTGTTTAGCCTGAGACGCTGCATCCATGTTTGCAGTTTGTACCCAAAAAATACTGAATATCATTGAACCGATTGCCATAACAAAAGCATAAATAACTGCTTGACCAATGTTCACCCAAGTAAAACTACCTGTGATAAACGCCCGAACAATATCTGGCGCATAAAGCCAAAACACGAATCCAGAGATAGGTGTATTCCCGGAAAAAGTTCCAAGTAAAGGATATCCCCAGTTCTCAAGCAAAGTTGCAATAAGTTGAATATTTGCAAGTAATGCTGCAACTAATATAACTGGAATGTTTGAAGTATAAAAAAAGTTTAATGGCCATCTAAGTGAGTGTCCACGTACTCTACCAAATGATAGCGGTATTTCAACTTTCATCGCCTGACAGTATACACAGACCGCAAATACAACTAAAGTAGATACAACGGATGCCAGCATTAAAGCTGCTGTTGTGATATCACCATTTCCTAAACTTTGAAATAAAGCTGGAATAGCTCCAGCTGCAATATCTGGGTTAGTTGGTGATGGTAAAAAATTAAATGCTCTAATAAATATCTGTTGAGATACTCCTGCTGCAATAAATAAACTTACTCCTGATCCAAATCCCCATTTAGAGACAACTTCATCCATCCATAGAATCAAAATTCCACCAATGAATAATTGCACAATTAATAATCCCTGCAACATCCCATAAAGGCTAGTTCCTGCATAAGCTGCGCTTGGTGCAAGTCCGCCCATCAAAACATAAATGAAAGCTTCAAGTAAAGTAAAACCTACTGCCATAACCTTTTGTAAGCCTTGAAATCTTTGACGTCCTTCAGGGGAAGTCATATCCATATTCAAAATTCCAGTTCCACTGAGTAATTGTAATACAATTGATGATGTTACAATTGGTCCAATTCCAAGTGATACAATACTTCCAAAACTTGCTCCTAAGATTATACTTAAGAATTCGAACTGTTGTAAACTATTTTCTCCAAGACCAGCAAGTGGTACCAGACCCATAATGAAAAATACTACTAAAGTTACAGCAGTCCATTTTAATTTCTGTTTAAAGGCCAGTTTCTTCTGTGTTGGTCCCTTAACTTCAGGGAGAAAACTGATTAATGTATCTAGAATTGACATTGTAACACCTAAACCATTGTAGTTATTTATAAGCCTTTGCGTATTAGTTCACAATAATAAGTTTTAAATTCATTAAATTGTGATGAAAAATTGAAAAATTAAAAAATAATAAAAATTATTCTGCAGCTACTTTTGAAACTGCTTCAGTAGATTTTGAATCCACTACGGCTTCCATAGATCCACCAACTGCTTGAACTTTCTGTTCTGCCTTTGCACTCCATTGTTTAGCTACAAATTTAACATTAGCTTTAATAGAACCAGTTCCAAGTAATTTATCGAATCCAATACTTTTCAGCTCAACAGAATAAACTTCTCCTGCTTTACTTGCAAGTTTTGCTTCAACAAATCCAGCAAGTCTTGTTTCAGTAAAATATGATAAATTAACAGTTCTAGGTTTAGCGATAGATCTGTGCATTGAAAATCCTTTACTACCTAGTTTTCTAGAGATTCCTGCTTTCTTCTGTCCAGCTCTTTTACCTGAACCTGCATTCCCTCGACCGCCACGGCTACCTGCGCCTCGACGTTTCTTTCGGTGACCGCCACCATGAGTTGTACTAGCTCGATATTTGACTACTTTTTTCCGTTTTCGAACAACCATTTTTTTTCATTCCTATAATTTTATTATTTATTTTAAATATTGTTTATAATTATAACATTCTCTCAATTAAATCAGCAATTTTTTCACCACGAGTTCCAAGAGCTCCACCGGTGTTAAAGGATCTTTTAATTCCATTTCTTCCATATCCTTTTCTTGGTGGGTTTAGCCTAAAACATCTTTTATACTTCTTCCCATCAAATTCAAAACAAGAGTAAGTATATTTTCCTTTGTTATCTTGAGATCGTCCTTGATATTCAATTCCTCTTGCATTAATTATTTTTGTAATTACTGCTTTTGAAACTGGACCATACGTTGCATAATCTTTAATTTTTAATAACATTCCACCTAAGCTAGCATTGTTTTTTAAAACAACACATTGATTTACTCGAGTTAAACCAATCATTTTTAATGTATCCTTAACTGGTTTTTTAACTCCAACTAATCCTCTAACTTGGACTACAGCAATATAATCACCTTTGATCGGTTCTGCAGTTTTAGCGGGAGCCACAGCTGCAGCTTCTACTTTTTTACTTTCAGTTTTTACAGTTTCAGTTGTTTCAGTCATAAGTATCACTCATTCGTTTATTTTAATTATTCACTAACTTTAGCTTCAGTTGCTTTAGCAGCCTCTGTTGAAACTGGTTCAACAGTTTGCTCCTTAACTTCATCTTCCATTTCTGTTTTAATTTCTTCTATACTTGAAATTGCTTCTTTAACAGCTGCGGTTTCTTTTCCAATTCCACCTTCTACAATACCAAGAGATTCAATATGTTTTGATTGAATTTTCATTTCACTTAAATTTTTAAGTGCATCCACACATGCTGAGATTAAATTAACTTTAGTTTTTGTTTGACCCTTTGTTTGACTCCAAATATCTCGAATTCCTGCAGCTTCTAAAATCTTAGCACATTCTTTCTCAACACAAAGTCCAGTTCCTCTCGGAGCAGGTAATAAAGTAATAATAGTTGACCCACATTTTCCTTGAACTGCAAATGGAATGGAATTCAAATCTGCGCTTCCTTCCCATGATCCACATCCACGACGGATTTTGATTAAATTTAATTTTGCCTTAGCAATTGCCTTATCACGAGCTGGAACAGTTTCTTTACTTTTTCCAAGAGCTACTCCCACATACCCGTTTTTATTTCCAACAACTGCACATGTAGTGAACTTAATTGTGTTCCCTTCACGAGTTTTCTTTTGAGTTTGTCTGAAAATTCTTCTTTTTCCACCACCAAACTTACCTTTAGCTTGACCAATTAATAATAAATCATTATACATATCAGTTACTAAAGCATCAACAATTGAAGCTTCTTTAATAGTTTCACCTTCTGCAAAAATTTGATCCAGAGAGTTGATTTCTCCTTTTTTAACACGGTGACCCAGCTCAGTTACCGGTTTCCAAGCTTCAATTAATTCTTCGCGAGTTGGTCTTGAAAAACTTTTTCTAGGTGAACGAGATTTTCTAGAAGAACCTCTACCACGGCCTCTACTAGCTTCCTTTGTTTTTGCTCCTTCTGACATTCTTTATATCTCCGTTAATTGTTATCTATAATCAATAATTTATGCAAGTAAAGTCTCCTTAACTTTTGAAAACGTTTCTGGCATTTTAGTTGGATCTACTCCATTTGAAATGTATTTTGAAAATTGTTTTGAATATTTCTCTTCTGATTCTCCTTTAAGTTTAGTTGCATATGCTGCAATTTTCTCTCCAGAAAAAACTTCTGCTTTAGGAAAAATACTCTCATCTCCAACTCTAACTGGAAGTCCCCCATCAATTACTCCACGAAGAACTGCAAACAGTCTTCCTTGTTTTTGAAGGGTAGTGAATCCAGTATCTAAAACTAATTCACCAGAATAATTTTTTCCTTTTGCTTGATTTGCAAGTAATAATCCAGTTAAATATGCTGCTGGGATATTTTTTGAACCAAATGTCCATCCATGTTTTGATAGACTTGAAGATTTTACTCCTAACTTAACTAAATCTCCTTTTGGAGAATAACTCACAATTTGAGCAGTTACATTATTAGTACTAAATCTTACAACTAACCTATCTTTTCCAGATAAAAGTAACTTAAGTCTTTTCCTATAGTTTGTCTTTCCAAGTCTTTTACGCTTGTATCTTACAACATGAATTTTTCCTTTTACCATTTTATTATTATTCCTTTAATTATAACTTTTATTTAGCTTTTTTAGCTTCAGTTAATTTGTGTTCATCTAAATATAATTTAATGTGACGTTTATTACGAAAGTAGCCACCTTTACTTTTTGAATATAAATTTCGATAATTTGAAGGTGTGAGTAATGCCTTTGATCGAAGTTCCTTTAAAAACTTTCTCTGAGTTCTAATCTTTGCCATCCAAAGTTCTTTTCTGGAAACGCTTGCAAATTTAGCACCTTTTCTACTTCCTCTACCACTTCGACGTCCTTTTCTTTTCTGAAGAGCAAGTTTTCTTGCACGTCCTCTGGATTTTTGATTAACATTTTTACTTGACACTTTCCCAATTGCAATTAATCCTCTCATATCACTTCGAGTAATCGCTTTTTTAATATCATCAAGAGCTTCTATATCAAAGACTACTTTATATGGAGATATTTTCAACAATTTTCCTGCAAGTATTTTTTTTGGGTTCATAGTATCACATTTCTAAATTTTAATTATTGATTTTTTATGTCAGGTTTAACTTCAGATTTTTTTTCGTCGGATTTTTTTTCATCTGACTTTTTATCTTCTTTTTTAACCGCCTTCTTCTGCTTCTTGCTCTGTTTTGCATTTCTAGCAGATTTAGCTTCTTTTCTATCACTAAACTCTTTTTCATACCCTACAATTTTTTGACTAACGTCTTTAATTGAAGATACTGTAAATCCTTTTTCCTGACAAATCTTAAGCATTGCTAATTTTTTACGGATTCCTACATTTGATGCAATAATAACTACATCTTTGTTTGAATCAATTGAGTTTAAATCAACTGCACGATGAACCAAAACTGGATTTAATCCTGCTCGAGTTAATCCTTTAACTGCTTTTGGAGCTCCATACCCTGAATGAGGCATTTTAACTCTTCCTTTATGATATTGACGTACAGGTGAATGTTTTCCTGTTGGTTTTCTCCACCTAGGTTTAACGCTAGCTTTAAATGCTGTTTCTTTAACAACAAATGCTGGTTTTCTAGTACTATTTCGCTGTGCGAGTAACCGTTCTTGATTCTTATCAACTGCCATTTTTTTTCCCATTAATTAATTTAAATTATTCTGTGTGCCTTGAAGGCTTTTTAACGATGTAAATTCCATCTTGAAATATTCTTCTATCACGATTAGTAATCCTACAAAGTTGCTCAATTCTTCCTGCCATCATTCCTGCAAGTTCTCTAGATGGACTAATAATAGATACTTCAGTTCCAGTAATTTTTACTTTAGTTGAACTATCAATCCCCACAATTCTTGGGTGTTTCTCTCCAAGAAAATTTTTCACAACAAAGTTATTTCCTGAAACAGACACATTCATCGGAAAGTGACCTGAACAGATTTTAAGTTTATATTCGAAAGGTGTTTGTACTCCTCGAAGCATGTTTTTAATATGTGCCATAAAAGTACTTGATAATCTTTTCTCTCTTTTACTAGCAGCTGTAACTTTCAAAGTAATTTCACTCCCTTCAATGGAGATTGAAACTTTTGGATTAGCAAATACTCTTTTGTCTTCACCTTTAGGTCCTTTAACAGAAAGTTCATTTCCATTAAGGTTAACACTAACTGTTTCAGGTACTGTAATTCGCTCATCTAAGTTTATTTTCATCTTAATTGTAAATTTTTAGCATTTGTTGTTAATAACAATAAGCTAACAATTTTCCTCCAATTCTCTTCTCTTTAGCACCATAATGAGTCATAACTCCGTTTGGTGTGGAAATAACTAAAAATCCAAAATCTCGAGCAGGTAAATATCTTTTTTCCCACTTAGTATATTCTGCAAATTTAGTTGAAAATCTTGGTTTTATAACATTACATTTGTTAATGTTTCCAAGTAAATTAATTTTAACACTTGTTCTTCCAGGGCCGTCATCATGCTTTTCAAAACTTCCAATATACCCATGTTCATGCATTAGATCTAAAACAGTTAAAATCATTTTAGATGCTGGTCGAATCTCTACTTCTTTCTTTCCAACAAGTTCTGCATTATGGATTTTTGCAAGGGCCGCTGCGAGTGGGTCATGTAACATTTTTTGTTCACCTAATTTCGTTTAATTATTATTATTTTTTGAGTTCATTAATTTAATTTTTTAAATCCTAATTCTTTTGCAACTTCACGGAAGGCATGTCGACAAATATCTAATCCATACTTTCGAATTAATCCTCTGTGGGTTCCAGTAATTTTACATCTAGTTCTAGCTCTACCACAACTTCGCTTTTTAGGCTGGTTATGCTTAATGTATTTAGCTTTTTTTACGGGCTTTGCATTAAGTTGAGTGAATGCTTTATTCCAGTTACTTGATGTCATTTTTTTTATCTCCGATTAATTATAAAATTGATATTATCATCCTTCAATTGTAATTCCAAGTTCATTCTGAGCGAATGCAATAGCATCCTCTTTACTCACAACGTGTGCTTTACCAACTTTTTGACTTCTAACTTTTCTTCTCTTAATCCTATACCCTGGTCTCTCCAAGCTAACAGCAACTTCTAAACCCATGATTTTCAAATCAGGATCGTATTCTAAACCAGGAATATCAATATACTCTGCAATTCCAAAGGAAAAATTACCTTGTGCATCAAATTGTTTTGACTGTAGTTTATCTCCTCTAGCTTTTAGTAATTTTAATAATAACTCTTTAGCTCCATGTCGAATAGTTGCTTTACACCCAATTGCAAGATTAGGTCTAAGTCCCCACCCAGGGATTCTTTTAGTTGTTTTAGTTTTCATAGGTTTAACTGAAGATAATTTTGTAAGTAACTTTACTCCTTTCTCAAGTAAAGCTTCATTTTTACCAGCACCACAATTTAATGTGATTTTAGCTACTTTAACTTGTCGCATTGGGCTAACTTTAGCACTAGCTTTATTACTATTACTTGCATTATCTGCATTCATTGCCTTTGCATTTTCGTCGGTTGTCATTTTAGTAAATTATTCTCCATTAATATTAATTATAATCTCATGCTACTACAAACAAATATCTTGTTGCAGTTTCTACATCTTCTTTATTTTCAGCTGAGGTGTAACGCGCCAAATCTCCTTCGATTGCTTTTAATACTCCAGTTGATCCTGCGTGTTTTCCTTGAGTCAAAAATACCTTTGCCCCATTTTTCTTTGGAAGTACTGATTTAACTTTTCTTTGAGCAATATCAAATTGAACTGAGTCTCCTACTTTAACATCACCGTCAAATAGTACGGTTTTACCGTCATGTAAACGTAATTGAATTTTTCCACCAGAGATCATTGATTTTCCAAGTACCTTCGCAGTTTTTACCGCTGCGTCTTTTTCAGTAATTTCAACAACTTCTAATTTGCCTTTGTTTGTTAATGTGATTTGATAAAACTTTGAAAGTGCAGGAATACTAATAATATCAAAAAGACCAACCATATCACGACGATCTTTTTTACGTTTATTATCAACCAATACGGTTTGTGAATGTAACATTTTTTGAGCTTCTTTTAAAGATTGAACTAAACCAAGTTTATCACGAAGTACCATTCCAATTGCCATTCCAAATTCCAAACTGTGTCCGCCAGCATGAGGTCTTACAATAAACTTCTCTGCTTTTCTCTTCAATGACCAAGTTCTTGGTGTTGATATTCTTTTTAGATGATTCTTCATTGTGATTTCCTCATAATTATTTTTTAGCACCTGCAGCAGATGTAGCAGGACTACTTGCTTTTACAGGTGATGCAATTCTTGAAAGTGATGCCTTTCTCTTAGCATCTTTTGATTCTAATAATTGAATTTGTAAGTTTGAAGGGTGTACTGGATAAGCCGCAGTTGATCCATCTTGTTTAATCAACTCAACACCTGCAACATAAACTTTTCTACGTTTCAAATCAACACGCTCAACTTTGCCTTCTTTTTTGGAAAATTGACCTCGCATAACTTTTACTGTATCTCCTTTTCTAACTTGAGTAGATCTTTTAGAGTATTTTTTTCGTAAAGTTTTACTTAATTGACTATGCATCAAATTTTGTTGGATGTGCAATTTCGCTTTAGCTAGTGCAAACCTTTGCTTTCTAGCTTGAGTACTTGATCCTGATTTTTTAATCATTTTTTTTACTGCCATTTTTTCTTTCAATTATAATTTTTATTTAAATTACTGTTTTTGCAACCTTTGCTACAGCGGGCCATCTTTCAGCAACTTCTTTTGCAATTGGTCCTTTAAAGATTGTTCCTTTAGGATTTCCTTTTTCATCCTTTAAAACAATCGCTGCATTATCTTCAAATTTAATTCTAATTCCGCTTGGCCTTCTATATTCTTTTCTTTGACGAACAAGGATTGCCGGAACAACTGTTTTTCTCATATCTAGTTTTCCTTTTTTAACAGATGCTAAAAACATTCCACCAACTCCAGTTGCAGGAATTCTTCCTTTACGAGTTTTATGACCTTTAACTGAAACAAGTTTAAGCATTTTAGCTCCAGAGTTGTCACAACTAATCATCTTAGCCTGAGATGGCATTGAACGTACAACTTTTCCTTTTAATGCTTTCATTTGTTTTCACCTAATTGTTAATTATTCAGTTTTGGATTTTTTAGTTTTTGATTTTGCTGCTTTTTCAGTAACTTCATCTGCAATCACTTTAATAATTACATGATGTTTTGTTTTACTAATTGGCCTGGTTCTTGCAACCAATACTTTCTCGCCAATCTGTGCATTGATACTTGCTGGATTATGAACCCTGATTCTACTTCTTCGAAATTCAAACCGCTCATATTTAGGTACGAATCTACTTCGCTCCCATTCAATTGTAGCAGTTCCGTGAGCATCTTTTTTAATGATAGTTCCAACTAAACTTGCCTTCTTAACATTTAATTCTCCATAAAATGGACAATTTTTATCAAGAGCTACAGCTGCTTTGGCCTCAGCCTTTGGTGCTTGTACTCCAAGTATTGTTTTTGTCATTTTTGTTTATTACCTTTTGTTATTGTTAAATTTGATTTTGATTATCCTTTGATTCTATCCCATGGTTTATTTAGCAGATCATCTCCATTTAAATCAATGGTTTTCCCGCTCTTTCCATGCAGTTTAATTTTAAGCAAGCTCCTTTTCAAAAGTTTTACTTGTTTCAAATTTCCATTTTGCATATCAAGACCAAGCGTGATAGTTTCACGACTTTCATCTAAGATTAATCCTACTAAGTCCACAAGATTTTTACTTGTGGAATCCACAACTTTTAGTTGCATTCCAATTAATTCATGAGCATAACCCATTTTCTTAATTATTATTTTATTTCAATGGACTCTTGTGCAAACCCAAAGTCCATTAAAGCCTCTTTGATTCGAGTCTTATGGTCACCTTGCAATTCAACTTGCCCATTCTTACTACTTCCACCACATGCAAATTTGTTTTTCAACTTTTTTGCTATATCCGCAATGTTGATCTCAGGACCAAACCCACGAACAATGGTGTATCTCTTACCGAATTTTCGCTTTTCGACAAGCACAATGATTTTTTGATTTTCTAAACTGATATTCTCCCAAACACCTAACTCTTTTGGAAGACCTGTAATTGGATCAATCTCAACCATGGTTTTTTTCTCCACCCACAATTTCTTCTTTTGATTTACTTACTTCTTTTTTTGAATTTTTAATTTTCTTAGTATCAACTACTTTCTTTGAATTAATTAAAGTCAAAACTCTTGCAATCTTTTTTCTAAGTATCCCAAGGTCTGCTGGTTTTTCAAGTGAACCAGTACTTTTTTTTGCTCGAAGCGTAAACTGCTCTGTTCTAAGTGTTACCAACTTAGCTTCAAGTTCGTTTTTACTAAGGTCTTTGATTGTTTGCATTCCTTTCATAAGTATCACATCAATTATTATTCTGTTTTTGCTTCTTCACTAACAGCTTCAGGAGCAGGTGTTTCTTCTGATTTTGGTGTTTCAGTAGCTACTGCTTCTTCAACTTTTTCTTCTGATTTTGCTTCAACTTCAGCTTCTACTTTTTCAGTTTTAACTTCTGCTGCTTTAACTTCTACTTTTTCAGCCTCTACTTTTTTCTTAGTAGATTTTTTCTTAGTAGATTTTTTCTTAGTAGCCTTTTTCTTAGTAGGTTTTTCTTCTTCAACAGGTAATTCTTCAATTACAACTTGTGCTTCATCTAAGATCACAACTGAATCTGGAAGTACTACATCACTTGGCATAATTCTAACTTGAATTCCAACAACTCCACTTTTTAATTGAGCTGCTGCATACGATTTTAATACTCCTGATACTGACACATCTCCACACTTTTTCAAGTAACCCATATAAAATCTCCAGCTCTTTGCTCGAGATCCAGGGATTTTTCCGGAAATTTTTAATTCAACTCCTAAAGCACCAGCGCCCATAACGTCACTTAAGACCCTGTGCCCTGTTCCTTTAAATCGAGCTGATCCAAACCGTTCTAATGTTGAGGCAATTCTTTGTGCAACAACCGATGCATCCAAGTTTGCTTCTTTCACTTCTTTGATCTCAACTTGTGGATTTTCAAGACCGAATTTTTCTTTCAAATCTCGAGTTAAACTTCGAATGTTACTTCCTTTACTACCAACAACTAAACTTGGCCGATTAGTAAGTACTACAATTTTTTCTCCGAGTGGAATCTTCTTAAGTGTAACTTCTGAAATCTCGGCACCTTTTAATGTTCGAGAGATATGTTGTTTAATGTAAAACTCTTTTGTTTTTTGCGCAATAAAATCTCTCTCAATCATTGTGATTCACCAACTTGTTTTTCATCTTTTTTCTCAGCTTCTTCTGCTTCCTTAACAACAGGTTTTACTTCTTCCTTTGTAACAGGTTTTGCAGTTTCTTTTACTTCAGCTTTAACTTCAACTTTTGCTTTTTTAGGAGCAGATTTCTTTGAAACTTTAGTCTTAGTTTTTTGAGTGAATTCTGAAACTTTAATTTCAATATGTGTTCTTTTTGTAGCACCCTTAAGTCTACCACCAGTCATTGGGATAGATGCCTTGTTTGCTAAAATATGAGTGATTTTTAATGAACTTGAGTCAAGACCAACGTCCTCAGCATTTTTCATTACACTGTTAACTAATTGTAAAAATATTGTAGCAGCTTTTACTGGATAACGCCCACTTCTCATTCCTTTTTTGTGCCCAAGATCTTTCACTGCTCTTTTATATGGAACAGCTTGATCTTTAGTAATCACTCTGGATAAAATTTGTTTCGCTTTATCACAACTTAAGTAACGCAAAAAGTTAGAGATTTCAACAGAATCCTTTGTAGAGATAGGCATACTTCGCATCTTAGCTGTTGCTACATGTGCGCTTCCTGTTCCTTGTTTTTTTGCGATTGCCATTTTTTATTTCCTATATTTCTAAATTTAAATCTATCTTGCAGTTACAGCTTTACTACTTCGAGTTGATCCTACTCCAGCCCCACTATGTGAAACTAGTTTTCTACTTGAAGCGAATTCCCCAAGTAAGTGACCAAGCATTTCTAACACGACAGTAACTTTTGCAAATTCTTTTCCTGTAAAAACTTCAAATGTTTTTCCAAGCATCTCTGGAATGATCACAATTTCTCTACGATGAGTTCTAATGTTATCTTTTCCATTTCGTAATTTGGTAAAAAATCGCTCCTGAGTTTCATGTGGTCCTCGTAAAAGACTTCGTCTTCTTCGAGCAGGAAGTAATGCGATGAATGCATTATGATCTAATGCTTTAACTTCTTCTTCACTAAGTCCGTTCCATTTGAATTCCTTTGCCATTTTATATATACCTTACATTAAATGACAAAGTTCAAAAATTCTTAATTTTTGTTGTTTTGCCATATTAATTACCTACAAATTTTGATTTATCTTTTCCGACCTACACGCCTAGGTGCAATCTTACCAACTTTTCTTCCAGGTGGAGCACTTCTTGGTGATTGAGTTGGTCTTCCTTTTGAATGTGAACAACCGCCACCGAATGGATGGTCTACTGCATTCATTGAAATTCCACATACTCTTGGCCATAATTTATTACGAGCTTTCTTTCTATGATAATTAGTTCCTGCTTTAAGCATTGGTTTATCTACTCGACCTGATCCTGAAATAACTCCAACAGCAGCTCGGCATTCACCAAGGAATAATTTTTCTTTTTTACTAGGTAGTTTTACTTTAACTCCTTTTGGAGTATGAGCAACTACTCTTGCAAATGATCCTGAACCACGAACAAACTTTCCACCATCTCCAGGTCGCCCTTCAATGTTGTGTACAAAAGTTCCTTCTGGAACGTTTTTTAATAATAAAGTATTACCAGTAACTAGCTCAGTTCCACCCAGTTTAACTGGATCTCCAACTCGAATTCCAGCAGGTGCAAATGCTAAACTCACATCTGCAGTATCATATTCTACAACCATTAAAGGCGCACTATGTCCTGCACAATGTACAATATCCAAAACCATACCTGAACTTGAATCCACATTTCTTGGTAAATGACGAACTGCACCTTTAAATCGATGACTAGGACTTCGATACCTTGGAGTTCCTCTCCCTCGTCTTTGTTGAATTAGTCTTTTACCCATTTTATTTTACCATTAATTATAATTTTTATATGAACCCTAAATCTGCACTGATATCTGCTGCCAAATGACTTGGAGCAAGCCTTACATATGCTCTTTTTTGTCCATCAATTGCATTTTGAATATTAACCCGAAGTACTTTCACTTTAAATTGTTCTTCAACAGCTTCCTTAACTGATTTTTTATTAGCACTTTTTCCAACAACAAAAGACAAAACATTATCTGCTTCAATTTGACGGATACATTTCTCAGTCGCCAAAGGAGATAAAAGTACTGTACTGTGTTTCTTTTCGAATACTTTTTTGTTATTTGTTGTTTCTGCCATTTTTCTTTTATTTTTTAATTATGATTTCCTGATAATTATTATCCAAAGATATTTTCTGTAGTCATTTTCTCAATTGCAGCTTTAGTCCAAAGAGTTAATCGACCAGCGTCAGCTCCAGGCGCAAGTAATTCTGCGTTTAAAGCATTACAAATTGCAACATCAACACCAGCTACATTCGCAGCAGCCTTCATTAATGGACATTCTTTTGAAACTACAATTAAAGGTCCTTTTGCACGTTTATATTTTCGACCACGAGTTTTTCCCCTACCTGGTCTAACTTTTTTAACAGCAGCCCGAATAAGTTCTTCTTTTAAGCCAAGAGTATCTAACGCTTTTTGAACGTCAGCAGTTTTTGATAATGATTCTAATGAACTATCTAAGGTGAATGGAAATTGAGTTGGTACCACATGGCCCCTCTCAGCTACTACATTACTATCAATTCCAGCTGAAATTGCACTCCTAATTGCTTTTCTATTTTCTTTAACGTTGATTTTTTGTTCAAAGTTTTTGTATGCTTTTGGTGCATGACTTCTACGTCCACCACGAGTTTGAGGTGAAAAAGTTCCAACCCAAAAAAATCTGGTTCCACGACGAGTGTGAATTTTTCTATTTACACGACTAATACCAAAACCATAACATCCCCGGTATTTTCGACGACGTTTACTTAATTTTGAAGAGTGACGTAATCCTGCTTTAGGATCAGCCCCGTATGCTTGACGTGCACGAGATTGTAATGACAAAACACTACGACGAATCAAATCTGGACGATATGCTTCACTAAATTGATTAGGAAGAGCAATGTCTCCAGTTTTTTTTGCTTCTTTGTCCATTACAGGAATTGTGTTTGCCATTTTATGTTTTTATTATAATTGAGATTATTCTTTTGCATAATTTTTAACTGAGATAAAACTAATTTCTGGTGCGCCTGAATACGCCTTATTCATGTATTTTTTAGTTCTGATCCCAGAAGTTAATAATACTGCTTTTTTACGAGGACCTGCAATTGATCCCTTGATTAATAAGTAGTTATTTTTGATTAATCCATACTGGTGAAGTCCAGCCTTAGGATTTACCATTGAAGCTTCCTCAGCTGAACCAATTTTTAAAATTTGTTTATTATATTCTGTTCTTTGATGATAACCCATTTTACCAGGTTGTGGAATAGTATAATCAACTCGTTTAGGTGTCCAAGCTCCCATTGCAGCAACTCCTCGACGTACTTTTTCTGACCTGTGAGAAGTCATCATTACACCATATCGCTTAACTGTTCCTTGAAATCCTTTCCCTTTAGTTATAGCATGGATATCAACTACATCTCCTGCAGCAAAAGCATCGTTTGCACTAATTTCCTTGCCTAATTTCTCAGTGATATAAGTTAAAGCTGCATCTTTACCTACACCAAGATCAACTTCTACAACTTGAGGTTTTTTAGCATCAGTTGTAGTCATACCTGGCCTTGAGCAGACAATTAATCGAACGTGATCAAATTCAGTAATATCAGTAAGTGATTTAGGATGTTTTTTAGCAAGTGGTACTCGCATACTTGCAATTTTTCTCCAATCTTTTGGAATTTCAGATGCGAAAACATCAGCTACTTTTCGTAATTTTCCATTTGCGCTTTTTTCATAAAATGCAGCTCCTAAAGCAAACATTTCTGGACATTCAACAATTGTTACAGGAACGGAAATTTTATCGCCAGCAGTGGTTGATTTCCCACGGTTGTCAATCATCATTACATGAGTCATACCAGCTTTGTATCCAACAAACCCTAAAGGTTTTGCATCTTTACTAGTTGTAAAGCTACGAGTTCTAACGAAGCTATGCTTAGACCTTTTACGAGGCCAGAACTGCATACTTCCATTTCGTGGTGCGTGTGCTTTAGACATTTTCGTTATTTCCTTTTATTTTTGATTGATTATGATTATTTTTGAATTCGAATATTTAGTTCCTTAAATTTAAAGTACCTAAGTTTCGTTTCAATCAAGCCCAACAAACAACCGTTATCTGACATATTTCGGTAAAAACCTTTGTTTTTTTGAAACATGCCTTTGCAGGCCAACTGTCCTTATTCATATTTCACTTTTGTGAGGTATATGAGTAAGCGCTGCTTGATAGCATGATTGGCAAACTGGTTGTTTATAAAGGTTTTGGTTATGTAGAACTAAAACGTCAAAAATAGCATATTTTTGTAACTTTCGTACGAAACAAATAGCTCAAAAACCATTAATTTCCACAAAAAATTATCCTTCTCTCTCAAAAACCTTAGGGAAAGCACTCTCAACCGTAGAATTTTGTTTTGAAAAGAAATCTCTTGGATCGAAGCCTTCAAGGCCCACATTCATCCATTTGTGCTTTCCGCACCCGCATTTATGCACAGCATATTGTTTATCTGCTTCAAATACAGTTTCCCAAGTTCTCTCACCCTCTAAATTAATATGACAATAATCGCAAGAGATCTCAGGTAATCGTTTAAGTACAACATCATCGCCTTCCATTAGATATACAAAAAACTTTGATAAAGGTTTATATAGTTTGTGCATGGGTGAGATAGTGTAATGATTAGTACA
This sequence comes from archaeon, assembly GCA_018670085.1. Taxonomy (GTDB): domain Archaea; phylum Nanobdellota; class Nanobdellia; order Woesearchaeales; family GW2011-AR9. The sequence goes on along the minus strand of JABHRS010000008.1, from coordinate 32,558 downwards.
CACAAAACAGTTATAGGAAACTTTGTAACAGATGATAAAAAAATCATCGACTCACAAGAATTCTCCTCTTTAAAAGAATATAATGATTCAGAAAAAAGTTTAAAAAAATTAATTAAAAAACATAAAAAAGCAAAACCTGCAACAAAAGAATCTGAGACAGTATTAAGAACTGCTCTTAAAGATCAGAAATATTTCAAATCATTTAGAGACCAAAATATTCTTCTAACAAAACAACAAATCAAAGACTCAGTTAATAACGACGACTTGATCGTGCAAACAGTTAGCAACATGAGTGAACTTGATATCACAGCTAACACCTTGAGTAAACGTCTAAGAGAATGGTTTTCATTAATCTTACCGGAGCTTGACAAAGGTGTTCCTGATCATGAAAAATTTGCTGAATTAGTTGCAACTAAAAACAAAAAAGAATTACTCAAAGAGTTAGAGATCAAAAAAGATGAAAGCATGGGTGCAGATTTAGAAAAAGTAGACATTGAAGAGATGAAATTACTTGCAACTCAAATCCTTGGCCTCTACAAATTAAGAGATACACACGAGTTATACTTAGAAAAAATCATGAAAGAATATTGTCCAAACTTTCACGCTGTTGCTGGAACTAACATTGGAGCAAAATTATTCGAACATGGAAAATCATTAAAGAGGCTTGCCTGCCTTCCAGCTTCCACAATCCAACTTCTAGGTGCTGAAAAAGCTCTTTTCAGACACATTAAAACTGGATCTAAAAGTCCAAAGTATGGAATTATTTACACTCACTATTTAGTTCAAAAAGCCAAACGTAAAGATAAAGGGATGGTTGCACGTGCTGTTGCAAACAAGTTATCTATTGCACTTAGGATTGACTTCTTTCAAGGAGACTTCATTGGTGATGATATCCGTGATAAGTTAGAGAAAAAGTTTGGTTACAAGAAAACAAACAAGTCAGAATAATTTCAAATAAAACATTTCTAAAGACTTCTCTGCACGCTCATCAGTTACTACCGTCGACTATAAGGAAGTCATGGTGTTCACATAATCATTGCATGTTGCAGCGTCCCAAGAAACTGTTGCTTCTTGAATAGTAAAGAAATAAAAAATAAGGATACAATAAAAAGGTTGTGCTAACAATCATCCAAAAATGTGCACTTCATCTTCTTCCAAGTCTTTAGCTTTAACCTTCTCAACAGCGGAATCAAAATCTTCCTTAATCAAGTGATCCCGATTTTCACGAATAGCAAAATACCCAGCTTCAGTACAAACAGCCTTTAGTTCAGCTCCACTAAATCCTTCAGTTGAATGTGCTACATCCTTCAATTTAACTTTTTTAAGTGACATTGGTCCAGTGTGAATTTTCAAAATTTCCAATCTACCTGCTTCATCAGGCATTCCAACTTCAATTATTCTATCAAGTCGCCCTGGACGTAAAATTGCCAGATCCAAAATATCTTTCCTGTTAGTTGCTGCAATAATTTTAACTTTATCAAGTCCCCGAAATCCATCTAATTCGGCAAGTAATTGCATAAATGTACGGTTGACTTCACGTTCACCAGATGTACCCATTGGCATTCTAGCTGATGCCAAAGCATCTAGTTCATCAATAAATAAAATAGTTGGTGCTTTACGACGAGCGAGTGCAAAAATTTCTTTAACTAATTTTGACCCTTCCCCAATAAATTTTTGAACTAATTCAGAACCTACAACTTCAATAAATGTTGCCTGAGTTGAATGTGCAACAGCCTTTGCAAGCAATGTTTTACCTGTTCCAGGCGGACCATGTAATAAAACACCTTTAGGAGGTACAATCCCCATTTTCTCAAATAATTTAGGTTTAGTTAAAGGTAATTCAATTACTTCTTTAATCTCTTGAACTTCTTTTTTAAGTCCACCAATTTGTTTCCAACTTTCGTTTGGTTTTTCAATTAGAACATATTTTTCAACGTCAATTCCTGCAGCTAAATCAATTTTGCCGAGAACATTCAAACTTTTTTGTTCAACTAAAACTGCATCTCCTGCAACGATATCTTTCTCAGTTGATGCTATATAAGAGTAAAATTTATTTCCATTAGGTAATTTTACAACTGCTCTTCCTTCATGGATTGCGACAATATCTGCAACTAACAAAGCTGGTTTCTTTAAATTTTCAAGTTCGTGATGAGTTTTGTTAAAAAGAGCTCTAAGTAATGAAGCTTCTTCCTCTAATTTGCGAAGAGTTGTCTGGAGCCGCCTATTTTCTTCCTCAATTTGAGCAACATCAATTTCAGATTCAACTTCTGCTTCCATTACTTTCTCATCAACACCAACTGTTATTTTAACTTTGTTTTGAAAATCCATTATCTCCTAAAAATTGTTCTTATTGTATAAAAAACTATGCTAAAACAAAAGCAATAATATAACTCAGCAAGAGAGTCTTTTTAAAAAACCAAGAATTTGACAACAAAATGGACCAAGTAGACCAAATACACCAAGCCTGGGCAGCACGTGAAGAATTTGCAGCACCCCTAGCAGAGATTATCCACAAGTTTGCTTTCCAAGAAGAACAAAGAGATTATTTAGCAGAGAGTGGAACTGTTCGAAAAGGTGTTTCTGCTGTATATTTAGCCCCTTCATCTCATGCTGGTATTGGTACAATCAACGACATCCATCTGGTTATTACTCATGAAAGAGGCATGGAGCTTCCTTTTGCAACATTTTTTGATGAGGGATCTGAATCAAATAATCGCACAGGAATTCCAAATATGAGTGTATTAGGGAAGTTGGGAAGTCCCACAACATCAAGGGCAAATAATCAATTTTGGTTTCAAATAAAACAATTTCTGTTATACACTTACGATGATGACCACACTAGAATAACGCTTAATGACCAAGAGATCACAGTTGATGCAAAAAATGAAAGAGAACAATACCTAGCAAGAGGAGAAACTTCTGGTCTTTACAACAAAGCAACTGAATTGTTCAAAACACATATCCTCCCAACTACTGTTGCCTATCAAGCGCAACAAGTAATGCAAGGATCAGATAGGGAACTCTACGTCGCGTTAGCACCACACAGACTCTTTGACCCTAGGCCTGATAAAACAGATCTTGATAGAGAGATTAAAAGATCTCTCACAGGTTGGGGAAGCAATCTTTCTGGGGAACGCCTTCTTCAAAAATTAAACCAAGACACCATGGCAAGCTTAAATCGTCTACACCGGACCCAGAATGAAACACTAGCCCGTGCCAAAGAACAAGGGATTGACAGAGTTCTCGTCAACGCTAGACAAATCGGAAAAGTTTACAACCAAGAAGCAAAAGAGTGGAATAAGGTAGAATCATACCGGGGTTAAAACAAACTACCAGTATACACTTTAGTAATCATTATTACCAAAATTGCAAGTAATATAATAAAAAACAAAACTCTAAGAAATACACTAACTACTTTTTTCAAAATAGTAAGTAAGATTAAAACAATCAGAATAATTACAAAAATTGACCAAATGGACATTTATTTCACCTTCTCCAAAATCACAGTTTGAGTAGGATATGGAATTCCAATTTTGTTTTTATTCAAAGTATCATAGATTAATTTAGTTGCTTCCAATTTTTTAGAATATGCTTTCTTCCAACTGTTCACCCAAAAGTAAGCCTTCATATCCAAAGCAGAATCACCCATACCCAAAAAATCAACGTGAGGTTTAGGTGTGTCCATAATCCCATCCATTTTTGAAAGTTCTTTCTCAAGTAAAGATGCAACTTTTTTTGAATCAACACCGTACTCAACGCCAAACGCAACCCAAACACGCATCTTCTGATTTGGTTTAGTATAATTTTGTACTTTGGAATCAGCAAGGTATCCATTTGGAACAGTCAACTCCTCATTATCATAAGTTCTAATTTTTGTACTACGTAATCCTACATCTATAATCTCTCCAACTTCACCGCTTTCAAGTCGAATTTTATCACCAACTTTAATTGCACCATCAATGATTAAGGCAACTCCACCAAATACATTTTTTAATGAACTTTGCAGAGCAAGTCCGAGAACAACTCCTGAGATTCCAACCCCAGCTAAGTATGGAGTGATATCGATTCCTAAAATTGAAAGTATCCACATCACAGCTACTACAAAAAAGATTACTTTACTAAATTTATGCAAAAGTGGTAATAATACTTCATCGAGTTTTGTTTCAGTTTTAGCAGCAATCACCGAACCCCAGATGTTAATAACCACATCAACAGCTCGCATTAACACAAATACAAACACCATTGCCATGATAATATTCACAGCTATTGAAATTCCACCATTCACACCTAAATAACTAAGTGACAATTTCAATCCGCCAGCTAAAATCAGATAAAATATTGGGTGTTTTGTTTTCTCAAAGATCATATCATCAAGTTCTGTTTCTGTTTTTGATGCGAACTTTTGTAAATATTTGGAAAAAATAAATAGAACTAACCAACCTAAAATCCCAGTTACAACTAAAATGAATAGAGCTGCAAGGTACGAGTTCTCCAAGAATGCTAATTGCGGTGCTTGTGCCATTAGCCATGCGAATGTTTCATCTATCATAGTGTAATAAAACAATAGTTATGTTATTTAAAGTTTGTTGGTAAATGTTACTCAACCAAAAAAATCTTGTATTCTTTTAAACACTGGTGATACTGGTTTCTTAAATCTCTTAAATTTTTTAATTCTTGAATCACGAACACTTGCACGACGAGCAACCCGAATAATTCCATCAATTTCTTTCTCAACAGAAACAAAGTTAGGATACAATCTCTCACGTCGTTTAAATTCTGGAGTATGTGTACGCACCCGACCATTTTTGCAATCAAACTGCATCTGTTTATGCAGCATTTCATGATACATTAACAAATCAAGCACATGCAGAGGAACATTGCGAAAAACAGAACTCACAGTGATGGAATCATTATTAAAATTATAAGACGCCAAACGGCGAAAAGCAGCTGCCCCCCATTTCAGTTTACACTCAACCAAAGCATCTTCAAAAAACAGACTATTCACCCGACTAAAAGACTCTCGCAGCATCAAACAATTCGCATCCAGATCATGATCTTCAGAAACATAAGTTGGAATTTGTTTACAAAAATTATTATACAGACTAATGTTAAATGTACTTTGTTTTTTAGCAGCAGATGTCTTCGCTAGCATTCTAATCAATAGGTGTTGTATTAACCCAATTTGAATTTCATTGTCAACTTTTTTCCAGTTCAAGTTATACTTCAGACTCAGATTGGAACCACGAAGTGAGATGTTTGCATTAAACGAACCAAGCCTTCGATTATACTCTTCAACAACCGAATAAGAAAAATCCTTTTCAGGCCAAAGGCGACTGTACGCTTCATGCACCAAGGAACCATACACTATCTTTGAATCAGAAGAATCATCAAAACCATTAAAATCCATAACTTACTTTAGAAACTACTCCAATAAAAAGCTTTAGTCAAAAATAACAAATCTAGCTAACAGAAAATCTCAAAAGAGCAGCATACCCACCTAAATTCTTAAGCTGCACACCTTCACGTGTTTCCCCAGAGATAATTCTAACTTCGCAGCCACTTTCCTCGGCTTCATCTTCAAACTGTTGAATATCTTCTTCAGAAACTACCCCTTCAGATAATAATAAAACATCAACTGCTGCCATACTAAGTGCTTTCAAAACTTGCGCCTTACCATATGCCACCCGATGTTCATCTTTAACTAATCTGAGCAAAAATTTCTGCACAATTTTTTTCTCGCGAGCAACTTCTTCTTCGGCTAATAGATCTTCACTTTTTTCAAGTAATTCTTGTAATCCAAAATCTCCAGTATATGACAGGTCTTTGGTTCCGATAATTTTTTTCTTTAAATCCCCAGTCACATAATCTTTATTCATAAAATCCTGAATTGTAACTCCAGGTCCACCAATAATAATTCCGAGTAAGTCATTCCCTAAATGTAAAAATTGATCTTTCATATACTCTGCAACTTTTTTGTAATGTTGCTTAGCTGCCCCCTCACGCAAACGCGCAAACCTTTGGGCTGATTGTCCACCTGCCCTAAATTTACCTGGCACTTCACTATGAGTTTTCTGCAAAGGAAGAATTGTTTTCCCTTTAAGTAAAGCAATATTTGCATCACGCCGATCCATTACAACTAATCCATAAACTCTTTTATCCATCAATAAATTTTCTAAGTGTTCAGTTACGAATACTTTATCACATCGATAAATTCGAATATTCAGCGGAACTGGTGGCGAATATGCCCAGCTATGAAAATCTTGTTTTCCATCTTTTGATCCTAAATTTCCTGCAAATACTGCTAATCCATTTTTTGGAGTAACTGGAAAACCCTTCAAAGCCTGAATCATTTTTTCAAGCGCATTTTGTACATTTTTTCTAGTAGCAGCTGATTTAATATTTGATGCTGTTCCTTGTTCATCTGACAAATGATTAATAATCTTAGAAATATCATACCCTGCAGGAACATAAACACTAACAAACTCAGTATGAAGCGCACGCTGGCTCTTTAATTCACGAACCATTATTTTAAGTCGTCTTTTTTCCTTAGGTGTAAATACCGCTACGCTTTTTGACATAAGAACATATATCCTCAACTGTTTTATAAGGTTTTGCAGAGTTAATGCTTCAATAATTTTTGTACAGAACCTAACGCAGCTTCCTCATCCAAAACATCGGCAGTATCAAACTCCAACATTGGAACACCAAGTTCAGACGCTTCATCAAAACAAACTTCAAAAATTTCAGAATCAAGGTTTTCTTTCACCTTCGCCAAAGAATAATTTCTATCCAAAAGCCGCTTTTCAAGTATTTTCAGATTGGAACATTTCATAACAATTACTGCAATCATTAATTCAGCTGATAGCAAGTGAGCAACATGTGAATCAAGCACCATTACTCTCCCTGAATTCTTTTTCAGCTCCACCTTGACCAACTCTTCAACTCGCCCCATATCTAGATCAAAACAATCTTTTTCCTTGTTAAATTCAGAAGACAAGACAGAATCGTTTTCAATCATTTCGTGTAAATCAATATGTAATAATCCTAACTTAGTAGCCAATAGTTTTGCCATTGTAGACTTCCCAGTACCAGGACTTCCAGTGATTACAAGTAATCTTTTTGATTGCACAATTGACATATTAAAGAAAAAATAAACAATAGATAAAAAGCTTTGTAAATTATAATTCAAATTCTTCTTTTTTCTTTCTTTTACTAAATAATGAAAACCTTTTCATCTTTTTTTGGTGTTGTTTTTTTAAATTTGCAGTTCCTGTAGCAGAATGATTACTTGATTTTTTTGGATGATCCATCCCTAGCTCATCTGATCCTACGGACCCAATAGCTGCTAACAGATTTTTAGTGCCGTTTTTTCCAGAATCTTTCTTATTATTACGCCTAGCAGTTTTATGTTTTTTATACAAATACTTCTCAATCAAGTGCTGATGAATAAATGAATCAAAGACCAAAATAATCAAAAACAAAATAATTGAATACAAAAAGAGTGTCATCAATGGTTCAAATAATCCTTGAAAACTTCCTCCAAAAATAAAAACTCGGCGAACAACTTCTTCAGCTACAACAAATGGGTTCAAAGCAGTCAAATCTCGAAGTCCAGCACTCATACCTTCAATTGGTAGTATTACACCAGATAAGAACAAAAATAAACTTCCAGTTGAAATTGAAGCTAAGATACTTGTTTCTTCAGAATTGAAAATTGATCCTAAAATCATCCCAATAAATCCGAATACTGCTGTTACAAAAAGCAAGGTCAAAAATGTTACAAAAAAAGCAGTTAAATCTGCTGGAACGAAAAGTAATGAAACACCCATTAATATTAAAATTTGAAATGCCACCAATGTAATCACACTAAAAAAGTTAGCTAGAATAAATTTCATCTTAGAAACTGGAAGTAAAACATTTCGAATATAAGCAGGACTTTTTTTCTCCATCATAACTAAAGTGTTTCCAAGCATTATTGAAATAAACATAACAACTAATACCATTAAACTTGGAAATAAATAATTAAATTTGGATTTTTCAGATGAAACAAGTTCAATGTTTGTAACCAGTGGCGCTGAAATTGTTGAACTATCATCAACTTCAAAACTGTTTAATTCAGTTGATAAACTATTTAACGCAGTAACCACTGTTTCAAGATCAGTTTGTGCTGTTACTAAATTAGTATTAGCGCCACTAACCCCACTGTTAGCAGAAGAAACTGAAATTTGAAGAGCATCAATTGCAACTTGGATTTCACCAAAACTAAAAGTTCCAGTGCCCCCAGTGTAGAGTTCAATGTCATCTATTAATTCTTGTATGCCAGTAACGAGCAAAGTCAGGTCATCAGACTCCCCACTGGAGATATTATCTGAACCATCAATTTGTTCCTGAAGGTCATTAATTTTGTCTTCTGCAGTTAGTACACTAGATAAGATAAAATTTTCATATGTCTCAATTAAGTGATCTTGGGTCTCTATATCTTCATCAGTTACAGAAATGTCAACTTCGCTAAGTGAGCTCACAGCAACTCCTTGGGCACTTTTGATATTATCTAAAGTACTTCGCTGTGAATCCAAATTGCTTTGAGCACTAGTTATTTTTGTGAAGATATTTGAGACTAATTCCTCAGATACTTCTTGTGTTTTCAAACTAAATTCATTACGCAATACTTCTTGAATAATCCAAACAACATTGATTCTACTTTGATCCAAATGAAAAGTAACTGATTTTGCATTATTATCTTGGACCGAAAAATCCAACGGCAACTCCAAACAAGCATGAACATAATTTTGTTCTATATCAGATAAACAATTTTCAAGGTTTGTATATTGAACAACAGAAAAATCTTGAGATTCGAGAGAAGTTTGCAAAGCAGTAATATCTTCTCCAACGGAGTCTGCAACAAATCCAACAGTTAACCCATACCCTGCAAAATTGTCGTATGATAACCCGATTAACAATACTAATAAGAGTGGCGCAAATATTATGATCAAAGCTGAAGCTTTTGAACGAAGCATCAGTACGATATTTTTCTTTACTAATAAAAATAATTCTTTCATAATTCACCCATCATTCTTTCTATGAAAATAATTGTTTTATGATTCTGTTACAATCCCTATCTTAGTTAATTCTTATTTAGTTCTTTTTTAATCTATTCTTTTCCTATTTTCTCAAATACTCCTCGAAGCTTTGGAGCAGACATTTCAATATGCGTGAATGGCAATCTTTCTTTTGCAACCAATCTCACCATTCCATCAAGCAAAGTTGGCAGATTATTGGTTTCAAAGATGATATGATCTCCTTTATCGACAATAGAGTTCACTGACAAATTTTTTGCATGTCCGAGCATCGCTTTATGATGTTCTCCTGTGTGCAAACGTAAGACTCCATGTTTGTGACCAAATTTTCGTTTGATCTCATTAATAGACCCGTATGCAAATATGCTTTTATGATGTATAATTGCAATCTTATGACAAAGAATTTCCATATTTTCTAAATCATGTGATGCAATCACTATGGTAACACCTTGACGATTCACAGCCCTAATTAATTCAATTATATCTCGACGTAAAAGCGGATCCAGATCAACTGTTGGCTCATCCAAAACCAAAACTTTTGGTTTATGCACTAAACTGCAACTAATATCAAGTCTTTTTTGCATTCCCCCACTTAAGGATTCAGCAAGTTCATTCCTAAAATCATAAAGACCGGTAAATTTCAATAAATTCTTAGCATTTTCAATTAAAATATTTTCTTGAATTTTATACATTCTTCCAAAATGAATTAAGTTCTCCATCACAGTTAATTTTGGATAAAATGATGTGTGTTGAGGAGTGAAACCAATTTTTTCTCGGAGATCAGAAATGTGTGAATCAAGATGATAACTTTTTCCAGTTGCAGGACTGTGATAATATACTCCCCCTTCTTCTGGTTTCAAAAATCCAACCATCAAATTCAAGAGTGTAGATTTTCCGCTACCTGAACCACCAATAATTCCACAAATATCTCCTTCTTCAATTGCAAAATCTATTTTGTCTAAGACTAAATGATCTCCAAATTCTTTAGATACTGATTTGAATTCTATAATTTTCACTTAGCCACCTCTATGATCATCAATTTACAAAACAAAATATTCAAAGATAATAGGGAGATTCACGTATATAAATGTTTAGCCAAAATGATCAAAAAATTAAGAAAAGAAAAAAAAAAGAAAAAATAGATTAATAAATTAATAAACAAAACAAAAATCACTAAAAATAATTACTCTTCTTCTTCAAGCATAATCTTAATGATTGCAGCATAAGCTGGCCGTGCAATAAATACACCAAGAGTAATTCCGACAATTGTTGTAAACGCAAATCCCTTAAGTAATCCAGCTCCTGCGAACCAAAGAGGGATCATCCCAACAGTGGTTGTAAAATAAGCACCCATTACAATAAACATCGCATTCTTAACCCGCGCCTTTAGTGAGCTTAATTTTTCACCACGCAAAGTCTCATCAGTTATGATAATTAAATGATCAACTCCTGTTCCTGCGGCAATGATTATCCCAGCAAATGCTGCAAGGTCCAAATTCCATGAAACTGCTGCTGCAAATCCTAAAATCAAAAGTATCTCTGAAAGCATAATTAGTGACATCGGTGCCGCCACAATCCATTTACGATATCGAATAAAAATTACTGTAAACACTGCTAAGACTGCAATTGCTGCAACCATCAATAAATTTTGTAAAAATTCTTCTCCAAGTAGAGCAGAAACTGTATCCATTTTAACAATTTCTAATTGCACTGGGAGTGAACCTGTGATCATAATAGTTTGCAAACGGTTCATTTGATTCAAAGTATCATCAATTGCATTCTCTTGAGTAGTCCCAGCACCAGACCCTGAAATTTGAATCTGTGTTGTAGCTCTTCCTTGAAGTTCTGAACCAATTCGAAGTCTATCAACTTCAACATCATCAAGATATAAGATTAAATCTTCACTCAGATATGTACTTGCACCTTCATAGCTCACATCTAAATTACGTGTTGCATCAGCTTGACGTTGAGCAGCATCACCACTTAAGGTAATTGAGAAAAAGAATCTACAGCTTTGGCTTCCATCGCTTAATTGCCCGCAACCTGCGTTAGGATCTATTCCTGAACAATCAGCACTTCGACAAACATAAGTAATATCTTTATCTCCACCAGAAAATACAGTTTGATTTCCGATCACAGCTTCAAATTTTCCTTGCTCTTCAAGTAGTGATCTTACTTCGCTTTCGGATGCCCCTGCAATTTCAATTACAATAAATTGATCTCCTGCCAAATCTTTAGCCGGACTAATTGAGATATCACTTAATCCATAAACATTTAATCTTTCATACAAATTAGAGATAGTAACTTCTATTATTTCATCATCAACTGGTTCAACTGGTTGTAATAAAACACGAGTTCCACCAGCTAAGTCTAATCCTTTTCGAAGATTATTACTTGGAATTTCACTAACAGTAATCCCAAGATCAATTGCAACTCCAGTTGTAACATCTTCTTCTTTTACAAGTAAAACATATGAGAATTGGTTAGTTGTGATGGTGATTGTTTCTCCAGCTCCAACAAATGATAACGAATCATAAAATTCATCTATATTTGTAATCTCACTTCCATCAATTTCCAAAATCCTCTCTTGTTGCAATGGATGAGTTCCTGAACTTGGACTTGATATCCCAGCGATTGCAGCAGATGAGTTTGTTTCAATAGAATCAATATTCACTCCTGTTGCAAACCAGTTTGATGGACTTGCAGTAAAGATTGAAGTTAATGCAAGTATTACTACAAATAATAATAATAACACTCTCCAATTTGTGAATATTTGTTTAAGTTTACCCATTTTTATTTTTTTAATTTTTATTGTTATTTCTTACTTTTCTTTTCTAAATACATCCTTAAAATTCCTACATTCTGAATCCAAGTCATAATCAAATCTACAGCTAGTCCAATAAATAAAATTAGCATAATTTGTTTTACAGTATCACTTTTCACCAAAAACATAGTAATTGTGATTACAATTAAAGTTGTTCCAGTCATAGTCATTCCAGTTTTCATAGCATCATATACCCTGTTCATAACAGAAGCACCATGCCTCTTCAATAATTTGGTAGTTACTAAAATATCAGTATCAACAGAATAACCAATTAGCATCAATAATGCTGCAATTCCAGCTGTGGTCAATTTCTGCCCAGTTAAATTAAAAATTGCAAGTGTACAGACTATATCTGAAGCTGCAGCTAAGATTACTGCAAATGAAGGGATTGGAGTTCGAAAATAGATCAGAACAACTAGTCCCATTAATAAAAATGCTACAACTAAAGCAATCATTGTTTGAGTGAAAAAACTTTCACCAAGGCTTGACCCAGTAATCTCAACTGAGAAAGTATCTTGATCAACAGTTGTTTGTCCTTCGATTTCGTCCAAGAGCGAATCTAAAACATCACCTTCTTGTAAACTAGATTCAACTACTATTGCAGTTGTTGATCCAGCAGCCGAAAGTGATCTAACTGAGATATCTGCATTTGCAAAATCTGCGCTGTTTAATAACGCAAGTTCAAGAGCATCGCTTTGACTTTCTAACATGTTAGTTGGGATTGTAACTGTAGATCCACCTTTCAAACTAACACCTTTGTTAACAAAGTCACCAGTTTGTTGGTATTGAACTCCAATTTGAATAACTGAGAATATTAGTAATAAGAATGGAATGATTAAAAGTAATTTGTACTTGTTTTCGTAAATTTCTTTAATACTTTTTTTAATGCTCATTATACCACTTCTTAAGCTGATTCATCTGTTGTCAAAAAGTCTATATATAAAGATTGTGGCGAAATCATAGACAAGATCTATACATTACACACAAAAACTATTTAAACCACAACTAAGATCACCCATTATAATGGCAAAAGACAACAAAATTCACATGCCCTCAGGTCAAGGTGGCCTAACTAGGTATTTTGATGAAACTTCAACAAAATTACAGATGTCAGCGCACACTGTAATGATTCTTTGTGGAGTTGTGATAGTACTAGTGATCGCACTTAATTTTCTATTAAATGGATGGTTAGGTCAATAAATAACAAATAAAGGTACGAAAAAAATGTTTCCAGGCGTAAATCCAAGACAAATGCAAAAAATGATGCAAAAGATGGGCATGCAACAAGTAGAATTAAAAGCATCCAAAATTGTCATCACGCTTGAAGATAGAGAATTAGTATTTGATAACCCTCAACTTTCTAAAATCAACATGATGGGCCAAGAGACCTATCAAATCACTGGATCTCCAGTTGAACAAGCTTTAGACTCAACCCCTGATATCTCAGAAGAAGATGTTGAAACTGTAGTTTTACAAACCGGAGTTACACCAGAAACTGCAAGGTCAGCAATTGAAACAGCGAAAGGTGATTTAGCAGAAGCTATTTTAACATTAACAAATAAAGAAGAGTAATCTTTTTCTACTTTCACCTTATACAAAAAGTAATGATCCCAGATTCTAATATCAATCAAACACAACTTTTAGCCCTACAGGAGTTAGAGCGAGCCAGGTTTCTATTAAAAAGAACTTATCCAATGCTTCAAGAACAAAAGCTTTTCTTAGAGATCATCAGGCTTCTAGCAAATTTTTATCAATTAATGGAAAAATTCTGTTTTCTGCTACTTCAGCATCAAAAAATTATCCCAAAAGAAAAACAAAATGAGGTCACAATTCAAAAAAATATCATTGATAACGACGAGAAACTCAGTAAAATATTAGGAGAAACTTTTGACTTGACGATATTAATTAACCAAAAATCTCAGCTCCAGGAGCTATTAAATGCCAAAAAAACAGGCCCAGCAGACTTTCGAAGGAAAAAAGACTACATTATTTGTGAAAACAATTATAAAGTCCGAGTGATTAGTGAATCTTCCGCAACAAAATTTTTATCAATAGCTGAAAATTTTGGACAAATACTAACAAAAAAGTTTATTTAGATTTTTTTAAATAGAATTTGATGAATAGTAGTGATATGATTTAATGGTGCAATAACAGGAATGGAAGAACATATTTTTGAAGGCCGAGAAGAACTCAAGAGAGTAGAGCATATCATCTACGTTAGTTTAAAGTATACTAGAACCACTGAAGTGGTTAATAACGCTTTAATGAGATTAATTTCTTTTTATGATTTTATAGTAGAAGGGTACCTAATAGATGCAAAAGAGAAGGAATTGATTGAAAAAATTCCTAAAAGTCCTGCACTAAGAGCAAAGAACCTGATGAAATTACACTCAGATGATCCAAAATTTCAACAATATCTTTCTTTTTACTTTTTTATGCGTGAATTATCCAAGCGTGATGATTTTAAACGAATTAATGAATACCGACGTCACGTTGGAAAAGTGTTCAAATGTCCAGACACAACCGTTGTTATCAATATCGATAATCTTGAAGCAATGGAATGGTATGCACATCAATTCTTCCAGTATAGTTTAAGATTACTTGGATTAAAGAAAGAAGAAGAGTATTGAGTATATTTTTTAAACATTAAAACAAATTAAAAAAATAACAATTAATTCTACTGTTAATTCCTCTATTAATTTCTACTCAACTAACACCCAATAAAGTAAATACGGTATTAGAAATCCAACACTAATTACAGCTGCTACCGGCCATTCAGACAACATTGATCCGCTAACAACAGGATTTGAAAGTAGTCCCAAAAACAGATGAGCAATAAAAACGCTTAAGAAGCTAAATAATACTAAAATTCCAAGCAGCATCCAGTGATGGTGTCTTTCAAATTCCGGATTAATATGCACAAAATAAATTATTATAATCCCAAAAACAAAAGCAGAAGATCCAAAAATCCCTAAAAATAATACTGATGGCAAAACTTGTTTGAACGGCAAAACTACAAATGCCATAATCAAAGTCAAAAAGAAAATCACAAATATTGAACTAAAAAACAAAATATTACCAGATTTTCGGAGAAACTCTTCTGACGATTTTAAAATTTCTTCAACATGAGAATATTCTGCTGCGCTAAACTTACCTTGCAGATGTTGTTTATGTTTTTGTAATACTTTGGATACCATCATAAGTACCTATTTTTCAAAATTCATTAAAACAAAGTCACTCAATTTTTGAAACTGTTTTGCAGGTTGACTTCTCCTAGAAAAAAATCCCATCGCAGCCAAAGGAATTCCTAAATGTTGTGCCTTATGCATTCGTCTGTTATGTTCAATGTTTGCAATAATTGGAACTCCAAGTAACTCTTTAACTTCAGATTCACTTAATTCATGTTTTCCACCGTGAGTCATATTCATTACAACTCCAGTCACTACATTTCCTCTAGCTTTGGCAACTTCAAGTGATTTTAATGCTTCCATTACACTACTCATAGTTGGAGTTGTCACAACCAATACTTCATCTGTATGTTTTAACAATGCAGATAATTCTGGACCCATCCCACTTGGTGCATCAAATAATACAACGTCATGGCCTTTATCTAAATGTTCCATTACTTTTCCAATTTTTTGAGGATTAGTTTTTTGAAATTCAGAAAACGATGAAGATGCAGGAATATATGAAAATCCATGTTCATGTTTATGTAACACTTCATGGATATGTTTTTCTTTTCGTAAAAAATCATTAAGAGTTGCCTTATGAGTTACTTTCCCTAAGTGGTGCCCTAAATTTGCAGTCGCTAAATTAGCATCTACTAACACTACTTTTTTCCCAAAACTCGCTATACTATGACCTAAATTTAAAGTTACACTAGTTTTACCTACTCCTCCTTTTCCAGAAATTACTGCAATAAATCTTGTCATCCACTAATACAAAGCAACTTAGAGAACTTAAACCTTTTGGTCCCAGAAAGATTTGCTTGACGAGTACCTTTTAATCTTAAAAAAACATTCAATTTTTGAAAAACTTTTAATTATAAATTAGATAAATCACCATTAAAAATCAACACTCTTTTATAGCAAAAATGGTTTATCAAGATCAAGGATGGATTTTTCAACAGTTATCAGCAACATGTCAGAAGCTTTTTTTCATATTGTTAAAGCTCCCTTTCAAAATATAGAAATTTGGTGGTATCTCTTTCCGATTCTTGCGCTTTGGTTTACTCTAGAATTTTATTTTGGAATTTACAAATCAGAATCTATGGGTTGGAATACTGCTCTTGGTAACTCTTTCTCTTTTGCTTGGGTTAATATTGAAGGAATGAGAGTATTATTTGAAAAAGGATTAGAACTATTTTGGTTAAGATTTTCTGTTTTATTTTTAGCAATTTCTTATTCAATATTAATTATCTATTTAGTTTTCACGCACAAAATTAAAGACAAATATGCATTTTTAGCAGCTTCACCACATTTAACTTACTATCTTTCGGCTGTTTCAATTCTTTGGATGCATGGGGTTTTAGATCTGAGTATTTGGGTGATCATAGATTTAATCATTATCTTATTAATTACAATTTTAATATTTTATCTTATCAAAAAATTATTGCCAAACAAAACAAGCCAAATGAATAATGATCACGAGTATCAAAAGATGGGTTTTGATGACAATTCTTCAGCTAGTGTAAGTGACCCATTTGCTTCAAGCACAAGTCCAACCGCAGCTACTACCAGTAATTCTGAAGAAACAGGTTCTCCGATGGATTTTATGAATTTCAAATAATCTAGTACTGGGATTGAGATTAATTAACATTAGAAATAAAAAAAAGAGAAGAATAAAAATTAAAAAAACGTAGTCACACAATAGGCCACCTTCTGTCCAGTCCAAAACATTCTGCCAAAGCAAAACATCGATAACTGAGAGGAGCATTCGACTTAGCGTCAAACGACTTGCACCAGAGCGGTTTCGCACGTTTCATCGATCCCTACAATCAAAGTCAAGAGGTTAGTTCTAACTTTACTCACGCAAAGCTTCGCATCTATCATACCTTAGAAAATCAAAGATTTTCTAGGTCCCAAAAATCTATGATTTTTGAGTACCATATTATAGGACGTGTCGTTTCTGTGCCAGAGCCAAGAGTTTCCCCTTCTCAGACACCACAAGTGATGAATAAGGCTCATTTACGGTGGGCGGACCTTCCTCAGCGAAATAAATCACCGTCAGCTCCACTAGTGTAACTACAAGTTCAAAAGAAGCAAGCAACTTTAAAAATCTTCACACTCAATACTCCACAACTTCAAACTCTACACCGCGCTTCGACAAATACTTCTTCATCCCATCTAAATGTCCAGCCCCAACAACTGCCAAAATCTTAACTTCAATTGGTTCAGAAGATTCAGGGCCCACCTCATTTACTGCAGCCATTGTTTCTCGCTCCTTTTTCTCTTTAGACAAAATATGCATCAAAGATTTTGACATGTAAACATCTCTCTCGGAGATCAAAGCTTTATACATCCCAGGATACCTGTTCTTCAAATGTCCAGTCAAATTCAAGATCACGTCTTCAGATGGAACGCCTGTAATATCAAAACTGGTAAGCCCCATCTCTTTCATTCGCTTTTTTCCCATAAACGGCGCTGAGATTACATCCCAGACCATCAGCATTTTTTCACGAAAAGAAAATTGCTGTGAAAAAGACCTCAGTGTTAATTGAATTGGTCGATCAATAAGTGCAATCCGGGATTTAGACCTGGCAGCAAGTATCAAAGCTTCTTTCATCTCAGACCCAGGTTCCACTCCGACAATTTTACCCAAATGTTCTTGCACAAATCTCCCCATGATTACAAACATAAACCCAAAAACACCAACTTTAGGTAGCATTTGCCAAGGAATTTCCTTTTTTACATTTTTTGCTTGAAGAGTTTGCGCCCGACCAATGTCAAGTTCAACCGCTACAATATCTGGTTTATTCTCTTTTATTTCAGAACGAATTGCCTGAACACTTTTCGAAGAAATGTGTGAAGTTCCAAGCAATCTGATTACCATAACCTAGCAAAAATCAGCATTGGTTAATAACTTTTGGATTTTTAAGCCCCAAAATGCCTTAATATCGAATAAAACAGTAAATTCTAGCACAGAAAACTATTTAAAGTCTCAATACAGTTTTAATCCAACAGAGGTGGACTTATGCTAAAGATGAAAAAAATATCACAAACTTACGATTTAAAGGTCTTTACAGACGCAGGAGAATATTTTGGCGACGTTGAAGACAGTATTATGACTGCAAATAAAGTATTTGGTTGGAAAATTAGATCTACTAAAAACTCTTTTTTGAGCCGAGTTCTTGGAAGCGCTAAAGGAGTAATTGTCCCACATCAACTTGTAAAAGCTGTTGGAGACATTTTAATTATATCCAAAACTGCTGTTCCTGGCGGATCATCAGACTCAGTATCTGGGGAGTAAAACAAATGCAAATTAATAGGTTATATGAGAAGTTCTATCAGGACTTTGTAAATTATCAACTTATTTGTAAACGCAGTGAAGAACTGAGTGTTATGTTCCCACCTGCTGCTTAATTTAATTTTTCTTTATTTTTTACTCTTTTTCTTTACTTTTATTTTCTAACAAAATATTATTCATAATAATGATAGTTAATCAACAGAAAAATATCCTTCTTCTTCTAAATAAACGAATAAAGAATCAAGTTATGATTGAATCTTGATTTCGAAAAGTTATAATCTAATTATCTAAAATTAAACTATCTAGAACCAATAAAAAAGAATAAACAAAAAAATAACTAAGCTTTACTCTTTCTCTTAATGTGTCGATGTACAGCTCGGCTCTCAGCTTCATTATTAAAGAACATAGCATGCCTCTTTCCTTTAGAAACTACATAAGCCCCTAAAAAGAAATGATCAAAAGCATGTAATGCAACATTTGACAGACTAACTTTCTCTACAGCTACCTTCTTACCATTCACATGTCGTGTTATTTCTAAATGAGTGTTAGTCAAATGATATTTTTCTTCAACATTATGAATCCTCTTTACAATAGCAGAAATTACAAAATATAATGATACAAAAAGAATTACACTCATGATTCCACCAAATAATTGTCTTTCAAATTGATTGTACATATACCAAAAAACAAAAATACCAAAAGCAATTAATGCAAACATTTCAATGCGAAGAATATGCAGCTCGCTTGCTGGAAATTCCCACCTTAACACAGATTTTCCACTTATTGCAGATTTTTGTGTTGAAGCCTTTCTTTTCCTTGTAACTTTCTTACGAGCTGCCATATTCCATTCCACCTCTTTTCCTCTGGGGTTCATTTTTCCAAACAACTGTTTGAAAAATGCTTAAAAATCTATTAAGATTTTTATTGTATTTTTCCCTTCGAAAACAATCTCTTTTTTCTCTCTTCTAATATTTACCCAATAAAACTTTACCATCAATCATTTTATTGGTGCTTTAGTCATACTAACTAATGATGCTACAAACATTAATGCAAAAATTAACATAAAGCTAAATCCATATCTCAAACTTTGAGGGTAAACCCAATACCCTGAAATAATAAAACCTAGAATTGATGTTACCATAAATGATCCACTAAGTGGCACTGCATGCCATCTTCCATCACTTTTTTTTTTTGCCATCTAACTTACCAACAATATTTGTTGCAAAATTAATTTCTCTTTAATAATTGAGTTAATATTTTATAATACACTTTTGCTTATAAGTGTTACTGAAAAACCACCTCTTTTATGACAAAAAAAAGACTTTATTCGAAAAAAAAAAAAAATTAATTATAATTTAAAAACAATTTAGAAAAAGAATTACATTTAACAAAAAATTAAAATTAAAAAAATTACAGACCATTTTGTTTCAAAAATTTAGTAACATGAATTTTTGCTTTAGTTCTTTTCTTCTGATGTTCAGTTAAAAAAGTAACAATTTTTTCAACTAAAATTTGTTTCATCTCACCACTAAGTAATTTTCCAGATTTGTAATTATCATAAATTTGTTGCAATTTTTCATCATCGGTTTCCATTCCAAATTTTAACATCTGGAAAGACACATCAATATCTGGATTGCCACCTTTTTTACGATGTTCTTCGAGTGTGGCTTTCCCTCCACTAAAAGCATATTTTTTTATTTTTTTAGCAGCGTCTTTAGGATCATCGGTTAATGCAATGTATGAACTAGGATCAGATGAAGACATCTTAGCACCTTTCAAACCAAACATGAATTTATGATTAGTTGAACTCAATGTAGAAAATTTATATAACTTACACCTCTTTGCCAAGTCACGTGCCAGCCTTAAGTGTGGGTCTTGGTCAGCTCCAACTGGGACTACAACTGGAATTGCCTTCTTACTAAATGGATATAACTGTGGATGCAACATATCTGCTGCTTGTAAAAGTGCTGCCGCCATTTTTCCAGGATCAACTGCACCATATATTGATTTAAATTCATTTGCAGTCACATGTCGGCCAAGCATACTAGCAAGAGAGTAATACACATTTGATTTATTTCCATCAATTGAACGTTTTGATTGAAAATAAAAATCACATTTGTTTAAATCAAGTCCAAGTGCAACATAGTTCGTTAGGTATTCTTCTATTGCAACTTTGTGTAATTCTTTTAAATTTGTACTACGAGAGTTATACGCTTCAATGTCAGCTACATTCAAGTAAATCTTTGCACCTAATTTTTGATAGAAAATCACTTGATCTGCAACCATTTTATGCCCAAAATGAAATTTTCCTGATGGCATAAGTCCAGTCATCATCGCAAATTCTTTTTTATTTTTGATTGCATCTAATATTTTATCAAAATCTCGATGTGCGAAGACTAAATTACGGCGAAATAAATAATGGTCCATGAATATTTTTGGAAGCTTCAATTTCGAGAGTGGCTTTAATCCAAAATTTTTAATTAATTTATTATAATCAATTTTTCCTTTAACTTCCCATGGAGTAACTGTTGCTGCCATAATGATTAAAACAACTAAGAATCTATTTTAAGCTTTCTATAATTCAATGATAAACAATAAGAAAAATCACTTAAAAAACTTCGCAAGCTTTGCGCCTTTCTGGACACCATAATTAGAACCAAGTCCATCCATCCCATAGATGATATCCGGTACTTCCAGTAATCTCTCATAAACCATTCTACAGATAGGATCACCATCACGCAAAATTCGATCTTTCTCAAAACTTCGAATTTCAAGTACCCCTGCATTCCCTCTACGTTTTACATTTTTCTTCCAAGACAAAAATCCTTTAGAGTTTTTATCTTCCTTTCCTTTTGAAAATCTACATCCAAACCCTGGATCAAAAAATCCTGCATAATGCGCTCGAAATTCTCCGGCTGTTGGGTCATAAATCATCATAACACCACTAAAACCAGGTTCAAGTCCGTTAGAATTTTTATCTCTACTTTTAACAAATGGTGGGAATGCTACATGTTCTTTAGTTACATAAATTCCAAACTGCCCATGAGGCACATGTAGTGACCCATTTTTAGGGCGAGCTATCGGTTGCCAAAATTCTGAAATTGGATTATCTAACCTGTTCATAAAAACTGGCCGATGAGTATGTTTTGCCCACCATCCAACAATGTCATAACTTTGTAAATCCAATGTTAACAATGCCCCTGGTAATTGAGAAGTGATGCATAGGGGAATGTTGGATCCAGCTTTGTCAAAGACAAAACCGTGAAGTTCCCCTAGCATCTTGGTCTCTAGGTAATCTAGTGTCGCCTCTCCGCTCCTAAAACGAAGTTGCATGACAGGTATTCCTGATTCTAAATATACTCTAAAACTGTTTGACACAATATACAAATAGATGTATCCATCGTACCCAACAGGGATAGTGTCAAATAATTGCCCGCCATCAACTACAGTCCTGGTATGTAAATCAATTCTTCCAATAGAAGATTTTGGACTTGCATCAACTTTAATATCTGAGTCTAAGTTTAATCTAACGGCGCTGCGAATTAAATATGTTACTCCTTTCTCTAAAATCGCACCCTTAGTCAAATCGATTGCTTTAACTTGTGGCACTCGATATTTTTGAATGATATCAGCTACCTTCTCTCCTTTTCGTGGAAGAACTACTCCTTGCATTTCATAAGCTACTTCTCCGACAGGAAGGTCAATACTTGCTGGCTGAACATGTGGGTATAAATTTAATTTAGAACTAATTCTCTTTGAGTCAATCATACTTCTAAGTAGCTGACTAGGTATAACACCACCTTTATTCCACCCCATCTAACAATCAACAGAAATCTGCCTTAAAAGCATTACTATTGTAAAAAAGATAGTTCTTGAAAATATAGGCGCAAAAGTACAAGAATCTAAGAGATTATCTACAAATCCAAAACAACAGTTTTCTTCTTCAAATCAACAGAAATAACTTTTTTCAAAGATTCAAGTTCCTTTTTGATCTCATCCCAGTCCTTAGTTTTGCTCATAGTTTTAACAACTTCTTGCAATTTCGAGATATCAGCATATTTCTCATAAACCAAATCTCCTTTGCGTGAATTAGCTTCAATAGCATCATCAATGTTCCCAATCGCTTCTTCTTGTTTCTTAATAATATTTACAACCTTTGCTATTTTTTTATCATAAGGTGAAATCTTAACTAATGGGTTCACAGTATCAAGTGCTAAACTAAGCGATTCTTTTTCCTCAACTAATTTTCCTACCCGTGGAACAGATATTTTAACCGGACTAATTTCTTTCTCATAAACAAATCCTTTCGCTTCACTCAATTCCTTAATCAATCCAATCAGAGAAGCATAAAGTTTCTTAATTTCATCAACAACTACTTCAGTTACTTGTTTCTTACTATCAATTCCAGAGCGGATACAAATTTCCTCCGCAAACAATCCACCTACACCCATATCAGTTGCAATCGCTGTCGCCAAATTCTTTTTCTCACTTTTTCCAATTAAATCACTAAACTCACTTTCAGAGATATTTTTCCAATCAACACGCGAATCCGGAAACTTGAACTCTTGTTTCATTTTTACAGCTCCACTTTGCCGCAATTGCCAACTTTGCAATGCCAATATTTTCCAATCATTATCACAAAGAACCAAATTTCCTTTTGAAAATAGCTCCACAACCAGGTGAAATTTTTTATCTCGCACTGCCAGATCAAAAACCACAATTCTCTCAGAATCTTTTTGCCAAACCTTTTCTACAATCGCACCACTAATGTGTTTACGAAGCAACATTGCAAGGCCACTTGGGTTTATAGAAGAACGTTTTTCATCTGCAAAGTTAATCATTTTTCCTGCAATGATCCGCATATATTGCTTTCCTTTCCCAGGGATATGAAAATGTAAACAAAACTCTGTTTTCGATGGGTGGTATAACTGTTGCAACTTCGCACGAGTCAGTATCTGGAACTCTGAAACAAGCGCAATTAGATCAACGGATGAGAGTGTCTTTTTCATGATTATAAAGAACAACATCTACTTTAAAAGATTTATTGCCCCTTTGTATTCACTGGGGCAGTAAGAATAAATCTGTACAAGAAAGAGTAGGCATACCGCTGATGTATTCACCAGTGATGTCCGCGAGTTATTGACAGAATTTAGAAAAACAATGGAAAAAAGAGAGCACCCGGAGAGATTTGAACTCTCGACCCGTCCCTCTGCAGGGGACTGCCTTAACCACTTGGCCACGGATGCGCAATAAATATTTAATATATTCTCTTTAAATAATTTCTGGTAGTACTATTCATATTTACTCAATAAAAAGCCACTGGACATGTACGGGCAGGCTTTATATACTACTTTTCTACTAAAGAAATCACAAAAAAGAGGTTAATTCCATTGAAATTTGATCTATCTAAAATAAAATTTAGTAATTGGGATAAACATTTTAAAATTAAAATCCCAAAAAAAATGTCACTAGATCTTGCAGAGTTAATAGGTGTAATGGTAGGTGATGGACACGTTGGGATTTATTCTTCACCTGATGGACCTTGGAAACAATATCAAATGGAGATTACTGGGAATATTATTGATGAAGTACATATGGACTTTGTTAATGGATTAATACAAAAAGTGTTTAGCATAAACTTCCATAAAAATTTAAGGAAAGAACAAAATAGTGTAGTCCTTAGAAAAAAATCAAAAGCTATTTGTCTATTCTACAGAGAAATTGTTGATATTCCAAATAACAAAAATTCCATTTCTGTTCCAAATTGTATCAAAATATCAAACCTTTCAATAAAAGCCGCGTTTATCCGTGGCTTAGCTGATGCTGACTTCTGTCTAACAATAAAATATAAGCCAAATGCATATCCTGTGATACAAGGTGGTTTCAAGTCTCAATCACTTACAGAAGAATGTTCAAAAATATTAAATGAATTAGGAATTAAAAATTATGTCCGTAAAGAAGTACAATACTATCAAAAACGGGATAAAACATATATCACCCACAGGATCTATATTAATGGATTCAAAAGAATTAAAAAATATATGGAACTGATTGGATTTAGTAATGACAATAAAACTGCAAAATATATTCAGGCATTGCAAGAAAGAAAAGATTCAAAAATCAAACCAAATCAAATAATCTTGAAAGAAAAAATATTAGAAATTAGTGAAATTTAACTCTCAAAATCAAAAAACTACCCAGTATTCTCATACTTCACACCTTGTCGTTCCATCAATATTGCCACATATCCTTTGTGAATTATATCTTTTTCAGAATACCCCAGTTTTAGAATCAATTCTAACAATTTTTTCTTTCCAGCATCAACATCATCACTGATAATTTCTAGTTCAATAAATTCCCCAAGTTCAGGCATTCTATCAAGACAAAATGTAATCTCTCCTAATTTTCCTTCTTCTCTTTCTTTATCAAATACTAAAACCGGAACAAATCCTGATTTTTCCAGCATCAACCTAGTCTCTTTTGGATCTTCAATTTTAGTTTCGTGCTCAATCCAACTACCTACCACATCTGTTAAAGATTTGAATGTCAACTTATGACCAGTAGAAGATTCACGAACTCTAAGAATAAAAGAACCTGGTTTTTGCACTGTATCAACTTGATCTTCTCGTTTATAGATTACATCATGTTGAAATTTAGATCCAAAAACTTTTGCACCCATAGAAATTAATTTCTCTTTCATTTCTTCAAGAGAATCAACTTTCGCTCGTATTTCGATTTCCATGGTTAAAATAAAAAAGTGGGCCTGGAGGGATTTGAACCCTCGGTCCCCGGCTTAGAAGGCCGGTGCCCTATCCAGGCTAGGCTACAGGCCCACAGCAAATTGTAAATTGAGTCTCTCTCTTTAAATACTTTGCTTATCAATCAGCTCATTTACTTACTAACAACTCTCAAAAAAATTCCTTTCTCAATTGCTTTTCGCCTATCTTCAACTTTCTCAAGCATCTGCGGATACAAATCTCCAACCAAACTAACAACCCTTTCGGGCCCAAGTACCTTTGGATTCACAAACCTCAATTTCGCCATTGAGGAGATATCAGCCTCTTCAGCAGACACAACTTCCACTTTAAGTGTCGGAACCAGATAAGCCAAATTATCTTGAATCACCTCATCAGTAGATTCACGCAGTTTAGCCAAAACTACATCGTCGGTCAAAAACAAATCATCAAAAGTTAACACTTTAATTTCTAAAGCCCTTTTTATACATTCACCTAAAAATTGATAGGCAGCAACACTGGAATAAGTTGACCATTGACTTTTATCCATCCACAAATAATGCTTAGCATATTCCAATGCAACATCCATATCATCAAAAATTATTTCCCCATTATGAACAATTAAGTGAGATACAAATCGTGCGCACCGACCATCATCCCCATTATTAAAAGCCATAAAATCACGAAAGCTATAATCTAATCTATCGGCACATAAATCAGGCAATCCTCTCTCAAGCAAAGAAAACAAAGATTCATTAATCACTCGATGAACATCGACACCATATTTTTTCAATATTCCTGGGATTTCTGATTCCATCACCATCTTTTCAAAATAATTTTCATGAAAACTATGCTCGTTGTTGTTATCAGTAAATACGTAATCAATTACATGTGAGAATGCTGTGTGCGGGACATCATGTAATAGTCCAGCAACTTGCTCCTCAACTGTTGCACCAAGCTTTCGTAACAATAACATCACACCAACGCAATGATCATATCTGTTCACTCTAGCGCCAGTAGTTACCATCGGCCGAGCCCCATGCTGGTCAATTAATTTCAATCTTTGAAGTGGGGCTGAGGCCATCAATTCAATTAACACTTGATCAGTTACTTCAATTTGTCCGTATACTATATCATTAATTACTACCACAAATACTTCAAGAAATACTTAGTATAAATATTTTTAGGTGAAGAAAGATAAAATGAATTAATTAAAAAAACCAAACTTATAATAACGAAAACAACTTCCCTCTGATCTACTATGCCACCAATAATATCCCTCAATAAAGTTTCCAAAATTTTCAAAGCCAAAAAAAAAACAAAGGGTTTTGTAAACTCCCTAAAATCTGTTCTAAAACCAAATTATCAAGAATTTAAGGCAGTTAATAATATTTCATTTCAAGCAGAAAAAGGCGAAATCATTGGATTCATTGGACCAAACGGTGCTGGGAAGTCAACAACTATCAAAATGATGACTGGAATTTTGCACCAAACTATTGGCGAGATAAAAGTTCTAGGGTACAATCCACAAAAAGACAGAAAAGAACTCGCAATGCATGTAGGAACTGTTTTTGGACAAAAACCTCAACTTTGGTACCATTTACCAGCAATTGACACTTTCGATTTATTTAGCAAAATCTATGAAATTCCTGAAGAGATTTACAAAAAACGTCTTAAAAAATTAATTAAAACCTTTGAAGTACAAAGTTTCATTAATACTCCAGTAAGGCAGCTTTCATTAGGTCAGAGAATGCGACTTGAAATTATGGCATCATTGTTACATAACCCTAAAGTTATCTTCTTAGACGAACCTACAATCGGTCTAGACATTGTAGTAAAAAAGAAAATCAGAGCTCTAATTAAAAAACTCAACAAAGAGCAACAAACAACTATTATCTTAACATCCCACGATATGGAAGATGTTGAGACTTTGTGTAAACGTTTAATCATTATCAATCAAGGAGAAATTGTTTTTGATGGTCCAACCAAAGATATTAAAGAAAGATATCTTAACAAAAAGCGTCTCACAGTTATTCTTTCTAAAAAAATCAAAGAGATTAAACTTCCTGGAGCAAAAACTATGTTTAAAGGCGATTATAAACATGGCTTAGAAGTTGACACCAGTAAACATTCTATTCAAAAGGTTATCCAGAAACTAACCAGCAAATATGCAATCGAAGATATTAACATTCAAGATCCACCAATTGAGGAAATTATTGAAGAAATATTTAAGGGAAAGAAAGTATGACTATCACAAAATACTTCCACATCGCAAAAATCTCTATGCGAAATGTCTTCGCATACAAAGCAGATGTATTTGCACACAGTTTATTTATTGGTTTAATCATATTCATATTCATAAATTTATGGCAAGTAATTTTCATTGACCCAAATAACGCAATTGAAGGTTTTACCTTAACTATGATGATTTGGTATTTGGTTCTAACTGAATCAATTGTCACAAGTTTTGGTAGATTAGTAGAAGATATGGGTAATGAGATTCAATCCGGTGAGATTGCAACTAAACTTACAAAACCATACAACTATCTTTTATTTCAATATTCTCAAAACATTTCAAAATCATTATTTCGTTTCACAACCACTTTTATTGTTGGAGCACTATTGACCCTATACTTTGTCGGACCACTTAACTTTTCTTTAACCTCAATTCCTTTCATTATCATTTCTGTACTAGCTGCAATTACATTACATTTTTGTTTAATGGCATTAATTTCCACTTCAATTTTTTGGCTTGAAGAAGCAAAGGCGATAGATTTCCTTTATAGTAAAATTGTATTCATTATAGGTGGGATGTTTTTCCCTCTAGAAATTTTTCCAGATTGGCTAGCTAGTATTTCGGCCAAACTCCCATTTAGTTATATAGCTTATTTTCCAGCAAAATTATTTGTCTCATTTTCACTAAATGATTTTTTCAAAGTATTTTTGACACAATTGTTTTGGATCGCAGTCATCATAACACTCAACTATGTTATGTATAAGTTTATCATCTCTAAAGTTCAAATTCATGGAGGATAAAAGTCTATTTTAATTAAAAAAATAAAAAAATGTCAATCAAAACAGAATTATTACTTATTTTACAGTATTTCAAGATCAATCTAAAAACAGCTATCGAATATCGTGCCAATTTTATCATTCAAGCAGGCGCTATGGTATTAAACAATTGTATGTGGATTGTCTTCTGGTGGATATTCATGAATAAATTTGAATCACTCAATGGTTGGGATCTAAACGGAATTTTTCAACTATACGCTGTTTTGATGGTTAGTTGGGGTTTAGCTAGTATGTTTTTTGGAAAAAAAGGTTACATTGCACAATCAATTGCTGAAGGAAAATTAGATTTTCATTTATCACTTCCAAAAAATGTAATGCTACACCTTTTACATGGTAAAGCAAGTTGGTTAGGTGCTGGAGACTTTTTTTTCGGTCTAATGATAGCAATACTAATTTATCCATTTTCAGCAGTTCCACTATACTCAGTATTAGTGCTCTGTGGAGTTGTAATATTTGCTAGCATTGCAATTATTGCAGGTTCCCTTGCATTCTTTTTCAAGAATGCACATGAAACTTCTAGAACTATGCTGCACTCAATGGTCATCTTTGGTTTTTACCCATTAGATATTTTTCATGGTGCATCTAAAATAATTCTTTTAACACTTTTACCAGCAGGTTTTGTTGCAAGTGTTCCTGCAATGCTACTTCAAGAATTTAACTGGCCTTGGTTCTTAGCCTTAATTGGAGCAACATTTACTTTTGCAGCTATTGCGACAATTGTATTTTATATTGGATTAAGAAGATATGAAAGTGGCAACATGATGAATGTTAGGGTATGACCATTGATAGTAAAATCACATGATTAAAATTAAAAAAAGATTAACAAAAATCTAACATTCTTCAGTTATAAATGAGTTCGCAATTGTTTACACAACTTATTCAAGAAATGTTTACTGTGAATATTTTTGAATAAAAAGAAAAAGAAAAAAAAAAAAATTACATCACAATCTAACGAATATTTACTTGATTGAAATTAAAGTTCTGACTAACACCTTGTTCTGATGCATAGTTATTCAACAAAGTTGTGAACTGTGATTCAAATTCAGAATGAGTGATCTCACCTGCCAAATAACTAGCATAACTATCTCTCATTTCTTCTGCCTGATTTGCAATCATTTCATTCATTAAATTTCCCATCAGATCATCTGATTCACTAGTTGAAAGCATATAACCACCTTCAGATTCAGCTGTAATGCTCAAAGCATCCTTTAATTTCTGCCAAAGTGATCGATCATCATCTTCCTCTCCAGAATCATATTTTCCATTACCATTTTTATCGGTCCATGAGTAAGTGTCTGATGATCCATCAGGATGAGTTACTGTTGTAACGCCTCCAACTACACTACCTCGTTCACTGTAATAATCAGTAGAAGTAGTTGTTCCATAAGATGATGATGTACCAGTACCTGATTTATATGAAGAAAATGAAATTCCTACAGCTGACCTTGTAAACATATCTGCAATAGCAGAATCAACATCAGTTAAACTATTCGCGATATCCATATTTAGCTTATCTCCATAACCACTACCATAAGCTCCGCCCATCAACGAGTCAATGTTAATTGTATCTGCCAAATTTTCCCAACCATTTCCAGCTAAAGTATCTAAATAATTATTTGTAAAAGCTTCAGAAAAAACTACCACCCCATCGTCAGATTCCACCATACTAATTGCCCGATGTGAGTTAAGGTAACTATTTTTTGCTTCTATGAAATTATCAAACACTGCTTCAACTTCAGTTGCAGTTAAAGAAGACAAAGGGTGTCCTTCAGGTAAAGATTGACTAGATCCATCTTCAAAATACAATGTGGTACCATCTTTTCCAACACTTGCATAGTCCAAATCGTTAAAAGGTACACTGCTCAATACACTTGCAGAAATACTTGGCTCAATAAAAAGTTCCATTTCAAAATTGAAATTTACTGTTTCACTCTCCTTTTCAGAATCAACTATTTTACTTGACGTTGTAAGCTCACTTTTAGAAACTGAAAATCCACTTCTTGCCACAGCTTGTCCTGCAATACTATCTTCTCCTGCTGTTTCTGCAAATAAACCAACTAATGAAAAGACAGCCATTACCAAAACAGTTGTCATGATTAAACCTAATGTCATATTTTTTCCCATTGTACAAACCTCTTTAATAAAATCTTTATTGAAATAATGATTTGAGATATATAAACTTATTTAAATGAACTAAGAAAAAGAAACAGTTAAGAGTCATAACGCAGCAAATTTATTTTATAATAAAAAAAAATAAAAAATTAGTCCTCGAACCCAAAACCTTTCAACTTACCTTCTCTCTCGAGTTTTTTTCGTTTCTTAAAAATTGCAAACTCTTCTTCCAAACTCACAATTTTCCCTTCATACACATGAGGCAGTCTTCGAACTTGCTTTGCAATTCTATCTTTTATTACCTTTTTAAGAGGGATATTCTTCTCTTTAAGTAACACAAACAAAAAAAGCAAATCCCAAAGTACATCCCCTATTTCTTCAGAAACATGGTCCCAGTCCTTTGATTCAAAAGCTTCTTGTAACTCCTTTGACTCTTTATGAAATTCATTAAGCCGAGCTGCAAATGTTTCTTGTCTAGCATAACCAGATATTTCTCTGCTGTAATTAAGGTGAGCAAGCAATTCATCTACAATCCCTTCTCGTTCCAAAGATGAAATTGTTTTTTGGATTTTTACTTGATCATAAGATTCATCATCGCCTTCCATTTCTATCGCTCTTCGATTACAACTGAGTTTACAATCACATCTTCAACTGGTTGATCGCCTCTGCCAACTGGAGTGGTTGAAATCGCATCTACAACATCCATCCCACTAACAACTTTTCCAAATACTGGATGTTTGCTTGATGACGGTTGTTTATCCCAATCTAAAAATGTATTATCAACAACGTTAATAAAAAATTGTGACCCTCCAGATTGTGGTCCTGAGTTTGCCATTGAAATTGTTCCACGTGCATTTGTAAGCTCAGCGCCCGCTACATGTTCATCTTTAATGGAATAACCAGGTCCCCCTGTTCCCCATCGACTTCGCTTTGAAGTGTCAGCTGACTGTGGATCTCCTCCTTGAATCATAAAGCTTGCAATTACTCTATGAAATCGAGTTCCATCAAAATACTTTTCATTTGCAAGTTTAATAAAATTCCCGGTTGTTATCGGCATTGATTCTGTAAATAATTCTAATTCAAATGTTCCCATGCTTGTTTCAAATTTTGCAACTGTCATTGTTTCATCTCCGTTATCTTGTGTTCCAACTTCGCCATCTACATAGACGCTCATTTGTAAATCTTCATCTTCAGTTCCTGTTGAATCAACTGTTCCTGAGCATCCTGCAACTAGCATTACAATTAGTAATAATCCAATTATAAATATTTGTTTCATAACAGAAATTTAAGACTTCCAATTTTTAAATCTTTAGGAACAAAGATGCAAGAATAACAAGCAAAACACAAAAAAAAGAAAAGAAGAAAAAAAGAGTTCAATCAACTCGATTGATATGAAATATTTTGTATGAAGCAATGAAAATTGACAAGATTATTAAAATAATCATCAATTTAGAAAAATTCAATGAAGAAACTACAACCTCGTGAAGTCCTTCTTCCTCGTTCTCATGAGAATCAGATTCTAACATCCCATCATCTGTTTCTCCAGATTCAGAATCCAGATCAACTACTTCTTCAAGAAAGCTTTCTTCTTCAATTTTCCCTGTGTCTTCATCTTCATAACTTATTGCTTCATCAATAACTGCCAAATCACTAAATGATCCCTCACTTACTTCTAAAACTATATGACTTTTCAAAACAACTTTCGCGTTAATATTTCCTGAATTTTGATATTCACTAATTTTTATGCTTGCAATTTCTCCATAAATTGGTGCGTCAGTTCCTAAATTAACCGAATAACTCATTGTTTTCCTCTCATTTGCTGCAAGCTTTAATGGAAACTCACTTTCATCATACTCAACTAATGAATAAGGATTTTCAAGTTCCATGTCAACTTCAACTTCATAATCAAAAGTGTTTACAATTATGTAAACTTGATCAACAATACTGTTTTCTTCAAATTCTATTGTCCTAGTTTCTGGCGCAATCCCTAAAGCCAATGCCATGTTAGCACATACCAGCAAAATAATTAATACAATTCCTATTTTCAAAGAAAACAACTTCCTTTTTTTATTTACTACATTCATGTATTACTCACCTCTATAGTTGAGTTTTTATCACCAGAAGGTTCTTCACTTGGAACAACTACCAATAAATTCAAATTAACAACATTTGCAGTATTAGAACCATTTTCATGGTATAAATCAGTTAAAGCATTCTGTGCAGTGCTGTTCATTTCTGTCCATTCAAGTAAAGCAGATGAAAAAGCTCCAGTTT